>NZ_JBFTIL010000001.1:0-581420 GCF_056394745.1 Paenarthrobacter sp. 10N417
TGACGCCGCCGCCGCCGGCGGTATCTGGTCCCAGACGGCTGACACTTTCGCGCACACCCGCGTCGAGGGCGCGCCCGCTGGAGCAGTCGTCCGGGTGCTCGACGGCGGCGAGATCACCCACCGGATCGAAACTGACGTACCGTGCTTCTCATGCGCGCTCGGCGGGCCCCAGGATCGGCACTTGTTCCTGCTCTGCAACGAGTTCGAGGGAGTCGACCAGCTCAGGGCCGTGCAGGAGCGGCGCAGCGCCCGGATCTTCATGACTGAGCTGCCGAACTGACCGGCGCCTGAGTCACCGCGAGGATGTCATGTATGTGATGGAAACGTGAAGAAGCTCCGACGAGAAACCCGTAAGGAGCAAAGCATATGTTTGACAATAGACCAACCCTGGCACCACGCTGTTGCCTAAGGCGAGACTCGATGATCATTGCGGAACAGCATGCGGGTGGGGGTACTGTCACACAAGTCTTCTCGGTGCGGCAGGCACGGGACGGTCCCTCCCGATGGGCTCTCCCCAGACGCCCGTTTATGGCGCAATAGGAAACTTTGAACCGGCCCGAGCCGACGGCGACCTCGGCCAGATGAAAGGAAGAAGAATATGACCGATCCCCAAGAGCATCCCCCAGTCCCCACTCCCGGGAGCGCGCAGGGCTTGAACCAGAAGGTGGAGGGCGGATGCCCGGTGGCCCATGGCAGTGCCACGGCCCAGGGCAGCGAAAGTGAAAACCCGGCGATCGATTCCCCCCAGCCCAAAGGCCACCGACCGCGGACCAACCAGGACTGGTGGCCCAACCAGCTGGACCTTTCCGTGCTGCACACGCACGGCAAGTCAAGCAATCCGCTGGACCCGTCGTTCAGCTACCGAGAGGAATTCCAGAAGCTCGACGTCGAGGCTCTGAAGCGTGACATCACCCAGGTCCTGACTACCTCGCAGGATTGGTGGCCGGCGGACTTCGGCCACTACGGTGGCCTGATGATCCGCCTGAGCTGGCACGCGGCCGGCACCTACCGCGTCCATGACGGCCGCGGTGGAGCGGGAGACGGCAGCCAGCGGTTCGCGCCGCTCAACAGCTGGCCGGACAACGCCAACCTGGACAAGGCCCGGCGACTGCTGTGGCCGGTCAAGCAGAAGTACGGCCAGAAGCTCTCCTGGGCTGACCTGCTGGTCCTGGCCGGCAACGTCGCCTTGGAATCGATGGGCTTCGAGACCTTCGGCTTTGCCTTTGGCCGCGAGGACGTGTGGGAGCCCGAGCAGATCTTCTGGGGCCCCGAAGACACCTGGCTCGGTGATGAGCGTTATGTGGGTGAAGGCCAGATGTCCGAGGACGTCGGTTCCACTGAAATGGGCCTGATCTACGTCAATCCCGAAGGCCCCATGGGCAATCCGGACCCGGTAGCTGCTGCGGCCTTCATCCGGGAGACGTTCAAGCGCATGGCGATGAACGACGAGGAGACCTTCGCGCTGATCGCCGGCGGCCACACGTTCGGCAAGACCCATGGCGCCGGCCCCGCCGAGGCGCATGTGGGCCCCGAACCGGAGGCCGCCAACCTGGAGGCGCAGGGCCTGGGCTGGCTCAGCACCTACGGCAGTGGCAAGGGCGCAGACACCATCACCTCGGGCCTCGAGGTGACCTGGACGGACATGCCGACCCAGTGGAGCAACCGCTTCCTGGAGATCCTGTTCGAGTACGAGTGGGAACTGGTCAAGAGCCCTGGCGGTGCTCACCAGTGGGTTGCCAAGGATGCTCCCAATATCATCCCGGACGCGCACGACCCGGAGAAAAAGCACCGACCCACAATGCTGACGACGGACCTGTCACTGCGCTTCGACCCCGTCTACGAGGAAATCGGTCGCCGCTTCCTCAAGAACCCGGAAGAGTTCGCCCTGGCGTTCGCCAAGGCCTGGTACAAGCTGCTGCACCGCGACATGGGGCCCGTTGGCCCCCACATGCTGGGCCCGTGGGTTCCTGAAGCCCAGCTGTGGCAGGATCCCGTTCCCGCCGTCGACCACGAACTGATCGACGAGCAGGACATCGCTTCGCTGAAGACCAAGCTGTTGGGCTCCGGCCTGACCATCCCGCAGCTCGCGGGTACGGCCTGGGCCTCGGCAGCCACCTACCGCAAAACGGACCGGCGCGGCGGCGCCAACGGTGCAAGGATCCGCCTGGAGCCGCAGCGCAGCTGGGAAGCCTCCGAACCGGAGCAGCTGGCAACCGTTCTTCCGGTGCTCGAACGGGTGCAGGAGGAGTTCAACTCTGCGGAAGCTGGCGGCAAGAAGGTCTCCCTTGCAGACCTGATCGTCCTCGGCGGTGCCGCCGCGGTGGAAAAGGCCGCTGCCGACGCCGGATTCCCCATCACCGTGCCATTCCGGCCGGGACGCACCGATGCCGCCCAGGAGCAGACCGACGTCGAATCCTTCCAGTACCTGCAGCCCAAAGCTGACGGGTTCCGCAACTACCTGCGGCCCGGCTCGAAGCTCCCGCCCGAGGCCCTGCTGYTGGACAAGGCCTACATGCTGGACCTCACCGCACCGGAGATGACGGCGCTGGTAGGCGGCATGCGCGCCCTAGGCACCAACCTGGGCGGTTCCAGCCACGGCATGCTGACAGACAAGCCACAGGTCCTGAGCAACGACTTCTTCGTCAACCTGCTCTTGCCGGGCACCAAATGGAGGGCGTCGGAGTCGGAGGAGAACGTCTATGAGATCACAGACGCCGCCACCGGCGAGCTGAAGTGGACGGCCACCCCGGTGGACCTGGTCTTCGGGTCCAACTCACAGCTGCGCGCCCTTTCCGAGGTCTACGCCAGCGAAGACGCCAGGGAGAAGTTCGTCAATGACTTCGTGGCCGCGTGGGCCAAGGTCATGGAGCTGGACCGCTTCGACCTCAAGTAACAAGTTCAACTGAACCGCGGTGTCAGGGCTGGTTGCAACTGCAGCCGGCCCTGACACTTTTCGAAACCTAGTGTTCAGCGGGGAGGCTGACCTCAGGAACCCTCCCATAGTCGCTGAGCAGGGTAACGTGCCCGCGATCTGCAGCGCGGCGCGCTCCTGCTCTAAGAAGTACTGCGATTCTCACAAGACCGGCACATCTTGTTCAGCTGCATCAGCGCCTGATACGCGCCGGGGTGCTGCTTGCCGATGTTCACTTGGCTCATCCGTGTTGGTCGTCTTCTCTCCACACGGTGAAATCGTGCGTTCATCGACAGGACGATGCAGTGCCGCACGTTGGGAGGTCGAGGGGAGGCTTATGCTTCCGGAGCCCACAGCGAGAGCTTTTCGGGGTTCACCACCATCCGCGCCTTCGTTACCAACCCGCCGAGGACGCCAAGGGTGACGACACCGGTGATGCGTCCTTCGCGCCACATCGCGAAGCCGAGCCACGTCGTGGGTGTCCTGCTCGACGACGTCTGTTCGAGGATCTTTCGTCAAGGCACCGCGGAGAAACCGTGCGACCTTGTCGGCACAAAGATCGGGTTGCGTGCGACGGTACCACCGCGGAAGAAATATGGGCGGACATCGACGGTTGGCTCCGTTCGATGGAGTCCTGTTCCACGTCAGAAATCGGAAGATCAACAATCCACATCCAGCCAGTTCGACCCATAAAACCCCGACGGCCAACTCTGCTGAGGACGCGCACTGTCCGGCGTCAGTCATGGTCGCCCCGTGGAGGCATGGTTCGTCCCGCGGTCCCGGCCCTGAAGTAGCTGTCGTTCGGGGTCACGGAACGGGCCTCTGGTGAAGTCAGTCCTTGGCTTCCTTGCGGGAGGTGAAATACCCGAGCCCGTCGTCAGAGCCGTGCCTGCTGTGAAGTTCACATGATGGCTGTCATGACGTTCCAGCCGACACCGACTCGCACTCTGGGGTCGTATCCGCCTACTGCGTCCCAGGGTAGAGCCAGAGGTCGCCGGACCCGTCGCGGGCCAGGACATCGGGATGGTCATCGCCGTCCAGATCTCCCGGGGTGAGCATGGCGGTCATGACGTTCCAGCCGATGCCGACCAATTGTCGATCGAGCCATTGGCCGGTGGTCGTTAGTTGGTAGAGCCAGAGTCTTCCCGCTTGGTCGCGTCCGAGTATGTCGCTGCCCGGTTCGGAGGTGTTTCCCTGTCCGAGAATGGTCGTGATCTCGTTCCATCCGGTCCCGATTTTCACGCGCGCGAGCCATCCCCCCGTGCCATTGCCCGGGTAGAGCCATAGATCCCCGGCGGCGTCCCGGGCGAGGACATCTGCTTTGCCGTCGAGGTTGAAGTCTCCAGGTGTTACGACGGCGGTCACTGCGTTCCAGCCAACCCCCACCTTGGATCGGGGCAGCCAGTTCGAGTCCCCGTCGCCGGGGTAGAGCCACAGGTCCCCATTGCTGTCGCGTGCAAGAACATCCGGGTTCAGATCGCCATTGAAGTCGCCCGGAGTGGTGATCAGGTTCATGGTGTTCCATTCGGAGCCGACCTGCTTGCGGCGCAACCAGTTTTTGTCCGCGTTGCCCGGGTAGAGCCAGAGCGCCCCGTTCGCGTCACGCGCCAGCACATCGGTGGCGGCGTCGGAGTTGTGGTCTTTCCAGACGTGCTCAGTGACAGGAGCGTGGAGCACCACTGCTACATCGCCGTCAATGGGTGTCCCATAGCCCTTGGTGCCGTGCGGTTCCATTTGGAAACTGTCGATGCTCCTGGACATCAGGGTACTGGTCAGCACCTTATGCGAGGGCAGGGCCAGTACCACAGCGAAGTCCCCGACGATGTAGAGCCGTGAGCCGTCAGGGCTGATCTGCAGGGTTGGACGCCCGCGACCTGAGTATCCTGTCCCGAGGGGGGTGGCAGTGTTATTTACCAGGTCCACCTTTGCCACGAAGTAGGCCCCTGGTTCGTAGCGGCCGTTAACGTACCTGCCCACTTCCTGGTCCACGACATAGGCCGTCTTGCCGTTGGGGGCGAAGACTGTCAAGGATGGTGGGTATGTTGTTTTGATCTTGCCCAGCACAGTGTCGTTGGCGACGGAAATGATGGCCAGCCCGTTCTCTTGCGGCCTGTTGAAGGGGTAGTAAATCCTGGACTTGTCCACCGACAGCGCGCCGTTGGTTCCCACAGGAACATGGATCGTCTTGATGAGGGTGTTGGTCACCGTGCTAATGACGGACACGGTGTCATCAAACATGTTCGGAACATACACTTTCCCCCCGGAGACCAGTGGCTGGCCGGGCCCCGAACCCACCGCAACGACGGTGTCGACCCGTCGCGAGGCGACGTCGATGACGGTGACAGAACCGGGCGCAAGGGGTTCGGGCGAGGTCGCATCCACGGCCATAGAGCGTGGAACCGTCGGGGGTAACAGCTAAACGTCCGCCCTCTGCCGCCAGCCGAAGGGTGCCCGGAACCCTAAGCGTGGCGATGTCCACGAACGTTACCGTTGAGGTGTCGAAGTCGGTAATCAAAAAGGCAGTGGATTCATCGGGGGAAATCACCATGTCCCCTCCCGCTCCAGGGACCTCGATGCTGCCAGAAACGCTGTCGCTTGCACGTCGATGACCGAAAACCTGCCGCCTCCCACAGCGAATGCCTTGGACCCGTCGCGGCTGAACTGGATACGGCGTGCTCTCACGCTAATGGTCGAGGGCTGTTCCACGGTTGCTGCCGGCACGCCCATAAGCCGTGTGGCTTCACGGTGATCTGGAGATGGGACTCCTGTGGCGTGCGCCACCCCGGGCATGCCGCAGGCTACCAACCCCAGGGCCATGACCATGCCAAGAAACCCCGTGCGGGGGCGAATGAATGGTGTGCGGAACATCATGAATGCCCCGATTTCATGCACCGCTTCCCTCAGAGCACGGCGCGCTAGGGGCATAGCCTATCCACCATCAATTGGAAAAACCATGCAAGGACCCAGACGAGAGCATATTCGCTCCTCCAAGGTTGGTTTGCTGATCGGGTCGATCCACCAACGACTCGCAACGAAACGCCAACTCGACATTCCAGCCAAGGGCATGTTCCCGTCCATGGTCACGAAGGCCCCTGGCTCCTTACAAGGACACGTACCCCCTGCCGCCGGTGTCCATCAAATAATCCCAGTCTGCTTCCCAGAGGCCGATTCCGGCTCCGCAGGGGGAACCGGAACACGTGCATACAGAGGGTTTGGAACGGGAGTGTTTCCTGGAACCGCTTGAACTATGTGCTCGTCACATCGACACCGAGTAAGTGCGCGAGCTCATCAAGAGAGTCAACGCCGCATCGCTGCCGGTACCAACCGGTCTTCAATTTTAACTGCCGGCCCCTCCTCAAACACGGCGATAAACCTGTCTATTTCCCTGCATCCCAAGGGGCCACCAGAGGGCTGCGGCCCTCCAGTAATGAACACCAGGCGGAAAGTTTGGCCGGGTCGTCGGTCATGCTGTTGCGACCCTTTACGCCATGAATAGGTGACAAGCAACTTCACTCCCCTGCAAGCGAAGGAGCAACCAGGTCACACAAACGGCCAACGAAAAAAAGGGCCCCGAAGGGCCCATTCGTGAACATTTGGCCACGCCCACCGGCCAACAGACTGCCGACATGCGACAACACAGCGCCCCAAGTGGGACTCGAACGGGACTCCAGGCCTTGGAAACACCGGGCACCTGCAAGAACATGCGGAATCCGAAGCAGTCCAACGGATGTGCGACGTGCTCCGACGGCGAAAGTGTGGACATTGTGCACACCCTCATTTGCCCCTGAAATGGGTCCCACGGGCCAAGCCGGCGTGCTCGCCCCGGTATGCCTAGGCGGGTTAAGTGGCTGGTGCCACAACGTCCTCCAGCACTGACCTGTCGAAAAAGCGGATCTCGCCCGTTGCCTCGAAGAACACAGGAACTACTGATGTGCTCAGGTCTTTGGACGTTTCGTAGATTTCAGCCGCACTCCCGTGCTTCCTCGCAATTGTTCCAACCAGTTCGGTACCGCGAACCCGAACAGTTCGATATTTATAGCTCATCGTGACCCCTTCGTCGGCTAAGGCACACCCTACCCCTTGGGAGTGCCGCTTCGGGGGGGGTGGGCTCCTATGGCGCCAACACCATTGGTAGCGGCGGCTTCGGATCACTTCCCCATAAATGCAGCGGAAGCATGGAACTGCACTCGAGTCCTTACGAACACTGGGGAATCCGCGAAAACGTGATCCTTGCCGATACGAGACCAGTAGGAGCCAAACCAAGGCTAAAAGCGTCGACAGCGACCGCATTTTCCGACGCAGTGCCCCTGACGTCGTGGCACTGAGGCCGTGAACGGTCATCACCGCAATCGAAGCCGCCGTGCGAACCAAATCATCTAATTCTGCCGCTGCCGCAGCAGAAATATCTGCCGTACTAATGGGCAGGCATGACATCCACGAGGGCATCCACCCTTCCGTCCCCTTTCTCAAGGAAACGGCGCCGGTCACCGCGGGCACCCCCCTAGCCAATAGGGATCAACAGCCCTCCGGCTGAAACACGTCCGAACACTGTGGCCTGCCGGGAGCGACCTAGCATGGGAGGAACAACGCAAGCGGCGCCCTGGGAACGGAATCATTGCTGATGCCGAATTCATGCCGCTTCGTTCCTTCGCTTCGATAGACAAGCGGAAGTTCTATCGCTGCTTGTCATTCTCATATGCCCCATGCTCGCTGGGCGGGCAGTCCGCGCAATCAGGACGCGACCGCGCCGGCCCCCGAACTGGGAACTCCTTCATTGAAAGATCGAAGCATTGCCTCCGACTGAAGTTTTCGCCCCGGCCCCGGTTCCCCAAGTTGCACTCCGGCCCCTCAGCCCAGCGTGTCGTCCATACCAGAACGACCCCTACAACCAACAACCGCAGAAAAAGACACGGCAACACAAAGGGTGAAGGGAACCACGGGATCATGAATACGCTCGGTCGAACGTAGCTTGCGGATCGCCGTCATGTCGCTAGGGCCACTTATATGCGATGAGTAAACGTAGGCCGAAGGAGGGGACAGTGATGGCCGCAGTCAACCGCAATAAAGAAGATGTAAGTGTGGACAGTGTCAACACCCCTTTGGCCTCACAAACCTTGGCCGGTCATGCCTCCTCACCCAGGAACGAGCCCGAGCCGGGTGGTCTCGAGGCACGATCCCGAAGTCATGTTGTGCTCAGTCCACCTACCCATGAAGAGGTGTAGGACAACCACGACCTACCTGACGAATCAAGAGAGGAATGCCACAGCCCCAGTTCAAAGCCAGCGGAGAGCCCACTTGCCAGGACCCTGAACCCGCTCCCCCACAACCAAACAGGCGACCCACGGCGCCAGGCACACCCCGTGGCCCGTGTCAGAGGGGCCTGACCACCCGGAATGTACACACGTTAAAGCAAAAAACCCCCTCTGACGAGGGGGTATGCCGTGCCCGAGGTGGGACTCGAACGGGATTCCAGGCCTTGGGGACGCTGGGAAGTGGCGGAAACATGCAGAATCCGCGACAATCCTGCCGATATACGACCCGATCCGAAGCGGAAAGTATGTACGTTGAACACACTTCCTTTCTGCCCCCGCACCAACGAATACAGTATGTCACCGTTCGGTGACATACTGGAAGTGACAAGGGAGGCGTCATGACATCAGGAACCAGCATCAACACCCCTGCCGCAGTAGGCACCGTCATCCGTGCCCGGCGCCAGGACCGCGGACTGTCGCAGCAGACCCTTGCTGACAGGGCAGGGGTCTCGAGGAAGTTTCTCATGGACCTCGAAGCCGGCCATGACCGTGCCGAACTCGGCAAATCCCTAGCCATTCTGGCGGCGCTCGGCTTGTCATTGGAAGCCACAGACCCCCTGCCCCGGGGCAGGGACTACGACCCAGCGCGGCGCGACTACGCCCAAACCTTTTCACGGCTTCTCGCGGACCGGGACTTCGAGTTCGCCATCAAAATGCTTGCCGACTATGCCACTGCTTCCCTCAAGGCCGGCAAGCCCCTGCTCCAGCGCAGTCCGCGGCTCAAGGAGCCCCACTGGTCCGCCGCTCTCGCCGGTATCACGAAGTACACCGCACACCGCCTTGGCCAACCTGCACCATCCTGGACCAAACGCATCAAGCCCCTCAACGAGCCATGGATGCCCGCCGAGTCCTACCGGCACATCCGTGAACCCATGAAGCAGCTCACCATGTCCGAAACGCCACAGGAGCTCGCCGCGATGAACGTCTACATCCGCGAACGCAGCCTGGCCACCGCATGAATGGCGGGGAACTCAACGCCGAGCAAATACGGGCTCTCCTCCGGGAACTCGGCCGGCGCCTGCACGCCAAAGGCGTCCATGGCGACATCAAACTCGTCGGCGGAGCCGCACTTATCCTTCAAGGGATTGGCAACCGCCCCACTGCCGATATCGATGCCAGCTATGCCGACAAGGCCGCCGTCGATGCCCTCGTCACTGAAATGGCGGCCGAATTCGACCTCGCACCCGAATGGCTCAATTCCAACGCCGCAGCCTTCGTCCCAGACAAGGCCACTTGGGTAGAACTCGAACACCTCGACGGACTCACCATCCAAGCAGCAGACACCGAAACACTCCTCGCCATGAAAATCGCTGCCGAACGCGACAAAGACACCCTCGACATCGCCCGCCTCCTACGCCGGCTGAACATCACGAACGCCAACGACGCCGTCGACCTCGCCTACAACAAATACGGCGAAGACTCCATCCCCCTCGCCGCCGGGCGAGAGAACTACCTGATCGTTGTCGACGACGCACTCGACGCCGCCACCGCACTTGAAACTGAAAGCGGGCCCTGAAATCGTTCGCGTGAACGCTCGTCCGTAAGGGGCGTAAAAACACGGAAGCCAGCCGACTAGAACCTCAGCGCGACACCCACGCAGGACAGTCGAACGATCCCCCAAAGCCTGAAGATCCCAGGACACTAGACCGCCGCTAACGGCGCATATGTCGGCGCCAAAGCAGTTCGCCCTTCCGCAACGGTTGAGACGATCCGCAAAGCACGAACTGCCGCCGCGGAGAGTTGGGCGGCTTCGTCTTGCCGTGGCTCCCTAACCTGTCCATGGACGGTCAGAAGCAACATCGCTGTTTGTCATTCTGATATCCGATCATCGCCAGGCGGGACCTCCGCGCAACCAGGGCGCTCCGCGCCGGAACCGATCCGGAAACTTCGCTCGGCGCTCCTGCGTCGATTGAGAACCAGCCCCCAACACGTGGCACCCATCCTCACCACCATCGGCTACATCAACTGGTGGCAAGGCCGAGGATCCCAAGCACACCAATACATGTAGCTAGCCCTCGACATCGACCCCGGCTACCGCTTCGCCAGGCTCAGCGACCAAATGCTCGGAGCCGGAATCATCGCCGGCTGGAACACCAATAGAGACACCGCCTACAAAACCCAACTCGACATGCCCTAACCGGAAGACAATCACAGTTCGTATAGGTAACTCGAGTAAAGCGAGCGTCCAGCAATGCGGCGCTCGCTTCGTGTAAGAAACCCGCTGAAATGATGCCGCCTCCATGGGCAACTTCCGAAACTGCCGGTCCCAGCCTGCACTTCACGAGCGGCTCCAACGACTGTGGTGCAGGTCATGGAAAACCCTTGACAACCTTGTACAACTCTTTCCATACTTGAGGGACAAGGTTTCAATGAAGCACCTGGAGGACTCATGTCGGCAAAACTCACGGACGTCGCAAAGCTCGCAGGCGTATCACTGGCCACGGCTTCGCGGGCCTTCGGGGATCCAGGGCGGCTGGCCGCAGAAACCCGGCTGAAGGTGATGGCGGCAGCGGATGAGCTGGGCTACGAGATTCCCGGGGTGAACGGCAGCCGCACTTTTGGCGTCATCGTTCCGGACATCTCAAACGCCGTGTTCGCTGCATTGATCAAGGCAATCCAGAACCAGGCTTGGCATGGCCGTCACCGGATGGTCCTGGCGGACACGTCGGAATCCTCCTCCAGGGAGCGGGCACATCTTGAGAGTTTCGCCATCGGCGTTGACGGCATCATCCTGTGCTCGCCCCGCCTCCCCTCGGACCAGATCCACACCCTGGCAGGCAACGCACCACTTGTCGTCATCAACGGTGAAGCCGAGCATGCCGCCTGCGTCCTGATGGAGGCCGGTGAGGGGCTGCGACAGACAGTGGAGCACCTTTACGCTTTGGGTCATCGCAAAATCGCCTACATCCCAGGCCCTGCGTCATCGTGGGCCAACCGCCAGCGCCTGGCCGCGATCACCCAGTTCTGCTCCGATTGGAGCATTGATCTCGTCACGGTCGGGAACCAGAATGCCACGGTCGACGGCGGACTGGCGGCTGCGGCTTCTGTCGTCGCCAGCGGCGCCACGGCCGTCATCGCCTACAACGACCTCGTGGCCATTGGCATGCTGGCCGGAGCCCGCACGCTGGGCTATCACTGCCCCGAAGACATCAGCGTGGTGGGCATCGACGACCTCGACATTGCCGCTGCGGCCGAACCAGGCCTGACATCCGTCCGAGTCCCCATCGACCGAAGCGGCGCCCTTGGCCTCGAACTCCTTCTCGAGCAAATGGCTGGAAAGCCAACCGCCACCGAAGCTGTCCACCTCAGCTCCCAACTCATCGTCCGCGGTTCAACATTTGCCGCACGCACAGCAAACCAAGCCCTCCAGGGAAAGTAACCATGAGAATCGTCATCGCAGACCCCAACCTGCTACCCCACCGCTCCACCTTCGAAGCTGCTCTGCCCGAAGGAGCACTCGCTTCCTGGCATGACAGCTGGAACGAGCATTCGGTGCTCACAGACCTCAAAGACGCAGACGTTTACGTCGGCCCGCGCTTCACTGGCGCCATGGGCGCAGCGGCGCCCAACCTTCGCTTGGTTCATGTTGGCGGCGCCGGCTACGACGGCATCGAGGCCGACGCCCTGCCTTCCGGTGTTGTCTGCGCGAATACCTTTCACCACGAGAGCTCGATCGCTGAACACGTCGCTACTGTGCTTGTTGCCCTCCGCCGAAACCTGCTCGGACAGGACGCCGCCCTCCGGTCGGGTGTGTGGTCCTCGTCGGTTTACTCGACATCCATCAGCCAGCCCGAAACTCTTCGTGGCGCGGTGGTGACCTTCCTCGGCTTCGGCCACATCGGCGGCGCAGCATGGAACCTTCTGAAGGCATTCGGCGCCGAAGGAATCGCGATAACGCGCAATGGAAATATCGACGCCAAAGCCAATGGCCTGCGCTGGGCAGGCCCCGTCGACCGGCTAGGCGAAGCTCTCAGCGAATCTACAGTCCTCGTCATCAGCATCCCCTTGGCCGAAGAAACCGCAGGCATCATCGGAGCTGCCGAACTCGATGATCTCGGGCCGGACGGGCTTCTCGTGAACGTGGCCCGCGGACCCGTTGTGGACGAAGCCGCCCTCTACGAAGCCCTAAGGGACCGGCGTATCGCAGGTGCCGCCGTCGACGTCTGGTACCAGTACCCGGGGACCGACGGCCGCGGCGAACCGTCAACCCATCCTTTCGGGCGACTCGACAACATCATCATGACTCCACACTCCTCCGGTGTTACCGCGGAGACGTTCCGCAACCGCGCCCGCGAAATCGCGGAGAACATCACCAGACTGTCCAACGGCGAACCTCTCAAGAACGTAGTGATTTCCAAATGACCCGCAAAATCGTCAACGTCGACGTCCTCGTTACCAGCCCCAGCCGCAACTTCGTCACCCTCAAAATCACCACCGACGACGGCCTGGTTGGCTGGGGCGACGCCACCCTCAACGGCCGCGAACTGTCGGTGGCGAGCTACCTGCGGGACCACCTTGCGCCCGCCCTTCTGGGCAGGGATGCGGACCGCATCGAAGACACCTGGCAGTACTTCTACCGTGGCGCCTACTGGCGCCGCGGCCCGGTAACCATGGCCGCTATCGGCGCCATTGACCTCGCCCTCTGGGACATCAAAGGCAAGGCCCTCGGCGTCCCCGTGTACCAGCTCCTCGGCGGCGCCGCGCGGGACAAGATACTTACCTACACGCATGCGACCGGCTGGGACCTGCCCGAACTCTTGGATTCCGTTGACCAGCGCCGTGAGCAGGGCTTCCGCGCCGTGCGCGCCCAGTCTGGAGTTCCCGGCTTGGACAAGGTCTACGGCGTCACCAAGGGCGCGGCGAGTTACGAGCCAGCGGGCCGCGGCGTAGGTCCCGTGGAGGAGGACTGGGACACCTCGGCGTATCTTCGCCACGCCCCCAGGGTACTTTCCGCGGTCCGAGACCACGTTGGGCCGGAGCTAAAACTCCTGCATGACGTCCACCACCGGCTCAACCCCACCGAAGCTGCACGCCTGGCCAGGTCTTTGGAAGACGTGGACCTCTTCTGGCTTGAAGATGTGACGCCCGCCGAGAACCAGCGCCTGCTGCGGACACTCCGCCAGCAGACCACCATCCCGCTGGCGATCGGTGAAGTGTTCAACACCATCTGGGACGCGGAACTACTCATCACTGAGCGACTCATCGACTTCATCCGCACTGCCGTGGTCCATGCCGGCGGCATTTCGCACGTCCGCAAGATCCTCGCCCTTGCCGAGGTTTACCAAATCAAGGGCGCACCGCACGGCCCCTCGGATGTCTCCCCCATCAACCTCTCCGCCTCACTGCACCTCGGCCTTGCCACGTCCAACTTCGCCATCCAGGAGTACATGGGCTATGACCCCCTGGTGTCGGAGGTCTTCCGTTCCAGCTTCCGTTTCGAGGACGGATACCTGCATCCCGGCGACGAGCCCGGCCTCGGCGTAGAGGTAGACGAAGAGGCCGCCGCCCGCTTCCCGTACAAGCAGGCCTACCTGCCGATTGCCCGTGAGCTCGACGGCTCCATGAAGGACTGGTAAACCATGGCATCCCCAAAGACCCCACCACTCTCGCTGGGCACACCTGGCCTCATCAGCAGCCGCACCGCCCCTCCTGCGGGCATTGTCCACTTGGGTCTTGGCAATTTCCACCGGGCACACCAAGCCGTCTACACCGACGCGGCCATTAAAGCCGGCGGCGGCGACTGGGGAATCATCGGCGTTTCCAGTCGGTCCTCGACTGTCACCGACGCGATGCACGCCCAGGACATGCTCTATACCGTGGTGGAAATCTCCCCCGAAGGCTCGGGATTTTCGATCCCCCGGGTACACACTGACGCGTTTGTGGCAGCCAAGGATCCGGAGCGCGTCCCAGCAGTCATCGGTGACCCAGCCACCAGAATTGTCTCCCTCACCGTGACCGAAAACGGCTACACCTATTCACCCTCCACAGGATCGTTGAACCTGGCAGATCCCGCCGTACAACACGACCTGGTCAACGCCAAAGCGCCCAAAACGCCGATCGGCCAAATCGTCCGCGGACTTCAACACCGTGCCCGCATACACTCAGAACCCATCACGATCCTGAGCTGCGACAACCTGGCCGACAACGGCCACCACACCCAGCGGCTGGTCCGCGAATTCGCCTCCAGGCTGCCAGCTGCCGAAGCAACGGAAACCCTGGCGTGGATCGAGGCCCATGCGAGCTTCCCGTCATCCATGGTGGACAGGATCGTACCGGCCACCACCGAACAGTACCGAGCCCTTGTCGCGGAAGAACGCGGCTACATCGACGCCATCCCGGTCCCGGCGGAACCCTTCTCCATGTGGATCATGGAAGATAACTTCATAGCGGGCCGCCCCATGTGGGAAGCCGGAGGTGCTGTTTTCTCCAACGATGTCGCCGGGTATGAACAGCTCAAGGTCCGGCTCCTCAACGGCACCCACTCCCTGATCGCCTATTTGGGTGCGCTCACCGGAGCCGCCACTATCCCTGAATCGGTAGCGCAGGCCCGCATCGAACAGGCAGCCCGTACGGTGCTGCGCGACGAGTACCTGCCCAGCGTCAACGTTCCCGCCGGCGTGGACGTCAGCGCCTACGAGGAGCAACTCTTCTCACGCTGGCGCAACTCGGCCTTGGGCCACCGCACCAGCCAAGTCGGTTCCGACGGTTCGGTGAAACTCAGGCAGCGTATTCCGCTCCCGGCGCTGAAAATGCTCGACGCCGGGACCATGCCGCAGCTTCTGGCCCTCACCACAGCGGCCTACCTGACGTGCCTCGCACCGTTGGGGGGCTTCGAGCCCGGGGAACATGCAGATGCCATGGAAGATCCCGCCCGTCGCCTCCTGTCCGGTCTGGCGGCCCAGTCCCGCTCCGGCCATGAGCTGGCCGAAAGTGTCCTGGCCGACCACCATCTCCTCGGCGAGGAACTGGCCGAGCGCACTGACTTCATCGAACGCACCGGCGAATTTATCGACATCCTGCATTCCCATGGCCCACTGGCCGCGATCGCCGATGCCAGCAATCCGACATCCCGTCCCCACGCAGCCCACCGGAGCACCACATGAACACCCAAACCATCCTTTCGGAACATCGCACGGATCTGCCAACGACCACCGAAGCAGCCGTCCTGCATGGCGCCGGCGATATCCGCATCGAGAACAAACCTCTGAAACCGCTTGGCCCCAACGACGTGCTGGTGGAGATGCGTTCCGGCGGCATCTGCGGCTCCGACATGCACTATTTCGCAGAGGGTCGCAACGGCAGCAACGTCCTTGGCCAACCCACCATCCTCGGCCACGAAGGCGCCGGCGTGGTGATTGCCGCCGGCGAAAAGGCCCGCACCGCCGTGGGTACCGCCGTCGTCATCGAACCGGCCATGCCATGCCGCGAATGCCCGGCATGCCTCTCCGGCCACTACAACGTGTGCCCAACAGGAACCTGCTTCGGCTCCCCGCCCACGGACGGGCTCTTTGCCCGCCACGTGGTGGTGCCCGACGCCACCCTCCACGCCCTACCTGAAGCCGTACCAGCCGAAATCGGAGCTGCGATCGAGCCACTCGCCGTCGCGGTCTGGGCCGTCGAACGCGCGCAGGTCCAGAGCGGGCATCGGGTGCTGGTCACTGGTGCCGGACCCATTGGCCTTCTCGTGGCCCAGGTCGCAGCGGCCCAGGGCGCCAGCGAAATCGTTGTCACGGACGTCAACGACGACCGGCTCGCCGTCGCTGCCCGGCTGGGAGCAACACGCACCATCAACACCTCCACGGAACCACTTGACCTCAAAGACATGGACCGCCTCATCGAATGCTCCGGAAACATCCGCGCACTCGCGGATGGCATCCACACACTGGGTCCGGGCGCCCGCGCCACGGTGGTCGGGCAAGCCCGGCCCACAGTAGACGGCATTCCGCTTGGCTACCTGCAGCGTTACGAAATCGACCTTGTGACGGCGTTCCGGTACGCCAACGCGTTCCCGACGGCGATCGACCTGGCCTCGTCCGGAAAAGTGGACCTGCGGTCCATCATCACTGCCACATATCCGCTCAAGGACGCAGCAGCGGCCCTCACGGCTCCCGTCAACGATCCGCGGAATCTCAAAGTATTGATCAGCTACTAAACACCCCCGCATGGCACGGATGCCGCCGGAAAGCATCAAAGAAACATCCATTCAAAGGAGTATGGAAATGACGACAGCAGCAAACCTCCCACCCACGCCCGTGGACCAAACCAAGGTCCGGAAGGCCGCCGTCGCAGGTCTCATCGGTACCACGCTGGAACTCTATGACTTCGTCATCTACGGCACGGCCTCGGCCTTGGTCTTCAGCAAACTCTTCTTCCCCAACATTTCCCCAGCGACCGCGCTCCTCGCAAGCTTCACCACCTTCGCCGTAGGCTTCCTTTTCCGGCCCCTGGGTGGAATATTCTTCTCCCACTTCGGCGACAGACTCGGCCGGAAATGGATCCTGGTTGTAACCCTTCTGCTCATGGGCGGCGCAACGCTGGTCATCGGCCTGCTGCCCACCTTCGACCAAGTCGGACTGCTGGCACCGATCCTCCTGTGTGTCTGCCGGGCCGCCCAAGGCTTCGGCGCCGGCGCAGAACAATCCGGAGGTGCCACGTTGCTGACAGAGTCGGCTGCTCCAGGTACCCGAGGACGCTTTGCATCACTGATCATGGTCGGCGCGGCAGCCGGCACCGCACTAGGTGCACTCGTATGGATCGCCGCCCAAGCGCTGGCACCGAACGACATGCTCACCTGGGGTTGGAGGCTGGTGTTCCTCTCCAGCATCTTCGTCACCATTGCCGCCCTCGTCATCCGGCGCAAACTCGACGAGTCTCCGGTATTTGAAGAAATCAAACAAACCCGCACAGTCCCGCCCGCACCGCTGAAGGAAGTTGCCAAGAACGGCAAGGCCAACGTCCTGCGCGTCATCCTCATGAACTTCGGCGTCAGCACCCAGTCCTACACCATCCAGGTCTTCATGGCCTCCTACCTCATCACCGTCGTGGGCACCGACCCGAAATTCATTCCACCCGTACTCCTGATCGGTTCACTCTGCGGCGGCGTGGCGGCAGTATCCTTCGGCATTCTGTCCGACAAGATCGGACGCAGGCGCGTTGTTTCCCTCATTACCGGAGCCCTGATCCTCTTCCCCGCCCCAGCGTTCCTGCTGCTGACCACGGGCTCCCCGGCAGCAATCGTCATGGTCATCATCATCGGATTCATGCTCGCCTGCCAAGGCGTGGTCGGCGTCCACATGAGCTACTTCCCCGAGATTTTCGGCAGCCGCTACCGCTACGCAGGCGTGACCCTGGGTCGGGAGTTCTCCTCCATCATCGGCGGCGGCGTCGCTCCCATGATCTGCGCAGGCCTGCTGGCAATGTTCAGCAACTCCTGGATCCCGATCGCCATCTACATGTCCTTGACCATGGCCGTCAGCTTCATCGCCACACGGATGTCGCCGGAAACACTGAACCGAGATCTGACCGATCCCGAGGACGCCCGCCCAAACCGGCCCCTGCTCCAAACAACGGTCGTAAATAACCAGCTCTCCGCCACCGACGCCTAGCACCCCAGCGCTCATTGACTGATCACCCCACACCACGAAGGAACATCATGCTCCAGCTCGATACCAAGGAGATTCCCATCCGTCCTGACCTGTCAGCGATGCTCCGCGATACCGGCGTCGTCGCTGTCCTTCGGGCCCGGCACGCACGGGAGTATGCGCCGGTGATCGACGCACTCCAACACGGCGGTGTGCTGAGCATCGAACTGACGCTGAGCACACCAGGCGTCTTCGATGAACTCCCACTGTTGCGGGATCGATTCGGCGACGGTGTGGAAATCGGCGTCGGAACGGTAACTACGGCCGGAGAGGCCGAAACGGCGTTGGACCTCGGCGCTGCGTACATCGTGACCCCCACTACCCAGCCGGAGATCATCGCTGCGTGCGTACAGCGGGACGTCCCAATCTTTGCCGGTGGATTGACGCCCACCGAACTGCATGCCAGCTGGAAACTGGGCGCCACGGCCGTCAAGATCTTCCCCGCATCCGCGGTGGGTCCAGCATATGTTCCGCAACTGCGTGGCCCTTTCCCGGACATCCAAGTGGTTCCCTCCGGCGGGGTAGAGATCCAGGACGTCCCGGCCTGGATCAAAGCCGGAGCCTTGGCGGTCAGCCTGGGAGGCCCGTTGCTGGGTGATGCGTTCGACGGCGGGGACCTCGGTCAGCTGACGGAAAGGGCCCGTCGCCTTCGAGCCCTCGTTGACGAAGCGCGTGCACTGTGAAGCCCGGAACGTATGTAGTCACGTTGGGCGAAACCATGGCCCTCATGGCCGCGGACCAACCGGGACCCTTGGCACATGTACCAAGCATGAGCCTGGGCATAGGAGGCTCGGAATCAAATGTCGCAATCGGCCTCCAACGCTTGGGAATCCAATCAGTGTGGTGTGGCAGGGTCGGTGACGATTCCCTGGGCCAACTCGTGGAACGTGAGATCCGTGCCGAAGGCGTGGACGTCCGCATCACCGTTGATCACGAAGCCCCCACGGGCCTGATGATCAAGGAGCGCCGGACGTCCGCCTCCCAAAGAGTCATGTACTACCGCTCAGGCAGTGCAGGTTCCCGTATCGCCCCGGACGATGTCGATGAACAACTCATCTCCGGGGCCGCGTTGCTCCACGTCAGCGGCATAACCCCCGCGCTGTCACCACAAGCCGCCATAACGCTTCACTATGCCATTGGTACCGCCAGGGCCGCCGGTGTTCCCGTGTCCTTCGACCTGAACTACCGTTCGCGACTCTGGGACGAAGCAGCGGCTGGAAGCGCTTATCGGGACATCATCGCCTTGGTGGACATTGTCTTTGCCGGCCTTGAGGAAGCTGAACTCGCCGTAGGCGAAGCACCCTACAGCAATGGTCCTGAGATTGCCGCCCGAAAGATCGCAGCATTGGGCCCAAGCCAGGTAATCATCAAGTTGGGCGCCGCGGGAGCGTTTGCACTCATTGATGGCACCGAATTCTCCCAAGAGGCCACACGCATAGATGCCGTGGACACCGTCGGCGCCGGTGACGCCTTCGTGGCGGGCTATCTGGCTGAATTGGTTAACGGAATGGAGCCGCAGAAACGGCTGGAGACCGCAGCAAGTGCCGGCGCATTCGTTTGCCTCGTCCCCGGTGACTGGGAAGGCCTCCCGCGCCGCGAAGAACTGCCGTTGCTGAGGGCCCATGAACCGGTCAGCCGTTGATCACAATCCTTCTGCATCCTGGCGCCAGCAGTGAGACGCGCCCTGAGTTTGGTGGACGGAATGGACTGGGACGCCTTCGAATACGGGGCGAAAGATCTGTCCTGGCAGGCGCGCCGTCGGCATCAGTTGGTATGCCTTGGCTGCGGCGGCCAGGCAGTCTTCAAGATGGGTCCCGTGCGGCAACCGTGCTTCGCCGCACGGCACCGCCGCGGCTGCTTGATTGCCGCAGCATCATGTAGCGCGTACCGCTACCTGCAGTAAACACCCCCAATTCAGCTCGTCACACCACCCCTAGTCCGGTCAAGAACGTGGAGCGACAATGCCTCAACACTACGAACAAAATGCTTTCTTCATCGGAGCGTATGCAGCTGCACCAAGCCTGATTGCGTGGGACCCGGTCGCCGAAGGAACATTCCTGAAATCTGTTCTGGCGCTGCAAGGCGTCGCTGGCCTGGAAGTTCCGTTCACCGGAGCCCTTCATAAAGACGACGAAGATTGGTTCCTCCGGCAGCTTCCCGAACATGCAGACTATGTCGTGACAACCATCCCCGGAACCATGGCCAGGCTCGGAGCGGACCCGGCATTCGGCTTGGCCTCCACCTCAGCAACGGGCCGCCGGGCGGCCATCGGATTCGTGCATGAAGCCCTGCAGGCCGTGACCAGGCTGAATTCACGTGTTGGACGCCCGGCCGTAATCGCGGTGGAAATCCACTCAGCCCCTGTGGCCTCCAGCGGCAAAGCCTCAGTCACCGCCTTGAGCGAATCCTTGGCCGAGATCTGCTCCTGGGACTGGCAGGGAGCACGCGTCGTCCTCGAACACTGTGACGCTTATATCGCTGGCCAAACACCTTCCAAGGGCTTCCTGACACTGGAAGCTGAAACCGAAGCGGTTCATCGCGCCAAATCCTCAGGCGGTGCTTTGGGCATGTCCATCAATTGGGGACGTTCAGTCATCGAGCAGCGGAGACCGGAGGCCGCACTTGACCACATCACGTACCTCCGCGATGCCGGATTGCTGGCAGGAGTCGTTCTTTCCGGCTGCGCCGACGCAGACACACGCTTCGGGCCTGCATGGGCCGACGTCCATGTCCCCCCGGCTCCTGCCGGATCCGGTTCAGGCACGGAGACGAGTTCACTCGGACCGTTGGACGGACTGCTGGAGCCCACGTCCCTGATGACAGCCGAGCGAATCCAGGAATGCCTCCTCGCTGCAGGACCGGAAGAAGAGACAGGGTTTCGCGGTCTGAAGGTAGCAGCAGCGCCAAACGCCACTGTGGAAGAGCGAATATTAACAATTGCTATGACCTTGGAAATGTCATCCGGCCTTCAAGAAGTCCCCGCTCCGGCCGAAGGACATTGGTGACTCCTTCGGCATCTGCCGGACGATGATTCGGACCCTTTCCATGCCCCGAACTGATCATCGTTATGTCCGGAAGATTGCCGGTCCGGTTCTTCACATGCAGTCTGTCGGAATTGTGTCACATCGCGAATTTGCGATGAAGCCGAGACCGCTCGTTCCCCATGTCTGCGATCGGGTGGCTCCCAGTGCCGTCCGAGCCAGAGCAGGGCCATGGTTTACGGCCGTCCATGATCAGTCCGAACTCTGCTCGGGTGAGGAACATCATCTCCTCCTCAGCCTTCTCAACGCTCGGCAACTGCACACCTCGGCAGGGATTGCGCGTGATGTACCCCAGCATCTCCTGCTGTGTTCATCGACGCGGAGATCAACCCATGGACATTCTGATCGTTTTCGGTGAGCGGCCTTTGGCCATCATCGACTTCACCCAGTAGGCGATCATCCGGTAATCCAGCTTGTCTACAGGCACGTGCCCGATGACCTTCTTCACATGAAGGTCGAGCATGGTCTGATAGGTCTTCACGGTCCCGCTCGAGGGCCGCACCAGCAGGTCGATGTGTTCCTGGATCACTTCGCCGACAGTCGGAATTTTCGCCCTGTTGTCCAGCAGTGCTTGCTGGGCGATTTCGAAAGACTGTCCGTTCGCATCGAGCAACCGTTTCAGAGTTCCAGCCTCATGCGCGGAGTCGACAGTGATGCCCTGTTGTTTCCGGATCTTGGGGTCGCGCCAGACCACCATGAAGGACGAAGAGCCGTCCTTTTTGACGCGTTTCCGGATACTAGCCACATAAAAATGCTAGATCCGTATCAACAGATTTGGGGGTTTTGTCAACAGTCAGGGGCCATATAGGCCCCTGACCTGCGACAATACAGTGCCCGAGGTGGGACTCGAACGGGATTCCAGGCTTTGCGAACTCTGGGAAGTTGCGGAAACATACGGAATCCGGGCCAGTCCGATGGCTGTACGGGCCAATCCGGGGCGGAAAGTGTGGACATTGTTCACACTTCTTTTTTGCCCTGTCGCGACCACTCCCGAGGCCGTAACTGGCCATGAAAGTTCGGGCGAAAGCACCATGTTCCCGATGGGCAACAACGCAGCAATTTCCATCAAATCGATTCACCTCCTTTCATATCCTTCATGGCGCGCACGTCCTGAAGTACATGACGGAGATCAGCAACTCGTGTGCCACATCGGAAGCCCGATGCGCTGGTCAGCCAACCGCGGGTTCACTGGATCGAGTGAGGATTTGCCCAGGTGGAGTTCAGCGGAGGTCGGTCCTATAAGGATGCACCGTCCGGTCCAGCGCTCCCGCAGTTCCCAGCCGCGCAAGCCCCCGGAGCTAGGAACCCAGCCGCATGTTTCAGCTCGTAATTCCAGATCCCCCAGTGTGTGACCCCCGAAGCTTGCATGAGGCATTGCTTCAAAGACGTGCAATCAATCGGGACGCCGGCGGCTAGGAGTTTTCGGTGCACTTGTCGTCATTTCGCTTCGTCGCTGCGCCTCATCACGGTGATCGGCTGGCCAAACGTAGACGCCGGCTACGAAGTACCCCGTCCCATGAAGGACGAGACAAGACCATGATGAGGAACCTCGCACCTACGTAAGGTTACTGGCTACTGATCGCAACGCCAGCTTGTCATGCCAGACCGTTGCCCACGTTCATCTATCGGAGGCAAAGCGATTCACGACAGCGCCAATGGGTTCTATTGAATTCGAGGCATCGCTCCGAGTGCCGTGGCGCCGGACTGGTGGCTCATGGGCCGGGCCGGCCTCAAAGCCGTCGGCGTTCTAGGCGCGAAACCATGAAGTACAAACGCGACAACCTCATGGGCACTCTGAACCTGCTCCTTAGCCTTATCTAGCCCCCTGGCATCCGTTTCGAGTGCTGCCTGGCTTGATCCACAAGCTCAGTCATCCATGGCCGGTGCCCACGGTGGAGTGTCAAGCCCTCGGCCAGTCCGCTCACTGTGCATTCGGACCCGAAGACATCGATAGTGACGGGTCCGCGGCCCGTCGGGGCATTGGTGATATGTAGTCGGCCAAAGGACTCCGGGAGCGCCGGATCCAGCCACAAGCCTCCACGGGAAACGTGCGCGTCGTATCGCATCAGGCTCGTCACCAGCGCGATCGGAGCAGTTGCTGCCCATGCCTGCGGCGAACAAGCAGTGGGATAGGGCACGGGCTGCGCCACCTGTCCCCTATCAAAGCCGCAGAAAAGCTCGGGCAGCCGTCCGTTGGAGTACTCGGCGCCCTCCAGCAAGGCGGTGGCAATACGTTGTGCCTGCTCAACGAAGCCGTAACGTACTAGGCCCATGACAATGATGGCGTTGTCATGGGGCCAGACTGAACCGTTGTGATAGCTCGCGGGGTTGTAGGCTCCCATGTCGCTGGCCAGAGTCCGGACTCCCCAACCGCTGAACATTTCTGGAGACATTAGTCTTTCAACCACCAACGGCGCCTTGTCGTCGTCGACGATGCCAAACCAAAGACAATGACCCATGTTGGACGCGCACGCATCGACCGGACGCTTGTCGCGGTCCAGTGCGATGGCGTAGTAGCCACGCTCTGGCAGCCAGAACTGCTCATTGAACTGCTTCTTTAGCCGCTCCGCGCGGTCCATGAGTTCGGCCCCCAGCGACTCGTCACCGACGTCGTACGCCATCCAGGCCCGTGAAACATACGCGCCGTAGACATAGGCTTGCACTTCGCATAACGCCATCGGTGGCTCCGCCAGGGTACCGTCGGCAAAATTTATGCCATCCCACGAATCCTTCCAACCCTGGTTGATTAGGCCCTGATCGTTGAGGCGCGCGTACTCGACAAATCCGTCGCCGTCTTTGTCCCCGTAGTCCCGGATCCAAGCTAACGCACGGTCGGCATGGGGTAGCAGAGCAGCGGTGGTATCCGGGGAAAACCCCCAGCGGCTCACCGCCCCGAGCATCATCACGAACAGCGGTGTCGCGTCGACGCTGCCGTAGTAGGCGGACTTGCCACCCAAAGCCAGCCCGCTGGAGACATCAAGCCTGACCTCGTGGAGGATCTTGCCGGGCTCCTCCTCGGTAACCGGGTCCACCACCCTGCCTTGGCGGTCAGCCAGCGTTTGCAGGGTGCCCAAGGCCAGGGATGGGTCAACGGGAAGCGCCATTAGAGACGTCCAAAGCGAGTCCCGGCCAAACAAGGTCATGAACCATGGCGCCCCTGCGGCTACAACCACACGCTCCGGATGATCCGGATCCTCGATCTGCAAGGCCCCCAAATCGTCGTAGCTGCGTCGCAAGGTCCGCTCGATGGAATGGTTACCCATCTGCAACACTGGAATTTTGGCCACCCACCCCCGGCGGCGCAGATCGCTGGGTGACGGTCCGCGGAGGTCCGGATGCATGAACGGTTCCACGTGATCGGCTCGGTCACCAGACGGCACTACGCTCAGTACAGCTTTCCAGTCGCTCGCTGGCCCCACCACCGTCCGGTATGTCAGAGCATCCGCCTCCACCTGAGCACCAATGGCCGTAATAACAACCCCTTTGCTGACCTCCTCCCAGAGTGCCTGAATGGTGAGTGAATCACTGTTCGGTCGTCGACTTTCGTCCCAACGCCGCTCGATCTTGGCTTCCTTCACTTCGAACACATCGGCGAAATCAGCCTCAACGCTGAGGCGGATCAGACATTCGACTGGACTTACCGAATAATTCCGAACGGTGATCTGCTCCAAGAGCCCAGCACCTACTTCGCGTAGCCGCTCAACAATTAGCGGGCTGTCTGCATAGCCGTCTGAACGGGGAACACGGCCGATAAAAAGTGCCCGGTAGGGTTCCTTCGTCTCCGCTGACAGTGGTTCAAGCGATTGGCCGTTGATAGTCAGGGCCCAGTTGGACAGAATCCGCGTGTCTTGAACAAAAACTCCCTGGGGGTAGCCCGGCAGGATGTCGCCGTTGGACGAGGAGATGCAGAAGGACGATCCTTCCACTAATGTGACCGCCGCGCTCCCCAACGGCCCTGCCGCAGTTTCTGCATTCCATCCCGCCATGTCCGATCCCTTCGAAAGGGTTTTTATGCGGCAATCGATGCGAGCTCCGGCCCGACTGCGGCCACCGTATTCATTGACATATCAGACGCTACGCTTCTCTTTCTTCCGGGACCAGACCGTGAATTGACTCGCAAAACCTCCACCAGGCGGTTCGACCGTGGAAGGGCCCTACAGAAGTAAATCAGCATCTTCACGCCGACGAACGGAGCCGCTGCGTTGGAAATAGATGCCGGTGCTGGATCCGACCATGCCGAAGTCGCTTTGCTCGGCGAACGGTCCTGCCATTACTACCGCGGCGGTGTCGGGCGAACGGTTCGCCACACGCCTGGGAGCCGCTAGCGCCTAAATCCTGCCTAGCGGCCTCACTTCACGTTTGGTTGAGACCTTGACAACCAAAGGGTGTGTGCTGTGTCATATTCCTAATGCCTAAAGGTATTAGGTGTGAACCACAAGCCTAATGCGCACACCCCATGGGCCTCAGTCCACGTTCACCCCCTGGTCCCCAAATCTCAGGGACTTTTCTCCGTTCTAAGACGCAGCATCCCACCCCATAGGAGTCATCGTGACCCAAGCTCCATCAACCGCGGCCAGGCCACCAGTTACTGCAGGCTCCATCCCGCGGCGCCAGCTCGCCGCCGCCGCCGTTGGAAACCTCATCGAGTTCTTCGACTGGAACGCGTACGTCTTTCTGGCGGTCTACTTTGCAAAGCAATTTTTCCCAGCGGATACGGATCCGATGGCTGCCTTGATTGCCACTTTCGGAATCATGGCCATAGGCTTCCTTGTGCGTCCGATTTCGGGTCTGGTCATCGGAAAGATCGCGGACCGCCTCGGACGCAGATTTGCCCTCATGCTGACCGTTTACGGCATGGGCGGCGCAGCCCTCGTGATCGGGCTGACCCCAACGTACGCCCAGATCGGCATAATGGCGCCCATCATCCTGATTCTTGCCCGAGTGGTCCAAGGGATCTGCATCGGTGGAGAGTTCGGCGCGGTGACTGCTTTCTCCATGGAAGTCGCTCCCGAAGGACGCCGCGGATTCATTTCGGGCGTGATCTACGCCGTCGCGTGCGCCGGTCAAATTCTGGTCACGCTTCTTGTCGCCCTCGCGACATGGACGCTCTCACCGGCAGACATGACCAGCTGGGGATGGCGTGCCATCTTCATGTTCGGCGCCATGCTGTCCTTTGCCGGTATCTGGATTCGGCGCGGAATGGCAGAGACAATCGACACCGAGCCTGCCAAGTACGAGCCGCTGGGGATCTTCGACGCCATCCGTCAGCATCCGAAAGCGACCCTGAAGGTCGTTGGCCTGACGATCGGCTACACGGCGATGACCTACGCATGGGGAAACTACATGCCGACTTACGCGGCGACGTATAAGGGCCTGGACCCCAAGTACGGGCTCGTTTCATTGGCAATAGCAGTGTCCATAGTCGGCGTCGCTTCCATCGGGATCGGCCGACTGACCGACCGCTTCGGCCGTAAGCCCATTCTGCTGACAGCAGGTGTCCTACTAACCGCCGGCACCGTACCCGCCCTGGCGCTGCTCAACGACCAGCTCATTACCCTGGTTATCCTCCAGACGATCGCCATGAGTACCCTTGCTCTGATCGCCGTAACGGCGGCACCGACGTTCGCTGAAATGTTCCCGAAGAAGTTTCGCGCCGCAGGACTGGGCTTCCCATACGCCGCCACTGTGGGCCTCGTGGGCGGCACCACTCCACTGGTCGGCACTCAGTTTGTCGCTTGGGGAGCGCCCCTTGCATTCCCGTGGTACCTCACCGGTTTGATGGTCATCTCAGTCATCTTTTACGCAACCATGAAAGAAACTGCGTTCAAACCAATTCCCAGCTAGTAGCTGAACCTCTTCATCATGATCCGGTTTGGCCACGAGAGCAGGTGGTTTGATGCCGTTGGTGGCATCAAACCACCTGTTCTGGCGCATCCCGATGGGCCATGGCCAGGAACTGTCAGAGCGTTGACCGCGCCATCAGCCCTGCCCTGGATGAACGCCGGCGGAGCTTTGGGCCGAAAGACCCCTCAACTACACCATCCCAGTCAAGCTCGACACACGCTCGCCGGAGACATGGCCGCCCGCCTTGACATGTGCTCCGGGTGAGGACCATTCTTTTAAGGTATGTGGTGTAGACCTCATACCCTAAGTATAAGAAGACTGCAGCCAATTCATTGCTCGCTAAACGCCTGAGGAGAACACCTTGACCATGACAGAACCAACTCGCCCGAGAATCGGCATTACAGCCCGGCTCTCCCGCTTGGGTTGCGGGTCGACTGACCCGGCCATGCAAGAGGCAGAAAAGGCTTTTGACTCAGTAGTCGCCCTGATTCTCGAATCCGGCGCCGAACCTGTCATCATCGGCCCTGGAACCGACGAGGAACTCATGGAGAGGTTCGCCTGCTGCCACGGATTCGTTCTGCCTGGCGGCGGAGATGTCAACCCTGTTCTATTCGGCGGGGCGGACGATGATCCGACCCTGTTCGGGGTCGACCCGGAACAAGACCGCATTGACATGGCTGCCATCCGATTCGGCCTCGACAACGGCCTGCCTGTGTTGGGCAGCTGCCGCGGGATGCAGTTATTGAACGTTGCCCGTGGCGGTTCCCTGCACACCGACCTGCGTCCCAGCAGCGTCTCCCACTACGAATTGCGCCATAACAACACCATGGATTTTGCGGTTCACGAGGCTGAACTGGAGGCCGAAAGCCGGGTTTCAGCCGTCTTTGTAGGCGCAGCCCGGATTAAGGTCGCGTCATTCCACCATCAAGCCATCAATGTCCTCGGTGACGGCCTGCGCGTCACAGCCCACGCCGACGACGGACTCGCCGAAGCCATCGAACTCACCGGAGAAAACTGGGTACTTGGTATCCAGTGGCACCCGGAGGCAAACCTGCCTGAGGCCGAACTGGGGCAACCCCTCTTCACCGCACTGAAAAAGGAGGCGGAGCTAACGCTCCTTCCCCTGACGACTCCCAACTTCGAATGCCAGGAGGCCTAACATCATGAGCAAGATTGCGGGCTTCATCCGCCCCGCAGAGCGACTGGACAGCGTCCGGCCTTCGACCATTCGCGGCCGTCTTCAATCGTTCCGTGCAGATTGAGAGCCCGGCAACTACTTCCCGGCCACCGTCCTGACCGATATCCCCGCCAATGCGGATGTCCGCACCGAAAAAATCTTGGCCCCGTCGCAGGGATTTACACCTTCGAGACGGGTGGCAGACGCTCTCGACGCCGGCATGACCGCACCACCGCCGGCTTGCAGCCGGCCCCTCCGCCCCTCGGTGGAAAAAACCAATCCGGACTCCACGGGCACGGGGGCACTGACGGCCTCGAGGCCTGCCAGGAAACCAAATACACCGGAATCCTGCTCTAAGAACCAGCCCGCCCCATCCTCCCCGAACTGGAGCCACTTTGCACACCGTACCTGCTTATTCCGCCGCCGGCCCCGGCGAACCACTCATTCTCACCACTGTGGAACGACGGGAGCCTGGGCCTAGCGACGTCCTGATCGAAATCAAGTACGCCGGCATTTGCCGTTCGGACATTCACACGGTTCGGGGCGACTGGGGAGCCCAGAAGTATCCACTCTGCCCCGGCCACGAGATAGCCGGCATCGTTGCGGGCAAGGGCTCCGACGTGACCCGGTACGCCGTCGGCGACAGAGTGGGCGTCGGATGCTTGGTCGATTCCTGCCGCGAATGTGCGCACTGTCTCGCGGGTCAGGAGCAGTACTGCCTGAACGGTGGCGTCGGCACGTATGGTTCCATTGACCGCGACGGGAGTATCACACAGGGCGGTTACTCCACTCACGTTGTAGTGACAGAGGCATTCGTACTTCGAATCCCGGACGCGCTAGCCCTTGACGTGGCTGCGCCACTGCTCTGTGCGGGCATCACCACATACTCGCCGTTGCGCCACTGGGGAGCGGGCGCTGGGCGGAAAGTGGCCGTTGTTGGCATGGGCGGCCTGGGGCACGTGGCCATCAAGATTGCGGCCGCCCTAGGTGCCGAAGTCACAGTCCTGTCCCAGTCACTCGCCAAGCAAGAGGATGGGCATCGTTTTGGAGCAACCACTTACAAGGCAACCAGCGACCCGGAGACCTTCAAAGAGCTAAGCGGAGTCTTCGACCTTATCCTCAACACCGTCAGCGCACCGATCGACATTGACGCGTACCTCGGGATGCTGGCGTTCAAGGGAACTTTGGTAAACGTAGGAGCCCCAGCTCAGCCCTTGCCCGTCAACGTCTTTTCGTTGCTCCGCAACCGCCGCTCGTTTGCCGGCTCGGCCATTGGGGGCATTTCTGAAACCCAGGAAATGCTCGACTTCTGCGCCGAACACGCCATCGGCGCGGAGGTGGAGGTTATCTCAGCCCGGGACGTCAACGACGCTTACCGACGAGTCATCGATTCTGATGTCCGATACCGTTTCGTCATCGACGCCACCACTATCGCCGGAAGCAGTGAGTAGGGTCACAACTGGCCTTTTCCATGACCCTCTGGGAGAGGATGGCATCCACAAGACCGAGGTGACCACTGCTGCAATCCATGGTCCGAGGTCCTTCCGGAAGGACGATGGGCCGACGCCGGACCGCCGCCGGCAATCCGTGGAGGAGGTGCTCGGCGATCTCAACGAGTTGCAGGCAAACAAAAAATTTGCTGAAGTCTGGGCTACCTCCACCAAAAGGACACCCTTTGGCCTTAAGCTGGGACCTATGTCCGATCAAGTAACTTCCGTCTCTGTTCCCCAAGGCGTGGCCGAATACGTCAAAGGCTTGATACATCGCGGCGAACTGGGCCCGGGTGACAGGCTCCCTCCTGAGCGGCAGCTCGCAGAATCTCTCGGCGTGGCAAGAGTAAGTTTGCGGGAGGCCTTCAAACAGCTTCAGGAAGAGGGCTACATCGTGGCCCGCCGGGGCAAGAGCGGCGGTAACTTCGTTACGGCCCTAAGCCAACCGCTCGCCGAATGGCGCCGGAACATGCTCGAACGCGAAGATGAGCTGGACGATCTCACAACGATGAGAGTTGCCGTAGAGTGCCACGCGGCTAGCTTGGCAGCATCGCGTCGGACATCAGCCGACTTGGAAGCTATGCTCGCCGCGATTCACCAGCAAGCCGCCGCTACCAACCACACCGAGTTCCGGTTGGCGGATGCTTCCTTCCACGATGCAGTTGCCAAGGCGGCAGGGAGCAAAAGGCTGGAAAACGCGGTCCGGCACGCCCGCAGTGAATTATTCAGCCCCGCGGACATGTTGGACCACCCCGATCCAATGGAAGATGATCAACTGCAACACAAGCTCGTGTTCGAAGCCATACGGGACGGTGATCCCTCACGCGCACATCAAGCGATGCAGGATCACATTGAGCACACACGGCAAGAGATCCGCCGAGTCATCGAAAGCGGACGCAAATAGTTTCCACTACCGTCCCCTGATCGAATAGCAGAGCGGGGCAGGGGGAACCGCGCTAAGCCGTCCTGGGCAGTGCCCGCCGCCACCCTGGCAGCGCCATCGCAGTGCCTTACTGTCTAGGACGATTCTGACCAGTCCTCCGCTGCCATCCTTCGATCAAGACAGTATAGGGATTCTTCTAGGCATGGATCCATACAGCTTCGAGACTTCCCGCCTCTACCCCACCGCCTAAATAGGATGGCAGTCTCGACCAACAGATTCACTCATGACGAGCCGTAGAATCCACTGTCGGGCAACAGATGGCGGTGGCTGGCGGTACGCCAGTGTCCCAACTGAACCTCCTGATTCAGCTGGGACGTGTAACCGGGCAGGTCATGCGCTAGGACTGCGGGTGGTACTTCGGCGCAACAACCGCATCGTTCCATGACCTTGTGGACGTAAATTCGGGATGATACTCGGCGCCCCTTGTCACGACCCCCATCACGTTTCGAAGAGAGGCAAGGTTCCTGCGGGGGTCACCCATGATGGCAACGAGATCCGCGTCATGGCCCGGGGACAAGGCCCCTGTCACACCTTTCAAACCCAAGGAAGTCGCCGCAGAAGCCGTGGCCGCCAGCAGCACCTCATCATTGGTCATGCCCAGTGCCGCCATGCCCTCCAGGCCAGCCACATATTCAAGATGGCTCGCGTGACCGATACCGGCATCCGTACCGGCAACAATCCGGATGCCTTGGTCCACGAACTTACGCATCATGTCGAACGGCACAAATTCGCTGCCATCCATGACGGTGAACCACGCGATGTTCAGGGTTGAGCAGACGAAAACGCCACGGCTCGCCGCCAACTGAATAAGTTCGGGACGTTCCTGCCGCGATCCGTCCGCCATCCGGAAGCTGAAATGCTCCAAGCTGTCCACTCCAGCTTCGATGGCGCGACGGATACCTTCTTCGCCGTGGGCATGCGCCGTGACCATAAGGCCATAGCGATGTGCTTCCTCGACGATGGCCCGCAGCTCCTCAAGCGTGAACTGAGGCTGCGAGGGCATCGTTCCGGGAGTCAGGTCTCCACCGGTCGACATAATCTTTATGCAGTCTGCCCCGTCACGCCGGGCGGCTCTGACCTTGCGCCGGACTTCCTCCACACCTTCACACTCACCACCGAAGAACCAGCAATGACCCCCCGTGATGGTCAGAGGCGCCGTGACCGTCAAGAGGCGGGGGCCCCTAGCGTTGCCTGAATCAATTGCCCTCTTCGCTGCCTGGTCCAAGAGATCAGGCGCGCCCAGATCACGCGCCGTCGTCACACCAGCGCTGAGCAACTCCCGGGCGTTTTTCAACATGCATGCGAATTTTTGGCGGTCATCTGAATTGTTAAATGCGGTCAGCGGGTCCGGACTCCCGTCCAAGGCCAAGTGGACGTGTGTGTCTATTAGCCCGGGAAGGATCGTGGACCCCGGCCCGAAATCGCGTAAGGAATGGCCTTCGTCGACCAAGTCGCCCAGAGGCGCCAGCGCAATGATCTTGCTGCCGTCCACAAGAATCCCTGAGCCGTGGAAAGACTCAATGGAGACTCCTCCATGGTCAGCCGTGATCAGCGTTTCTGCCGTATAGATCGTTCCCACTGAAGTCCTTTCAACGTGCCTTTGTCGGCACGCGGCGGTTTGTCACAACAGCGGCTCTCCGGGTGGACCTGCAAGACGCCAGCCAGGAGGAGCTACTCCTGCTCCGGCCGACCGCATTGTTGGACGCTCTGTTTAGCTAAATTAGACAAGGTATTAGGTGTGTACCATACACCTTATGATGATGGCAGGCAACGGCGTCTCAATCACATCGTCCGACCTGATGTTCCTACGACTCCTCAAGAGGACGATGCAATAAACGAAACCTTTGATCTTCGAGCATCGCCAGGGCCAAATCTGGACGCGCCGGCGCCGGGGCAACGCGTCACATTCCGGAAACCAAACGGTGAATCGGGGATCAATAAGCGGTCTTGGGACAACGCCAGCACCTCCCCAGTGCCTGGAACTGTCCTGCTGAGGATCCCCGGCCCGACGTCCCGGCAGCCGAAGTATATGGAAAGTCGAAGCATGCGCCGTCGCTCCGCCGGAATCCGGGAGGTGTGGATCCTGGCGTGCGGTTAACATGCCTTCAGCTACATTCTCGGCAGCGATTCCCAAACACTCCCACTAAACGCCGAGTTGGAAGGCCTGGGACATCTCCAAGGCGTGCCGTCGCTTCAGCGTCTGAGAGGTTGCCGATGCTTTCATCGGGCCGGTCATGGCTACTGCTGAGCCCACCTGCCTGACAATGCTGGCTGTGGCGTCGATGCTCCCGTCTGGCAGGTAGGCGCCGCGCTGTGGACTAGGGCAACTAGCCGGCTCCTGAAGGATCCGGTTCCCACTCCCACCAAGGCCATCACAATCATTTGCAGCCACATCCGGAGTCATAAGGCAGCCCCGCTATGGCTACATTGTCGTCCGGCCAGAGAGACCGGCGGCAACTTTGCCAGCGCAGGAGCCAGCCGCTGCAGAATGGCGCCGCAGCATGCTTGGAAGTGCAGAGCAGCTGGACGACCTTACAACCGTGAGAGTTGCCATAGAGTGCGGGCCGCGACTTTGGCAGCAACGCGGCGAACAGTAACGGTCTTGACGCCATGCTGGCTGCAATCAGCCAGCATGGCCTCTGCATCCAATTCACGAAGATGGCCCGGCTGGCCTCCTCTTGTGAGGAAGCCTGCCGGGCAGCTTTATGTTTCAGTTTTCGAGTCATGGAAAGACCTGGGAACTTGTGGAATGCTCTCCCGCGAGTGCCGGACTAACCCTCCGGCCGGTTGAAGCGTGTGTCGTGGGTCGATCCAGGGTTTAGAGGCGCCCGGCCTCCACAATCTGGCGAAGGAATTCGCGCGTCCGTGGCTGCACGGGGTCGCCGAACACCTGTTCGGGAGGGCCTTGTTCCAAGAGGCGTCCTTGTTCCAAAAAGACGACAAGGTCAGAAACTTCGCGCGCGAAGTGCATTTCATGTGTCGCCAGCATCATCGTCATCCCATCTGCCGCGAGCTCACGAACTATGTTGAGAACCTCAGCGACTAGCTCTGGGTCAAGTGCGGAGGTGATTTCGTCCAGAAGCACAGCTTTGGGCTCCATCGCGAGTGTTCGCATAATCGCTACACGCTGCTGCTGGCCCCCGGAAAGTTGTTCCGGGAAATAGCTCGAGCGGTTTCCGAGGTTGACCCGCTCGAGGAGTGCGTAGGCGCGTTCACGCGCTACATCAGGGCGAAGTCCCAGGAGCTTGATCGGACCAAGGGCAACGTTATCCAATACGCTCATGTGCGGGAAGAGGTTGAATGACTGGAATACCATTCCTACCGCCCGGCGCAGACTATTGACGTTCACCCCGGGGCCACTGACCACGTCTCCGTCAATGCGGATCTCGCCTGTATCTATCGGCTCCAGAGCATTAATGCAGCGCAGCAAGGTCGATTTGCCCGATCCGGAGGCACCAATCAACGTGACGACCTGATGGCGCTCGACCTGGAGGTCGATGCCTTGCAGCACGGTGTGGGCGCCGTAACTTTTATGCAGGCCGGCCAACTCAATGAACGACATTATTTACCTCCCTTTCGTCCGCGGCGGGTAACGCCTCGCGCCAGCATCCAATCAACGAAGCGGGTTTGCGGGATAGTGATCAGAATGAAGAGTACGGCGACAACTGTTACTGACGAGAGGTTGAAGTTCGCCGATGAATAGAATTTGGCCTGGTTGAACGCATCCATGGTGCCAATAATGTTTACCAGCGAAGTGTCCTTCTGAAGAGAAATGAACAAGCTAAGCAGCGGCGGGACCACGCCCCGCACGGCTTGGGGCAAGATAACAAATCGGAGCGTCTTGCCGAACGAGAAGCCGAGCGAACGGGAAGCGGACCACTGGGACGGATGGATTGCTTCTATGCCCGCCCTATAGGTCTCGGCGGTATAGGCGCTGAAAGTCAGAGTCAGCGCGATGATCGCGAACCATTCCGGCGGCAGATCGGACAATACTGGAAGCTGCAGCAGAGGCAAGCCGAAACCTACCAAGTAGATGACGATAATCGCCGGCACTGCGCGCAGGCAATCGATGTAGGCGATGGCAATGGCCCGAACAGGCCGCCAGGCATTTCCGGGGGCAAGGCGAGCTACTGCCAGCAGCAGACCGAAAGTAAGAACGAAGATCTCGGTGATGACCGCAATCCAAATGTTCAGGCCGAAGGCTGCGAAGATGTCACCTACGCTTTCAGCCATGAAGTCCCAGCGCAGGAAAGTCCTCTGGATGATGGCTTCGTTTACGGTGAGCAGCACCGCACCTGTGATGACGATGAGGACTGCAATGCCCAGCCCGAAGGTGAAGGTCGCATCATGCAGGGATGCTGCGCCACTCGCCCGGGCGTCGAGAATCCGTCCTTCACGCACTTCCTTGGAAGCACGGAGAGACCGGCGCAAGGACCGCACCGCGATCCACAACACGGCAGCTGCCGACAATACGCCGACAGTACTCAAGAGCCAGCCGACAACATACGTGGTGGTGCCTTCTTCGGAGCCATTCATCGCGGCGGCACCGAGTGCCGCGACTGAAAGTACGATGAACAGGGCGAAAACTGCAGCCGCCGCCGAAAGAGCGAGACTCCTTGGCGGAGGGCTGAGACGTGGCGCCGCCGCTAGAGGCGAGGCAGCAATCGACGTCACTTGACGACCCAGAACGGGACGGAATTAGGGTCAACTCCGAACGTGGGCTGAAGGTAGTCAGCGGCTAGAGACTTCAGTGTCCCGTCAGAATCCAGGTCGCCGACGGCCTTGTCGACAGCCGCGGTATTCTCCGAGTTGCGCGGTAGCACAACGCCGTAGCCCTGATCGAGAGCTATCTGACCCGTTACGGCGAGAGCACCCCCTGTCTCTTTCACGCTGGTCAGGGCGATTGTTGTGTCGGTAACGACTGCGTCGACCTGTCCGGCACTGAGCGCAGTGAAGATGTCCGCAGCGGATTGGAAGACTGCTGCGGACTTGGTGGGCTTGAGCACTTCTGCCACCCACTGTGCGCCTACGTTGCCCTGGAGGACTGCGATCTTCGAGTCACGGAGGGTGTCGGCCGTGACTTTTGAATCCTTCTTGGTCGCTATGCCAAGGTTTGAGGAAAAATACCTCCGCGAGAAGTCAAAAACTTCCTTGCGCTTATCGGTAATTGTCACTGTTGCCAGTCCAATGTCGTAGCCGGATGCCGTTCCGGAGATGAACTGATCCCATGCAAAGTTTTTCAGTTGAACTGATTTGAGGCCGGCACGGTGGGCGATATCTGCGGCCATGCAGTATTCAAATCCGCTCTTGACCGAATCGGGGCTAGTGCCATTGGACCATCCAGGGTTTGGCAGAACGACGGCGACCGTCAGGACATCGGGCTTTTGAGTTTTGAGCTTGATGCTGTCCGGCTGGCCAGTGACTTTGCAGTCTCCGAAGCCGGAGGCGCTGCTGGACGAGCTCGAGTTTGCGTTGCCACCACATGCGGTCAGGGCGAGAGCCCCGATCGTCACAGCGACGGCGGCAAGGAAGTGCTTCTTCATCTGGATGCTCCCAAGGAGAGTAGTGAGAAAGGACGGCAGCCTAAAGGTGCGACAGAGATCGCAGTGAATAGGTAGCCCATCCTTGGCGTAATGGTCCTAGATATGGTCCATTGGCCTGCAAACTATGAAACATGACACAGTTTCAGGTGTCAAGGGCTTCTAAGTGTCGGAGCCGAAGGCCGAGCGCAGCGGCTTGACATCACCTCACAAACCCGCCATTCTTCTAAGGTATTTGGATCACACCTAATACCTAATTCCCTTAAGCCGACGCTAACCGATCGACACCTCGCTCAAGGGCACATTTCGGCCATATCTGTGACGCACTTCCCGTTGATCGGCATTCCAGTCCGCCTCTCCGGCCCTTGGTTGCGGGGTCCCCCGTCCGCACGAGGGTGAGAGTGCTTTTGATCCAGCGGTCGCCCTGATTGGGCTGCGTGGGTCGCGGAGCGGCCCACGTCCGTCTTCGTCAGTTCGGACCAACAGGCAGTGTGCTGCTGTGCGCCCTCCACGAAGCTGGCCTGCGAGTACTGGAAGACCTCGCGGTTTTAGCTTTTGATGGCTCACCCGAATCCGAATACACTTGGCCCCGGCTTAGTACAGTCGCCCGGCCCGTGAAGGACCTCGGACCGCCCTGGAAGCCCTCCTGGCCCCCCCGGCTGGAAGCGAAACCCAAACCAAGATCTTCCCCAGCGAACTCGTACTGCGCACATCCTGTGGCTGCCACTGACACCAACAAAGCCATTCCGACGACTTTCTTAGGCATGGAATGGCCCCCGCCCCTGTTGCGAGCAAAGGGCGGGGGCCAGCGTGAGGGCGACGATCAGCGCTTATCAGCGCGAGGACATCGCGTTTAGACTGCGTACGGGTCGGGGATGGCGATGTACTGCGCAGTGGTGTATTCGGCGAGGCCTTCGGCGCCACCTTCCCGGCCGAGTCCGGACTGCTTGACGCCACCGAACGGAGCCGCAGCGTTGGAGATCATGCCGCTGTTGAATCCGACCATGCCGAACTCGATCTGCTCGGCGACCCGTAACATTCGGGCGTGGTCGCGGGTGAAGAGATACGACGCCAACCCGTACTCCGATGCATTCGCGAGTCGGATGGCTTCTTCCTCGGTTTGGAAAGTCGCGACCGGAGCAACGGGACCAAAGATCTCGCTGGCCAGGATCGTTGCATCGTGCGGGACGTTGGCCAGAACGGTGGGCGGATAGAAGTAGCCCGCGCCGTCGCGCGGTGCCCCGCCGGTTGCCACAGTGGCGCCCTGCTCTACTGCTTCGGTGACAAGAGCGTGGATGTCCTTGCGGGCGCCGCCGTCGATGATGGGGCCGACGGCGGTGCCCGGGTCAGTGCCTCGGCCCAGCGTCAGTGAACCCATGGCCGCAGCGAACTTCGAGGTGAATTCGCCGGCCACTGTCTCGTGGACGAGGAAACGGTTGGCTGCGGTGCAGGCTTCGCCCATGTTGCGCATCTTCGCTGCCATCGCGCCTTGTACAGCCTCGTCCACGTCGGCGTCCTCGAACACGATGAACGGAGCATTGCCGCCCAACTCCATCGAGGTGCGCAGCACGTTGTGCGACGCGTCCGCAAGTAGCCGTCGGCCTACCGGCGTCGAACCCGTGAAGGAGACCTTCCGAAGGCGCGAGTCCTTAATCAGGGGCCCCGAGATCGCTGACGCGGATGATGAAGCGACGACGTTCAGCACACCGGCAGGCAGGCCTGCTTCCTGCATCACCTGGGCGAACAACAGCGACGTCAGCGGTGTGAACTTGGCTGGCTTGAGGACCATGGTGCAGCCGGCCGCAATGGCCGGAGCAACCTTTCGAGTGGCCATCGCCAGCGGGAAGTTCCACGGTGTGATCAGCAGGCACGGCCCCACGGGCTTGCGCTGGACCAGTATCTTGTTCTTCCCCTCAGGGGACGTGAGGTACCGGCCGTAATCGCGGACGGTCTCCTCTGAGAACCAGCGCAGGAACTCGGCGCCATAGGTCACTTCGCCGCGTGCCTCAGCCAGAGGCTTACCCATCTCCAGGGTCATCAGCAGCGCAAAGTCTTCGGCCCGTTCGGTGACTAGTTCAAAACCGCGACGCAGGATTTCCGCCCGGACGCGAGGGGCCGTCCGCGCCCAGGACGCTTGTACGGCGTCGGCAGCATCGAGTGCTGCCATCGCATCGGCGCTGGTAGCATCCGCGATCTCCAGAAGCTTCCTTCCGGTTGCGGGGTCTTCGACGACGAACGTACCGCCACCGCTGGCATCGCGCCACTGGCCATTGATCAGCAATCCAGTGGGAACAGTCGAGAGCAGAAGGCGCTCGAGTTCGGGGGTGACAGTGGCCGTTTCAGACATTGTGGGTTCCTTCCAAGGCAAATGGGTCGAGATCACTGACGACCTCTGGGTGGAGCTCATCAAGGATCGGCAGCAGGTGAGTCTTGAACAGCGGGTAGTTCTCGGCCATCGGGAAGTGCCCGATGTCCTTCATCGCGCCACCCTTGGCCCCCGGAATTTCGGCGATGGCATCTGCGGTGTCGGCTGGAGTGCAGGCGTGATCGTATTCGCCCGTGAGAAGGTACACGGGGCAGGCTTCGGTGTCGATCTCGTGGCCCCTTCCCCTCAGGTCCAGATCCTGAGAGTAGAAGTAGGTGTCACCCCGGTAAATCCCCGGGCCACCTTGACTGTAGATCCACCAAACCTCTCGCCGGGAAACCTCAGGGCTTTGCGGCGCCATGAGGCTCGACGTCCAGGTGGGCACAGATTGCTGGGCATTAACATCCGGCCGCAGGGACCAGTCCTGGAAGCGCCCGTTGACCTTGAGCGCTCCTGACAGGCCAATGACTCCGCCGATTTCGTCAGCGTGCCTGCGAGCCAATTCGAGCACGAGGGACCCAGCCATGGAACAACCAATCACTGTCGGTTGATCCAGGTTCAGGGCGGCGGCAAAGTCGCGGACAATAGCGACGTAAGCATCGGCGGTGAGTAGATATTCTTCTTCCCACCACCCTTCGGGTGGGAGTGACCGGCCGTGCCAGGGAAGGTCGAACGCTACCACTCGGAATCGGCTGGTGATCTCCGGATCATTAAGCAGGTGCCGGAACTGTCGGGAATCCGCTCCCGCCGTGTGCAGGCAAAGCAGGACAGGTCCGGTGCCGGCTTCTTCGAAGTAAATGCGCTGCTCCCGGCCCGACGAGCGCAGGTTCACGTAGCGGCCAACGACATCTTCGATGCTGGCTAATGGTGTGTCAGTGCTGGACATGGAGGGCCTTTCCGAGGTCCACGAGGCGTGAGAGGACCCTCAAGTTGCGGACGAGTTCGACGTCGGAACCGCCTAGCGTTACATCCGGGCTGTTCTTTCCGAGCGCAAGTAGGTCATGCAGCAACGGTTTAGGTTGGGGGTCGAAGATCTGTCCCCAGCCAACTGGTGTGGCCGAAATGACAATGTGGTCAAGCGGCAAGTCTTTCCAGGGCGTGGGAATGAGGCTGGAACCGTGGAAGTTCAGGGCAACCCGCCAATGGCCTGGCGAAACGGCGTCAATCCAGAAGTTGCTGTATCTGCCGATGACCTGAAGCTCCCGATCACCGTGCACTGCATTGGCTAGATGGGTGAACCACAATTCCGAAATGGCAGGGGGTGTGCCGGTAGTTGAATTCATGAAATATCTTTCTGCGTTCGGGGACGGACTCACAGTGCTCGGTTGGGAGGCCCGGACAATAGCCCCGGCCCTGCAACCGCGATACGACTCAGATGCTTAGTTCGTCCACGCGGACGGCGGAGTTGGCCCTGCTGTCACGAATTGTTTTTGCAGTGACGATGGCGATGAAACCCAGCGCTGCCGAGATGACCATGTACCAAGCGACCGCGTTGCTGGACTGATACTGCTGAATCAGGAGGGTCGCGATGATCGGCACTGGTGCGGAAGTGACGATGCCACCGAGCTGATATGCGAGGGACGTCCCTGTGTAACGCACTTCCGTGGGGAAGAGTTCTGCCGTGAAACCTGAGATCACACCATACGAGACCCCATGAAGGATGGGAAGCGCGATCACGAGGGCCAAAAGGATCCCCCAAAAGGTTCCCGTGCTGAAGAGAGCGAAGACCGGAAAGGCACCCAATCCCACCAGGACGCAGCCGGTCAGCAGGACCTTCTTCTGGCTGTACTTATCCGCGAAGGTGGCGAAGAAGGGCAACGTGAATACCTGAAGTGAGGCGGCGATCATCAGCGCAACGAAGATCGTGCTTGACGGGATGCCGAGCTGTTTGGGGCCATAGCTGACCAGGAACACGGTTGCGATGTAGAACGTAAAGTTCGGAGCGAACCCGCAGAGAATACCGTGCATGAGTGAGCGCTTGTGGTGCTTGAAGACCTCGAACGCCGGTACCTTGGGGACTTCGTTCTTTTCCTGGATTTCCAGGAACTCAGGAGACTCGGTGACTTTGAGCCGGATCCATAGGCCAATGATGACCAGCAAGATGGAGGCAACAAAGGGAATCCGCCAACCCCAGGACAGAAGCTGGTCCTGAGGCATGAGGGCAATAAGAGMAAAGGTGCCGCTGGAGAGAACCGTGCCGGCCGGGACGCCGGCCTGGGGGAAGCTGGCAAAGAATGCACGCTTGTTGGCTGGGGCGTGCTCCAAAGACATCAGTACGGCGCCTCCCCATTCACCGCCGACAGCGAAGCCCTGAAGGAAGCGGCAGACGACGAGCAGGATCGGAGCCCAGATACCGATGGTCGCGTAGTTGGGTAGCAAGCCAACGACCAACGTGCCAAGTCCCATCGCCAGCACCGACCAAACGAGCATCTTCTTCCGGCCGATCTTGTCACCAAAATGTCCAAAGAAGGCGCCACCGAAAGGGCGGGCGATGAAAGCGACCGCAAAGGTGGCAAATGAGGCAAGCGTGCCTGCGAACGGGTCCAAGGTTGGGAAAAACTGGCTGTTCAGCACCAAGACTGTGGCGGCACCAAAGATGTAGTAGTCATACCACTCAATAGTGGTGCCGATGAAGCTGGCCATGGCGACCTTGGCCGGTGAAGGCGGCGACGCCAGTGTCGCGGATGATGCGCGCATTACGCTCAACCTTTCGAAGCAGAGTTGGAGAACCAGCTAGAGCTGGAGGTCATAAGACCGTATTACGGTCTTATGAGCTTAGAGGCCCTGTGTGACCCACGTCAACCGCGACGAAACAAAAAAGGCCCCGCTTCCGCCATCGGACGGAACGGGGCCAGAAAGGTGCCGGAATCAATTCGCCCGAAGTTTACGCATCTCCCCCAAGGCGGCTTCGGCAGCATTGCGAACATGCTCTTCGCACGCCGAACGGGCTTCATCAGGATCGCGATTGACGGCCGCCGCAGCCGTGATCCGGGTTATCTCAGCGATGGTGCGGGCGTCGCGGCCGGGTGACGCCAAGGAAAGCGTTCGGAGCATCTGCGTCCGCGCATTGACGCTTCGCAACATTCGTGCGATCTCAGCATTTCCCGTGCCGTCCAGAAGAACGTCGTAGTAGCGATCCTTCGCGGCTAGACGCTTTTCGGGGTCTCCTGAAGCCACTGCGGCTTTGACTTCGCCCAATCGGGAGACCAGCTCCGCGCACTGCGAATCGCTTGCCCGCTCCGCGAAGAGACTGCCAGCGAGGGATTCGAGGGCGCGGCGGACTTCGTACAGACTTTCCGCGTCATGGATGCTGAGCGTGGCAACTTCGGGACCCCGATTCGGAACCATTGTCACGAGGCCCTCAGACTCGAGCTGCCTTAGAGCTTCGCGTATCACGGTCCGACTCACGGAGTATTTCTCGCACATTACCGTTTCAACGAGTCGGTCGCCCGGAGCAAATTCCTGGGCAACAATGGCGCGGCGTAGCGCGTTAACCACTTCCGTACGGAGTGGCGCTGCTGTCCTGCGGATAGCGTCAATAGTCATGGCATTCCTTCTAAAGGGTTTCATCATCATACGCGATAATGCCGATAGTGGGACTGGACACACTCGCAAGTATTACTGTAATACTGGATTAGCGCGAAGTGCAGCTCATGAGAAATATGCCGCCGGCGACGGCGGGGACTGGAGTAGAACGATGAAGTTCAGAGGAGCGGTTCTGGAAACCATCGGGGCGCCCACGCCCTGGGAGGAAACAACCCCCATCAACGTTGCTGAATTGACCCTTGATGCCCCGGGCCGCGGTGAAGTACTCATTCGAATGGAAGCCGCGGGAGTGTGCCACTCAGACCTCTCGCGCGTCAGTGGTGTACGCGTCTGCGCAGTACCGATGGTCCTGGGTCACGAAGGCTCGGGCATCATAGAAGAGCTTGGGGAAGACTGCGACGATCTGAAGGTCGGGCAGCGGGTCACGATGACTTTCATGCCGCGCTGTGGTGAATGCGCTGCATGCACCTCCAGCGGTTGGGCACTCTGCCTTGAGGGCACCAAGGCCAACGCGGAAGGAACGCTGCTTCATGGCGACCGGCGTCTCCGCATTAACGGCAAGCCCCTTGACCACCACGGCGGGGTATCGGCGTTTGCCGAGTATGCCGTCGTGGACAAGCACTCGGTGGTCCCACTGCCCGAAGGAGTACCAGCCGACGTCGGGGCCCTCCTTGGATGTGCCGTCCTCACGGGTGGAGGCGCAGTCATCAATGCAGCGAAAGTTCGGGCAGGTGAGTCCGTCGCCATCGTCGGTATGGGTGGCGTGGGCCTGGCCGCGGCACTTGTGGCCATAGCCGCTGGTGCCGGTGAAGTTGTTGCCATCGACATGCTCCCCTCGAAACTGGAAACATCCCTGGAAATCGGTGCAACTGCTGCATATACACCAGCCGACGCAGCAGCCGCCGGCCTGAAGTTCGACGCCGTTATCGAGTGCGTGGGAAACCCTGCCGCGCTTTCCGGAGCCATCGACTTGACCAAGCCAGGTGGCCGAACTGTGACAGTCGGACTTCCACGCCCTGAAGCACGTCTGGAAATCTCGCCGTTGAGCCTGGTGGTTGAAGCCCGGCAGTTGATCGGCTCCTACATGGGCTCCGGTATTCCTTCCGAAGACATAGCCCGCTATGCCCAGATGTACCTGGATGGTGTCCTGCCGGTAGAAAAGCTCATCTCTGGCACCATCGCTCTGGACGACATCAACCACGCCATGGATGAACTCCGCGAAGGCAAAGTCATCCGCCAGATCATTGACCTTAAGGGAAGCGCCTCGTGAATTTCACCGACCAAACTGTCATAGTGACCGGCGCCGGCAGCGGTATCGGCAGGGCAGCTGCCCTCCGATTCGCTGAGCTTGACGCCAACGTGGTCATCGCCGACAAGAACGAAACGGCTGCCCGGGAAGTTGCCGACGAGGCCGGCGCCAAGGCCCTTGCAGTCACCGTCGACGTCAGCGACTCAGCAAGCGTCCAGTCAATGATCAAGACGGTCGTCGATAACTTTGGGGGCATCGATGTCCTCTGCAACAATGCAGGATTCGGTTTCCCCGGGAACGTCCTGGAAATTGACGAGGACAACTGGGATCGCCTCATGTCCGTTAACCTCAAGGGCGTATACCTCTGCTCAAAGTACGCCATCCCGGAACTCGCGAAAACCGGTGACGGCAGGATCGTTAACACTTCCTCGTACACCGCGAGCGTTGGCATCCGCGATCGCGCCGCATATGTGGCCTCGAAGGGTGGGGTCTCTGCCTTGACCCGGGCCATGGCCCTTGACCACGTGGATCAAGGCATTCGCGTCAATGCCGTCGCTCCAGGAACCATCAACTCGCCCTATTTCGACAAAATGATCTCCGAGTCAGAGGAACCGCAAAAGCTCGTAGACGCCCTTAACGGCCGTTCGCCCATGCATCGCATGGGCCGTCCGGAAGAAGTAGCCGAAGCCATTGTCTGGCTTGCCGCCAAAGAGTCCAGCTTCGCCACGGGATCTGTACTCACCATCGATGGAGGAACGTCGACATGGTAATCGCCGACACTCACGCTTCCCTGTTTGTAGGACTCGGCAACATGGGCCGGCCGATGGCCATCAACTACTCCCCCGGCCGCGAACTGTTCGTATATGACACGAATCCTGCAGTCGCCGCGGAGGTAGCCGCGGCGACGAACGGCACAGCACTGCCGGACCTGGAGAACATCCCGTCACACGTGGGGACCGTGATCCTCATGCTCCCCAACAGCCGGATCATTGAGTCCGTCCTGCGCACCAGTCCGGGACTACTTCGGCAACTGGCAGCTGGAACGTTGATCATCGACATGAGTTCCTCCGAACCCGAAAGCACTGCCGCCCTCGCTGCTGAAGCCGCTGCTCTCGGCATTGATTACGTCGATGCACCGGTGTCCGGTGGTGTCGCAAAAGCCCTGACCGGGAAGCTTGCCATCATGGTTGGAGGCGAAAGCACCGCCGTCGAACGTGCCAAACGGCACCTTCGTAACCTTGGTGAGTCCATCACTCACGTAGGGCCCCCGGGAACGGGGCACGCAGCAAAAGCACTGAACAACCTGCTGTCGGCCACCAACCTCGCCGCCGCCGCCGAAATCCTTACAGTTGCCGCGACGGCTGGTATTGCGCCGGAAAAGATGTTGGAAGTCATCAATGGCTCCACGGGGCGCAGCCAGGCGTCGGAGTTCAAGTACCCCCGCCATATCCTGACCGGCAGTTTTGATTCCGGCTTTGCCATGGACCTGATGCTCAAGGACCTCAAGATTGCTAGGAACCTCATTTCCAAGCAGTCCGCTGAAGCACCGATCGTGCTCACTGCGCAAGAAACCGCCGAGAAAGCGCGGGAAATCCTGGACAGTGACGTCCCGGACCACACCGAATTTGCCCGATACTACGAAAAACTCAACGGCACACCGCTGCGCGCCAGCTGATCGCCGCACCATCCGGAAGGACTCCAGTATGACCATTGACCTCAACGACCAGACGGCCGAGGCCCAGACCTACATCGACGATATGGCGCGCAAGCGCGGGTACGTGCTCGATTACCACAAGGTCATGGCCAAGCACGATTTTCCCGTACTTCAGGCGGCGAACCATGTCGTTTCCGCCGCTTACTTGGATGAGCGCACCCTTGACCGAAAGACAAAGGAACTCATCTTCATTGTCAGCCTCACCGTCATGCGCGCGTCAAAGGGCCACATCCAGTCCCACATCCGCGTAGCGCTCGACCTTGGCCTCACGCCGACCGAAATCCTCGAAGCGATCGAGATTTCGCTCCCCGAAGCCGGCGTCGTAGCATTCCAAGCTGGTTTCGAGGCTTGGCGCGGAGTGGTCGGCGCTGACGGAATCGAACCCTCCGTGGCCGTTCACGAGGGCGGCAATGGCGCCGGCTAAGAACGACGGCGGCTACCGGGTTGTCGCCGTTCGCGTCGGGACCCGGGCCACAGAACGCAGCGACATCTACCTTAACTACCGCTTGTACGGGGAAGACGACGGCCCGACCACGGTGGACTACTACTTCTGGGTCCTTCAAGGGTCGGAAGGAACCGTTGTCGTGGACACCGGCTTTGGCGAAGATGCCGGCCGCCGACGTGGCCGCACTCTGCTGTTGCACCCTGCCGAGGCACTTAACCTGCTGGGCATCGCCCCGGCCGGTGTTGATGACGTCATCGTGACCCACGGTCACTATGACCACATTGGCAACCTGGATCTGTTCCCGAACGCGCGGATACATATGGCGGAAGCAGAATACAAGTTCTGGACGTCCGCCACAGCTGGGCACATCCAGTTCTCCTTCTATTCAGAAGACGTCGAGATTGATCAGCTCCGCCTGGCAGAAGCCCAGGGGCGCCTGAAACTATTCTCGGGCGAAACATCACCGGCGCCGGGACTCAGGCTCGTGGAAGTCGGCGGCCACACGCCGGGGCAGGCAGTTGTCTACGTCCCCACCTCGGAGGGCGAAGTGCTGCTGGCCTCAGATGCTGTCCATTTCTACGAGGAGCTTGAGCGGGACATGCCTTTTACGGCAATCAGTGACCTGCCAGCCATGTACGAGGCCTTTGCCTTCATCCGGGAAGAAGTGCGGCAGCGCGGACTTACCGTCGTCGCGGGCCATGATCCAGACGTGCTCACGCGTTTCCGCGCCTGCCAAGAGCTCCCCGCCGGGGCCGGCGTGGCCATCGGCGCATCCCACCAAGACCAATAGGAGACATCATGACCAGCACTTTCAATGTCGTTGCCAGATACAGAACCAAGCCTGGAACCACGGATGAGGTTCTTGGGCATCTGGGAAGAATGGCAGCCCAAACCCGCGACGAACCCGGCAACATCTCCTACGAATTCTTCCGTGGAGTTGAGGATGACCGGAAGATTGTCATCCTTGAGAGCTATCACACTGCCGAGGACTTCGATCTGCATCGGCAGACGCAACACTTCCTCACCATCGGGGCTGTACATATCATCCCCGAGCTGGAAGCGCGGACCGTTTCCACCTATGTCACTGCCAATAGCCCCGCAGAAGCTCCTTAGGAAGGCACGCGGATGGAAACAGCCTCCACCACCGAAGCCCGGACCAGTCAGAACTGGTCCGGGCTTCGGCCTACCCAGAACGTCCTGGTAAGTGAATCTGTTGGCGAGCCGTATCGGGCAACAGTAGACGCGATCACCGAAGACTGCACTGTCATCTGGGTATTCTCCGACACTACCCACCAGCGCAGGGCTTTCGACTACCGCGAAGGCGTCATCGTCTCCCCGGCCTAGTCATTAACCCGCCGCAGAACGCACCCCCGGAGGACCGTGAAACACTCACCACCCGCCACGTCAACAATGCGTGCACTGGCCGTCAGCCCTGAGGCGCCCGGCCGAATCGCCATCCAGGACGTCCCCATGCCTTCAGTACAGCCTGAAGAAGTCCTGGTTGAGGTTCATGCCATTTCCCTAAACCGAGGCGAGATGCGTGCACTTCGCGCTGCGGCCGCAGGCATCATCCCAGGCTGGGACTTCGCTGGTGTCCTCATGGAGGACGCCAGCGACGAACTGACGGCTGGTTCGAGGGTTCTCGGAATAGTGGAACATGGCGCTTGGGCAGAGATGGTCGCCGTGCAGCGAGACTCGATTGCAGCCATTCCTGATGAGCTGACGTTCGCTCAGGCCGCTGCCCTGCCGACGGCCGCACTCACCGCCTTACGCACATTGCGGCTGGGCGAGACGGGCCTCGGCGATCATGTCCTGATCACCGGCGCCTCCGGCGGTGTTGGCCAGTTCGCTGTTCAACTCGCCGCGCGAGCAGGAGCCATGGTTACGGCTCTGGTCTCGAAGGGCACCGACGCTGAGGCGATCAGGGCCATGGGCGCCAAACAGGTCGTATCCAACATCGAGCAAGTCCACGATCGTTTCGACGTGATCATTGAGTCGGTGGGCGGCCACGTGCTTGGACGCACACTTTCCATGCTGGATCCACGGGGCCGCCTGGTTGCCTTTGGTAATTCGTCCGACGAGCCAAGTACGTTCAATGTCCGTGATGTTTACAACGGGGCCTTGGTCAGGATCCTGGGTTTCGAACTGTTCTTCGATCCTCTTCCCTTCGGACGGGACCTGGCGAAGCTCCTGGAGCTCATGGTGCAAGGTGCACTCGACCCGCACGTTGCCGCAGTCCTGCCATGGGATGAAATGGCCGTCGCGCTGGACCGTTTAGAGAATCGCGCTGTTGGTGGGAAACTGATCCTCACGATGAGAGGCTGACGCGAGCCATCGATGCGTAAGTCCGCCAAACGACTAAGAAAAGTAAGCCGCCCCAGCCCGGGGCGGCTTACTTTTCTTATGCGGGAGTAGGCGTCGATCCTAGGCGTCGTCCGCCGTCGTTGAGAGCACGCGGCCGAGTCCTTCGTATGCCGCAGGGCGCTTGGCCTTCAGCCAGAATGCGATGAGGAGGCTGAAGACAAACCAGCCGATGCAGAACCACGGGATGAGACTGACCCAGATGATATCGCCCCCGAGGGAGCTGAGATTCGACCACAGCAGGTAGAGAGCGCCACCCAAACCGAGTGCTCCGATTCCGGGGGCCAGCATGGTCCGCCACCAGTGCGCGTGCATGCGGTGCGCTGGCAGCCGGTGGTACCGGATGGTCGCAATGGAACACAGAATCTGATTGAGCATGACCCAGAAAGTACATGCAATGGCGAACCAACCAAAGACCTCGGAGTAGGCGGCCGTGTTGAAGTCGTTGCCAGCGAATTCCTGGGCCGAAGGAGCCGCAAAGTAGAAAGCCGTGAAAAGTGCCAGAATGAGTGCCGCTCCAAAGAACGTCGCAACGGCAGCGTGGTGGGGGCTTCCATAGCGCGCGTGTGTGTGGCCCAGCTTGCCCGGGAACAGAACACCCTCACGTGCAATCGCGTAGATATAGCGTGAAACAGTTTGGTGGAATGCCAGCACAGACGCGAAACAACCGGTAATCACAAGCCAGTTGATGCAGTCGGCTGCCCAGGCGCCAACATACGTTTGTGCGAGAGAGATGTAGGACTGGCCCAACAGGCCGGTTGTTTCATCGACTACTTTGCCGGTTCCGAAGCCCGTGATTGTTGCCCAAGCCGTGACGAAGAGAATCAGGCCGATGCCAATGACTGCAAGGTAGGTTGCCAGCGGCACAAGTTTCTTGGGGTTCTTGGATTCTTCAGCGTAGTTGGGTACCACTTCGAATCCGAGCCAGGACCAGAAGGCGAAGAAGATCCCGATGCCTGGGGCGATTCCTCCGAAGGCGTTGATGGGGTTGATCGGTTCAAGGCTTACGCCCTCCGGTCCACCGTTGATGAAGATGGCACCATTGACGATGGCAAGAATGATAATTTCCCCGATGAACAGGACGCCGAGAACCTTAGCTGAGAGTTCGACTCCGAAGTACGATGCCACAGCGGCGAGGACCAGTGCGATACCTGCGATGACAAGCCAAGACACGTCCATCCCGAAGGACTGCTTCAGTGCGGCAGAGCCGAAGTAACCGATCGCCCCCAACACTGCCACCTGGACGCACAGGTACCCCAGCATCAGGGATAGCCCTGATGCCAGCCCGAGCGGTTTACTCAGACCGTTGCTGATAAAGCTGTAAAAGCCGCCGGTCGCACTGAGACGTCGTGTCATTGCTACATAGCCGACGGCGAAGCAAAGGAGTACGCCCATTGCGACGATGAATCCGGCTGGAGCTCCAACCCCGTTGCCGAATGCGACCGCAAGCGGAATGTTGCCCAAGCAGCCCACCAAGGGCGCTGCACTGGAGAAAGCCAGCAGAAGAATGCCTACCAGCCCAAGGGAACCGGACTTGAGGCGATGGACTTCTGTCTGTTCAGATGACGCGGAAAGGGCACTGGAAGTTGCCATGGGGGGTCCTTCTTCAAATTTTGGCGCACTGTTGGGGAGCACGACAAAGAACATTGGGAGGATGCGGAACCGTCGTTGTCATGAGACGGAGTTGGACCGCATCGTTCTGCCACCTCCTGTGGAGGGTTTACCGCACATAGGGGTGGCAGATCAGTCGTAGTCAGGCAGGACATCGCTGCGTCCAGCGAGAGTCCGAAAGAATGAAACACATTCATCTTTCATATTTGAAGTATGAGGCATGGCTCACACTTCATGCAATAGGCAATTTCCGGCAGCGACGCATGATCCGTAATGAACGCCTTAGACTGGGCTGAGGTTAAAGGTGAAACATCTACGTATTTGGGCAGGCCGAAGGGGGCGCCAGATGAGTCAGGCAGCACAGCACGAGGTAGACGGACTTCTGCCAAGCCCTGACGGGGTCGATCCCTTGGCGACGTCGGGACCACCGCACTCCCTGTCCGAGCTGCTGACCGAAGCATCCGCCACGGTCGGCGCTCATAGGACGGCCGTACAGAAGCGGAGCCGGTCGAAGATGGAGACAGTGCTGAATGCCGCAATCGATCTTCTCGTCGAAGGCGGGCCTGAGGCCGTCACTACTACTACCGTAGCGGCGCGGGCAGGTGTATCTGTGGGCTGGCTCTACAACTTCTTCGATGGCCGGGAGGCCTTGCTTGAGGAAATCCTTGTATCTTGCCTGCAGGACCTGGATAACCGTCTGGACAAGGTTGATTTCGACCTGGGCGGACCTGACTGGAAACAGAAGGCCGAAGCCGGCGTAGAGGCCCATATCGAATTCTTCAACGAGACGCCGGCCTTCCGTGCTATCTGGTTCTCCACAGAGTTCACCGGCCGCATGATCCGGGCCAACCGTATGCACGACGACGAATTGGCAGCCTTTTTGGCCCGAACCATTACCAACGTCAAGCCCGAAGCGCCTCAGGTTCCGCTGGGCGTTGTGACCCAGATTTTTGTCGGCATGCTGGACAAGGGATTTGACCTTGCGTACCGAGAGTCGCCTGATCGAGGCAACGAGGCGCTGCTGCAGGAAATGAAACGCTCCAGCATCGAATATCTGTCCACATATCTGCCGTAGGATCCCGCGCCCGCGGCCGGCCGAGACAGCTGTCAACGCGTCGGCCCGGACGCGAACGCCCGGGCCGATCCAGAAAGCCGTATTAATTTCAGTTGGGTCCCGGGGCGCGAAAGCCGCCCCAGGAATTCGTCAGTACTCGAGGAATCCCTAGGTGGGACGTGGAGCCGTCAGCTCCCGGTCCCCCAAATGAAAAGGGCGGAGGTGCGACCAGGGCCTGGCGGCTTCGAATGCTGCGGCGGCCCTCAGAACCTTCGCATCCGAGTGAAAACCGCCCGCAATTTGCAGTCCAACGGGCAGCCCTCCCGAGGTAAATCCGGCGGGCACCGTGATGGATGGCGTCGTCATCATGTTGAATGGATACGTGAGCAACCATCCGAGGATCTGCTCCCGGAGCGGCTTACCCTCAAGCCAGCTGGGCGCGAACTGTTCCAGAGGAAAAGCCGCTGAGGTCAGGGTTGGAGAAATCAAGAGGTCGAAACCTGACATGAACTCTCTGAAGGTCTGCCACATCTGACCGCGGTAGAGGTCGGCCCGACCCTTATCTTCTCCATTCAGCGTCTTGCATTGACTCATGATCTCCAGAAGGTTTTCATCCAACTGTCCCGTCATGCTCTGCCAGTCCAGCAGGTCAACCTGGCTGGCAAATCCAGGAAGCCAGACGCCGTTCCACATCGCTTCCTGGGCTCCGCCCCATGACGGAGTGGCCTCTTCGACAACCGCACCAAGTTCCTCGAAAGCGTCCATGGCAGACCTGCAGATCGCCGAGACTTCCGGGTCCACGTAGCCAAGGCCCAGATCTGAGGACCAGGCGATCCGTAGGCCGTCGATCGGCTTCTTGATCACCTCGGTGAAGTCAATATTCATGTCCGGAAGACTGGTTGGGTCTTCGTCGTCCGGGCCAGCCATGACATTGAGCATGAGCGCAGCGTCAGCCACTGTCCGGGCAATCGGCCCATGATAGATCCAGGTATAAAAGCGACCCCCCAGAATTGTCTGTGGGATGAGCCCATGGGTTGGTTTCATTCCGACAACACCACACATTGAAGCCGGGATCCGAACCGACCCCGCTCCATCGCTCCCCTCTGCAATGGGCGCAAGGCCTGCAGCCACAGCAGCAGCCGATCCCCCGCTGGACCCGCCGGCCGAGTAGCCGCTTTTCCAGGGATTGTGAGTGGGCCCGTACAAATGGTTGTCCGTCCCCCCGTAGTAGCCACCTTCGGGCATATTCGTTTTTCCCAGAAACAACCCCCCAGCCGCTTTGAGACGCTTAACGACGGCAGCATCGTGCTGAGCTACGGTTCCTTTCAGCGGCAAGTAGCCGTACGTTGCCGGCAGTCCACTCATGGCGGTGAGTTCCTTGACTGCGAAAGGGACCCCGTGAAGCGGCCCAAGCTCTGCACCCGAGTCCACCTGTGTCTGCAGGCGTTCGGCGTCCGTGTTGACCTGCTCCTCGTCGAAGGTAACGTACGCGTTCAATTGCGGATTCACAGCCTTGATGCGGTCCGTCATCGATGTGGCGATATCGACAGGGGAAAGTTCCTGGCGGCGTACCTTTTCGCTTATATGTGTCGCGCTCATCCAGGGGATGTCTTCAGTGGTGACGTGGTCCATGATTCTCTCCTTGAGTTTGAGGTTTGTGGTGTAGTCGTGGCTGGTCACTGAGCGCGTCACTTGGACCGCTGCACCCAGAAGCGAATTGCCTCAAGGCCGGCGGCCAGGACCAGAACACTGCCCGTCACGATTCCGGCGATTTCCGGCCCCAAGTTGAGTAGCGTTAGCCCGTTCTTAAGGATGGCGATGAGCCATACTCCAAGAACCACGCGAAGGACGCTGCCACGTCCACCGTTGAACGGCACACCGCCAAGGAGCACGGCGGTCAATACGGTCACTTCGAATCCGACCCCAAGGGTGCCAGAAGGGGCGCTGTCCAGTCTCGCCACCTGCAGGACACCTGCAATACCGGCCGCCAGTCCTACTACAACGTAGAGAAGCACTGACAAGCGTTTGACTGGGATGCCTACAAGGTAGGAAGCCCTTGCATTCACCCCGATTGCGATAATTTTGCGGCCAACAGGGAGACGATTCATGGTGAGCAGGGCTGCGCCGATGACCAACAGGGCTGCGAGGCCCAGATAGGACACACCGAAAATGGAGCCATTGCCCAGGATATTGACATCAGACGGAAAGCCGTAAAGCGAATCGGGGGCGAGATACTGAGCAACACCCCGAGTAGCTGCGAGCATTCCCAGCGTTACTACCAAGGGAGACAGTTCCAGCCATCCAATCAGCAATCCATTGATGGCGCCGATTGCTGTACCTACTGCGATTCCTACTAAGAGCCCGGGGATGAGACCGGAACTCAGGAAAGTGAGCCCGGAGCACACTCCGGCCAAGGCCAACGTCGAACCGACGGACAGATCTACGAATCCGGCCATCAGCAACACTGCAGCCACCACGGCCACTATGAAGGTCGGCCCATTCTGGGTTAGTACCGCAAGGAGGTTGCCGCCGGTAAGGAAAGACTTGGTCGCCAGAGAAAAATACACCATGAGACCGAGGGTGGCGGCCGGCATAAACCAGTTGATGCCCTGAAGAACCAGCTTTTTGCCGGCAAGGACACGCTGTTTGGTCCCTGGGCTGTTGCTTGGGGGACTCATGGTGGTGGACTCCAACGTAGTCACTTTGATGTTCCTTCCGCTTCGCCAGAACTGCCCTGGGCAGCTGACAGTAGGTAATTTTCTGTGATGTCTTCGGGGGCGATTTCCCTGGGCACTCCATCCACCAGAACGAAGACACGGGTGGCAAGCGCGAGGATTTCCTCGGGTTCGCTGCTCGCGAAGATCACGCATCGCTCAGGACCGGAGACAAACTCGCGGAGTAATTCGTAGATCTCGTGTCGGGATCCGATGTCCACCCCTTGAGTTGGTTCATCCAGGAGCAGAACCGATGTGTCGCCAAGCTCACCGGCCCAACGCCCCACAACCAGCTTTTGGGCATTTCCCCCCGAGAACGAATCCGCTGGATTCCCTGGAGACATCGGACTCAGCCGGATCCTCCCCGCGGTCTCAAGAAAGGCCGCCCGTTCGCGGCCACGGCTACGAAATCCTCGTGAGAGCTGGAGGTAGTGCGGAAGAAGTACGTTTTCTTCAGCCGTCATGCTGCCGAAAAGTGACTGTTCTTTTCGATCGGAAGCCACCAGGGAAATGCCTGCCCTCAGTGACTTGGACCGAGTGGAGGCAGGGGACGTCCGCGACAGGCTTACGCCGCCTCCCACGGGCCTCCTTACTCCTGCCAGAGACTCCAGAAGGTTCGTCCGTCCCGAGCCCAACAGCCCGAACAGTCCGACGATTTCATTGGCGTGCACTGTCGTCGTCAAAGGCCCCGTGAAGGAGCACTGTAGTGCCTCCAGCTGCAGCATCGGCGCACCTGGTTCGCAGTCTGATGCCCGGCCGGTCAGTGAGCTGCCTGGGGAGATGCCATCAACCAGGTCCTTCATTTCAAGGTCCAGGCGATCCCGGGTCCAGTGCACCCGGCCGTCGCGGAGGACAGTCACAGCGTCGGCGACCTGCAACACCTCGTTCAGCAGGTGCGTCACGTAGATAACAGTGAGTCCCTGCGTCGTGGCCAGCCGGCGCACGAGCCGGATCAGGGCCGTCACTTCATGAGGGCCGAGGGCTGCCGTTGGTTCATCCAAAATGAGCAGGTCCGGTTTCCGTCGCAACGCCCGGGCGATTTCAACGATCTGCTGCTCCCCCACTGATAGTGAACCGACCAAGGATTTGGGGCTTATGTCCACGTCCAAAGATTCGAGGATGCTTTGTGCTTCACGCTCCTGCCGGCGGGTATCGATGGCCCCGAGGACGCTACGACGCTCTTGGCCGAGAAATATGTTGTCCGCGACGGAGAGCGACGCGATGAGCTGAAAATGCTGGTAAATGATGGCGCATCCAGCTTCAAAAGCTTGTGTCGGCGTGAGCCCACGGTATGGGCGTCCCCCGATGACGATTTCACCATCATCGGGACTGGTAGCTCCGCTGAGGCAGCCCAACAGTGTGGACTTCCCCGCACCATTGGCGCCCAGAAGTGCGTGAACTGTGCCCGCAGGAATATTCATGTCAATGCCCCGCAGCACGTGATTTGCCCCATACGATTTGCGGATACCCGATAGCATCAGGCCGAAAGTCACAGACTTTTCCTGGTCCAGAGCGTCCCGTGGCATCTCATTGGCCCTTACGCTCAAAATTCCCGATGAGATCGGCCACCAGTTGCGGGTTGTCAGCCTTGGCCAGAACCGTTGGCGTGACGAGGTTGGTCTCGCCCTTACCCGTTGCGGCGGCCATGGCAGCGTCAACGATGGACGCTGCCAGGGCATCCATGGGTATCGCGGAGCTTGCCCGGTACATGCCGCCCTCCTTGACCGCGGCCAGACCTTCCGGTGAGCCGTCCTGGCCAGCTATGTAGACGGTTTTTGGGTCGATTCCAGCGTTTTTGAAGGCCTTCATTGCGCCTATCGCGGACTCGTCGCTGAGCCCAATGAATATGCGCAAATCGGGGTGCTCGCGAAGGGCGTCTTCGGCAATTTGCAGACCACATGCTTGATCCGTGCAGTTCTGTTCAGAAACGACCTTGAGCCCGGCCGCTTCAATGGCCTTGATGGGAAGTTCGTATCTGGGGCGAGAAGGCGGCAGTGTGGTCAACGTAGTGACCGCGGCTGTTGCCCCGCCGTCGGGGTAGTTCTTCTCGATCCACTCTGTGACATCCGCCGCGATTTGCTCTCCTTGGAGCTTGTTGTCAAATCCCACGCTGCCATCTTGTCCGTCCATGCTGGTCAGATAAGTGAGCCACTTGGTGCCCTGGCTCTGCGCCTGCTTCTGGAGACCGGCGAAAGCCGTCGAGTCGACCGGCCAAAGGACGATGGCGTCTACTTGCTGCGTCACCCAGCTTTCGACCGTGGCGCGCTGGCTTTCCAATTTCATTCCCGTGGTGTTGTCCAGAAGCAGGTCGACGCAACCAACCTTGGTGGAGTACTCCTTCGCCAATGACTTCAAAGCTTTGATCACCTCGGCTTCCCCGATCGGGTGACTGAAGCCGACGGTGTACGTCTTGGAACACTCGCCGTTGGACGAACTGGATGTTGGTGCGCTGCAGGCCGAAAGCGAGGCCGTAGACGCCAGGGCCAAGGCCGCGACGCCGGCAACGAGGGCTGGTTTGAGATGCATGGTGGTGAGCCTCCTGGGGGATGGATTGTGGGGCCGCAGGGTTGTGATTCCTGGGGAGTAGATCCAGCCTAGGAAGGCCGCGCTCTGGCTACCATCGGTGATTTCACGTATATTTGTGATGCGGATCGCTTTTACAAAGTGCGAGCCCTTCATGCGAACCCCAACAGACTTGCTGTCCGGGTCATTGTCGCCGTTGGTTTTATCTGACAACCAATGTGAGCTTTTCCCTACGAACCATGGAGGCCACATGGACTCCGCTTCCCGGGTTCTCATCTTGCAGGACCTACAAAGCGAAGACATTATTCGCCGGCGCAACGCATACTTCGACCTCGTTCGCTTCGAAAGCGGTGCAGGGGCGATCCTTCTGACGTATGTGGATCCTCTGGCGCACACTCACATCGCGGTCGGCAGCTCAGGCTACAGGGACAGCGTTGTGGACTACATCACCCGGGATCTGCTTCTCCACGACAAAGCGGCCAGACAAGCACTGCGGGATGAGTCCACCATTTATGACTGGGATAACCTGCCAGGTTACCGGGCCTCAGCGCCCGCGCTTCTGCATTTCGGACCCGAAGGTTTCAACAACGGAGTCACGATGCCGTTGACAGTTAAGGGACAGATCGTGGGGACTTGCAACCTGAGTACGGATCGCGCGGCCTGGCCGGCGCCTACGGCACCCATGTTGACGGCTCTGCGACCGGTTCTAGCGGATATGGTCGAACGCGCCAGGCAAAGCCGGAGCCTGGGGCTTACTCCGCGTGAGTTGGAGATCCTTCGAATGGTAAAATGGGGCCTGACGGACACCCAAATAGCCAGCGAACTCTTTCTCTCACCACGCACGGTTTCTACGCACATGGAGAACGCAAGGGGCAAGCTCTCTTCGACAACCAGAACACGGGCCGTCGTCGTTGCCACGGACCTTGGGCTGATCTAGCAAATGCCACCATCCAGAGCGCAGCCCTGATCGCGGTCCGACCAAGCGGACGGATCGTCATCCGCAGGCGATAGACCTCGGAGCGTCCACTTTTCAGCGTATTCCTCAACCTGGCTGGCAATGGCCCTCGTGGAAGTGTCGAGCCGAAGCTGGTCCGCAGCCAGCGCCATCAATTGCACGGCCCGGGATGCGATTCCCGGATCGTCGAGTCCTATCCGGGCAGCGGCTTCCCAGTCCGGGGAGCCGGCGCAGATGCCTCTGGCTTGGTCTGAGACAGCGGGATTGGAGATGAGCGCGGAAACGACGGCGGCGGGGACAGCCCACCAGCAGCCGGGCTGGGCATCGATGTATCTGATTTCGAAATACCCTTTGGGCCGAACGTGCGGGAAAAGTGTACTCAAGTGCTGCTGCAAATCTTCAAGGTTTGCTGGCGGCCGGTCCGGTACCACCGCTGTCCCTAGACGGAGCCAATCACGGAACGTCAGACCGGCGGGGGCATGCCACTCCCCCGCTACACGTCGAATCATCATCAGGGGGGCGTCCAGGGCCCACCGAGCGTAGGACACCCCGGGATCCTGGGCCGCGCTGAAATGTGGTACGCCAGTCCTGGCCGGGTCCAGAGCGAGCCACGCTGCGAGCCGTGTGCCCTTCCAACCGCTTCGCCGGCCACCGATCCAGCCGGAATTCGCGAACGTCGCTGCCAGCACTGGCCCCATTGAATACAGCAGGTTCCAGCGATGACGGATTTCGACATCGTCCGCGCCCGCTTCGACGTTGACCTGCACTGACGCGGTGGAACACATCATGGTGGTGCCCGCCGGCGCCCACGGTTCAAAATACTGCTCCATGGCAGCGTAGCGGGGGGCTTGAGTGATCCGCCTGGGTTCGAGATGGGGTGATACTCCGGCACCCACAAGGATTGCGTCCAGATCGGCGGCCTGCGCCCGCAACAATTTGAGGCTGCCATGCACTGACAAAATGAGCTCCTGCAAAGAGGCTTCGGGGTGCGAGCTGAGCTCAAGCTGACCACCGGGTTCGAGCGTAAGACTTCCGCGAACGTCCAGATGACGCAGTTCTGAGAACAAACGCCGGTAGTTGTCGTCAGCAAACGGACGCTGCAGGGACGGGTCTCCGATTCGACCCATGAGCAACTCAAGTTCAAGTCCGATGCGCCCGGCAGGACCGGTCGAGAAGCATGTGCGCTGAATCCACTCCTCGGCAGCAGCGACTGTGAGGGGTACTTCCTGCTGATCAGCGATGGTGCTGTCGCCGCGGAGAAACCCGGTGGAAGTCATCATGCTTTGGTCCTTTCGAAAAATAAAGAAAGGGGTCCGGGTGGACCACCTCCAGGAAGCGATCCACCCAACCCCAACTCCGCGCGGCCTCCCGCGCGCAAGCCCAATCAGGCCGGGATGTCGCCGTCGTACCGCTCGGCACCCGGGAGAGCCTCGACCCATGGCTGCGCGGACCGGCACCAGACTTCCACGGTCGGCTTGAGCCATGACGTGTCGTTGAGTGTYCCCGCCTTGACGAAGGCCAATCCAGGCATCGCGTCAATGCGCCCAACAATTGGCGAACCGCATTCCCCGCAGAACGACCGGTTGGTGTTGGTCTCGTGCTCAGAGCCGACGGTAATAAACGTCTTCACCGCGTCGCCTGTGATTTTCAGCTTTTCGTCGTCAACACCGATGACCAGCGAGTACGCGCCACCTGTCTGACGCTGGCAATCGGTGCAATGACACAAGGCCGTGAACTTCGGCTCGCTGTCAATCGTGTAGGTGACTTCACCACAAAGGCACTGTCCGTCGAGTTTCATGTCTGCTCCTTGAGCTTCATTGGTAAGGGACTTCAGGGGAGGTCGCACTGCTGTCGTGTCGATCATCACATCCTAAACTGAAACAATATCGTATTTCAGAATTTACCAAAAGATCTTGCGAGTCCAACCCACTGGCCCTAAACTGAAACATGAATCTGTTTCAGCATTCGATTTGTTCACCGCTCCACGGCAAGCCGCCGCACGACAGGAGAGATCACATGGGAGTTTCCATCACAGAGGGCGCGCGTACCACCACGCCCCCGAACTTCAACGGACCCTACGGACTGCTCATTGATGGCAACATCGTTCAGACTGAGGACCATTTTGACGTCTACAACCCAGCCACAAACTCGGTCCTCGCATCCGCACCTCAGGGCACACGGGAACACATGGAACGCGCCATCGGTGCCGCCAAGCGGGCTTTCCCCGCGTGGGCTGCGCTGACCGCAGACGAGCGCGAAGCGATCATCGTCGAATTCTTCGAGGCCCTCGAGGCCCACAAAGAAGAGTTCATTACCTTGCTCTCACTGGAGCAGGGCAAGCCACGACACAATCAGGCGACGTTCGAAGTTAACCTTGCCAACCCCTGGATCCCCAACACCGCCAAATCGAGGCTGGAGGACAAGGTACTGGTGGAGGACGATGAGAAGCGCGTAGACCTTCGCCGCTCACCGCTCGGTGTCGTGGGGGCCATCATCCCCTGGAACTATCCCTACCTCCACGTTCTGTGGAAGACCGTCCCCGCGCTGATCACCGGCAACACCGTAGTTCTCAAGCCTTCTCCCTATACCCCGCTCTGCGCATTGCGGATCGGGGAGCTGGCAGCCCAGGTCTTCCCTCCCGGCGTCTTCAACATCGTCACAGGCGGCAACGAACTTGGGCAGATCCTCACCGAGAGCCCCGACGTCGGGATGATCACCTTCACGGGATCCACGGAAACCGGGACCAAGATTATGGCTTCAGCCGCCCGCACCATCAAGCGGGTCACTCTCGAACTGGGTGGAAATGATCCTGCGATCCTACTCCCGGACGCGGACTGGCAGGACGCCGTGCCGCAGGTATTCAACGCCGCCTTTGGTAACTCGGGTCAGTGGTGCATCGCGGCCAAGCGCATCTACGTACACCGTTCCTTCCATGAAGACTTCGTCACAGCGCTCGTGGACTATGCCAAAACGCAAAAGGTCGGCGACGGCATGGATCCCACCAGCGATCTTGGCCCCATCAACAACCGCATGCAGTACGACAAGCTTCGTGACCTCTTCGAAGACACTCGCCGCCATGGGTACGACGTCCCACTCGGAGGCACCATCGACGAGTCCCTGGACGGCAACTTCGTTCCAGTCACCATCGTCAACAACCCTCCCGAAAACAGCCGCATCGTCCAGGAGGAACCTTTTGGACCGATCGTACCCGTACTCGTGTACGACGACGTCGAGGACGTCATCGAGCGCGCCAACGCCACAATCTTCGGCCTTGGTGCCACCATCTGGGGGCGAGACGAAGAGCGGGCACTGGCCGTGGCGGACCGCATCGACTCCGGCAACGTCTGGGTCAATCAAGGCCAGAGCCACCCGGATCATGCGCCGTTCGGCGGCCACAAACAGTCCGGCCTGAGCGTCGAACACGGTGATGAAGGCCTGGCTTCGCATACCAACAACAAAACCGTCGTGATTCGAAAGCGCTAGCGGCTTTTCTTCAGCCAAACCATCCCAGGGTGCCGCAATAGGACCCGCTCATTCACAAGGAGAAACCATGCCCAAGAACCTCAAAGTCGTCCCGACCGACGAATATGACCAGATCGTCACCACCGTTCAGAAGTATGTCGAAGGCCTGCGCGTCGGCAGCCCCGAAGGCGTTGCAGAAGCCTTCCATGAAGACGCCACCATGTACGGCTTTACCAACGGCCAGCTTCTGGGCGGCCCCATCAAGAACTTGTACGACTTCGTCGCCGACAACGGCGCGGCTCCTGATGTCAAGACCCGCGTGGACATCATCGGCATCACCCAGACAACTGCCGTGGTGAAGGTTGACATGGAAAATGACGCCATTGGAGCTGACTACACCGACTTCCACACCCTGCTGAAGCAGGACGGCGATTGGAAGATCATCGCCAAGGTTTACCACCAGTACGAGGCCTAGTCGAACAGAACCGGGGGAGGCTCACCGCCTCCCCCGGTTTTTTCGTTCGTACTGGTATTCAGCACGCGAGGGGCGAGAATGATTTCGGAAACAATCCAGCGAACAGCCGCGCCATTGCGCCAAGAGGTGGTCGCCGCCCTTCGCCGGGCGATCGTTACCTCCGAGTACAGTCCTGGAGAGAGGCTGGTCGAGACTACGCTTTGCGATAGGTTCTCCGTCAGCCGAACAGTGGTTCGTGAAGCACTGCGGCAGCTGGAATCCGAGCGGCTGGTAGTGACGGCGCCGAACAAGGGTCCCGAAGTTGCAACCCTCACACCCACCGAAGCCCGAAGTCTCTATGAAGTTCGCGGCGCTTTGGAATCGCTCGCTGGAAGCCTGTTCGCTGAACGAGCCACAGAGGCTCAGCGTGGGCAACTCGTTGCGAGACTTTTTGACATCCGTAGAGCAGAGTCAGCTGGCGGGGCGCAGCTGTTGCTGGCCGCGAAAGACAGCTATTACGAAGTGCTTCTGGCTGGTGCTGGCAACAAAGAAATCTCGGGCATGCTTCGGCAAATCAATGCCCGCACTCAAGTACTTCGGGCCCTATCAACGAGTTCCCCTGGGCGGAGTCCGCACATGTTGTCCGAGCTGACGGACATCACCACGTCAGCTGCCATCACTAGAGATCCGGAGGCGGCCCGGCGAGCATGTGAAGTGCATGCATCCAACGCCGCGGAAGCCGCACTCATTGCCATGGAGTCGACGCCTAAGTCCGGACATGCGTGAAGCTGTAGGGAAGCGCGAGGAGGGGAGGCACGCGCTTCGCATGCCTCCCCTCCGTTCTTGCAAAAAGCTCGTCTGCTTGTTAGCCAACCAGCCCGGACACAGCATCTTCCACCGCGGTATCGCCATCGGTTAGCTCGACAATGGTCCGGCTCAACTGCGGGTTATGGAGCGCCGCGTCAATGAACGCCGCGACGTTATCGCGTCGAATGTCTCCGTACTCAATCGCAGGACCGGCCGTTACCCGCCCATCTCCTGGGGCGTCGGTCAGAAGCCCCGGGCGAACTATCAGCCAATCCAGATCAGTGCGTGTGAGGTAGACGTCTGCTGTCTTCTTCGTGCGCATATAGTGCTCAAAGCGTTCGTTCACCGATTCACCCCGCCCTGACTCCGGGAAGGCAGATACCAGGACAAAACGGGACACTCCGGCGAGGGCGGTGGCATCGGCAGCCTTCTCCAGCCCCTTGCCGTCGATGAGGGTGGTTTGGTCCATCCCGGTGCCATGGGCGCCCGCAGAGAAGACGACGGCATCGTGTCCCTTGAATTTTTCGGCCAACACCTCAGTGGAGTCCTTAATCAGGTCTCCCTCTACGGGCGTCGCGCCGCTGGAGGCAACGGTGTCAGCTTGAGCGGGATTCCTGAACATTCCCGTGACGGTGTCACCGCGGCCGCTCAGGCGCTGGGCCAGACGTCGGCCTACTCCCCCGGCTGCGCCTACTTGGAACACCTTCATGTGCGTCTCCCTTCACTTTAAGTTCGATATTCATCGTAGTACGACAAGCGTAGGATTTGTAAATCGCCAGGTCCTCGAACTTCTTGGATAATCGAAGCATGCGAACTCTGGACCACCCTACGCCCGACGCGATTCACATCGATGGCGTGCTGTCGGCGCTGGCCGATCCCATCCGGCGTCGGATCGTGACCCAACTGGCCGATGGCCATGACGACCAGGCGTGCATCGCGTTTGAGTTGCCCGTGAGCAAGTCCACGTCCACCCATCACTTCCGCGTGCTACGCGAAGCGGGAATCATAGAGCAGCACTACCAGGGAACGGCGATTCTCAACACGCTTCGGACCGGTGTTATGGAATCGCTGTTTCCAGGTTTGCTCAATGTCGTCATTGCGGCTGAACGCAATTCCGGACTGAGGCAACGAGCATCCTGACGTATGATCGCCCGCATCTAGGGCTGGGGAACCAGGACGTCGCCAACCTTTGACTCGGCAGGGGCCTTGCGGCCGCTTCGGAGTCGAAGCTCAATGTACGTTGCCAGTCGCGATAGTCCCAGATTGATGACAATCATCACAAGCGCGATCACTACCAGCGCCGGTATGTAATTCGAATACGCAGAGCCGGCCTGGATTCCTTGCCGCACTGCTTCCACGTAGGTGATTTGATAACCAAGCGCAGTGTCCTTCAGCGCCACAACCAATTGAGCGACGATTGCCGGGAGCATTGCCGTGATTGCCTGGGGCAGAAGAATCATACGGAGGGTTTGTCCACTGCCCAGCCCAAGAGCCACAGCAGCTTCCCCTTGGCCTCGCGGAATGGCTTTGATTCCTGCGCGCACAATCTCTGCAATCACGGCCCCGTTGCTCAGGGCAAGTCCTGTAACTACTGCCGCCACTGTAAGATCGGTTGACGGGAACAGGTCGTAGTCGGCGAAGAGCTGGAAGCAGAAAATCATCAGAATCAGCAGCGGAATCGCCCGGAAGAACTCCACCACGGCGGCGCACCCGTAGCGCACGAATCGATTGTCGGCGAGACGTCCGACGCCGAGCAGGATACCCAGAATTATGGCGAGGACGATGGCTAACACCGCAGCCTGCAGCGTTCCCACAATCCCGGGCAGAAGGTACGTCTGCCACATTTCAGGCGTGAGAAACGGCTGCCACTTCTCCGGCGCCAGTTGCCGCTTCTCTGCCAGGGCTGCCATGACGAACCATCCGGCCGCTGCCAGCCCAACGACGCACAGAGCACTGATGACGATGTTCAGAATTCGGCCCTTGGGGCCCGGCACGTCATACAGATTGCTGATGGCCGCTCGAGTGTTGCTCATCGCTTGACCTCAAACTTCCTACTTAGGTATCCGAAAGCCGCGCCGGTCGGAAGAGTCAGGCACATGAAGCCGGCCCCGAAGATCAACCCAACGACGATGAGGGCGGAGGTGTTCTCGATCATTTCCTTCATCAGAAGAGCGGCTTCAGCCACGCCTATGACGGAGGCAACCGTTGTGTTCTTGGTCAACGCAATGAGGATGCTGCCCAGCGGTGCAATGACGGCCCGAAACGCCTGTGGCAAGACGACGTGGCTCAATCCCTGCATGAAGTTCAGGCCCAACGACCGGGCTGCTTCCGACTGGCCGGGAGGGACCGTATTAATACCGGCCCTTAGCGCTTCGGATACGAACGTCGACGTGTACAGGCTGAAGGCCAGGACGGCCAGCCTGAACGAGCTGTCTGTGATGGATGTGGGTGACTTTGGATCTGCCAAGGTAATCCCGAGTTGCTGCGCCAACCCGAACGATGCGAAAAGCACCACAAGGGTCAGAGGGGTATTCCGGACGATGTTCACGTACCCGGTAGCAAGCGTCCGCATCGCCCAAATTGGTGAAACCCGCATGGCTGTCAGTACAGTGCCCATTACCAACGAGCCCAGTGCAGACAGCGCCGTGAGTTGCAGGGTGATGAGGAAGGCCGCCAGGATCTGATCCCCGTATTCGTTGAGGATGTTCATGTTAAGTATCCAGTCTCTTGTCTGGCTGCTTCGACTAGTAGCGGTCTACCACTGGCGTGGCGGGCAATGCATAACCGGACGGTCCAACGTTGCTCTCAAACGCTTTGGCCCACGATCCGTCGTCGATCATGGACTGAATGGCGTCGTTGATCTTGGCACGGCCCGCGGTGTCATCTTTCTTCAGACCGATGCCGTAGTTCTCCTTGCTGAAAGTGCTGCCAACAAGCTTCAGCTTTCCCTGATTGGCAGCTGCGTAACCGGCAAGTTGAATATCATCCGTCGTCATTGCGTCAACGGCGCCGCTCTTCAGGGCTTCAACGCATGCGGAAGGGGTGTCGTACTCCTGAAGCTGCGCGTCCTTGCTGTAGTTCTTCTTGATGTTCTGTGCTGGTGTGGAACCGGTCACCGAGCACAACTTTTTGCCCCCATTCAGGGACTCCGGGCCAGTGATATCCGTGGAGTCAGAACGAACCAGGAGCGACTGGCCAGCCAGGAAGTAAGGCCCCGCGAAGGCGACCTTCTCCTTTCGGGCGTCGTTGATGCTGTAGGTATTCACCACATAATCCACCTGCCCGTTCTGGATCAGGCTCTCGCGCTGCGCCGGAGTCGCTTCCTTCCAGGTGATGGAAGACTCCTCAACGCCAAGCTTCTTGGCGACGTACTTGGCAACGTCAACATCGAAACCCTTGAATGATCCGTCCGGAGTCTTGATTCCAAGCCCTGGGCGATCAAAGGAAATACCGATGGTGAGGTGGCCCGACTGAGCGCTTGCTTCAACTGTTTTCGCTTTGTCGGAAGCACCGGAGCAACCGGCGATCGAGCTGGCAAGGAACAGCGCTGCGGCCGGAATGGCCAGGAACTTGAGCTTCACGATGTGCTGCTTTCTAGATTGGGGTGGCTTGTCAGTGGCTGAGGATCTTGCCGAGGAACTCTTTGGCCCGCTCGGTGGTTGGGTTGTCAAAAAACCGGTCAGGGGTTGTGTCCTCGAGGATCTGACCATCGGCCATGAACACCACCCGGTCGGCGGCGCGTCGAGCGAAGCCCATCTCGTGCGTGACTACGAGCATCGTCATGCCTCCTTGTGCCAGCGACGTCATGACATCCAGTACTTCGGTGACCATTTCCGGGTCAAGAGCCGAGGTAGGTTCGTCGAAAAGCATCACCTTCGGCTCCATGGCCAACGCCCTGGCAATGGCAACACGCTGTTGCTGCCCACCCGAAAGCTGGGCGGGGAGCTTATGCGCCTGATTTGCTATTCCTACTCGCTCGAGCAGGGTCATTGCCCGCGTCTGAGCCTCGGCCTTTCCGATTCGTCGCACCTTGAGTGGCGCAAGCATGACGTTTTCGAGAATGGTTTTGTGGGCAAAGAGGTTGAATGACTGAAAGACCATTCCGACGTCGGCCCTGTAGCGCGTCAGCGCCTTGCCTTCCTTGGGAAGAGGCTTGCCGTCGACGGCGACTGTGCCGGCTTCGACGGTCTCCAACCTGTTGATAGTTCGGCAGAGAGTCGATTTTCCCGAGCCAGAGGGACCCAAGACAACCACAACCTGACCCTGGGCAACCTCAAGATTGACATCACGGAGGACGTGCAGAGGTCCGAAATGCTTGTTGACCCCCCGGATGGAGATCATCGCCTTCTTCTCATCACCAGCAGCTTCAGAAGTGCTGTCAACAAACTTTTGCAGTTCCATGTTCGCCATTCGTTCGGGGATATTTCGTCTCGACGGTCGTGGCGGGAGGTGCAGGGCTTCTTCCCTGAATTCCCATGTGACCTAAGTTACGAAAGTAAGAATGTTAACATTTGTACTGCAAAGACACTGAGAGGGCAAGTCCGCCGAGAGAGCTCCAAACCTGGACGAAGCCGGCACCGGGCTTCGTCCACCGGCGGACTTTCAGAAGGACATGTGACTAGCCCGCCCCTTCGAGGTGTTCCCTGCTGTCGAGGTCGGCTTTGATTCTTTCGAACGCAGTCTCGATGTGCTCACGCACCAGCCCTTCGGCCTTCGCACCATCCTTGTCGCGGATCACGCGGAACATTTCCCTATGCTCAGGGCCGATGCGGGTCCTGTAGTCATCATGGCCTTGCTGTCGATTAAGGAGAAGCAGCGCGATTTGCGAACGCAGGCCCAACCAAACCTGCTCCAATCTCTCGTGACCGGCACAGGCGTAGATCGCATCATGAAACGCAATGTCCGATTGGAGCATGTCGCCCCTATCCCCCAGGGCGGCAGCCCGTTCAATGTCCTCGGCACGCACCTGAAGTAGGTCCAAATCCCTCTCGGTGCGGTGTGCAATCAGCCGCTGAACGGCGAGCAACTCTATCGAGTACCGGAGCGAGTAGATCTCTTCGAGGTCTTTGTGCGTAAAGACGGTAACCCGCGATCCCCGGTGCCAGTCGCCTTGAAGCAGGCCCTCCTGCCGCAGCAAAACGATGGCATCCCTCACTGGTCCACGACTAACGGATAAGGACGCAGCCATCTCCACTTCATTGATCCGCTCCCCGGGAGGTATTTCACCGGCCAGAATCGCGTCACGGATCCGGTCCGCGACATCCTGGGCCATACCGCGACGTTTCAGGGGTGCACGAAGGGTTCCGTTCTTGACATTTGCTGTGGTGTCAGATTTCATAATGTTAACATTCTTGCAGTTGGAGGCTTGCTGGTCACGTCTACCACACTATCCCAGCACTCCATTCGGAACCTGTCCGGATCGCGGGATGCTGCATTCAAGAAGACCGCCTGCTTTCGATGCAGGCTCGATTCCACCACCTGTATCCCCTGAAATTGGAGTATCCCTATGAGTACCGCTACCACTACACGGTTTGGACGGTTTGCTGATCGGTTGCGGGATATTGGTCCGTCGCCTATTCGGGCGATCTTTGATAAGGCTGCGGCGTTGGAAGCTGCAGGTGAGAAGGTGTATCACTTCGAGATCGGACGCCCGGATTTTGATACCCCGCAGGTGGCCAAGGACGCTGCTGCTGCTTCGTTGGACCGCGGGGAAGTTCATTACGGCCCGAACGCGGGAACGTTGGATCTTCGCGAGGCGATCAGCGGGTATCTTCAGGAACGCCGCGGGACCAGTTATGACCCGGGCACCGAAGTGCTCGTCACGATCGGCGCGAACGAAGCGGTGTTCCTGGCGTTGATGGCTTTCTGCGGGCCCGGTGATGAAGTGATCTTCCCCGTCCCCGCCTGGGCGCATTACGAGTCCTGCATCCGCCTGGCCGGGGCCACTCCGGTCCCTGTCCGGCTCGACGCGGACAATGATTACCGCCTCGATATCGACGCGATCGCCGCCGCGATCACCCCCGCTACGCGCATGGTGATCCTTTGCACCCCGAACAACCCCACCGGCGGTGTCGCCACGCCTGAGGAAATCGAAAAACTCGCCAGCGTCCTGGAACCCACCGACGCGCTGCTGATGTCCGATGAAATCTACGCCGACCTCGTCTACGACGGGATCCGCCACCAGTCCCCGGCCTCCGTAGGGAACCTCCGCGAACGGACTTTGGTCATAGGCGGCTTTGCGAAAGCCTTCGCCATGGACGGCTGGCGCCTCGGCTGGCTCGCCGGCCCCAAAGAACTCATCACACCGGCACTAAGAGTCCGCCAGTACACCACCGTCTGCGCCCCCACCTTCCTCCAACCCGGCGCGGCCGCAGCCCTCCGCCACGCGGGCCCCGAGGCGGAAGCGATGCGCATCCAATTCCAGGAACGACGCAAAGCCGGTCTCAAGATCCTCACCGGCGTTCCCGGCGTCACGGTAAGCCAACCCGACGGCGCCTTCTACTTCTACCTCACCTATACACCCGACACCGCCGAACCAGCCGAACAACTGGCACTACGACTCCTCGATGAACAACGCGTCGCCGTCGTTCCGGGGACCGCGTTCGACCCCGACGGTGGTACCCACTCCATCCGGATCTCTTACGCCTGCCACATCGATGACCTCACTGAAGGCCTGCGACGCATCGTCCAGACCCTGACCACACCACACCCCAAGGGAGCCTGACCACCCATGACTACCACCATCACCCAGGACCGCCACACCGAAGTGGTGGACGCGATCGTGCGCCTGGCCCCCGACGGCGTCGCCTACGTCCCCTCCGCGTCCATCGCCCCGATCATCAACGGCGTCCTCACCGCCCAAACCAACGGCGACCTGCCCCTGGTCTACCCCGTCTCCCGCGAAGAAGAAGCCATCGGCGTCGTCGGCGCCTACCCCCTCGCCGGGAAATTCGGGGTCATCATCATGCAGGACAACGGCTTCGGCAACGCCCTGACCGCACTCACCACCTTCGCCGTGTCCTACCACCTGCCCCTGCTCATCGTCGCGAACACCCGCGGCGGGCTCGGCGAATACAACTCCATGATCCACACCATCTCCGCACCCGTCCCGGCCCTGCTGGCCTCCACCAACATCCCCGTCTTCCAGGTCGACCGGCGCAACACCGCCCAGGACTGGGGCGCGACCGTCGCCGAAGCCGGCAACCACGCCCGCATGACCTACCGACCCGTCGTGGTCCTCATGGAATTCTTCGACCCCAAAGACGCAAAGGCAAAAGCATGAAACGCATCGAAGCCCTCCGGGCCATTGTTGAGACCACCCCGGACGTTCCTGTGATCGCGACCTGCGCCGCGACCTCCCGCGAACTGGCCTCCATCGAAGACCGCCCCAACCACCTCTACCTCCTGGACGCCATGGGCCTGGCCATCTCCGTCGGCACCGGCATCGCCCAAGCCATCAAAAACACCCCCGTCACCCGCGCCGTCGTCATCGAAGGCGACGGATCCCTCCTGATGAACCCCGGCTCAGCCATCACCGCCGGCTACCTCGCCCCCGAAAACCTCGTCATCATCCTGCTCGACAACGGCGTCTACGCCTCCACCGCCTCCATCCCCACCCAAGCCGTCACCATCGACCTCGGACGCTTCGCCGAATCCGTGGACCTTAAAGTCCTCCGCGCCGAAACCCCCGAAGAACTCACCCTCGCCCTGAAACAAACCCTCACCCAGGACGGGCCCTGGTTCATCCACACCCGCACCGAACCCGGCAACGAACCAGGCACCAAACTCCTCCTCATCGACCCCGTCACCCACGGCAACCGCTTCCAAAACTGGCTCACCCCACAACTGGCCGAGTCAAAGTAGCCAACAATCAAACACTTGCCGGGCCCGAGGGGGCCCGGCAGTGCCCATCTGCTGAAAGCACGAGAACTTCCATGGAAATTACCACCACTGCCTCCGCTTCCCCGCTTGGATTTCCGGAGAAGCTTATGCCCATCGGCGGCTCGTGGATCTCCTCGAGCAACGCTGCAACTCTCACAGTCGCCAACCCGGCCACTGGAGAACCCATTGCGGATGTTCCCTCTGCAACGGTTCAGGACGGTATGTCTGCTGTCGATGCCGCGGTCGACGCACAGCCTGCCTGGGCTGCTACCCCTGCGCGGGAACGTGCCGACATTCTCTTTCGCACCTACGAGGGAATCCTGGCTCGTCGCGACGAGTTCGCGGCACTGATCACCGCGGAAATGGGTAAGCCCCTCCCGGAGGCCCAGACTGAAGTCGATTACGGTGCCGGGTTTTTCCGCTGGTTCGCCGAATCCGGCGGCAGGATACACACCGAAGGCCAGTTCGGCATCGAACCCGGAGGCAACTACCAGATCGCAGTCTCCAAACGCCCCGTGGGACCGTCCCTGCTGATCACGCCCTGGAACTTCCCGCTCGCGATGGGCGCACGGAAGATCGCACCGGCCCTCGCCGCAGGGTGTACAACGATTCTTAAGCCCGCCGAGCTGACCCCCTTGACTTCGCTATTACTGGCGCGGGTTCTTGAAGAAGCAGGCGCTCCTGCCGGTGTTGTCAACGTCATCACCACCTCCAATTCCCGCGACGTTATCGCCGCAATTATGAAGGACTCACGAGTCCGGAAGATCTCCTTTACCGGATCGACACAGGTTGGGCGTGCGCTCTTGGCCCAAGCAGCTGAGAACGTCATGAACACGTCCATGGAGCTCGGGGGCAACGCTCCACTGATCGTGTTCGATGACGCCGACCTTGAGCAGGCTGTCGAAGGCGCCATGCTGGCCAAACTCCGCAACGGCGGCCAATCCTGCGTCGGCGCCAACCGCATCTATGTGCAAAGTGGCATTGCTGCCGAATTCACTGCCCGTTTCACCGAGCAGATGGCTGCTGCTCGTCTCGGCGACGGCGCACACCCCGACACGGATCTGGGTCCGCTTGTGGATGCAAAACAAGTAAATACGGTGGCTGGATTGGTTGCCGACGCCATCGCCAAGGGCGCCGTTTGCCTGACGGGCGGAACTATTCCCGAGGGCCCTGGTTCTTACTACCCTGCCACGGTCCTGACTAACATCCCAGCAAACGCAGACATCCGCACCGAGGAAATCTTCGGTCCCGTCGCAGCAATATACGAGTTCGCTACTGAAGCCGAAGCTATTCACGAAGCCAACAACACCCCCTACGGACTGGCCTCCTACGTCTTCACCGAAAACCTCTCCCGTGCGCTGCGCGTCGCAAACGCCATAGATGCCGGTATGACCGGCATCAACCGCGGACTCGTCTCCAACCCGTCCGCACCCTTCGGCGGAACAAACGCCTCCGGACTGGGACGCGAGGGCGGAACCGAAGGCCTCGAGGCCTACCAAGAAACCAAATACACCGGGATTCAGCTTTAGCCGGATGGAAGTCGCTCAGGTCGACCAGGAATGTGGGGCTGATCCATGCAGACGGTGATGATTTTCCTGGGGATAGGTGCGGGTGTTGCTTCAGTGGTCCTGTCCGTTCCGTCTCTCCGTCGTCGTACCAGTGCCGCAGAGTCGCTGTCTGTGGCAGCAACCGGGGCCGTGATATCCGGTTTGCTGGCGTTGGCTTTTAGTGGTGAGGACCTAGCCGGTCCTGTGAGTGCACTCAATCTATTGGCATCGGCGACCGGTGCGGCAGCATTGCTGGGGTTAACGCTCGCCTCAGGGCGGACACGCACACCACCTCACCAGCGATACTGACTGTACCGGGAAGCGACCGGCCCAAGGAACGGTCCTTTCCCGGTCTGATGTCACCAATTCTGGCGGGTTGGGGAGATCACCAAATCGTTGACGGTGGCATTTGCTGGTTGGTTTAGGACATAAACCACGGCGTCGGCCACGGCCTCCGGGGTAATAGCCAGTGCATTGAGCTCCTTGGCCGCTGCTCGTCCCGCAGGGTCGCCCACCTTGTCCGCCCACCCGGTGTCTATGACTCCGGGGCTGATAGTGCTGGCCTGAATACCGTGTTGTACTCCCAGTTCCTTGCGCATGCTTTCGGTGATGGCTCGTACGAAGAACTTGGTTGCGCTGTATACGCCGGCAGATTCACCAATCTGATGACCCGCCACTGACGCCATGTTCAAGATGTAGCCCGATTGACGCTCCAGCATGATTGGCAGGACGGCCTGGATACCGTTGAGATACCCCCGGATGTTCGTATCGATCATCCGGCCCCAGTCGTTCACAGCCAGATCTTTCCAAGCGGAAAATAGCATTAGCCCTGCGTTGTTGACCAAGATGTCTATGCCGCCGAAGGTCTCGACGGCATACAGGGCCAGACCCTCCATATCTGCAGAATCCGTAACGTCGGCGACACGCGCTGCCGCGGTTCCCCCAGAGGCACGAATCTCCCCGACGAGGGCGTCGAGGCGGTTCTGGTCCCGGGCAGCGAGCACCAGTTTCGCGCCATGTGCTGCCAGTGCCTTGGCTGCTGCGGCACCGATGCCCGATGACGCGCCGGTGACAATGATGGTCTTGTTGAACAAGTGATTCATGGAGAGACCTTCCTACTTCTTACGACGTTGTACGGCGTAGCCATATTGTGCGGGCCACTGGGGTTCGATGCCGAGCTCACTGGCAGCCTGCTGCGGCCAGTACGGGTTGCGGAGCAGCTCGCGGCCCAGGAATACGGCATCTGCCTGTCCAGCCGTCAAAATGTCCTCAGCCTGGTGGGCATCGGTAATAAGACCGACAGCACCGGTAGCAATTCCAGCTTGGTCGCGTGCTTTCGCCGCAAAGGGAACCTGATAGTTGGGACCGACCGGAATCTTGGCGTCCCGAACAATGCCTCCGCTGGAAACGTCAAGGAAGTCAACCCCGTGAGCCTGTAGTTCTTTGGCCAGACGGACGGTGTCGTCGGCGGTCCAACCCTCGCGGGGATCATCGTCGTTCTCGCTTAGCCAGTCGGTGGCTGAGGTACGGAAGAAGACGGGGAGGTCCTGAGGCCAGACTGCCCTGACGGCGTCCACTACCTCGAGCGCAAAACGCATCCTGTTTTCGAAGCTTCCACCATAGGCATCCGTGCGTTTGTTGGACGCCGGAGACAAGAAGGAGTGGATCAGGTATCCGTGAGCGCCGTGGACTTCGACAACCTCAAACCCAGCTTTGAGAGCCCGCTTCGCGGATTCGGCGAAATCGGTGACAAGCTGCTTGATTTCGGCGACGGACAGCTCCGTTGGCTGAGACAGTCCTTGGAAGGCTTCCGGGCTGGGGCCGACCGCAGTCCAGCCGCCGTCGCGTTCGCCCAAGTACCCATCAGAAATCCAGGGCTTGTCAACGGACGCCTTTCGCCCCGCATGCGCTAACTGGATAGCGGGCACCGACCCAAAAGAACGGATTGCTGCCGCGATGCGAGCAAAAGACTCTTGCTGTTTGTCATTCCACAGCCCCAGATCCCAGTGGCTGATGCGCCCATCGGGCCTCACACCGGTTGCTTCGACCATGACCAGGCCGGCACCGCCTGCCGCACGACTGGCCAAGTGGGTCAAATGGAAATCCGTGGGGACGCCGGTTTCCGGGCCCTCGGCAGCGGCCGAGTACATGCACATCGGGGACATCCAAACCCGGTTCGGAATTGTTAGATCCCGCAGCTTAAGTGGAGCGAAAAGGCTACTCAAGGAAATCTCCTTCTTGGTTCTGTGTGGAGGACGACGGCCAGCGTTGTGCACGAGCCGACCCAAGTACGATAAGCCTCGTAGTATGTCGGTTGTCAAACTACGATGAGTGTCGTACCTTTGATGTTGACCAACGAAAGGGGCACCATGCGCTCTGCCGCAGCTACATCTGAGGCGCGACTATTGGATCACCCCGAGCCTGAAGAGATTCGACTCGAGGCAGTTCTACACGCACTGTCGGATCCCATTCGCCTGAAAATTGTCGGCGACCTGGCCATGGGGCACGACGACATGGCATGCATCRCATTTGAGCTGCCCGTGAGCAAATCCACGTCGACGCACCACTTCCGCGTGCTTCGGGAGGCTGGCGTCATTCAACAGCATTACCGGGGGACATCCCGGATCAGCAAACTACGCAACGACGACCTTCAGGCGAGATTCCCGGGACTGCTGGATGCCGTACTACTGTCGTCGGCGGACGCGTCAACGACGACGGAACGCACCGGGGATTGACTTTCCGGACGGACATTCGGGTATTGAGGTGAGCGACTGAAAGGCCTACCACTACTCCCCCACTGCAGCGAAGCGGGAAGTGACAATGCCCAGATCGAACTAATTTGCCCCCACGGCAGTGTGCCCGTGGGGCGCACTTTCGGCATCATTCGTGAAACTGGCAAGCGCAATGTCACCGGCGTTCTTAACGTGGGCACGGCACAGCCTGCTGGCTTCATCCGCATCTCGGCTACGGACCGCCCGAACGATCTCGTCCAACTCAGCCACCGTCTGGTCAAATCGACCCGGAGAGGACAGGGTCATCCTGCGCAGCATGGTTACACGGTTGTTCAACTGCTGGAGCATCTGCGCGAGTACGTGGTTTCCGGACCCAGCCAAGAGAACCTCATAGAAGCCGTTCTTCGCCTGGAGTACGTTTATCTGATTGGACGCAATGTCCGACTCGTGGAGAGTTCGAACAGAGGCGGCGAGCTTGTCGATTTCGGCGTCTGACGCCTTAATCGTGAAGCAATATGCGAGGTGCCCTTCAATGAGCCCCCGGGCCTCATAAATTTCACGGGCATCTTCCTCGGTGATCACCGCAACTGACGGGCCCTTGTGGACCACGTTGGTTATCAGCCCTTCGGCCTCCAATTGCTTCAGCGCTTCCCTCAGGAGAGTACGACTAACACCGAGCCTGTCGCAGAGGTCCCGTTCTATAAGCTTTTGCCCGGGTGTGAAGGCGCCGTACAAGATAGCGTCCCGCAGCGTGTTTTCGGCTAGTTTCCGCAGCGACATGTCGTCGCGCTGCAGCCTCAAACCCAGTGGTGACTCCATGACAACCTCCCCTCCCCGTCGTGAATATGCCTTGACCTAGGGTACTACGGGCAGGGCCAGACCGGCCATAATGACTGGCGATCCGATTGTCCGACACGCCACCCCCCCGAGAAGGCGGACGAAACCGCGCCAAAAGTCTATTGCCCTGACACTCTCCCACTCCTATACTCATCCAAAGAAACTGTTTTGTATGACAAAAATGCATTGGGACAATCGTACTCAGCAGTTTTGGTGTGATCTGCACTTCCCGAGGAGGGGATGGAGCAGATACCGACCGTAAGGACAAAGTAATGGTCAATGAAGACCTGAACCTCGATTCGGCCCCGAGAGCAATGGCGGCCGAAAATCACGAGACAGCTGTAGCAATCCAGGACGTGAAGAAGTCCTTCGGGGAGACACAGGCCCTGCGAGGAGCCAGCTTCTCCGCGCGTGCTGGGGAAATCCACGCGATTGTCGGTGAGAACGGCAGCGGGAAGAGCACGCTGGCGAAAATCATGTCCGGCATCGTTCTCCCCGACGAGGGATCCGTGGACATCCATGGTCACCACGTGTCGAGTCCCGCCGAGGCACTCAAGACAGGCGTCGCGACCGTGTTCCAGGAAGTCCTCGTCGCAGAAGGCGCCAGTATTTCGGACAACGTTTTCATCGGATCGCAGGGCGTATGGCGCTCCCGCATGTCCAGGAGCGAGCAGCACCGACGTGCAACCGATGTGCTGGAGCAGCTTATGGGCCATCCCGTCGACGCCTCGGCATTGGTGGAAACCCTGAGTCTGGCAGACCGGCAATGGGTCACCATTGCGCGCGCCCTTGTCCGTTCCCCGAGAGTAGTGATCTTCGATGAGTCCACGGCGGCACTCGACCTATCGGGGGCCGCACGGCTTTACGCCCAAATGGAGAGGCTCCGTTCCGACGGTGTCTGCGTCGTGATTGTTACTCACCGTATCGCTGAGCTCACGACTTTCGCCGACAGTGCAACTGTTCTGCGCGACGGAATCGACGTCGGGATCCTCAGAGGCAGCGAGATCACCGAATCCCGTCTCATTGAACTCATGACCGGCGTCAAGGAGCGGAACGGCCTGGCAACTCAATCGCGCAGGCTCTCCAAGGGCGGAACGGCAGACATCGTCCTTCAAGCCGCCGGTCTCGTGGCAACGCAGGGAGCACGGCCTTCGGACTTTGTGCTGCATAGTGGGGAGATCGTCGGCTTTGCCGGGCTGGATGGTCAAGGTCAGGCTGAGTTCCTCCAAACCCTCACGGGCGTTCGACAGGCGATCAACGGCGAAGTTACCGCCGTTGCCAGGACCGGCGCGGAGCACCCAATCAGCAACCTGGCAGGGGCTATAGCAGCGAACGTCTCCTATATTTCAGGCGATCGACGCAAGGAGGGGATTTTCCCAAACCTCAGCATTTTCGAGAATTTCGGAATGCCGTTGTACCGTCATCACCGCCGTGCCGGCGTCATCGACAGGACGGCCATCTCCGCGCGCTTTGATGACATGTCCAAAACCCTGAAGCTACGGGCAGGCGCATCGTCGAATCCCATCACCTCCCTCAGCGGCGGTAATCAACAAAAGGTCCTCATCGGTCGGGAACTGGCTCAAGATCCGCAGGTTGTTGCCCTCAACGATCCCGCACGGGGAGTCGACATCAGCACAAAGCGTGAACTGTATGCCCAGTTGGAACATCTCGCCTTGGAAGGAGCCGGAATCATTTATCTCTCTACTGAGATCGATGAACTCATCGGGCTCTGCGACCGTGTGGCTGTTTTCCGCGACGGCGCACTCCTTGGTTGGGTGACCGGCGACAACATCACCTCCGACCGCGTTCTTGCCGGAATGTTCGGTCACCTTGAAGCAGACTTCGACGTCGAGAAAGCACTGGTGGAGCAGCAATGAAACAACAAAGCCGATTCGGCAGATTCACCAGCAAATCTGCCTACGCATTCGCCGCGTGGGGTTTGCTTGCCGTCCTTCTCATCGTGTGCGCAGTACGCGCGCCTTACCTCTTCACCGCCAGCGGAATCGGAGGGCTGCTGGTCTCGGCCGTACCTCTGATCCTTGTGGTGATGGGAATTACCGTCACGGCCCTGGTGGGCAGCGGTGTCGATCTGTCCGCTGGTCCGCTGATGATCTTCGTCAATGTCACCCTCGTCAAAGTCCTCTTCGACCAACAGATAGGGTCACCCGTTGCTGTCATCGCGTGGGCACTTAGCATTGGAGTCTTGATACAAATCATCCAGGCCGTCGTCATTACGGTCGCCCGCATCGAACCTGTGATCGTGACTCTGAGTGCATTCCTGGCATTGTCCGGGATCAACCTGGTTATTCTGGCACAGCCTGGCGGACAAGCTCCGAGGTGGCTCGCTGAATGGGGGTCCGGCAGGTCGATACTCGCCCCAATGACGATCGTTCTGATCACGGCAATATTGGGTTGGTGGGCATTCACCAGGACCCAACTGTTCACGAATCTAAGGCTCGTCGGGTCGAACCAGCGCACCGCGTTTGTCAGCGGCGTACCCGTAACAATGATCCGCGTCGTCGCTCACGGTATTTCCGGGTTGCTGATTGGTGCGGGTGGCCTGGCCTACACCGGTCAGATAGCGTCGGGAAACCCCACCCAAGGAGGCACCTACACACTCGCAGCGATCACGGCCCTGGTGCTTGGAGGTATCAGCCTTGCGGGTGGCCGCGGCGGCGTATTGGGCTCCATTCCCGGGGCCATCGCCGTCACGCTTATCTCATTCACGCTGACCACGTTCTCACTGGGGTCATTGGCTTCATTCGTTGTGCAGCTCTCGTACGGCCTCATCCTGGTTGCAGCACTCCTGATCAGCGTGATAATTCCATCACTGTGGCGCAAGCGCCAGGAGGTAAAAGCATCATGACCACCGTCAAAGCGCAACAACGCACCATCCGGGTACCGCTGCTGTCCAAGGCCTCAGGGCAAAAGAACGTCATCCTCGGGCTCATCATGCTGGCGGCTTTACTTGCCGTCGGCGCCGCCACAGTACAAGGTTTCCTCTCCGGCTCGAATGTTCGCTCCATGCTGCTACTCGGCGCATTCCTTGGCCTGGCATCGGTTGGGCAGACTCTCTGCGCGTTGCTCGGCGGGCTTGACCTCTCCATTCCCTACTTGATTGGTTCGGCCAACATCGGGACCCTCTACATGATCAGCTCTGGCGTACCGGCCGGCATGGCGATCGCGATAACTCTTGTTCTCGGCATCGTTATCGGAACGATAAACGGCCTCATAAGTCTCCATCTCCAGAATCAAGCTCTCATCGTGACGCTGGGTGTTGGATTCGCCACGGTAGGGGCAACACAGGTTCTCACCAGCGCAGGCGCATCGAATGCCGGGGGCACGAGCGGAGTGGTACCTGATTGGCTCGCCAACATTTCCTCACTGAGCGGAGAAACGTTGGGTCTCCCTGTACCTCCAGTCATCCTCATCTGGCTTGTTCTCGCCGCTGCCCTGATCTTCATCATGCGTTCAACATGGTTTGGTCGGAGCACATACGCCTTGGGTGGAAACCGCTCAGCCGCACGGCTCATGCTCATCTCCGAACCGCGCCGGTGGGTCACTGTCTACGCGCTCAGCGGCCTCTTCTCAGGAGCCACAGGAATACTCCTGCTCGGCTTCACTGGTGGAGCGTTCGTGCGTGTGGGCGATCCCTACCTGTTCCTCACCGTGGCCGCAGTTGCCGTGGGCGGAACCTCGTTGCTTGGCGGCAGGGGAGGATATGGCAGCACTCTGGTCGGCGTGCTCGTCCTTATCGCCCTGACCTCGCTCTTGGTGGGCTACGGATTGAACAACAACGCACAACAATTTGTACTCGGCCTACTGATCGTGCCTCTCGTCGGCTTCTACGCGCGCAATCCCCACATCAGACAGCAAATCTAAATCCCGATATCCCCATCAACTGTCTGCCCAAGGGAACTCCGGCAGTGGCGCCGCTCCCCGGGACCGACTGAATACATGAAGGACCGAAATGACTAACCAGTATGAAGCAGACGAACACAGCGAACTATGGAATGACGGAATTAAGGTACGCCGGGAGGTTCTCGGGGATTCATACGTCACTGGTTCCCTCGAGCGCACAGCCGGAACCGAAAGTGAAGCCCTGCAGACCCACATCACCGAAACAGTGTGGGGTGCCGTGTGGACACGACCCGGCCTTGACCGTCGAAGCCGTAGCCTCCTCAATATCGGTATGCTGGTCGCGCTCAACCAGCACCACGAACTTTCTGTGCATGTCCGGGGCGGCCTAAGGAACGGTTTGAAACCGAGCGAGATCGTAGAGTCAATCGTCCAGGCCACCGCCTATTGCGGCGCACCTGCGGGGCTCGCAGCGATGCGCGTCGTCCAGGAAACGCTCAATGAAGTTGCCCGCTCCGCCGGCGCCAACGAAGTCACAGCCGCCGATGCTGACGCCGACGAGATGAAGGCTATATAAGGCCCCCACGATGACATGATCGCCTGAGTTGGAAAATGCGCTCAAGCCCGGCTGGGAACCCCGTCGGGCTTTTGCGTGTCCCCTGCGCGATTCACGACGAGTCCCCAAGTTCCTTGGCACTGCGGCGGATTGTGCCAAAGCCGCGGCTATCCAACGGACAGTCTGGCCGTATTTCGGCTGATACAGCCCTCCCTGTCGACGTTAAAGACGTCCGTCGCCGCGGCCCCAATTATTTGGGTGTCGCGACGACCGACGGGAACCGCTGATTGCGAGCTTGGGCATCTGCTGCGCTGCACGAAAGAGAACCACGTGTTCTCCGCTTTGTATGCCGCTCGCTAATACGCCTTCTGTAAGAGCTCCCTAACATCATCGGCTGACACCGGTCGCGGTGCTTGACGAATGACGGCTTCCGCCTCGCCCATCGTCGCGCGAACAACGTTCTCCAACGCCTCCGGGCTCAGGCCAAATTCACGGATTTGCCGCGRCACGCCCAGCTTGTCGAAGAGTAGCTCCAGCTCTTCAGGAGCTGACATCGCGTTCGTTGCTCCTCTTGCCGCTGCCATGGCGGTCGCCATAATGGCCTGTTGGCTTGCGGTCGCTCCAGCGTAGAATCGCATAACGTGCGGCAGCGTAATGCAGGACGTTACGCCGTGAGGAACACCGGCCGCACCCAGCTGGTGGCCTATGGCATGGGATAACCCCACTGGTACGTTGTGAACTCCGACCAGTGACATCCAGGCCGCCTGCTGGCAGCGCAGAGCCGCTTCGTAGTCATGAGGGTCAGACGCCGTCAGGGGAAGATCCTCGGCCAGGGTGCGGAGAGCAGCAGTGCACAGCGCGGTAGTGACCGGGTGCGCATTCGTGGCATAAGCAATTTCGATCGCATGATCGATGGCCCTTACACCGGTTGTGATCCACAATTTCCTGGGAGTTAAGGCACACAGCTCCGGATCCAGCACAACAATCCTTGGTGTAAGGGCGAGGTATCTGGTGAGTTCCTTGGTGTTGGTCGTGTCGTCGACAAAGGCGGCAACGCCATTCCACTCTGCCGCCGATAGGGTTGTCGGCACCCCTATGACAGGAAGCGGGACACCCTGCAGCTCCGGCAGCCCGTGGGAAATGCTGTAGCGCAAGAAGTCCTGCTCCGAATGAATACCCTCCCCCACTCCCAAGGCGGTGAGCTTTGCCGCGTCAACAGCAGAGCCTCCGCCGACGCCTATCACGACGTCGGCATGTGCGTTCCGAGCAATCTCCACAAGCTCAGCCAGTCGCTTGACTGGGTTATGGGCCTCGACCCTGCTGTAAACCTCTACGGCTCTGGCTCCCAGCGCGCTGACGAGCTCCTCGAATGGTTGGGTGGCGCTGATTGACTTACCTGTTATGAGAAGAGCGCGTTTAAGTCCTCGCCGCTCGAGTTCGGCAGGAATTTGCTGGATTGCACCACCGCCCTCGATGACTCGTTCGATACGCGGCATGTCGAAGACACGTGGTTGACTCATTCTTCCTCCCAAAGGGAGTGGCACGCCCCGTTCCCGAGGCGTGCCAACTCCTGTTATCTAGTTTTATGCCCGGATGGGGACTTGGCGAGGTAACCCCGCGGCAGGCCTCTCACCTGCATCAGCTACCGCCTGCTTCCGGCTGCCTCAGCAGCCTTCGACGCAGCTTCGGACTCCGGCACTGCGGGGATGGCCGAGCCTTGGCTGTCTGCCGCCTCAGCCGCACGGCTGGCGAGTGGAGTCGCCGGTCCCGAAACGGAGGCGTCGCCTGATTCCAGCTCGTTCAGGTAGCCCACAGCGTTCGCTCCTGCGACTCGGCCAAAGGTCATGGAGCGAATTGAGGACGTCGCCGGCGGGTACTCGTGGTAGAACAATCCCGTGATTTCGCCCGCTGCGTAAAGGCCTGGGATCGGCACTCCCCCGCCGGAGATAACCCGCGCCTCGGTGTCTGTTTTGAGCCCACCAAAGGTGAACGTGATCCTAGCCTCAAGCGGGTATCCGTAGTATGGCCCGGATTCGATCCGATTCGCCCAATTGGACTTTGGCGGGACGAGACCTTGGGTGCTCAACCCGTCAAGGATTTCGGGTTGGAATGGTCCGCCGGTGGTAGCGGCGTTGAATTCCTGAACGGTCGCTTCGAGTGCTTCCGGGCTGAGGCCCAGCTTGCCTGCCAGTTCAGCCAGTGTCGCGCCTTCCTCAGGCTCCAAATCGGTGGTCTCATAGACCCAGCCTGGACGCATGCGTTCCATGACTGGCTTATCAGTGATGAAGTAGGCCTTCTGGTTCTGGTTTTTCCAGACTTCGTATGCCAGCAGTTCGAAGTGGGCAAACAGGTAGTCTTCGCCCTCGTCGAAGAAGCGCTTGCCCTGTTGGTTGACACAGATGCCGTAGTTGTGGCCCCAAATTACAGAGTCAGGGCGACTGGTCCGGGAGTCGACGACCTCCGAGTGGAACATGTCGAACTGTCCAGCGGTGTCGGCCCCGATGTCCATGGCCATGCGGATACCTGCGCCCTTATTGCGGTGCAGCCCTGGAACGATTGGCTTAATGTCGACAGCGTTGTTGCCAAGGTACTGAGTCAACATTTCGGGATTGCCCTCGAACCCACCCGATGCAATGATGACGGCCTTCGAGCTGAGCGTTCGAAGAAGCCCGTCCTTACCGCGGACCACTACGCCGTTAACACGCCCTTCATCCGAGATGCTGAGCTTCACCGCCTCGGTTTCATAGAGGATTTCGGAATTATCGAACTTCTTGAAATGCGCCAGGAGGTTATTGACGATTTGAAGGCCGCCTCCGACCGGCCATTTGATGCTCTTGTCCGTTTCGTATTCAAGAGCGACATCGTTTTCCCAGTGCTGGTACAGCTCGACCCCGTGGGCTTCCAGGTACTTGATGGTTCCAGGGACTTCGCGCTCGAGTGCCAGGCAGTATTCCAAGTCAGCCAGCCCCTTGGAAGTTTCCTGCACTCGGTCCTTCCAAGATTCGTCGAGCCTGCCGTCTTCGTAGACGCGAAGCCAAGCCATGGTCCAGCGGGACCCTCCAGAACGTTCGTCTTCTGCTCCAACTTCGACCAGTGCTACGCGGCCGGAACGACCTTCGTCGGCTGCTTTTTCGCAGTAGCTCAGAGCCGCGGAGGCCCCGGCAAAACCGCTACCAATTACGACCAGATCATACTCAGACATTTCTCGTATTCTCCATCCATCATCTTTGATGTCTGTCAGCGCATCTGACAGCTTCTTGGTTTTGTTTCTTTGGTAACTATCGCTTCCGGTGATCAGCTATCTCGGGAGCGGAGCATGCCCGACTTCTACGGCTTCTTCCAGGCAAAGGGATCACTTGGCTTCTCGAAGAAAGCATCAAGCTTGGTGCCGGTAAGCCACCCATCCTTAGGTTCCAGCCAGCCATCGGCGTTAGGATCACAGTTGGACCCGAGGGCCTCCTTGGCTTCGTCGTAACTTATGGGCGACACGCTTAGAACAATGGATTGAATTTTCGGCCCCTGCTGCTGAAGGATCCGGACTGCGGTCTCGATGCCAAGTTCCATCTCACCCTTGGGCGGCCAAATATTGTAGCCAGTGTCAGCGAATTCCGGATGGTTCACCCAATAGCACGCAGCTCCTGTTTCGCCACCGATGTTAATCGGAACCACGGGACGGCCAGACTGCTGCAGTGCCTGCAAGGCACCGGTAGCGGAGGCAGGCTGAGCGACGATGCCGTCGAGCTGGCCTGGGTGGGTCGCTAGGAACTTCTGCACCTCGGTCTTTGTCACCGGCGCTGACCACATCCCGTTTACAGAGCCTACAAGCTTAACCTCGGGGTATTCCTTCAGCGCATCCTGAACCCCGGCTTCGAAATCGATGGCATTTGTGGCTCCCGGCACACCTTGAACATCCAGGACGTTGCCCTTGCCACCGATCTTGTCGAAGACTGACTTCGCAAAGACGCTTCCGGCCTGACGGTAGTTGGTCACAGCACTGACGGTGTAAGGCGAATCCACATGCCCACTCCATGCAACGAAAGGTACTCCCTTTTCATGAGCGTACTCAATGGACTGGTTCAAGGCGGTTTTTGCTGAGCAGCAAGCGATCAGGATGTCGGCGCCTTGGTCTACGAGTTGCCGGATCTGCTGGTTTTGCACCGTGTCGTCGCCCCCTGATTGGGCGACGATCACCTCTTTGATGAGGCCAGCCTTCTGGTACCGCGGAACTACATCCTTCATCAGGTGGTCCATGGCCGTTGTCTGCCAGGAATTGCCCGCGTAGGGACTTGTATAGCCAATGGTCCATGGTGCAGGCCCCTTGGGCTGCCATGATTCACCGTAGGGCGTTTTTCCGGTCAACGCGTCAGCATTCTGGTAAGCGGTCTGTGCATCAGGCGGAAGGGATGACAATGCTGACTCGGAAGACGTTGAAGTCCCAGAACCACCCGCCGGACCAAAGTCATTACCCCCGCCGCCACAGGCAGTGAGCGCCAAGACCGATGCCACGGCAAATGCCCACCCCGCACGCCTGACCAGTTTCTTCCCGCTGCCGGGAGAAGAAACGCAATCGTGGTCTTCTTTGACCATTCTGAACTCCTTATAAGTTGGCTGACAGCCACTTCAACGTCAGCCGGCGACGGATACGCACCAACTCGTTTGTATGAAGAACGAATGTATGACAATCATAACGAGCTGTTCCATGAGTATAGGTATGAGGCAGGTCACGCGCAATAGCTTTTGTGTGCAAGTGCCAGTCTTGATGATCGGCCGATCGTCTGACAGTATGGCGATCTACTGCTGTGACCTTGATTAGGGAATGGAGTGCGATGACAGATCAGTTGAAGGTCCGTGTTCTGGAGACCGGGGTGATGGAAGCCGACATGGCGTGGCTCCTGTTGAAGCCAGGAAGGATCATCGCGGACCGCAACAATAAGGAGCGTCAGCGTGAGTGGGGCGAAATCCCAACGCATGCAGTCCTGATTGAACACCCCGAAGGACGCATTCTCTGGGACACCGGCGTCCCCCGTGATTGGAGTTCGCGCTGGCAAGAGAGCGGCATGGACAATTTCTTTCCGGTCAAGACTGATGCATCCAGCGCATCTGGTTTCCTGGACTCTTCGCTCGCACAAGTCGGCCTTGAACCCTCGAACATAGACTTACTCATCCTTTCCCACCTGCATCTTGATCACGCAGGTAACGCGCGGCTCTTCGACAACGGCAAGACCAAGATCGTCGCGAACCGTAAGGAACTGGAGGGAGTCAAGGAAATAATGGGCTCGCACCTGGGAGGACACCTAAAAGCGGACTTCGAAGGTCTCAACATCGATGCCATCGAGGGCGATACGGAAATTGTCCCTGGGGTTTCCGTCATAGACACCCCCGGCCACACTTGGGGAACAATGTCGCTTCAGGTCGACCTGGCGGAGGACGGGACCAAGATCTTTACCTCGGACGCAGTCTACTTGCGGGACTCCTTCGGCCCACCAGCAGTTGGTGCCGCCGTTGTGTGGAACAACCTCCTCTGGCTTGAATCAGTAGAGAAGCTGCGGCGAATACAAGAGCGGACGAACGCCGAAATGATTTTCGGGCACGAGTCCGAGCAGACGAGCCAGATACGGTGGGCACAGCAAGGGCATTACCAGTGATTCTCTATGACTTCCGTTGCGCCAATGGACACGATTTTGAAGCTGGCCTCACGTCGATGTTTGCCAACGATCCCGCCTGCCCCATCTGCTCTTCTGCAGCCAAAAGGAGACCTCCACGTGTAGGCCTGAGTGGTCGAGTCGATCCTGGGCCATCAAAAGAGGACCGCCCCCGCAGCTGGCAACAGGTGAACGGCGGAGACCCGGAGACTGTCCGCGCATGGCAACGAAGCATCGAGAAAAGAGAAAAACTCGAAGAGCGCTACACCGAACTTGCTGGAGACAATCGGCCGGTGCTGGCGCACGAGGGGATCTTCGCCCGCCAACCCCTCAGAGCTGGAGACGACATCAGCGTGACAGTGGCACAGACTGCAAAGTCGGCGGAACCATAAGCAGGGATAATCCCCCGCGCTCCTTCACCCCGAGGTGCCTCACAGCGCTCTGTACTTTCCAGCGGCGGCGCAGTTGGCGACAGCATTCGATCCTGCATCCACGTCTGCGCCTTTCCCGGCCAGGTGGCGAGCCAGCGTGAGGCCCCTTTTTTTCTCACAAGTGCTGTGGCCCAAGCCGTCACCGTCCCCATCGCCCAATCAAAAAGAACTTGGTGAGCACCGAATCGGATATCTGCAGCGCGATTCGAGCGCTCATGGAGGGCGCCCCATCGTCGACCTCCTAAGCCATTGGCGATGCGGGCAGTCGAACAATTCAGCTGTGCACAGCATCCACAGGACCTCCGATCGCACAAGCGGTCGGACACGAGGGCCTAATGTCCTGATAGACACGAGCCTTCAGGGACTTCCGACGAAGATTCCCCTACATCATGTTGTGTTTCGCGGGCCTACCCATGAAGACGTGTAGGCCAACCACGACCTACCGGACGCACCAAAGAGAGGATCGCATAAACCCAGTTCAGAGCAAGCGGAGGGTCAACCCGCCAATACCCTGAGCCCGCTCCCCCGTAACTGAACAGGCCAACCGGCGGCCAGGCACCAGCCGGCACCACATCAGAGGCTCCTGTCAACAGCTGTCAACACGTTAAAGCAAAAACCCCCTCTGACGAGGGGGTATGCCGTGCCCGAGGTGGGACTCGAAGGCGATTCCTGGCCTTGGAAACACTGGGAAGTGGCGGAAACAAGCGGAATCGGGGCCAGTCCGACGGCAGTACCGGCCAGTCCGGGGTGGAAAGTGTGGACATTGTTCACACTTCTTTTTTGCTCGATCGCCACCGACGAAAAGGGGACCCAAGCTGCTCTGCACAGTCGGAGCGGCACCAGCAAAAGGGGAGCCGCCACACACTGGAGATCGCCTGCTAAGGCTCAGCCTTTTAGCCCGCTTGGAGCCTCCTGCCGGGATGAGGCGGCGGCCCCTGGGGCACGACTCACACCCATCCGTCGAACGAACCAAAATCCGACCACACCCTACCCGGCAGAACGATGAAACATCCAACACGACGGCGGCACCTCCTTCCTTGTTAACATGGCGGAGAAGACCACGAGCATCATGACAAGACCTTCCGACCGACCCGACGACAGAACATCGGTATCGGCCAGCAAGTGGGACGAGTAGAAAGACGGAAGAGAACCCGTCTCGGCATGCTTTTGCGCGTTTTCCCATGTCAGGGGCCCCAAGAAGACTCTGCACCTTCGCAGCACTTCATCGAACACCCACGACCAATCACCTTGGACTCGCAAACATTTTTTCTACCCTGCGTAGAATTGATACGTGCGCAGACACCCTACCCTCCTGGGAGGTCCGCGGCGTCCCGGGAGGAACCCGGCGCCGATGCGCCACTGCTCCGTGCATCAGGGCTATTGGCCGCTGATTACTCACACTCGTTGGAGGAGAGGGGGACGGTCCCACGCACCCGCTGGGGCTAGGCACAACCGTCCGGCCGAGCCAGCCCGATGAGCGTGTGGTCACCCCGGATGGTCAGCAATGCAGCCTTCACAGCTTTAGAAAGGCCACTTCCGGTGCAGTAGACTCTGCCGGGTTTGAACGCGAAAAGAACCATTTGGAGGAATACCTACGGTTCCGAATAGCGGATTCCGACAGGTGTCCGCCCCGATCTGCATCAAGCAAGTATCCCTATCAAGTTCCGGATGTGAGCTCCGGGCAACCCAGGCTTTGGCCTGACGGGAACGAAGTTGGTGTAGCTCGAGGCGGCCTGACGAGGCCACCCCTATGCACCCACTTCAGACGGCTCATCTCGGCCTGCCGTGACATTCCACGGGTGGGCATCAACCGTTTTGGGACGCCGAGGATCTTGAACCGCTATCTCGTTGGGTCCTCGCGCCATCCACGGTTCCGCTGGTCGGCCTTTCGCATTTCGATGGGCAGCCGTAAAAGCCTCTTCCACTCCGCGAAATCGTCCATGGTTTCTCTAGCGTTTGGGCGGACATGACCAGTCAGGTCAGAGTTGGATGCCGGTGTATTTGGTTTCCTGGTAGGCCTCGAGGCCTTCGATTCCCCCTTCGCGCCCGAGGCCTGATTGTTTGGTCCCGCCGAAGGGTGCGGCCGGGTTGCTGATGAGTCCGCGGTTGATTCCTGTCATGCCGGCATCAATCGCGTCGGCGACGCGCAGTGCCCGCCCAAGGTCCTGAGTGAAGATGTAGGAGGCCAGGCCATAAGGGGTGGCGTTCGCTTCGACGATGGCTTCTTCTTCGGTGTCGAAGGTGTAGATGGCTGCGACGGGGCCGAAGATTTCTTCTTCCCTGATGTTGGCGTTGGTTGGAATGTTGGTCAGGACGGTGGGTTGGTAGTAGTAGCCGGGGCCGTCGATGACCTGGCCGCCGGTGAGGCAGGTTGCTCCCTTGGCGACGGCGTCGGTGACGAGGTTGTGGACGGTTGCGCGTTGCTTGTCATCGATCAGTGGTCCTAGGCCGGTGCTGGGTTCGTGGCCGTTGCCTACGTTGACGGCGGCGAGGCGTTCCGTGAAGCGTTTGGTGAACTCGGGCGCGATGCCGGCCTGGACATAGATCCGGTTGGCTGCGACGCAGGACTGGCCGCCATTGCGGAGCTTGGCGAGGTAGGCGCCTTCGATGGCGGTATCGAGGTCGGCGTCGTCGAAAACAATCAATGGCGCGTTCCCGCCGAGTTCCATGGAGGTGTTCATGACGTTCTGCGCGGCTTGGGCCAGGAGTACCCGGCCGACTTCGGTGGAGCCGGTGAAGGAGATCTTTCGGGTCCGTTCGTCGCTCATGATGCCGCCGATCAGATCCCGGGAGTTGCTCGTCGCGACGACGTTCATCACACCGGCGGGCACGCCTGCTTCCTGGAGGACCTGGGCGAGTAGCAGGGACGTCAGTGGGGTCTGGGCGGCAGGCTTGAGGATGGTGGTGCAGCCGGCGGCCAAGGCCGGTGCGATCTTGCGGGCGCCCATGGCAAGGGGGAAGTTCCATGGGGTGATCAGCAGGGAGGGGCCCACCGGGCGTTTGGACACTGCCATGTGGTAGTTGGAGCCCGGTTCGACGCCGAACTGGCCTTCGGTGTGGATACGTCCGGCGGATTCTGCGAACCAGCGGAAGAAACCTGCGCCGTAGTCGACTTCGGATTGGGCTTCGGCCCAGGGCTTGCCCATCTCATCCACGATCAGGCGGGCGAAATCGTCGCGGCGGGCGATGATGCCCTGATAGGTGCGGGCGAGGATGTCCGCGCGTTCCCTTGCCGGTGTTGCTGCCCACGCGTCCTGGGCCGCGCAGGCGGCGTCCAGGGCCGCCACTCCGTCCTGGATAGAGCCGTCGGAGACGTGCGCGATCGCTTCGCCGGTGGCGGGGTTGATGACCGGCAGCATGGCTCCTGTGCCGGATCGTCTCCATTCCCCGCCGATGAACAGCCGGGTTTCGGTGAGGTTCAGGGCAGTACTCATGGGCGTTGCTCCAGTTTCAGACTTTGTTGGGAAGGGGGCGGGACCCGGCGGTGGACCGGGCCCCGCTGTTTTTGTGGATCATGCGCTGCTAGAAGGCGGTGTATCCGCCGTCTACCGGGAGCGTCGCTCCGGTGATGTAGGACGCTTCCTTGGATGCGAGGAAGAGGATGGCGTCGGCGACTTCTTTGGGCGTGGCAAGGCGTTGGAGTGGGATCTGGCCTTCGCGTTGCCGACGGTAGGCCTCGGGGTCGTCCCTGCGCTGGATTGAGGCTTCGATGATTGGGGTAGCGGTCAGGCCTGGAGCGACGACGTTGACGCGGATGTTCCGTGAGGCCCACTCGATGGCCGCGCCCTTCGCCAGCATGATCAGGCCCCCCTTGGCCGCGGAGTACAGGACTTGATCTGCCATGCCGACCATCCCGAGCCGTGAGCTGACGAGCACGAACGAACCTCCGGCGGCTGGCATCAGCGGCGCGAAGTGCTTCATCATCAGGAACGAGCTCAGCAGGTTGCTGTGCAGCACGTTCTTGGCATCCTCATAAGCCATTTCCGTGAGCGGTCCGGTGACCTGCAGGCCGTGGTTGAGGACGACTACGTCAACGGTGCCGAAGGATTCGGCGGCCTGCCGGGCGAGGCTTTCGACGAATGCTTCGTCGTTAAGGTCGCCAGGCACGTACAGGTCCTCATCTTGGGCACTGCCGAGTTGCGCCCGTCGGCCGGTCAGCAGCAGGCGGGCGCCTTCCCCCCGGAAACGTGAGCTCACTGCCTCGCCGATTCCGCTGCTGGCGCCGGTCACCACGGCGGTGGTCTTGTCTAGTCTCAAGTCGGTCACTCCATTGTGTGAGGTTGGTTGTTTGGGATGAGGACTGGGGAATGCCGGGGGACGAATGTTCAGTCCCCCGGCACTCCAGTCAGTTGAGGAATCCGCGGGCGTCCACCGGCCACCGTTCCAGTGACGTTCCGGTGCTGTCGGTGACGATGTACTCCTCGAAATTGACCACCACCGGGCACACGTGGTTTGGCACCACGGGAAGCACGGTCCCGACGCGGGGGCGGAATCCGTCCCCGGGCAGGGGAAGGAAGCCGTGGTACTCGTTGAGCTTGGACAATACGGCCGTAGTGCCCGCAATGCCGCCGTACCCGATCTCGGGGCTGCCTTCTCGGCCGAGGGCTTTGGTTCCGATATCCAAAAGAACCTGATCGGGGACCCAGTCGCTGACCACTGTGCCAGCGAGGAACAGCGCGATCTGGTCCTCAGTGCAGGCACCAAGCCTGGTGTTGTTGAGGTCGTTGAAGACGTACTCGCCGGGCCGGATCTCGGTGATGACGCTGTTGGTGGCGAATTCCACGGTGGGTGTGGAGCCGGCGCTGACCACCTCCGGTGTCACGCCAACTGCGCTGAGGCTCCGTACGGCGGTGATGAGTGCGGCGTCCTGGTCCTCCGCGGCTCGCTTGCGGGCGTCCGGTCCGGCACTGCCGTGGCCGGGATAGGTGAAGACACCGGCCGGGATCAGGCCACGCTTGCGGGCTGCGAGGGCGAGGTCACCGGCAGCCTCGGGAGCGGCCCCGGACCGTCGGGCACCGCAATCGACCTCGATCACTACCTGCAGCAGCTCCGCTTCTGATCCCATCGCGTCGGCCAGGGCATCGATCGAGGCGATATTGTCGACGCCGACCCGGAGCCTGGTTGTCTCAGCGAGCTTGCGGATCCGCGGGCCCTTGGTTCCAGCCGGCCAGATCGGATAGGCGATGAAGATGTTGTCGAACCCGGCAGCGGCGAAGACCTCTGCCTCGCCGACGTTGCCTGCGGTGATTCCGACGGCACCTGCTTTGAGCTGGCGCCGGCCGATTTCCACGCATTTGTGGGTTTTGACGTGTGGCCTGACTTCGAGGTTCTGCTGGATTGCGAAGGCCTGCATCCGGTCGATGTTGTCCTGCATCACGTCGGACAGCACGATGGGTGAGGGCGTGTCGATCCGACCGATGAGTGTCCCTAGAGCTTGCTGAATGCGGTTCACGCTGTGCTCCTTATTGTTCATGCCCTATGCCTCCGTGCAGACCATCTGGATCTCGACCGGGCTCCTACGCGGCAGTCCGGCGACACCGATCGCAGTACGGGCGTGCCGTCCGTTCTCGCCCAGCACCCCGATGAGCAAGTCACTGGCTGCATTGGCCACCTGCGACTGCAGGCCGAAGTCCGGAGTGCTGGCCACAAAGACGAGCATCTGTACGATGCGGACCTTGTCCAGATCCCCCACCGCTTGGACGGCGGCAGCGAGTGCGTTAAGCGCGGCGTGGCGGGCCAGCTCCTGCGCTGTTTCAAGCTCCACGTCGCGGCCGACGATCCCGGTGCCCAGGAGCTCGCCGTCTTTGTACGGCAGTTGGCCTGAGATGTGAATGCTGGAGTCCATCGAGCGGTGGTGAAGGTAGTACGGGTTGTCAGCGAGTCTGGGCAACTCCAAACCCAGAGCCTGAAGCCGGTGTGATGGCGAGCCGGACACGCCGTTGGCGACCAGCCCGATTCGAGTATCAGTGGGGGCGAAGGGAAGGCTCATATCAACGCTTTCACTAGTTGTGGGAAGAGGAGTGTCCGGCCGCGGCAGCCTGCGTGCTGTGGACGCTCATGAACCGTTCCGGACGCACGAAGTCCAGCCCCTCGAATGTTTGCGAGCCAAGTGCTTCGCGTGCGGCGATCTCGCCGTATCCGGTGGCCATTTTGAAGCCCCCGCCGGAGAACCCTGTCGCGCAGTAGACCCTGCTGCCTGGATCCAACCGGCCGAGCAGGGGGTTGCGGTCGGTCGTGAAGAGGTCCGGGAAAGCGTCCGAGCGGACGATGTTCGGATACAGGCCGGGGAAGAACTCGCTGACCGTCTCGATCGTCTCGGCAACCTCTGCCGGAGTAAGTTCCCTGGGAACTGCATCGGGGTTCCTGGTAGGCGTTGGCCGGAAATTCAGGGTTGCCTTAACGGTGACCCCGTCAACGGCGGGCGCACCATACATGGAGCGGTCTCCGGAGAGCCGGACGAAGACAGGAAACCGCTCTGGAGAGAAGAGCGCTGGATTTTTCGCGACGAACCACGTGAGGAAGACCCTGTTGGGTTGGGTGTGTGCTTGGAGCGACTCCGGCATGAGCTTCTGTGACCAGCCGCCGGAGGCGACGATGACGTTCTCGAACGTCCAGGACTTGTCCCCGGAGGTCACCACGACACCGTCTACAGTTTCCCGGATCCCGTCTACTGGGGTGTTGGTGAGCACGGTCGCACCGTTGGCCTGGGCTGCGGAGACCGCAGCCGTGACGGCCCGATCCGTCCTTATCGCGCCGCCATTGGGGTCGAACACACCGATGTCGTCCGAACGCAGGTTGTGCTGCGGATACCGCTCGGCCATCTCCCTCCGGGAGAGGATCTGGTGCGCTACGCCGGTCGCCCGCGCCGACTCGAGCAGCTGCGGGATGTACTGGCCGTTCGCCGTACCAATGTAGATTCCGCCGCAGCGCAGGAGGATGTCCTGTCCGGTTTCGTCCTCAAGCTCGGCCCAGAGACGTTGGGAGCTCTGCAGGATGGGGTTGAAGCCCGGGTTTAGGTTGAGCATGCGGAACAGGCGGGTGTCTCCGCCAACGGCACTGCGTCCGTGGGCAGGGAGCTGCGCTTCGAATCCGACCACGGAATCGGATAGCCGGGAGGCCTGCCATAGGGCCATGCTGCCAATGGTGCCGAGGCCGATGACGGCCAGTTTTCCATCTGTCATTTCAGAGCACTTTCTCGAGGAAGGACTGGGTGCGGGACTCTTGGGGGTTGGCGAGGACTTCCCGGGCGTCGCCGCGTTCGACGACGTAGCCGTCGTCCATGAAGATCAGGGAATCGGCCACTTCGCGGGCGAAGCCCATCTCGTGGGTGACTACCACCATGGTCATGCCCTTCTTGGCGAGCTCCTTCATGACTGCCAGGACTTCACCGACCTTTTCGGGGTCCAGTGCAGATGTTGGTTCGTCAAAGAGCATGATGTCCGGGTCCATGGCCAGCGATCTGGCGATCGCGACGCGTTGCTGCTGCCCACCGGAGAGCTCGGCGGGGTAGCGATCCCCGAACGCGCCGAGCCCGACGCTTGTCAGCAGTTCCTGGGCTCGTTTGGCTGATTCCTTCTTGTCCGCGCGCTTGACCAGGACCGGTCCGGACATGACGTTCTCCCGGGCGGTCATGTTCGGAAACAGGTTGAACTGCTGGAAGACCATGCCAACCCTGGTGCGCTGCTGGGCCAGTTTCTTCGTTGGCAGGGCGTGGTAGGCCTTGTCGGTTTCGTAGTAGCCGAAGTCCTCGCCGTTGACCTTCAGAACACCGGAGTCCACGGTCTCAAGACCGTTGATGCAGCGAAGGATGGTGGACTTTCCCGAGCCGCTGGGGCCGATGATGCAGCAGATCTCTCCGCTGGCAATCTCCAGGTCGATGTCCTTCAGGACTGTCTTGGGTCCAAAGGACTTTCGGATTTTCCGGGCAAGGATAGTGCCGTCGGTGCTCATCGGGCGATACCTTCCGGGTCGGTCAGCACAACGGGTTTCGACTTCCGGGGAAGCCTGGCGGTTGCGCGGGAGTACTTCTGTTCGAGCTTGGACTGCGGGTAGCTCAGCAGCAGCGTCATGACCAGATACCAGAGGCTGGCCACGATGAGCAGCGGGATGGTCTCAAAGGTGCGCGCGTAGATCAACTGGGTGCTCTGCAGAAGCTCGGCCACGCCGAGAACGCTGACCAGTGATGTCTCCTTGAACATTCCGATGAACTGATTGCCGGTTGCCGGGATGATGGACGGCATGGCCTGCGGGATGATGACCTTGCGCATCCTCATGGACGCGCTCATTCCGAGCGAGTCGGCGGCCTCGAGCTGGCCTTTGCCTACCGCGGAAAAGCCGCCGCGGATGATCTCGGCCATGTACGCGGCCTGGTTGAGAGTCAGGCCCACGAGGGCTGCGGTGATCGGGCCCATGATCGTGTTGACGTCGATGGCGGTGCTGATGTCGGTGAACGGGATCCCGATGCTCAGGTTCGGGTAAAGGGCGGAGATGTTGAACCAGAAGATCAGCTGCACCAGCACTGGGGTGCCCCGGAACAACGTGATGTAGAGCCCGGCTGTCATGGAGACCGGCTTCACGTGCGAAGCCCGCATGATCGCAAGGGCAAGCCCGAGCAAGGTTCCCAGGGCCATGCTTGCAACCGTGAGGAAGATCGTGAGCATGAGCCCGCGAAGGATCGTCTCAGCGAAGAAGTACTTCCCGACGATCTCCCACTTGAAGTTGGAGTTTGTCAGGACGGAGGTGAGGATCCCGACGCCGACGAGGATGCTAAGGATCCACCCCGCGTATTCCGAGCGGGTCCGAAGCCGAAGCCGTGGCTTGAGCGCTGCATCAATGCTTCCCATGGCAGCTTTGTTTCCTTTGCTGATAGCCGTTGTCATTCAGGCACCTGCTAGTTCAACTTGGCGTCGGTGATGGCCCCAAACTCGAGGCCCCAGGTTTTGAGCGACTCTTTGTACTCCGGGTCCGCGAGGATCGACTGGACTGCTGCCTGGATGGCCGGGGTCAGCGGCGAGCCCTTCTTCAGCGCAACTGCCGTGATGCCGGTTCCGCCGACGTTGAGCGGAGGTGTGAGCATCTGGAAGGAGCCCGGCTGCTGCGTCTGTGCCCAAGCGAGTGCCGTGGTGTCGTAGAGGATGCCGTCGATGCGCTTGGAGTGCAGCTGGACAAGGGCTTCCTGGATGTTGGGCAGCGTTACCGCGTTGATCGCGGGCTGTCCCTTGGAGGTGCAGGTCATCTCGTTCAGGGCCGGAAGGCGCAACAGCTGACCGGTGGATCCCTGGGTGACGGCGATGCTCTTCCCGCACAGAGTCTCGTTGGTGAGTTTCTGCGGGTTTCCGGCGGTCACCCCAATGGAGCTGCCAGCCTTGAAGTAGTCGATCATGTCTACGACCTTGAGCCGGTCCTCGGTCTTGGCCATGGTCGAGACTGTGAAGTCGAAGCGGCCACCGTCAAGTCCCGGAATGATGGTGTCGAACTTCGTGTCCTCGAACTTCACCTTTACGCCAAGCTTCTTGGCAATGAGCCGGGTGATGTCCGGGTTGAGGCCGATCGGGGTTTTGTTGTCTTCGGCGAGGAAGACGGTCGGCGGGTAGTGCAGGTCCGCGGCCACCGTGAGCTCGCCCTTGTCCTTGTACGACTTCGGCAGGAGGCTTACAGCCTTCGGATCGGGCTGGACACCCTCCGAGATGTCCCTCAGGCCCAGCTCGGTGGGGCTGGCCGAAGGTTCGCTACCGGCGGCGCTGCCACACGCGGTTAAGCCAATCAGGAGGGCCAGTGAGGCCACAGCGGCGTGGACCTTATTTTGTGTCTTCATGGTGTTTTCCTTGGAATTTTTTTTGGTTGGGATGGTGCGGTTACAGGTAAGCCGTGCAGTGGTGCCAGATGGATGCAGTTAATGACCGGGACGGGGCCTTACGTCACCTCACGGGTTCGCCGTCGAGGTCTGGACGGTAAGGAACCGCTCGGGGCTCAGGAGCGGGATCGTGCTGTCACTGGCACCGTGAAGGGCGTAGTCCGCGGCGATTTCGCCGAGCGCCGGCGCAAGCTTGAACCCATGACCGGACAGGCCCGTGAGGACAGTGATGCGGTCCTCGCCGCCAAGCCGCCCAACGATCCCGTGCCCGTCCTGGGTGTAGCCCTCCATGTAGGCGGCCACACGGACAGGATCCGGATAGAGTGCCGGGAAGGAATCGGCCACGAGTTGCCTGAATGCCTTCATTTCGTCGATGGGGACCGTGCGGTCGAGGGCGTCGGGGTCATCGACCAGACGGTTGACGGTGCCGGACAGGCCTAGTTTCAGCCCGTTCCCGTCCATCGCCGGCAGTCCATAAAACTCTTCAGGCGTCGTGCGTATGAAGCATGGGAAGTTGGCCGGATCAAATGCTCCGCGTTCCTTCGTGACGAACCACGCTGATACCGCCTTGCGAACCTGCACGAGTGGCGCGAGTTCCGGAAGCAGCTTCGCAGCCCAGGGGCCGGTGGTGACCACAACGTGGTCGTATCGCTCGCTCCGGCCATGGGCGCTGACCCAGACCCCGCCCTCCTTGACTTCGACCCCTTCAACTGGGCTGTAGGTGCGGAGTTGGGCGCCCAGCGACATGGCTCGGTAGGCGGCCTTCAGCACCGCGAGCTCAGGGCGAAGATAGCCAGCCTCACGGTCCAGGACAACGGCGTCGCCCTCGTGGAACGGATGATGCGGCCAGCGGGTGCGCGCCTCGTCGAGCGGAATGATGGAGGCGTCCACCCCGAACTTGTCGATGGAGTCACTGACGTTGGCCATCTGCGATGATGCCTCCCCCAGCATGAGATTGCCGGCAAGGGTAAGGAGATTGGTGCCTGTCTCGCCCTCGAGCTGTTGCCACAGTGCCTTGGCGGTGCGAAGCAATGGCACGTATTCGGGGTCTTCGAAGTAGGCGGTGCGGAAGATACGGGACTCGCCCGCGTGGGCGCTGCGGTCGTGGGCGATTCCGAACTGCTCGTAACCGACTACCTCCATGCCCCGTGAAGCCAGGCGCCAGGCAGACATGCTGCCTGCCGTTCCGAGACCGATGACGGCCACTCGCTTCTTGGTGGTGCTCACTCTGAAACCTCCTGGGTTAGAACCATAAGGAGTCCGTCTGCGGCGATCGCGGGACTCGTGGTGATGATCATGGGTATTCCGGCGTGCGTTGCCTTGACTTTGTGGATGACGTCGCCGAAGAGGTCACTGACCTGTCCGAGAAGCTCCCCCTTGGAAACAGGCTTGCCAAGTTCGACGCTCGGTTGCCACCAACCGCCCACCGGCGAATGAATCCAGCTCCAGCCTTGGTCGTGCTCCGCCTGGCCAGGGGTCTGCTCAACGTCATAGGGGAGCATTCCCAGGGTCGCCGCCACATTCCGCAGGCCCCTGACATGAATGGCGACAGCCTTGCGATCGATGATGCCGCCGCCTCCTGCCTCAGCGGTGATCGCCGGGACACCGGCATCCGCGGCCGCAGAACTCGTGGTGCCGGTGGTAACCCGTGAGGCGGCAGGCTGCCTGATCACGTGCTGTGTTCCGTACGCCACCGCGATCCGCCGTGCAGCCTCACCCACCGGTGACTCGTCGTAGATAACTACCGGCTCGATAGCTTCCGGTACGTCTCCGGAATGAAGGTCGACGACGAAGTCGGCTTCCCGGATGAAGCGTTCGAACACATGGTGTGCCAGTACGTCCGAAAAGCTGCCGTTCGGGTCGCCAGGAAAGCACCTGTTCAGATTCTTGCCGTCCATTGGAACGATGAAGGGCGTCCGGCTCAGGTAAGCCGGGAGGTTTACCACGGGAACCGCGGTGATGATCCCCCTCAGTTCCGCAGGATTGACCTCTGCAACAAACTCCCGCAGAGCAGCCATGGCCGCATACTCACAGCCATGGACGCCCGCGAGCATCGTCAGCCGCGGCCCGGGCTCCCCGCCATGGATCTGGATGTACGGCAGATCCAAACCGCCGCCAGGGAGAGCAGCGATGTGGAAGTGGCCGCGAACCACGGCCTCTTGGCTTCTGAAGCCATCATGCATTTTGATGTCCTATCCGACCATAGTGTCCGACAATCGTGTCCGACATGATTGTTTGATACTATCGTTTGGTGATCTAGTGTCAAGGCCCACTCCAAAGCGCGGGTGGCTGCCATTAGCCGATAGGGGTGTGAGCGCAATGGAGAGTCAACCTACCTCTGAGCCAGCAAGGACGTCTCTCGCGAGAACGCTTGCGCCTCGGGTTGCGGAGCGAACAACGCTCGTGGATCAAGTGGCGCACCGAATCAGGAGGGAAATCATCCTGGGAACCCTCGATCCGGGTCGGCATCTCGTAGAAAAGAGGCTCGCTGAAGATCTGTCTGTGAGCCGCGGCACAGTCCGCGAGGCCCTGACGCGCCTTGCCGCAACCGGGCTCGTCGAATTCTCGCCGGGTTCAGGTAACCGGGTTCGATACTTCAGCGACGGCGACATCGCCGAGATCGGGGAAGTCTTCGCAGCCCTCGAAGGACGAGCTGCCATGCACGCCGTGCTTCCGCCGTCCGAAAGCGTTGAGAAAGAACTGAGGCGCATCGCCGAACGCATGCGGGGGCTTCGTCTGCCAGAGGACGTAGACGATCTCATGAGGTTGGACCGCGAGTTCCACGGAACGCTGATGAATCAGCAGCCAAAGGCCAAACTGGTGGAGGCATGGCAGAGCCTGGAGTCGCTTCTCGCCGTCATGATGGTGCCGATAATGCGGCGCGGCGTGGGAACCGCCGACAGCCAGGCGGACAGGCATCTGCTGCTGGTCGACGCCGCAATGAGCGGAGAGCCCGAACTGCTCATCAAGGGTCTCGAACAGCACTACTACCAGGAGTAACAGCAGATCGGCCACGCCGTGGCCTCGTATTTCTTTGCGGCACCGAACCAGAATGCTCACCGCTCGAAAGTGGTTGATCGAGACCTGGCCTAAAAGTAGTGGGCTGCTATCTGACGACTCTTTGGATCAGGTAAGGAACCGGTCGGGCGTGGTGCTGCGCACTCGCCCGCGTCACGTTGCCGTCGTTCGCCTCAGCCACGAGGGCACCGGATCCGAACTCGAACCGCAACCTCTGGCGGGCCAAGTCCCCGCCGCGGCTCAGCAATCAAACGGTAGCTCTAGAGACATTTCCCGGGAGCGCCACCAAAAACTGGAGTGAGATTTCGGATCCCTTCCCTAGAATTTCCCACTTTTCTTCCAGGACGAATCACGTCAGAGACAGAATGTCAGGAGTCCCTGACTGCATCGACGAGACGATAACTAGTGAGTTGGAGGCGGATGCGCGTTTCGCTGCCGATGCCATCGCCGCCCGGATCGGAATCACCCGGAGAATGCGCAGCCCGAATCGCATGGTTGGTATGCGTTTCGCCCTCTCCGGGTCCGAGGATCTTTGTGCTCCCCGTCATAATGAGAGCTTGTCTTCTCCGGCGGAAGGTACGGGCGCTGAGTCGGCGGTTACGTCGTTCAGCCACTCCAGCGCTTTGGGCCAATACGAATGATCGGGCTGCAGGACGAACATGTGGTCGCCCCCCTGAACTTCCCGAAGTTCAACATTGTCCCCCACCCCGGCGGCTCTGGAGACGTATGCCTTGCTGTGGCTCAAGGGGACCCGGACATCATCCGAGCCGTGGACGACCAATTGGGGAACACGGATCGGTGCCTGCTCCAAAGGCGAAGCTTCTTCAAAGACTTTCTTGGTAAGACCAGCCTTTTCGAGGAAGACCGGCGTCGCTCCCTCTCCCAGTCCTTCAGCCGCGCAGCGGGCGACATCCGTGATCGGGGCGAGCGCAACGACAGCAGCCAGTCGCGCTGTCTTGGCCGCGAGCAGGGCCAGGTGTCCGCCGGCGGAATGTCCAATGACCGCAATGGATGACGGGTTTACCCGCAGCGGCTCTGAGGTCAGGTGGTGAATGGCTGCCAGGACGTCGTCCAATGTCCCAGGCCAACCGCCGTCGTCGCCATCGATCCTTCGATACTCTACGTTCCAAACCAAATACCCCCTCTGATGCAGATCAGCAGCCAGCTCATCCATCAGATGCAGGTCGTGTTTAGCACGCCACCAGCCACCATGGAGCAGCACGACAGCACTGTCCTGTGACCAGTTCTCGGGAAACCAGGCTTCGACAAACTGAGAAGGATGCTTTCCGTAGTTAATGACTTGCTTTGTCATTGCCACGCCCCATGGAGGACGCTGCGAACCACGGTTTCGGGGTTCTGAACGGTGTGCGCAAACGCCTTGGCACCTTGCGACCAAGGGAACTGGTCAGTGATAACTGATGCCGGATCAACCACGCCCTCCTGGACCAAGCGCACCGCCTCGGAGTACATGCCTGGGCCTCCCTTGATTCCCAGCACCGACAGCTCTTTGAGCAAGATGCTCGCTGGCGACGGGGAATGCGGCCCACGGCCCACGATGGCAACAACGGAACCCGGGGCTGCTATCCGTTCGGCGAGGTCGACGCCCGCGCCGGCCGCGGATGTCTCGATCACCAGTATCGGGCCGCCTTTAAGTGTCTCGATGTCCTCAGCTTCCGCCGGATCGAACATCTTCACGCCAAGGGAGCTGCCCAGGTCCCGGCGTCGCTTCTGGGGCTCGAAGACAACGCAATCCCATCCAAAGTGCTGGGATACCTGTGCCTGCAGGATGCCCAACGGGCCTCCACCAATGATGGCGGCGGCCCCCTGGCCGGGCATTAAGGGCGCCACCCGGCGAAGTGTGTGAAGGGCCACGGCGACGGGCTCCAAGACGGTGGCCGCCAGGTCTGATACCGCGTCCGGCAGCGGAATGAGTTGTGCCGCCGGAAGCTGTACATATTCAGCGGCCAAACCTGGGCCGAGCATGCCGAGGTATCCGCCGTCCGCGCAGAGCTGCACCTTGCCTTGCCGGCACATCGCGCATTTCCCGCATCGGACGACGGGGTCAACGGCAACGCGTTGGCCCTCTTGGAGATCGACTCCAGGCCCTACCGATTGGATGATTCCGGCTCCGTCATGCCCCGTTACCCATGGATACATGGATCCCCGACCGGAGTAGATGTGAAGGTCTGTGCCGCACAGGCCCAGAGCGACCATGCGGACAACGACTTGACCGGGGCCGGGCTGACCTAGGTCAGGGCGTACGACAGTATCCATCTCATAGGGTGCTGTCAGCTCAAGAACACGGCCACCGAGGCTGATGGCTGCAGCACTCATGAGATGCCGTACTTGCCCGGCGCGATGGTTCCCTTGGGATCCAGTGCCGCCTTAATTTGATGCGTGACCTGCTGCAGTACCGGCAGACGGGCCATGGCCCGTTCCTGCCAGTCAGTCGGGGTTCGTCCGATGGGGTAGCCGATCTCGTCGTATGCTTCGACCAAGGCAGCATAGGCGGCGTTCATGCGGGCTACCTCATCAGCGTCCTGACGGTTGAAGATGATGAGGTGCAGGCCGCGTGCTGCCCTGGTGCTGCAAACGAACTCGACGAAGTACTCAAACCCGTGCTCGGCAAGGACGCGGCGTGAGGTTTCGTGCTGAAGCTCAGCAGCTTCGCCGATCATAGGTGTGGCGGGCAGGAACCAGGTCGCGCCACCGCCAGGGCGCCAGTTGAGCATGTCGACTTCACTGTCTGTGGGTTCACCACTGTAGGTGTCGAGATGGATCTTGTAGATGGGGTTATCCAGCATTTCCTTGTGGGAAATGTAGGTGGCCTTACCTGATGCCTCGAAAACGGCGCGGATCCTACCGAGCGTGGGCTGCAGCGCCTCCTCGGAAGGCCCATACAGGGCGCCGGACACGAGCCACGCTCCGGTGCCATGCTTTTCCTGCAGTTCCCGGCGGATGGCATCCGGCAGTGGCACCTGACCGTCGGTGCGGTTATAAGGGTAGGTATCCTCCGTAGCGAAGCCGTAACCGCCGGAGGTCACCTTGATGAGGGTAGGAACCACCGAGTTGAGCTTCAGCGGGCGCACCATTTCAAAGATCTCGGAAAGGTCCTCGTCCTCCGCGAAGGAGAAAGCAAATCCCACAATGACCGGCGGGCGTGGCATCAGCCAGACAGCAGTCTGCGTGACAATGCCGAAGTTGGATTGAGTGAAGATGCCGTCCAGGAGCGGTCCGAACCCCGACTTATTAGTAAAGCGGCTATTGGAATTGGGAAGGGACCCGTCTCCGGTGTTGAAGATTTCCCCGTTGGGCAGAACTACTTCCATCCCGCAGAGCGTGCCGAAGTGATCGAAGTGAGGGGTGTAGCCGGCACCGCGGTCGAGGGCATTGCCGATGATGCTGCCATCGGGCGGACCGGAGGTTCCGCTGATCATGAACTTGTCGCCGAGTTCGGCCATTTTTGCCCGAAGCTGTCGGAAGGTTACTCCCGGTTCGATGACGGCGTAGCCGAGTCGTTCATCAACTTCCAGGATGCGGTTCATCCGTTTGCCCAGGTGCATAACCACCTGGCCTTCCCGGACTGGGGAAAACTCTCCCATGCCCCAGTTATGGCCCGTGCTGGTCGGCCACAAAGACACTCCATGCTCGGCGGCCAGGCGAACAATGGTGGAAACGTCTTCAGTGGAAGAAGGAAAAACAATCCCATCGGTTTGACGGTCTCCGCCAGGGAGCCGGTTGCTGCTGTATGAGGCGCGGCCAGCATCCGAAACGTCAACGGCATCTTGACCAAGGATCTGGGAGACTGCCTCAAAGAACTTTTCTGACATTAGAAGAAACTCCTGTTTGAAGGGTTTTTTGTTTGGCGGCTAAATCGCCGACCAGCCGCCGTCGGAGGCCAGAACCGCGCCGTTTAGGTTGGTGCCGTCGTCGCTGAGCAGGAAAGTGATTGAGGCTGCCAACTGTGCGGCGTTAGCGGGCGTGGGGATATTGGCCTGCATGAGTGGGATGAGCCGTTCGGTGGCCAGTTGGGAGCCGAAGTTTGCCTCGATGCCAGTGAGTGTGGGCCCGGGAGCCACGGTATTGAAGCGAAGACCCTTCGGGCCGTACATCACGGCGGAGTTCTTGGTCAGGCCAACAACGGCATGTTTGGAGGCAGTGTATGCAGCCCCGGCAGCCGAACCGCGGATGCCGGCCTCTGAGGAAACGTTGACTACCGACCCCGCCCCGGCTTCCAGCATCAGCGGTACAACGGCGCGGGTAAGACGCATGAGGGCGGTGACGTTGATCCGGAAAACGCGGTCCCAAAGGTCATCGTCCACCTCATGGATTGGTGCGAAGTTATCCATGATTCCGGCAATGTTCGCCAAGGCGTCGATGCGCCCGCCGGCGGCAGAAACCACAGCGGCAATAGTTTCCTCAGTAGAGATGTCACCGGCCACTGGCACCAGGTCCAGGTTCTTATTCTCTTCAACGAGAGCGTCGAGGCGCTGCTTGCTGATGTCCGCGGCGATAACCTTGCCGCCCTCCTTGGCGATGCGCATGGCAGTCGCCTGCCCTATGCCGGACGCTGCACCCGTTACGACGACGGTTTGTCCCGCAAAGCGGCCATTAGTGATGGTTTCCTGCCACGAGGCTTCGCTGCCCATGATGTCCTTCCAGACGCTGATGATGTCGCAGCCAAGATTACGACACTCAGTGTCATAATGGAAGGGTGAATACTGGTGAGATGCTTTCGAACGATTCAATCACTATCCACCGGTCGCCGGGGCGGCCGGTGAGCATCGACCCTGAAGCGGTTGCCGCCCTTGCCCTCAAAATGTTCGCCGAGCGGGGGTATGAGCAGACCTCGATGGAGGATATTGCGCGGGAGGCCCGCGTTGGGCGGAAGACTTTGTACCGCCATTTCGCCAATAAAGCAGAGTTGGTATGGGGCGGGATGGGACCTGTAATAGAAGCCTCCGCCGCCGCCTTGGAGTCGGCCCCTGCACATCCCCTGTCCCGACAGGCGATTCTGGACGGACTTCGGGAAGCCGTGCTTACGGGTATTGCCGCCCTCCCGGACCTCGCCGTGACCCGCGGGAGACTCCGATTGATCGCCGAACACCCGGAGCTGCTGAGCCGCAGCCAGGAATTCTTAGGGACTCGCAACGACCAGACCCGCTCCTACCTCACCGCCCGTGGCATTCCTGAAGACACTGCCCGGTACCTGTGCGCCGCTCTTGCTGGCGCATTATTCGAAGCCTGGCTGCAATGGGCGGCTAATGATGACACTGACCCTGCCCCCTACCTTCGGCGGGCGCTTGCCGTCCTCCAGCTGGGCTAACCAGGTCTTCGCCCCCATCTTGGACGGATGACGTACGCTCCAGGGTCAAAGTTTGGCCCGGAGGATCAACTGCTTCGCATTTCGATGCTTGAGCTGGTGCGATCCACTGGAGTGGCTCTTCAAGGGCTTTGCTGCAGCCGACACCCATCTGTGCGCCGCGGCCGCTCAATGCACTGCATTCCCAACGGGAAATTTCAGCCCCTATTGACGCGTGTCACCCACGCGTGATTAGATCGGTGACGCGCGTCACCCACGATGTCGCGACTAACCGCGAGAGCGCCTGACTTCACGAATAGTTCACGATCGATCCCCGCAGAGGAGAACGTTCCACGATGACCGAATACCCTGTTCCAACCACCATCAGCCTCGAGGCACAGAATGTATTGGCCATGGCCGCCGGAAGGCCGCCGCAGCCTGATCCCGCCCCTGAGGATGTCGAGGTCTGGCGTGCCCTGGCGGCGGCCGCCGAATCCTCAGACCCTGTCTTCGTCGAAACCATGGCGCGAGCGACAACTGGCGCCGTGACATCAGACGTTGCAGTAGCAGTAGAAGCCGGCAAGGTTCATGGGGCGAAATTCTTTATGGCTGAGCCGTCGGACATCGCAGCTGACGACGAGCGGGTCCTTCTGTACATCCACGGCGGAGGTTTCCTTTGGGGCGGCGGGCCCACTGCGCGCCGCTCCACCGAGCTCATCGCCGGCAACATCGGCGTGCGCACCTGGGGAATGGACTACCGGCAACTCCCGGACAACCCGTTCCCGGCTGGCCTGGATGACTGCATGACGGTATACCGCGAACTGCTGAAGAGCCATAGGCCGGAGACGATCGCCATCGCCGGGCAATCCGGAGGCGGCAATCTCTCAGCAGCCCTTCTCCTTAGGGCCCGAGACGAGGGTCTGCCAATGCCAGCCGCCGCCTGCCTCATTTCTCCTTGTGTCGATTTCACGCTTGCCGGCGACACGTACACCACCCTCGGGTTTGGCCTCAGCGAATGGCACCCGAAGAACATGCTCGAGCTATACCGCGGTGATCAGTCACTCGAGCACCCCTACATCTCACCTCTGTTCGGCACATATACCGCAGACTTCCCGCCTGTCATGCTGACCTCCGGGACGCGCGACTTCCTCCTCTCGGATACCGTGCGGTTGCACCGCAAACTCCTTCAGGCCGGCGTCCGCGCCGAACTTCATGTCTGGGAAGGTGCCCCGCACGGCATGTTCATGGGAGAGGCTCCGGAGGATCGAGAACAGATCGAGCAGGCGCGCCGATTCCTTGAAGCCTCCTGGGCAGCAGCATGAGCTTCATGAGAGACGACGACGCTCAACCGCGGGAATCAACCATCCGTTGACGTGCACCAGCGCGTGGTTAAGCCGTGACGAGTCACTGACAATCGCTATTGATTTTTCTAGGAGTGCTAATGGCCAGGAAACCATTCAACGAAGGATGGGCCGTCCGGACGAGGGTCAGTGCTTTCGCTGAACTGGGCGGAGCAAGTGAACAGTGGGTTGATGTAATGCTTCCGCATGATGCGCTGATCTCGAAGACCAGAAGCGGTGATGCTCCTGCCGGCGCGGCTGGCGGATATTTTCCCAGTGGTGCTTTCGAATACCGCAGGATGCTCGATGTTGATGAGGCAGATCGCGGCAAGGTGTTCGCTCTCGAGTTCGACGGCGTTTACCGGGACGCGATGGTGTACGTCAACGGTGCCCTGGCCGGCCAAGACGCTTATGGCTACTCGCGCTTTACCGTGCGCATTGACCCGTTCCTTCGGTTCGGTGCCGCGAACGAGGTCCGGGTGGTCTGCCGGGCGCATAAGGACAGTCGCTGGTACACCGGTGCCGGGATCTACCGGGACGTGCACCTGATTGTTAAGGAGCCTATCCACATCGGGGTAGATGGTGTCCGTGTCACCACTGCTGACATCGACAGCAATCGCGCGATGGTGGAGGTGACTGCAAGGATCACCAACACCACCGCCGTGACCACCACGGTCAACTTAGCAGCGTCGGTCAATGAAGAAGGCATCGCCGAGGTCGCCAGCGACGAGTCCCCTGTCACACTGCTTCCAGGCACCTCGGCTGTGGTGCGCCATCGGCTGATGGTCGAGAATCCTGCCTTGTGGGGATTCGATTCGCCGTCCTTGTACACGTGCGTCCTGCTGCTGCGAGACGCAGGCGCGGTCATCGACAGGGAATCCGTCACGTTCGGGATCCGTCGGATCCAGGTCGACGCCAAGAGAGGGTTGAGGCTCAATGGTGAGACGGTGAAACTGCGCGGTGCCTGCGTTCATCACGACAATGGACCTTTGGGTGCGGCGACTATTGCCGCGGCCGAGGAGCGCCGGGTCCGGGTCCTGAAGGAAGCCGGTTTCAACGCCATCAGGAGTTCGCACAACCCCGCGAGCTCGGCACTCCTGGATGCCTGTGACCGGCTCGGGATGCTCGTCATCGATGAAGCGTTCGACGTTTGGACCTCGGGTAAATCCGATTACGACTACGCCACTGATTTCGCGCAGTGGTGGGAACGTGATCTTGAGGCCCTTGTGGCCAAGGACATCAATCACCCCAGTGTGATCATGTACTCCATCGGCAATGAGATTCCGGAAACCGGAACTGCTGATGGCGGGGTGTGGAGCCGCCGGCTTGCCGAAAAACTGCGGTCGCTGGACGGGACCCGGCCCATCACCAACGGTATCAACGGTTTTGTATCGAGTCTGGACATTGTCCTGGCCGGCATGAAACAGCACCAGGGCGCAGCTGGCGACACCGGAGCGGGCGTGAACGGGATGATGACCCAGGTCGGAGACATGATGAACCATATCTCGGCCTCCGAAATGGTCAGCGAACGGACCGCCGAATCCTTTTCGGTGCTTGACGTGGCAGGAATGAACTACGGTGACGGACGCTACCTGCTGGATAAGACGCTCTTTCCGAACCGCGTCATTGCCGGCACTGAGACTTTTCCGGGGCAGATCGCCAAAAACTGGGACCTCGTCAAAGCCAACGATCATGTTATTGGCGACTTCGCCTGGACCGGGTGGGACTACCTGGGAGAAGCCGGCTTGGGCTCGGTGGGATACGCCGACGGCGGCCATGGTGCAGCAGCAAGCGTGGCACGTCCCTACCCGTGGCTTACCGCGTGGACAGGCGACATCGACATCACAGGTGAGCGCCGCCCCGCCTCCTACTACCGGGAGATTGTCTTCGGGCTCCGGTCAACGCCATACATCGCGGTCCAGCGCCCGCAGTTTCATGGGCGCACACCGCTCATGACGCCTTGGTCCTGGAGTGATGCGATCAGCAGCTGGACCTGGGAGGGATTCGAGGGACAGCCGATCCAGGTGGAGGTGTACTCGGACGCCGACGACGTCGAACTGCTCCTCAACGGGGTGCCTGTCGGACGATCCAAGGTAGGAGAAAACCTGGCCTTCCGTACCGATTTCGACATCATCTACACCCCCGGTGACTTGACCGCTGTCGCGTATAAGGACGGCCAGGAGCATTCCCGTGTGCAGCTATCCACGGCACGCGACCGATTGCACCTTGACGTGAGCTCCGACGTCGACCTACTCACAGCCGGCACCGGGGACCTCGCCTTCCTGCGAATAGCACTCACGGACGGAAGCGGCGTTCTTCACAACGGCCGGGACCGCGAGGTCGCCGTAACGGTGGACGGACCCGCGGTCCTCCAAGGCCTCGGAAGCGCCAATCCCGCTACAGACGAGCCCTTCACAGCAGGCTCACATACAACCTTTGACGGCCGCGCCCTGGCCATCATCCGCCCAACCGGGCAAGGCCCTGTCACCGTCACCGTGACAGCCTCCGGATGCCAACCGGCCACCGTCACCATCGGTGCCAACGCAACCGAAGCAACGGGAGAACGTCAGCTCGTCTCCTAGCACAAGCACCACCGCTCCAACTGTGTTTACTTCACCTCAATCCCCCAACACCCGTACATCAAGACGACGGAGTCCTGCCGTGAAAAACAACAACAACCTTCCTCCGGCCACCGCCACCATCGGGGGCACACCAGCCGAGGTGGCGGAGGAGCAAATACTTCTTGCTCCTCCTGTCACCGGGCAGGTGGACCTGCCCAAGGTCAGCGCCAAGTACATTTGGCTCCTGCTGCTGGGCATGTTCGGAACCTACATCGCCCTCGTGACACCCATTGCCCTGTCCCTGGCCATCAAGATCAAAGCAATTGCACCGGATCACGAGGAGTACCTGGGGTTCGTCATCGGCGCCGCCGCCGTAGTCTCGCTGGTCTCCGGTCCCATCATCGGGGTGCTCAGTGACCGCACCCGAAGCCGCTTCGGGCGCCGCCGCCCCTGGCTCGTAGCCGGCTCCCTTCTCGGAACCCTGGGCCTGCTCATTATCGCCCTCGCACCGGACGTGCCCATGGTTACCGTGGGGTGGGTTGTCACGACGCTGGGCTGGAACACCGTCATTGGAAACTTGACCAACTCCCAGGCAGATCGCCTGCCGGAGTCCCAGCGCGGAAAAGTCGGCGGCCTGGTCGGCTTCGTCACCATGGCAGCACCGGTGACAGGCGCCATCCTCGCCGGCAGCCTCGCCAAAGACGCCTTGCTGCTCTTTATGATCCCCGCGGTGCTCGGCCTGGTCCTTACCGTTCTGTTCACATTCGTCATCCGTGAGGACGACAGCCGCACCCGCAACTTCGAGGACAGGCTGAACCTTCGCCTGGTCCTGTCCAAATTCGTGTACAACCCCCGCACGCACCCCGACTTTTCGTGGAACTGGCTCGGACGATTCCTTTTCTACTTCGGCCTCACCATGAGCTCAACCTTCACTGCGTTCTACTTCGCACAGCGGCTCGGGGTTCAGATCACCGAAATAGGCACCCTCGTGGCAATCGGCGGGATGCTCGGTATCGTCACGGTGATCATCGGCTCCATCGGAGGCGGCTTCCTTTCCGACAAGCTGCGCAAGCGCAAGCCCTTCGTGCTCAGCGCCGGTTTCATGTTCTCCGCCGGCGCAGTAGTCATGGCTTTCGGTGACAACCTGCCCATGCTTCTCATCGGTTCAGCCATCTCAAACCTGGGCCTTGGCATCTTTTCCGCCGTTGACCAGGCTCTGGTCCTGGACGTACTGCCCGAGCGGGACACCGACGCCGGACGGTTCATAGGCATCAATGGACTCGCTAACTCCCTGGCACAGTCAGCCGCCCCGCTGATCGCACCGCTTTTCCTGGGCATTGGTGTAGCCGCTGGAGGAGACAAAAACTACTCCCTGCTTTACCTGCTGGCCGGAGCCTTCACGATCCTCGGCGGCGTCGTCGTCCTGAAGGTCAAAGCCGTCCGCTGATCCCGCGGTCCGACACGGAATGCAGCAGACAAGCGTGCAACCGGGCCACCCCTACTACAGAGGAATTCCATGCAGAACATCGACGTCAGCCAGCTGACGCTGCAGCAAAAAGCGTCCCTGTTGATCGGAGATACCTTTTGGTCAACCACTGCCATCAAGGACCATCACATTGGTGCCGTGACCATGGCGGACGGACCCCACGGCGTCCGCATGCAGAAGCATGGGACTGACCACCTCGGGCTATACCGCAGTCAGCCCGCAACGTGTTTTCCGCCTGCGGTAGGAATCGGATGCAGCTGGAGCGAGGACGTCGCCGCACGCGTCGGCGCCGCCTTGGCCAAAGAATCACAGGCCCATGGCGTGGACATCCTCCTCGGCCCGGGCGTGAATATCAAACGCTCACCTCTGGGAGGCAGGAACTTCGAGTACTACTCCGAGGACCCGCTGTTGTCCGGCGTACTTGGGAGCGCCTACGTCAAGGCTTTGCAGGAGCACGGTGTGGGAGCATCCGTGAAGCATTTGGCGGCCAATGACCAGGAGACCGAGCGCATGGTCATCAGCTCCGACGTCGACGAACGCACACTCCGCGAAGTGCACCTGTCAGCCTTCGAACGAGTCGTCACCGAAGCGCAACCGGCGACGGTCATGTGCTCATACAACAAGATCAACGGCGTCCACGCCTCAGAAAACCGCTGGCTTCTCACTGATGTACTGCGCGGCGAATGGGGATTCAACGGCGTTGTGGTGTCCGACTGGGGCGCGGTCCGCACACGGCCGGCAGCACTGAACGCCGGCTTGGATCTGGCAATGCCCGGACCAGGGCAGTACGCCACCGAAGCGCTCATCAAGGCCGTCCAAAACGGGAGCGTGAACGAGTCGGCGATCGATCTGGCAGTGGAACGGGTTCTGGACCTTGCCGCCTACAGCGAACCCCGCATCACCGGGACCGCCCCAACTGAGTTCGATTCCGCAGCGCACCATGAACTGGCACGTGAGCTCGCCACCGAGTGCGCTGTCCTGCTCAAAAACCAGGACGGCGTACTGCCCCTGAAACCAGGAACATCCCTTCTGGTTGTCGGAGAATTCGCCACCAACCCCAGGTACCAGGGCGGGGGCAGCTCACACGTCAACGCCACACTCATCGACATACCCCTGGAGGAACTCAAGGCGGGGGCCGCTGTCTCTGATGGCAGCGTCCACTACTCGCAGGGCTTCTCTCTCCAACCCGGCGAGAACGATGCTGAACTCCGTGCCCACGCCGTGGAGGCGGCCCGCACCGTGGACGTCGCTGTCATATTCGCGGGCAACCCCGAAGAGGAGGAATCCGAAGGGTTCGACCGGACGAGGCTGGAACTCGCCGCTGTGCAGGTCGAGCTCATCCGGGCGGTCGCGGCCGCCGCCCCCCGTACCGTCGTTGTCCTGGCGAACGGGGGTGTTGTCTCCCTTGAAGAATGGCATGACCAGGTGGACGGCATCCTGGAAGGTTTCCTCCTCGGCCAGGGCGGCGGTAGAGCGATCGCTGACCTGCTGTTCGGTGTGACGAGTCCCTCCGGACGCTTGGCCGAATCCATTCCTTTCCGGCTGCAGGACACGCCCACTTACCTGTCCTTCCCCGGCGAGCAGGGCCACGTCCGTTACACCGAAGGCGTCATGGTCGGCTACCGCTACTACGAAACGGTGCAGCGGCCCGTCCGGTACCCTTTCGGGCACGGGCTAAGTTACTCCACCTTCGAAACAACGGACCTCCGGGCCGAAGCGCGCGGCCATGACGAAATCGCTGTTACGGCGAATATCACCAACACCGGAAAGATCCCGGCAAAACACGTCATACAGATCTACCTTTCAACCGACGCCGGGCCGGTCCTGCGCCCGGAACGGATCCTCGCCGCCTTCACCAAAGTCCTCCTTCAACCGGGCGAAACCCGGGAGGTCCATTTCCTCCTGGACCGCAGGAACCTTCGGTACTGGGACGTTATCCTTGACCGCTGGGTTGTCGCCCCGGGCTGCTACACCGTGCAAGTATCCGACAATGCCTCACACGTCCTGCTGGAGCAGGACGTGGCACTTGACGGTGACGAACTGCCACGCCTCCTGTCGCTGCAATCCGACGTTGCGGAGTGGCTCGCACACCCCACGGCGGGGCCGGCACTGGCGAACGAACTCAACCCCATCATGGCGGCATCCGGCCAACAGCTGGACGACGACAGCGACGGCACCCGCATGGTGCTCTCCATGCCCATGAACCAGATCCTGAGCATCCTCGGCGGTGCCATTGACGGCGATTGGCTTGTCTCCCTGCTTGAGCAGCCCGCTGAGGCTACTTCCTCCCCCGCCTAGCCCACCGGCCTGAAACCCACGGAAAACACACCCATGACTGAGATTCCCACCCCGCACATGACACCACGCCCCATCGAAAGGACACCAATGACAACGTTTGGCCCGGATTTCCTCTGGGGTGCTTCGACGGCGCCGCACCAGATCGAGGGAAACAACATCAACAGTGACTGGTGGGCCCGGGAAGGGCTCTTCCCTGGTATGGAGCTCAGCGGTGACGCGAACGACAGCTATCACCGTTACCGGGAGGACATGACCCTCCTCGCCGAGGCTGGCTTGAACTCCTACCGGTTCGGAATCGAGTGGGCGCGCATCGAACCCCGGCCCGGAGTGTTCTCCCCTGCACTGCTGGCTCATTACCGTCACATGATTGACACCGCCCTGGAGCTGGGCATCAAACCGGTCATCACCCTCCACCACTTCAGCTCCCCGCGATGGTTCGCAGACGAAGGCGGATGGAGTGCCCCCGCTGCACCCGAACGCTTCTCACGCTACGTGGAGGCCGCTTCGTCCATTCTGGGCGACGTCGGACACGTCATCACCATCAACGAACCCAACATGCTCGCCATGATGCTCAATCTGGAAGCAGCAGCCAGCCGTGGTGAACTGGACTCGTGGCAGAGCCCCACTGTCGAAAACCAGGGTGAGACCGAATATAGGCAGCCTCCGCTGCCGGTTCCGGTGCCAGACGACGGGAAGTACGTCGTCGAAGCCCACCATCTGGCGCGCGAGGCACTGCGCCAGCGCACGGACGCCCAAGTTGGCTGGAGCGTGGCAAACCAGTCCTTCACTGCAGCACCGGGAGGAGAAGAACGCCTCCTGCAGATCCGGTGGAACTTTGAAGACCTTTACCTTGAGGCCGCGAAGGGTGATGACTTCGTCGGTGTTCAGTCCTACACCTCCCAGCAGGTAGACGCCAATGGTCTGGTGCCGCATCCGGCCCATCCGGACAACACCATGATCGGTACCGCATACCGGCCGGACGCGCTTGCTATGGCGGTAAGGCACGCCGCCCAAGTGGCAAACGTGCCCATCCTTGTCACCGAGAACGGTATCGCCACCCCGGATGACACACGGCGCATCGCCTATACCCGCGAGGCCCTGCAGCACCTGGCCGCGGCCATGGAAGATGGTGTCGACGTCCGCGGTTACCTGCACTGGTCACTGTTGGATAACTACGAATGGGGCCATTGGGAACCGAAATTCGGCCTCGTCGCCGTAGACCGGACCACCTTTGAACGTAAACCCAAAGAAAGCCTCGGATGGCTCGGAAACATCGCCCGCTCCGGCGGCGCGAGGCTCAGCGGGTCCTGACAGGCCCGGGGGAACGCCGCCATGGGCAGCCCGCCCTGAAGCCGAAGCTATGATAATTAGACCTCGAACAACGGAAGGCGGGCGGTCGTGATACCCACCAGCCAGGATGTCGCCAACCGTGCCGGGGTGGCTCGTTCCACGGTCAGCATGATCCTTAACGGGAAAAAAGCCTTTTCGCAGGAGACGCGGGACCGTGTTGCCAAAGCTGTGGCTGAGCTAGGCTACGAGCCATCGTCAGCAGGACGTACGCTGGCCCGCGGCGCCAGCGATATCGTGATCGCGCTGATTCCTGACACAACCTTCGGACGCAACCTTCAAGACATCTACGGTCTGCTCACGGATGAACTCGCTGCACGAGGCCTGACACTTGTCCTGCGTCTATCGAGCCGTACTGACGCTGATTTCGACAGGCTCATCGTCGGGCTGAAGCCACGTGCAGTCCTGACGCTGGCTGCCCTTTCCGAGGGACAGCGCGCGCTGCTTGAACGCCGGGGCGTCAAGCTGCTGGAGACCGACGAATCCGGCAGTCACGGCATCAACGCGCAAATCGGAAGACTGCAGGCGCGATACCTCATCGAACGCGGCTATCAACAGCTTGCGTACGCGCACCTGCGGGACGCGCGCAGCGACCCGTTCGGCGGCCCCCGCGAACGCACCTTCAGGGAAGAGTGTCTTAGGCAGGGCCTTGACGAACCCCACGTTCTGCATCTTGATATCACACCCGTGGACGCCCGAAAGGCGCTGGAAGAATTGGGACACCGAGGATTTGCCGTGGCCTGCTACAACGACGACGTCGCCACCGCACTTTTGCACGCTGCCCACGAGAAAAGCTGGAACATCCCCGAAGACATCGCTCTGATCGGAATGGACAACACCCCATTGTCGCAGCTGACCATCCCCCCGCTGACCACGATGGGATACGACCCCACTCAGGTCAGTCAGCTCTCGATGCAGTCGCTGCTTAACCGTTTGGATGAGCAGCAGTCGGACCAACCCCTTCCCGAGCTTCACATCGACATCATCGAGCGGTCGACCGCCTAGGCCACCAGCCCAGGATCACTACCCGCGGGCGGATGAGCCCTGCCCGGTATGCACACCCCTCCGCCCGTGAAAAAAGATCACCCCCGCCCAGGCCTGCGGAGTGTCTAAACAAAAACATCAACGGATAGTGAGGAAGATCATGGACATTAACCGTCAGCAAACAGAAACGCCGGGCATGCTGGAAGTACATGCCAAACATGCTTCCGAAGTAGACGAGGCCCTTACGAAAGCAATCGGCGTCGTCAAGATCGCCGCAATGGAACACAAAACAGGGATTCTTATATCGCGCATCGACGCTGGCATATACATGGTGCGGGCACATCCGGCCGTCCCGTTCGGGCTGGTCCGCCAACAGCACTAACCTCTGGATGGACGGCAGAGTGGTGCAGCGGATGATTGATGTAGAGGACACAGTGCAGTCACCTGACGGAGGTTGAGGGAACGTCCGTTGTCGGCGTTTGAGTGGGACGCAGCCGACTCCGTCTTCGTTAGACCCCTGCGCAGGGGTCGTTCGTTCGCTCTTCAGCAGCTAGCAGTCCTGCCAGAGTCAGGAAGACGCTGGAGGTCCACGTGTATGCTCGATCGCGCAGACCGGCGCCGGTGACCGCGTCAAAGTTTTCGGCCATTCCCGAGGCAGAGGCCATTGCGCACAAACTTTCGGCGAGATCCAGGGCCAGTTGTTCTTCCCCGCCATCGATGAGACCGTCAATGATCAAAGCGGTACACGGCGCCCAGATCGGACCTCGCCAGTAGCCATCGGCGATATAGGCCGGGCTATCCGTGGCTTCGGTTGCCAGACCATATTCCGTCCGGAACCGCCCCAGGTCACTGACAAGTGTGTTGAAGACCTCTGATGGTAAACGGGATCCGAGCACTACCGGTAGGAGGTGAAGGAGCGATGCGGACTCGATGACTGTTGAGTCGAGCTTGCGGGCGATGAATCGGCTACCGTCCCACATTTCCTTGAGCAGCGAATTGAGGAGAGAGGATGAAACGGTTGCCCATTTCTTGGCTTCGTCCGGACGCGACAGTCGCGAGGCAATCTCACTGAGCGCTTCTGTCTGCAGGACCAGGAAGGCCGCGAGATCAGGAGACTCTACAGGCACCGTTGTGGCGAAGATCGTGCTGTTGTCCCACCCGGAGTCATTCCCGTGGAAGTAGTGCGGCAGAATGCGTCCGGAGGCGACTCGTTCCGTCAGCCACCATTGCGTCCACCGTTGGAGAGGATCATAGGCACGAAGCAGCCACTCGTCGTTGACCGCGCCCGCCCTAAATAGCGCCATCAGAGCCCATCCGTGAATTGGAGGCTTGGTGAAGGTGTAATCGATGACCTTGTCGTTGACGGAGTCCGGCAGCCGACCGCTTGTCGCTTGGGCGTCAAACGGCACGAAGAACTGGTCTTCAGCGAGCTCGGGAAGCTGTGCTAATGCGATTGCGTTGAAGCAGTTGTCCCAGCTCCAAACGTTGGTCATCGTTCCCTTCGACATGTACATCGCCGGCCGTTGCACTGCTCCGGAGGGCTCTACTATCGAGGACCACATGATGTAGCTGGCGAGCTGTTTCGCCGCCTGATGCTCGGGTTTTACCTCGGGCATAGCGGCGGCGAATACATCGAATGACGGTGGCGACCAGGGTTTCCGAGCGGTCGGCGTCGCATCATTCGTCTCCTCAATGAGCACGACGCTGCCGGGCGCGAACTGGAGTGTAGCCATGGTGTGACGTTCTCCAGCCCACGTCGATTCCTCTATGCCTCTGCCCCTGAGAACGCGGATGGCAATCGTTACCTGTGAGGAGAATCTGAGGTAGCGCCATTCATCTTCGGCCACACGGACCAGCGTGTCGTAGTTGCTTGCCGCCTCCATGATGAGCTCGAAGCCAACGCCTGCGCCGGAAACACTGAGAACGCGGTGTGTGTTGAAGTCGACGCTGACGTGACCTGCCGCTGCGGGAAGCACAAGGTGGTCGATATCGAACGCTGCTTTGCCGTGAAGTCCGTCGCGAGGCGCGATGCGCAGAAGTGCACGCGTTGCCGCCCTGCCCCGGACCGTCCGCAGCTCCACCCATTTCCCGGCGTCTTCAGTGTTCACGGCTGATGTCACGGCGAAGTACGAGCCAGCCGTGGCGAACGGGAGGTGTTCGAGGTCAAAGGGATTCACAGAGTACTCAATTGCAAGGTCGGTTGAGGGGGTGGAAGAGCACTGACTGGACATGGGTCAGACTCCGATGGTCCCGAAAATCGCTGACCCGGACTGAGTCGCGCGGATGACAGCACGGCCGTCCGGGTTTAAGGAAACCTCAACGCCGTCGCCGCTCCAATAGCCTGAATCCACCGGAACTGCCGTCACGTGTTGGATCGATTGCCCGCGGGCAGGGAACAACGACACGATGCCACGACCAGTTTGCGGGAGAATCTTCTCCCGTATCTCTGCGGCTCCCGCACCCAGCCCGATGGTAACCATGCTGGCCCGGGCCGAGTCCATGGCGACTGCCCGGTACCGGTCAAGCGTTGAGCGGATTCCCTCCACGCCGTCCTCAGAGATGGTGAGCAGGTCCCCCCAGATTCCGTGGTGTCCGAGCATGATCGCTGCGAGGCTTTCCTGCTGGTGGCCGTGCGGGTCGTCCGGGAAATAATGGACCAGGGTCAGCACGGACGGGATCCATCGGTCGAAGGCATATGGTTCCCGGCATATCCAACCGCGTGAACGACCCGGGTGGAAGAACATATTGGTGTTCACCCCGTTCAAGTCCGCGGGCAGCTCGTAGTCCGAGTAGTACGGTCCGTTGTTGACGAGGAAGTACTTGCCAGCCGAAAGGAAGCTCAAGCCGAAAGATCGGTGATTCTCGGTCACGTCGAAATCGACAATTGAACCGGGCACCGCGGTCATCAACCGCTCTGCGATCTCCGTCATCCTCTCACTCATCATGAAAGCGAAACGGTCCGCTCGTTCGCTCGGGGTGTTGGTGTCGTCTCCGTGATGGTGTTCCGGGCTGTCGCAGCCGTACTGGCTCACCGCATCAAGTTTGAAGTATGTAATGCCGAGTTCGCGATTGATCCGGATGAGGTGACCCACGAATGTCTCGAACCAGTCACTAACTAAACACATGGGGGCGCTGGGCTCGGTCTCCCACACTTCTCGTGGCCGAAGGGGTTCTCCTTGCCACGTCTTCATGTCACGGGGATGCGCGGCCAGAGCGCGGCTCGAGAATGCCGCCAACGTCGGATCGAACCAGATCCCGAGGCGGAGGCCAAGTTCGCCTGCTCGTTGCCTGACATTCAGCAGGGCGCCAGGGAAACGTTCCGGGTTCACCTCCCAGTCTCCGGTTGCGGTGTACCAGCCGGTGTCGATCACGTAAGTATCGATTCCCATCCGAGCTGCCACTTCCATCTCGGCGAGCACGCGCTCCTCAGTCAGACCATCGATGTAGGTCCTGTCGTGCCAGTAGCGCTCACGCTCCTGGAAGTTCCATGTGTTGTAGAAGATCTGCGGTCGACGGGACTCCGCGTTTTCGGACTGGTACTTCAACAGAAACGTACGGAACGCTGCCGCCACGTCGTCCAGATTGCCTTCGACAGCGGCCGCTAGAAGCCAGGGAGTCCGGAATCCCTGGGCCGTGTCCAGCCGCTGACCGTTAAGGTAGGCACCCTTGACTGAGCCAATTCGAACGCCGCGGGCGCCATCGACCCAGAACCCGCAGAACAGATCCCCGCCAGAGGTTCCATGCTCGTAGGCCAGCAGCCAAGAAGCCCCGTCCTCAACGCCTACCAGAATGGGGCCGATCAAAGGCGACAATGCCTTGGCAGCCGCAGAATCGATGGGGACCTCGTTGGGCATGAAAGAGTGGCCAAGCTCGACGAAATCGGAGATCCTCACTTCAGTGATGGCACTGGTGGGACGGAGCAACTCGACGTATGAAATCCCTTCCTTGCCAGCACTTTTGGTGAGCCGCCGAGGCGTCGAACTGCGCAATTCGTAGCGGAAGCGCACCACTGGGCTTTCCGGTGTCACACGCAGCCGCATCGCGAGCTGGAGCCCGGGCTCGCCGTCGACCTCGCCCTCGAATAGGAATTCCTCAGCGCGGCTGGTCAAGATACGGCGTTTGACTTCGCGATTAAATTCGCGAACTGTGCACGTTACAGCTCGTCCATCGATTTCAAAGACCGGCGCAGCGATAATGAGGCGCATCTGAGTGCTGTTGTTGGTCAGCTCCCAGAGCGGGCTGGTTTCGGTGTGAGATGGCCCAGAGGCGATGATCGACCACGACACGACGGAGGCGGATTTAACATTTGAATCGATGGTCACTGTTTGACAGCTCCAGACAGAAGACCGGCAACGAAATAGCGCTGCAGGAAGATGAATACAAGACATACGGGGATGATGGAGAAGGTTGTTGCCGTGATGAGGGTGCCGTAGTCGGTCAGATTGACATCACGGAAGGATGCCAGGGCCACCGGCACCGTGTAAGCAGATTCTGCGCGCAGGATCACCAAGGGCCAGACGAATTCGTTCCAGATCGCCAGGAAGAGGAAAATCGCCAGAGCGGCCATTGCCGGGAGGATCGTTGGGAGCACGATCTGGAACAGGATGCGGAACTCGCCCGCGCCATCGATGCGGCCGGCCTGGATCAATTCGTCAGGTACTGATTCCATGGCCTGCCGCATTAGGAATAGTCCAAACGGGTAGGCCAGTCCCGGGAGGATGAGGCCTTGATATGAGTTGAGCCATCCGAGTGTCACCATCGTCTGGAACAGGGGAACCAGGGTTACCTGGCTCGGGATGGCGAGGGTCGCAATAACCACGCCGAAAAGTAGCGTTCGGCCTCGGAACTGAAACTTCGCGAAGGCGTATCCGCCACAGAGGCAGATCAACGCACCAAGAATCACGAAGATGACCGAGACAGCAGCGGAGTTCGCGATTGCACGCCCGAATCCGAGGTCACCGAACAGGACCTGAATGTTTGTCCACAGCTGATCTCCCGGCAATAGATTTGGAGGGTTGGCGAAGATTTCATCTGAGCTGTGCGTTGAGCCGATGACCAGCCAATAGAAGGGTGCCACCATCAAGATGAACCCTAGGAAGATGACTGCCGTGAGCAGTGCGCTCGAAGCTTTGGTGTGCCGGATGCGCGCGGAAGTACGCATTTTCTCTACTGAAGTGCTCAACTTTTCTTCTCCTGAATGAACCGGAACTGGACCAGGCTGACGATGACAACCATTCCGACAAGGACGAAGCCGATAGCTGAGGCATAGCCGAAATCAAAGAACTTGAAGGCGTTCTGGTAGAGATACATGCCGATCGTCATGGTTGCGTTGTCGGGACCGCCGTTGGTCAGGATGTACGGTTCATCGAACAGCTGAAGTGTGCCGATGGTTGAGGTGACGACCGTCAAGAGGATTGCCGGGCGTAACCCCGGGATGGTTACGTTGAAGAACTGTTTGACTGTATCTGCGCCGTCCATGGAGGCCGCTTCGTAGAGGTCCCCGGAGATGCTCTGCCGCTGGGCAAGATAAATGACAGCGTTGATCCCCGTGTAGTGCCACGTCATCGCGATTCCGAGCGAAATTTTCGCCCAGAACGCGTCCTGAAGCCAAGGGATCGCCGGTAGACCAACCGACTGAAGCGCGACGTTCACGATGCCGTTGTCCGTGGCAAGCATCATGCTGAAGACAACACCATAAGAGACGAGACCCATGACGACCGGAACGAAGTAACCGAGACGGAAGACCGCACGGAACTTCAGGAGGGTCGAATGGAGAGCCACAGCCAGCAGGAGCGCCAAAATGAGCATCACCGGTACTTGGATCACCAAGATGATTAAGGTATTGCCCAGAGCGTTGTAGAACAGGGGGTCGCTAAAAATGCGCTCGTAGTTCGCGAACCCAGCGAAGCCCTGCACTCCCCCACGGTTGGTCGTGAAACTTAGCCACGCAGCATAGCCGACGGGGTAGACCTTGAACGCGGCGAAAAGGATGATCACCGGAGAGAGCAGGACATATGGCACCTTGCCCGGAGTAAGCCAGGGCCGCCTGGAAGGGGGTACTCGTCGTGCCACCGGCGGCGATTCAACTTGTGGCGATTGGACGTGCGTATCGGTCATGACCGTGGTGCTCCCTCGGTGGCGCCTGGCTCCGCCACGCCTACCTGGTGGGGCGGGGCCAGACGCTCTATCGGATTTGGTGAAAAGCGGCTTCAGCCGGTGTTTCAGCTGGCGATCTTTCGGCCAGTTTGAGCGGCGAGGAGCTTGGCAGCCTCGTCGAGCGCGGCCTTCGGGTCTGCTCCGGAGAGCATCACTTTTGTCTGGGCATCTGTGTAGATTCTGATTGCGCGAGCGTAGTCGCTTGTGTAGTTCGACACGGCGAGGTCGGGCTGAGTGATCGAGTCGACGAAGACCTTGCTTGGAGAGTCGCCGACCCAGTAGCCGCTATTGTCAGTGAAGCCTGGAGTCTTATACATCGGTACGAAGCCGGGGGTGAAGGGCTGTGCGGTCTGCATCACCCGCTGACCATCCAGTGTGCCCAGGGCAAAGTGAACAAATTTCCACGCCAGGTCCTTGTTGGCGCTATTGCCTGCGATGGAAAGGTAGGTGGATCCCGCCAGGGCAGCAGTTGAGCCTCCTGCGTCTACCACCGGGCGCAGTGCGGTGGCCATTTTTCCTTTGAGCTGAGGTTGCTTGGCCTCGATGTAACCGGGCCACCATGACGCACTCGGGCTTATCGCCACCGACCCGTCTGCGAACCTAAGCCCATTGCTACTTGTAAAGGATGCAGAGTCCGCGAGGACTCCCTTGTCATTCATCTTCTTGAGCAGTGTCAGCGACTTGACCCCTTCCGGGCCATTCAGCGTGATGTCGCCGTCTTTGTTGAAGTAGAACGCGTTCTGCTGCTGCGTAAGTGTCTGCCAAAAGTCGGCTGCGTTCGTATTCGCTGCAGCCTTGTTGAGTTCGAAGAGACTCGCTCCGGTTTTGGCTTTCAGCGTAACACCGGCGTCGATGAGCTCGTCCCAAGTTTTGATGGATGCCATGTCGATGCCTGCGGCATCCAAGAGGTCCTTGCGGTAAGCAAATCCGGCCGTGTTCACCTCAAACGGGATACCCCATACCTGCCCGTCCTTGCCCAGTCCTCCACCCCAGGCGCTAGGTACGAAATCGCCAGCGAGATCCTTGGCCCCCAGGGGGCCCATGTCCGCGAAGCCGTTCGGGAACTTGTCGGTGTAGCCGGGCAGCTGGTCGATGGCGGTGTTCATGATGTCCGGGAGTCCTTGGCCGCCAGCAGCGAGGCCGGTAGTGATTTTGTCCCAGATGGCAGGGTTTCCTACATCGACAATGTCGACTTTGGTTCCCGGGTTGGCTTTCTCAAAAGCGTCCGCGGCCGGTTTGAGAAGCGCACCCGCCGTCGTCCATGTCCAGACGCTGAGAGTCTTGCCGTCGCCGGATGATGACCCGCCCGAGCTGCAGCCCGCGAGTGCCGTTGCGGCGAGGGCGGCGATGCTGAACACGGCAGCAAGCCGTCTGGTGAAGGGTTTTAGCTTCATTGGTAGTTCCTCTTTCATGTGATGCGGGTCCGGTACAACGTTTGGGCTCGATCAGGTGCGCCATTACAGCTGCTGAACGCGTCGTTCTGAGCCTGCCGCGAATACAGCCAGGCATCGTCGACCGGGATACGGAGTGTGACCGGGCACGGAGAATGACCAGGATAAGGAGGGGATAACCGGGTACGGAGGGTCGACCGGGATAGGGAGGACTTAGGAGAGATCGTACCCACAATTTAATGACGTTACAATTCTTTTTTGAGAAAATTTTTGACGTTACAATAAATCCAGCACCCACCGTGGGTGCGTAGTGGCCACGACACCCCTCGCTGCGTTTTCCCCATCCATACTGCCGCTCGTCGCCGAGCCAGCACCCTGGGGACACCGCGTGAGTCAGGTCGGGCTCAACCGGTTCGCTGATTGAGCCCGGCTTGAGGCTGAATGCTCGCGAACTCGAATCCGAGCCGGGGTTAAATGCGTCTCTATAAGCAGGGTTGGGGCCAATCGCGTTCCACTACGAGCTGGCAGGCAGGGAGGGCAAAATGGCAGCCGACTACAACGAACCGGGGGGCGCCCCGCGTCATACCAACATGAACGATGTAGCCTCACACGCGGGCGTTTCGGTGATGACGGTCTCGAATGTCATCAATCGCCCGGATATCGTCTCCGAGAAGACCAAAGCAAAGGTCCTCGCGTCGATGAGAGAGCTCCGTTACCGGAAAAGCACTGCCGCCACGAGCCTGCGCCTGTCCAAGCCGACTCAGATCGGATACGCGCTTCCCTCCACCCAGCGCAGCGGTGACGGGTATATGGATGACTTCCTATACTCGCTCGCGGCCGCGTGCCAGGCAAAGGGCATGCATCTGACCCTCATCGCCGCAGCAGACCCTGAGGATTGGCTCAGTGCATGCGATGCGCTCTACTTCGGAGGCTCAGCCGCAGGCATCATCATGGGCAGTATCGCCCCCCATGATCCCCGCCCTGCGCAGCTGGTATCGCGTTCCATTCCCTTCGCCGGGTACGGCCAGACCTTGGAAGGAAAATCGGCGCCTTGGAGTTGGGTGGAGATCGACGAAGCACGCGGAATTGAGCTGGCAGTCGAGCACGTCGTTGAACGCGGTCACCGGCAGCTCGCCTTCATCGGCCTCGGGGTCGATGCCGTGTGGAGCGCGGCGCGTCTCGAGGGATACGTCGCGGCGTGCCGGAAGCACGGGCTTCAGCGCTCCGTCGTCGCGGACCGCGTTTCCCTCGCGACCGATGAGATCGCCGCAGGGGAAGAAATAGCCATGCAGCTCCTCCAGTCGGAGTCGCCTCCAGACGCCATCATCTGCGCGTCTGATTACCTTGCAGTTGGAGCGATCTTCGCGGTGCGTGCACACGGTCTCGTTCCAGGCGTTGACGTGGCCGTGACCGGGTTCGATGACACATCCTTGACGTCATTGGGCGCCATCGGCATCACGTCAGTACGTCAGCCTTCGACCCGCATCGCCCAGGAACTCGTGAAGATGATCATCGACCCCCCTGACCAAGCGCTCCATCTGCTCCTCGAACCGGGGCTGACGATTCGATCGAGTACGACAGGCAAAGCCCCCACGGCCAGTTTTCGAACACGTATTGGACCAGCCGACCCACTCCCTGACTGAGTCACCGACCTGTTCCGCATGGGCAGCCATGCGGAAATAGCTATCGCAGCGCTCGAAGCCGGTCAATTTCCGGTCCGGTGCAGGAATGGCAGTCGTCGTCGCCGCCATTGCTCTCCGGCCGTAGGAGGCGGTCGGCTGTGGTTTGGCCAGTTCTCATCGGGGTTCTTCATGTTGCGCGTTCCGCTTGGTGAGGTTCTTGGAAATGTACTGACTGAGTAGTGAGGAATTCTTCAATGCCGTGGGCTCCTCGTTCCCGGCCAAACCCTGACATCCGGAAACCTCCAAATGGGGCATCCGGATGGGTGGCCGCCCCATTCACTGAAACGCTTCCGGTCCTGATCTTTGTGGCCACCAAGCCAGCTTCTTCCGGACTTGGCCCCCACACAGCTCCACTTAGGCCATACGGTGAGTTGTTGGCGATGAAGATCGCTTCCTCGACGTCGGCGTATGGGACGACGGCCAGCACTGGACCGAAGACTTCCTCTTGGGCCAGTTCGTCATTGGCGCCGGTGAGAAAAGCTTGAGCCGGGACGTAATAGCCTTCCGGATCCCCTGAAACAGGGCCGGAGGCCAGAACTTCAGCTCCGGATGCACGGGCTGCGGTGGTGAGGTTGAGGACCTTGTCGCGCTGCGCGGCCGTGGCGACCGGTCCCAGGACAGTGGCCGTATCCTGAGGGCTGCCGACGGCAAAAGCAGACACCTGTGATTTCAGTGCCGAGGAGACCTGTTCCAGCGTCTCGGACGGGACCAGAAGCCGCGTGAGGGCTGCGCACGTTTGCCCGGAGTTCTGGAAACTCTTCTCGAGTGTTTTGCCCACCGCGTGCGGGAGGTCGGTACCGGGGAGAATGAGGCTTGCCGATTTTCCTCCGAGTTCCAGCGAGACCTGCTTGATGAGGCCGCCGGCGACGCTGGCGATCCGCCCACCAGCCCGGGTCGATCCGGTGAAGGACACGAAGTCGATTGCGGCGTGGCTGATCAGTGCCTCACCGGTGGTCGGGCCTTCGCCGAACACGACATTGAAGACCCCCGGGGGTAGTCCCGCATCGGCGGCGACATCTGCCAAAATCGCTGCGTTGCTCGGCGCCACCTCGCTGGGCTTGAGCACGATCGTGCAACCGGCCACGAGGGCCGCTGCGACCTTGGATGCAATCTGGTACAGCGGGTAATTCCACGGGGTGATGCACGCTACCACCCCGACTGGAACTTTGTGGATTTGGGTCGAGTCCAACTGTTCGGGAACCAGGACTCCGGGACCGAGCCGGGCCGCGCTGCGGAAGCTGTGCAGGGCTGGAACCACCTGCATGCGCACACATTTGTGCCGCGGCGTGCCCACTTCAGCGGTAATGCCATCGGCCAATTCCTCCGCACTTGCCTCAAGGCCGTCAGCAATCCGGGCGATGATTGCGGCCCGATCCCCTACTGACGTGGTGCTCCACGATGGAAAGGCCTCAAGAGCGGCCAGGCTGGCAAGGTCGACGTCCGTCTGGCTGGCCGCGGCCACCTCTCCGATGAGCTGTCCATTGGCCGGGTTGTACACACCCAGAACATTCGAGCCAGTAGCCGGCCGCCAGTGGTTGCCGACGAAGATCCCCTTCAACACTGCGGTTTCAGCCATTGTCCTTTTCCCCTACCGTGTATAGAATCATATAGGAAAGTCTATAGGAGAACTTAGGATTGGTAAATATGCAGACCACCGCAAATGAAAACGGAGCCGGCCCCAGGATCCGGGCAGCGATCGATGGGCTTCCCCCCTACAGTGCGGGAAGGAGCGTTCGTGATGCCGCTGGGGAAGGCGCCGTACTGGAGCTCCTCGGGTTGGCCGCCAATGAAGGCCCCTACGGCCCGTTCCCGTCCGCCGCGAAGGCCGCACTGGAGCAGGTAGGAAAGGCCAACCTGTACCCAGAGTCCGGTTTCCGCACCCTGCGCGGAGAATTGGCCCGGATGCTAAACGTCGACGTCGCTGAGGTCGCCGTTGGCGCCGGCGGCATCGGACTGATCCACCACTTGTCCGTTGCCCTCCTCGATGAGGGGACTAACATTGTGGTTTCAACCCCCACCTTCCACGCCTACGCCCTCGACGCACGGAAGCAGGGAGCAACCACGCTGAGCACGCCCGTGCGCGAAGATGGCAGCTACGACCTCGAGGCGATGCTGGGCCTGATCACTGAAGACACCCGCATCGTCTACGTCTGCAACCCCAACAACCCCACCGGCGGCATCGTAGGCCGCGAAGAGCTGCTCCGCTTCATCGATACTGTCCCCGAGTACGTCACCATTGTTGTGGACGAAGCCTACTTCGAATACGCCCAGTCCCCTGAATACACCGACACGATTGCTGAACCCGCATTCAACCGCCGCAACCTCGTCACTCTCCGGACGTTCTCCAAGGCCTACGGTTTGGCCGGGCTGCGCGTGGCCTACCTGGTGGGGTCCCGCGAACTCATCGCCGCTGTCCAGAAGGTGCAAAGCAACTACGAAGTTTCCAACGTCGCCCAGGCTGCAGCCCTGGCGAGCCTGCACGAGGAAGCCGAACTCACCCGCCGCGTCGGGCTGAACAAGGACGGCCGTGACGCCCTCACCACCGGCCTGCGCGAGCTCGAATTTGAGCCCCTGGAGTCACATGGGAACTTCGTCTACGTCAAAGTCGGCGACGCCAAGGCATTCACCAAGGCCCTGGAAGGCGAGGGAATCATTGTTCGCCCCGGTAACGCCATGGGGGATCCCGAGAGTGTCAGGATCACCGTTGGAACACCGGAACAGGTGAAGGCAACCATCGCCGCCATGGGCCGCGTCATCCTCAGCAGGGCACAGCACAGCACATAAGAGCGGAGATTTTGCGAGTGGATCCCGTCGCAGCCGGACACGATCGCATAGGATTGGCTATACGACCCTTTTGGGTTGTCGTGAGCTGCCCCTGACCGTCGCGGGAAAGGGCATTGCCAATGCCTGAGTTTTCGTCGTTACCGCTCCGAGGGGGAGACATGACAGTTACAACACCAGCCGCTGCTACCCAGTCCAAGGTTGATTTTGCCCATGAAATCCTTCGCAATCGCATAGTTGGCTCACAGTACGCTGCGGGCCAGCGTCTGATCATTGACAATCTTGTCAAGGACATCGGAGTCAGCCAGGCTCCGATCCGCGAGGCGTTGCGCCGGCTCGAGGCTGAAGGTTTGGTCGAGTACGGGGCGAACTCGGGTCCTTCCATCGTGCAGCTGGACAAGACGCACTGGTTCAACCTGATGGAGATGAAGGCCGTCATGGAGGCCTACGCGACCCGGGCGGCGGCGCCGCTGCTCACCGCCGAAGAGATTGCGGCCCTGCGGGAAACCAACGGCCTCCTCATGGGCGCACTGGATGAGTTCGATTTTGAATCCTGGACCAGCCTGAACCGGCGCTTCCACGAGATGATCCATAACCGTTGCCCCAATGCCCTGCTGATCCAGGAACTGCAGCGACTGTCCCAGTGGACAGACACGGTCAGCAGCCTTGTGTTCGCGCGCGAACGGGGCATCATCATTCAGACCCTTGGGCTTTCTGCGGGCAAGGAAACCATTGGCTTCCACACCCGGATTCTTGATGCCATCGAGAACGGAGAGGCCAACTCCAACCTTGAAGAGATCAGCCGCGAGCACACCCTGGTTCTGGTCCGCCGCGTGCAGGAGAAATTGAGTTCCCGGCCCGCAGCCTAAGTGCCGGAGGCATGCCCGGTAAATCAAAGAAAAAAGAGAGGTGGTAACGGCCGCAGAGCCAGTACCACCTCTCTTTCTGTTGCCATCTTTACGTCCTGAACCAAGTTGCAGTGCGCTGCATGAGTTCGGTCGAGGACAGCGATGCCACCGAGTGCAGTGATTCACTGACTTCCTGCTCGGTGGCCCATATCCGGTTCGAGCTGACACCCAGTGAGTAGACCGAACCAGTGACCTTCATCAACGCGTCAGGACGGACCAGCAGGACATGCCGGTGGCGCAGGACATGCTGCATGAGACCGGCGTACAGTTCCGGGTCGTACCCGGTGGAGGTAGATCCGGAGATCCCTAACTCTCCGGCAGGAGCCCGAAGCGAGTTGGTCAGTTCATCCAGAAGGTCAGGGGAAGCGTTGTTGCTCTCGTAGGAGCCTTCGCTGGATTCCATGTCCTCAGCCCGCTGGCGTTTGAGCGTGAGCTGCAGCTCCTTGGTAGGAGCTACCACGACAAAAAGTGTCTCTGGCCCGGCCAGGGGTCGTTCTGCCTCATCGCCGGTGATGTGGGACAGCTCAGAGAACCTGCCCCCGATATGAGGAGCTTCCACGATCAGCATTTCTTCGCCGCCGGGGTGTTCTGCGAACCACTTTCCCACCGCCGAACGGACCCAGGTGCCCATGGCGAGCCTGATCCCCGCATGGGTGATCCCGTCAACTTCGGGATAGAGCGCCGACGCCGTGGAATGGGAATCCCAGGACTCCCGTGAGACATCCCATTGCAGGACGGTACTGATTCGCCCGGTCGATTCCACAGCTGCTGCGAGTTCACGCACCAGCAGGCTTTTCCCGGTCCCGGGCAGCCCGACGATGACGACGCAGCGCAGCTCGTCCAGCTTGCCCCAAAGTTCTTCCAGGTACGGCGCCGGCGGCCTTTTCAGCGTCTGGCTCACCGGAACTGATCCACACTGATCATGTTTCCAACCACAACTTCAACTACCGTGGGCTTGCAGGACCGGAAGGCGTCTTCAAGTACCGGCCCCAGTTCCTGCGGGGATGCCGCCCGGCCATAGGAGGCACCAAACGAGGTGACGAACTGTTCAAAGTTCGGGTTGACGAGGTCCGTGGCGATAACCTTGCCGCCGTAGAGATCGCGCTGCATTTGTTGGACGTTGCCGTATTGGGAGTTGTTGAACAGGACCGTTACGAGGCCAATGTTGTGCTGGACTGCTGTCGCCAGTTCCGTAGCAGCGAACATGAATCCGCCGTCTCCGGTAACGGAAAGCACCCGCGTGTCCGGCTTTGCGACTTTCGCACCAAGCGCTGTCGGGAACCCGTATCCAAGTGTGCCCATGTACCCGGTGGAGATGAAGGTGCGGGGTTTGTAGACAGGGAGCAGGATGCGGCTTGCGAAACCAATTTGGGTCAGTTCGTCAACGAAGATCCCGTCCACGCCCAGGGCTTCGCGGATCACTGCGAGGTAAGCTGTCTGCTGGTCCAGGACCGCGCTGCGTTCCTTCCATTCCTTGTGCACCAGTGTCATTTGTTCGGTGATGTCGGCGTTCTGGACACCGCGTTTTTCCAGTCCCTCGATCAGGGCAGGCAGGTGCGATTCGAGGCGTCCGGTGATGGCGGCATCGGGTTGGCCGTAGCGGCCGTGGACCGTCTGGTCGACGTCGATGCGGATGAGTTTACGGTTGCCACGTCCCCAGCCCTGCAGAGCAGACCTGGCACTGCCTCCCAGAGCGATGACGACGTCGGTTTCGGCCCACAGCGGCTTGGCTTCGGGCAGGAAGCAGCTCAGCGGATGGCGGCTGTCAACAATGCCTCGTCCGGTGCGGTAACCGACCACGGGCGCCTGAAGGATTTCGGCGAGCCTGGTGACTTCGGCGGAAACATCCTGGGCGCCGTTGGCGACGAAGATCATGGGGTTCTTTGCGCTGGCCAGGATGCTCAGGGCCTTTTCGATGCCCTCTTCGTCGATGATGTCTTCGGCCGTGTCGGCCACCGGGACGTGGTCCGGGACAGGAGCGCGTTGTTCCAGAACGTCCATGGGGACTTCCAAGGCAGCGGGGCGGGGCCGTCCTGTGTTGAGGGCGCGGATAGCGTCGGCGATTTTGGTACCGGCTTCGGCAGGGTGGGTCACACGGTCGTAATGCTTGGTAAGTGAGCGCAGCAGTCCAGGCTGGTCCGGGACTTCGTGAAGGGTTCCCAGTTCACGGCCGATCAGCTTCTGGGGAATCTGGCCGGTGAGGAACAGCATTTTGGCGTTCAATCCGTAGGCGGTGGCCAGGGCGGCTCCTGCATTCAATGCGCCGGGGCCCGGAACGACGTTGCACACACTGGGCTTTCCGGTAGCCATAGTGTGACCCAGTGCCATGTAGGCGGCGCCTTGCTCGTGCCTGGTGTGGATGATGCGGATGTCATCCCCGGCGTCGTAGAACGCGTTGTACAACCAGTCGTTCTGGACGCCTGGCAGTCCGAAGACAGTGGTCAGACCGTTGGCCTTGAGACTGTTGACGACGGCTTCGCCGCCGGTGTTGTAAGTGGTCATGGAATTAGTTCTCTCCTGGTTATGAAAGTGGTATGCGTAGGAAGTCGCTGCCGACCCGGGTCCTGCCGGTGAATTCGCCGGCCGCCTCGGCGAGGATTTCGTCGTCGGACGCCGGGCCGAACGTGCCTACCGGGCTTAGCAGAAGCTCCCTGGACCCAGCCTCGGCTGCAACATGGGCGGCTCCCCGGGGGTCGCTGTGGACGCTGCGCATGCGGGGAAGCACGCGAGCAGCCCGTTCAGCGCTTAGATAATCAGTGGCGTTGGTCAGGTAGGTCGTCTCATGGATCAAAAGGTCCGCGCCCCGCGCCAGAGAGGTGATCGCTTCGCTGGGACGGGTATCCCCGGAGAAGCACACACTCAGGCCGCCCTGGTCGATCCGGTAGCCGAAGGCGTGTTCAACCGGCGGGTGATCCACCAACACTGCGGTGATTGTGGTGGAGCCGTCATCGATGGTTTCAGGGCCGGTTATTTCCTGCACACGGACAAATTCGCGCAGGTGGGGGCGGCCTTCATCATTCATTCGTGACCGGATATCGAAGTCGAAAGCCTCGTAATGCAGCGCGAACAGACGCGCCAGCGGCGGTGGACCGATGACGTGGACAGGGGCCTTCAGCTGGGACCATGCCAGATGCAACAGCATGGCCACGTCCGCGACGTGGTCAATGTGGTGATGCGAAATCAGGATCCTGCGGAGCCGCCCAAGATCCAAACCGGCGCTGACGAACTGACTGACTGTGCCGTTACCGCAGTCCACGAGGGTGACGTCCTCGTCGATCACCAGTGCATGGGAAACGGGACGCCGACCGGATTTAGGGGTTGGACCGCCCGCTGAGCCGAGCACAACAACTTCGTTGACCTGCGGCGTCAGCCCCGGGTCCTTTGATTCGCTCATGCGTGCCGCTTCCTTCGAGGGATCACTTTGAAAGCACGGGAACGCGCGCGGGGCTCACAGATGCGTCGGTGAGGTTCCTCTTATAGGTCTCCGGCAGCTTCAAGATCGCGATCATCCCGATAGCCCCGATCACGATCAGGTAGAACGCCGGCATGAGTTTCAGTCCTGTGGAAGCTACAAGGAACGCCGCGACATATGGGGCGGTGCCGCCGAACAGGGCGTAGGCGACGTTGTAGCCCAGGGACGCTCCGGAGTACCGGACCTCGGTCGGGAAGAGCTCGGTTTGGGCCACGACCACGGCTACGGAAATGGCTGTTCCCGGGACGATGGCCATGATCTGTCCGACGATGGCCCCGACGAGGCTGCCGGATCCGATGAGCAAAAAGGCCGGGACGGCCAGAACCATAAGTCCAAAGGTGCCGCCGATGAGGAGTGGCTTACGACCGATCCTGTCGCTGAGCATGGCGTAGAAGGGAATCAACGCCGCCGCCAGCAACAAAGTCACCGATGTGGACAGCAGAGCCGCGCTGGAACTCAGACCGATCGTTGAGATGAGGTAAGTGGAGGCATACGTCTTGGCCACGTAGGAGGCGACAGCTTCGACCATGACGATACAGATCAGGAGCAGCAGGGCTTTTTTGTGGTGACCGAGCAGCTGCCTGATCGGCACGGGCCGGTGTTCGGACTCCTCCTTGGCCACGGCTGCCTGGAACGCAGGGGTTTCTTCGACTTTGAATCGGAGATAGAGTCCGATGCCGGCAAGCGGGAGCGACAGCAGGAAGGGAATCCGCCAACCCCAGGCGATCAATGCCTCTTCACCAAGGACGGCCGTCAGGGCCGCTACAAGGGACGCCGCACAGACAAACGCAACGATTCCCACTGCCTGGATGCTGGAAGTCCACAGCGCACGCCGGCCTTCGGGAGCTGATTCGGCAAGGAACGCTGCTGCACCGGATGTCTCACCTCCGGCGGAGAGTCCTTGAAGAAGGCGAAGGGAGATCAGCAGAATGGGCGCGAGGACGCCAATGACCTCGTAGGTGGGCAGCAGGCCGATGGCTGTTGTGGCGGCGCCCATAAGCAAGATCGTGGTGGAAAGGATGGCCCGGCGGCCGAGTTTGTCTCCGAGATTGCCAAAGATCACAGCACCGACGGGGCGGGCCAGGAAGGCTACGCCAAATACCGCCAATGCCGACAGGATCGAGGTTGCCGGATCTGCGCTGGGGAAGAACAGTTTGCCCAGCACCGTCGCCAGGTATCCGTAAACGCCGAATTCGAACCATTCAACGGCGTGACCGAAGCATGCGGCGAGAACGATCCGCGGTTTGGGTCGGGGTAGGTTGTTGGTTTGGGTGGCCACGTGTGGCCTCCTTTCTGTGGTGCAACCCGGGGTCAGGAGCGTGTGACCTGCGGGGCTGTTGCGTGTGTGTGGTCACTTGCCTGGGAGGCGGTTCGGGGTCGGCCCAGGTGTTCTGCCAGTGTGAAGGCCGCTGTGAGGGCCGGGCCAAGGGAAGCTCCTGATCCTGCGTATCCGGGGCCCATTAATGCCGCTGCGCTCTCACCGACGGCGAAGAGTCCTTCGACCGGTACGCCGTCGTGATCCAGGACTCGTGAGAGGTGGTCCGTAGCAAGGCCGCCTTTGGTTCCGTTGGCACCAAGGACGACTGGGACAGCGAAGAATGGCGGCTGCGCGATAGGACCCAGGCAGGGGTTGGGCTTGTGTGTTTCGTCGCCGTTGAACCGGTCGTGGGGGCTGTTCCCCCGGCCGAACTGGATATCAGTGCCGGTTGCAGCCATCTGGTTGGTTTGGGTGACGGTTTGAATCAACGACGTTGCGTCGATACCGGCGCGGTCGGCCAGGGACTCAAGGTCCTCTTCCTGGATAAATTCGTTTGGAAGGCTCGCCGTGGGGGCCACTCCGGCAACCGTTCGGGTGCTGCGGAAGTCGGCGTCGAAGATCAGCCAAGCAGGTTGGTTAGGGAACCGGTGGCTGGCTGGATCAAACGCAAAGAACGCTTTGCCGAGGTCGTTGTAAGAACTTGCTTCATTGACGAACCTCTCCCCTGACGCGTTGACGAGGATGGATCCCGGGTAGGCGAGTTCCCGGACGACGTTGCGATGCAGGGGCGCATTGTCTATGGACTCGCCGCCGATGGATATCGCAGCGGTCCACCACGCTTCGCTCATCCCCCTCAGAGACCCGCCAAGGGAGGTGCCCAGCTTCAGACCATCCCCCAAGGATCCAGGTGCCGCGGTGGGGACGATGTCAACACGGGGCAGGAAGGCGGAGCGAAGGGTCGCATTCCTGGCGAAACCGCCGGCGGCCAATACTACGGTTCCTGCACTGATCTTGCCCTTGGCAGTGTCCAGAACAAACTGTTCGGATGCCCTTGTGATGGCCGTGACCCGCGCATTAATCTGCAGATCGACGCCGCGCCGCAGGGCCGCCTTCACCAGACCCGCAACAAGCCCGGAACCTTGTGTACGCACGTCGGCAGCGGAGCGCTCACGAAGGACAGACTCCTGGACCCCGGTACGTCCTTCAGGGCCGGTAATGGGTCCCCTTATCGGCGATGTCCGGGTGCGATCACGCCAGGGGCCAAGTTCCTCCGTGGAGACCGGCAACGGCTCGAGGGAACGACCGGAGGCGGCGCCCGTCCAGTCTGGGTGGTAGTCCGGACGGTCAGTACTGACCACCGGCATGTCCAGTTCGTTCTCAAGGTAGTCAATGAAGCGTGGCGCGTTGGCAACGAAAGACTGCAGGGATGCCTCCGAGGTGGTTCGGAGGGTGGTGCGCCGCAAGTACTGCAGGGCATCGTCAGCGGAGTCTTCGACGCCGGCACGAGTCATGGCCGGAGACCCTGGAATCCACATCTGACCACCAGAGAGCGCTGTTGTCCCGCCAAGCAGACTCGTCGACTCCAGGACGGCGACGGACAAACCGTGGTCGGCCGCGGCGCATGCGGCAACGAGCGCAGCGCCGCCCGAACCGACCACGGCCACGTCGCAAAAGAATCTGCTCATCGCCTGTGTTGCCCCACTTTTGTTGCTTCGCTGGATTGTCTGCTGTCGGTGCTTGTTGCGGGTTTCATCGGCGGTGGTTCTTCCCTCCCGGGCTGCTTAGGGCAAACGGATTGTTCTCTGCGGCACCTACTGCGACGCGAATGATGCTATTGGAAATCCTATAGGAGATCCTTTAATAGTGAAATTGCTTTTGGGAAGATTTTCTGGACGGCGGGGTCCCAGGATTTGATGTGAACCGTACGCTGGTGGACTCAGCCGAGTCGTGGACCTCATGCCCAAAGGACCCGTCGGCCCTACAGCACCAGAATCTTCGAGAGGAAATCCCTGGCACGTTGCGTTGTGGAGTTCTGAAAAAACTCTTCAACGGGCAGGTCTTCAAGGATCCTGCCCTGGTCCATGAAAACCACCCGGTCCGCGGCCCTTTTGGCGAAGCCCATTTCGTGGGTGACACACAGCATTGTCATGCCCTCCTTTGCCAGACCAGTCATGACTGAGAGCACTTCGTTGACCATTTCCGGGTCCAGCGCGGATGTCGGCTCGTCGAAGAGCATGATCTCAGGGTCCATGGCCAGGGTGCGCGCGATGGCCACCCGCTGTTGTTGCCCACCAGAGAGGTTTTGCGGGTATTTGTCCCCGTGCGCTTCCAACCCGACACGGGCCAGTAGTTGTTTCGACCGTTCCATGGCTTTGGCCTTGCTTCGGCGAAGAACCTTGACCTGGGGCAATGCAACATTCTGCAGGGCCGTGAGATGCGGGAAGAGTTCGAAGTGTTGAAAGACCATGCCGACATTGAAGTGGAGTTTGCGTGGCACCTTTTTGCCCGGCTCCAGCTTGAACCCGGCGATGTCAATTCGTCCCGCGTTGATCGGTTCGAGTCCGTTGAGGGTCTTGATGAAAGTGCTCTTGCCGGAGCCGGATGGGCCGCAAATAATGACGACTTCCCCCTTCTCCACCTGCAGGGAACAATCTTTGAGAACCTCCACAGCCCCGTAGGATTTGGAGACGCCCTGAACAGTGATCATGTGATGCGTCCTTTGCTTGCGTAACTGCTGTGGGCTCGACTTGGGGCGAAGCCGGCCGGCGTGTCAGTGGTGAAGTGCACGGAGGAACTCGATGAACCGTGGGTGCGTGGGGTTGTCGATGGTTTCTTTGGCTGGCCCATCCTCGGCAATTTGACCGCTTTCCATGAAAATGACGCGGCTGCCGACCTCCCGCGCGAAGGCAAGTTCGTGGGTGACGACCACCATGGTCATTCCCTCGGATGCGAGCTGCTTCATTTCCTCAAGTATGTCGACCCGCAACTCAGGGTCCAGAGCGGAGGTTGCTTCGTCAAAGAGCATGACGTCAGGCTGCATAGCAAGCGCACGGGCAATGGCAACGCGTTGCTTCTGACCTCCGGAGAGGGAACTGGGGAAGAAGTCTCTCTTCTGTTCCATGCCGACTTTGCGCAGCCCGGCAAGGGCAAGTTTCTCAGCTTCGACACGATCAATGTTCTTAGCCCTGAGCGGACCTATCATGGCGTTCTCAAGCACTGTCTTGTGGGGAAAGAGATTGAAACTCTGGAAAACCATACCCATGGACATCCGCCACTGTGCCATCGCCTGCATTTCTGCCCGGCGACCCCTGAAATCGAAGAAGTCGATCTCACTGTTGGTCCAGGTCTTGCCCTTGAAGGTGATGGATCCCGTGTCTGGGGGCGCAATGAGGTTCATGGACCGCAGCAGTGTGCTCTTGCCGCAGCCGCTGGGGCCGACAAGGACCACTACTTCGCCGGCGTAGACGTCCAGATTAATGCCTTTGAGTACATTGACCTCTTTGGCGGTGCCGGCGTTGTAGGTCTTGGACACTTTGCGAAGTGCAAGAATCGGTACGCGCTGTTCAGTTTCGTCGCGCTGGGGGTCCGCGTCAGGGAGATCTTCAATGTCTCCAACGGCTATATCCTCGTGCGTCATGAGTTCTTCGCCGTTTTCGACTAGCGGATCGTTCATGGCTTGTGGCCCTTTCATACTGTGAGGCCGCCATCAGCCGTGAAGGCAGCGCCGGTGACATACGACGAATCATCGCAGGCAAGGAAAGCAACGAGGTTAGCGATCTCCTCATAGCGCCCCTCCCTCTTAAAGGGAACAATTTCCCGCACTCTGGCCCGCCGCTTTTCCATCATTTCGTCGGAGGAAATGACCTTGCGGTCTGCCATGAAATTTTCCAGAATTCCTGGGCAAACTGCGTTGGCCCTGATGTTGGCATCGGCGAAGTCTCGGGCCGTCACTTTGGTCAGCTGGAGCAACGCTGCCTTGGAGACGCTGTACGCGGCTTCGTTGGTGGAGGCCTTGAACGCGGCGATGGAGGCTGTGTTGACGATGACGCCGCCTCCGGCTTCGATCATCGACGGGATGACGCGTGAAGTCATCATGAACGCTGAGCGGACATTGACTTTCATGGTCAGATCCCAAACGTCCAGCGGGGTGTTCACGACGTTGCCAGTTGGATTGATTCCGGCGTTATTGAACAGCACATCGATGCTCCCGAACGCCTCCAGGCCGGTCGCCACCACCCGGTTCACGACCTCTTCTTCCGAGACGTCGCCGGCCACAGTCACGACCTCCGTCCCGAACCCGGCACGGCACTTGGCCGCCAGAGTCTCGACTTTGTCCTGGTCCAGATCGATCAGGACCAGCGAGGCGCCTTCAGCTGCAAAGCGTCGGGTGCAGGCCTCCCCCAAGCCGCCGGCAGCTCCAGTGATGAGGACTACCTTTGATTGAAAACGCATGGGAGCCTTCCGGTTTGATGTGCACCATATGCCTGGCGTATAAGGGGTGCTGGCTTGAAGATCTGTTGCCCGACGGCCGTGGAAGGCCGCCGGGGAGCATGAGTGGGGGACCAGATCACGGAATCCGCAGCTTTCGCTCGACCCATGAACTGAAGATAGTCATGATGAAAACGACCACCACATACATGAGTCCCACAAGGGTGTAGTACTCGAAGTATTGGAAGGTCTTGGCAGCTGTGTGGCTTGCCCTGTACATGATGTCGGCAACGCCAATAACACCGATGATCGACGAATCCTTGAGGATGATCGTCCACTGACTGACCAACGAAGGGATGGCCACCCGGATGCCTTGCGGCAGGATGATGTCGGTGTAGGTGCGGGTGGCCGACATGCCCAAAACGGCCGCCGCTTCCCGCTGGCCGCTTCCAACGCTGGACAAGGCCGAGCGCAGGATCTCTGCGATATAGGCGCTGTTGAGAATGGTAAGACCGATAATTCCAGCCACGATGGGTGGGATCGGAATGCCGGTGACGGCAGGGAGTGCGAAGTAGATAAAGAGGATGTAAACAAAAGCCGAGAGCGACCGGAAGATCTGCGTCAATGCAAATGCGGTCTTTTCCAGCCACTTGAGGCCGCTCAGACGCATCAGGGTCAGGATGAGCCCACCGATGCAGGCAAGGCCGAAGGATGCGAAGGTCACCGCGAGTGTCACGTAGATGCCCTCGGAGATCGCACCGGTGGAACCCAGAACAGGACCCCACGTGGCCCAAAGCTTTTCGAACCAGTCGCTCATTTGATCCGTAGCCCCCTTTCGGCGAGGTTGAAGGCAAAGGACGCCGCGAAGGCCATCAGGATCAGGATTATTGCCAATCCTGCGTAGGCCTCGAACGGCAGGAACAGGCTTGTCGACATGTCCTGGGCTACGAAAACGGCTTCAGCGACTCCGATGACGGCAGCGTAGGTGGCCCCTTTGAGTTGCATGACGAAGACGTTCCCCAGCTGGGGTAAGGCAATCCGGATTGCTTGGGGAAACAGCACGGAACTGTAAGCCTGCCAGCGTGTCATTCCGAAGGATTTGGCCGCCAACGCCTGTCCCTTGTCGAGGGCAAGGAATGAGGATCGAAAGACCTCGGCCGTGACTCCGGACGTTGCAATGCCTAGCGCGACGATCACGGCAGCCACCGGCGGGATGTTGAAGCCGATGACCTGCGATACGCCGAAATAGACCCAGAGAAGGAGAACGTACAACGGGGCCCCGCGCACGAACTGGACGAGGATGTAGGAAATCGTTCTGAAAAAACCGTTTCCGCGGGACATCGAGGCTAAGCAGAGGCCGACGACGACTGTTAGCACAAAGCTTGCAAGGGCAATGTAAATGTCCACTGCTGCCCCGGCAAGGAAGAGATCATACCGGCTGAGTACTTCGCCCCAATTCATATCAGGCATTATTTCCTAAGTGGCTGTGGGGAGGCTATCCCGGTTAGACCTCAATGAGGGCGCCGCCGGGTCCGACGGTGACGACCGGGAGCTTGAATTCGGTCCGGAGCGCATCTCCGACCCATTTGTTCCACAGTGTCGCGATCGTGCCACGGCCAGCGTGGTGGCGAAGCCAGTTTGAAACCCAGACCTGCGACTTGAAGTCGCCCTGGGGCAGAAGGAAGGTGTTGACGTCTACGTACAGCGGATCGCCGGGCAACACCGTCAGGCCCGGGTTGTTGCGGAGCCCGTTCATGACATTGAAGATCGATGCCAACGTGATGTCCGCACGGCCCGAAGCAACCTCTGCGATAGCCACAGTTGCATCGGCCAAAGCAACGAACGTTGCCCTGGGGTATCGTTGGGCGCCGATAATGGCCTGCGAGGATCCCTGGATCACAGCGATCTTCACGGCTGGATCGTTCAGTTGGGCGTCCTTTTCAAGAGTGCTGCCAGGCCTACGAAGAGCGTAGATGGCTGCATAGTTCGCCGGGATATCCGCGAACATGCCCTCGTTTGCCCGAGTCGGCAGGTTCGTCACCGGTTCGAGCATTTCGACTTTGCCCGACACCAGCGCAGGGACCAGCTGAGCGAAGGGCATCTCGGTGAAGTTGATCTTAATGTCCTTGTCCAGGTCCGCCATCATCATCTTGATCATTTCAACGCTGAACCCGTCCGGCTCCCCTGCGGAGTTGCGGAACTGCATCAAGGGGGTGGAGAACTCCCAGCCCAGGTTGGCTTCCTTTGTACGACGCCACTTGTCCACCAAAGGTTCTTTGTCCGGCGCGCCGGCACCCCCAGAGCTCGCACCGCCGTCGGCGCCCGGAATGAGGCGGGTCAGGCCAAATACGGCAGCACCAGCGGCTGCGCCGGCAATGAGCCCGCGGCGTCCGGGGTGCTCAGTGGCCTTGGTTGCCTGGGCTTCCTGCGTGTCGTTCTCGGTCTTGTCGCTGATGGCCATCTCAAGTCCTTCCTTGTGGGGACGCGGCTCATTCGATCCACGTTGCTGTGATGTAAATCATGCTATCTCATATCGTATAGGAAAACCTACAGGTTCTTGATCGTATTTGAAGTTTCGCCAAATTTGTCTGGGCAGCGTTTGATTGCGGCTTTGACTAGGCCGGTTGTGCCGGCAATTCCCGGGTCATGAATACCCGTGCATGCGCGTCAGGCTGCCGAGTACCGTTCCTCGCTCTGGCAGGCAGTAGTGTTATCTCATCTGCCGTTGCCGTCGTACCACTCGACTTTCCTGGGGAAATCTATGAATGAGAACGCTCTGCATGGATTTGGGGCTCGGCACTGATCGTCATCGCTTTGACGGCTTGCGGAGGCAGCGGCACGTCGAGCGACGCCGTGTCCAAGCCTGCCAGCAAGACAGCCACGCCGACGCCGACTGCGGCGAAAAGGAATTGACACAATGACTGAAATTGCTTGGACCGAGGGAACTTGGACGACCGAACCTGCGAACGTGGAGTTTGCCGAAGACGGCATGCTGGTGACCGCCGTCGAGAAGAGTGACGCCTGGCGCGTCACTTCGTACGGATTCATTCACGACACCGAACACGCCCTCCTCGCCCCTTTCGGGCAGGACACTGCCATGGAGGTGTCTTTCCATCTCGATTTCTCGGCCCAGTTCGACCAGGCCGGGATCTTCGTCCGTGTCGATGACACGACATGGATCAAGACGGGCATCGAGTGGAGCGACGGCGAGGGAAGCCTCGGAGCGGTGGTGACGCGTGGTGTATCTGATTGGTCTTTGTCCCCGGTTCCCGGCTGGGATGGCCGGTACGTCACTGTCCGGGCCAGTAGGTCCGGCAACGCCCTGACCGTCCGGGCCCGAGTTGATGACGACCTATGGCAGCTGGTAAGGGTAGCGCCTCTTGACCCGGAAGCTGTCGTCACCGCAGGGCCCTACTGCTGCGCCCCTTCGCGCCCTAACCTCACCGTGCTCTTCACGTCCTGGCGAACGACAGCCCCGGACGACAGCTTGCACCCCGACGCTTAGGTGCCCATCGAAGGCCGCGCTCCCCCGCCTGCCCTAACTGTCCTGCAGTCTCCCAGCACGGATATCCTCCTCATCCGTGCAAGAAGTCTTGACGGGGTGGGCGAGCCTCGTCTTCGAGATAGAGCCGCACGACCGGACCCGCCGCCGTCGACGATTGGGGCGGCAACGTCACATCAAGCGACTCAGCGGAACGCTGCCAAGCAACGTCGTCGGCAGAACCGAGGACTCGAACCTCCCGGATTCCTCGGGTAAGGAGCCCGGCGCCGCTTCCAAACGATCGGATTCTGGCCTTTCCATCCTGCGGATGTGCAAGCAATGTCGCATAAACGTAGTCGCCGGTGACATCGTTCCGAGTCGTGAAACGAACATCGGCGCCGGTGTAATCAGGCGAGGAAGTGTCGACGAACGAGCCGGCCGTGACCACCGTTGGACCTTCCCCGGGAATGATCCACGGTCGACTGCCGTAGATCGCTTCCCCGTTTCGGGTCAGCCACTCCCCGATGGCTTTGAGGAGCTGTCGTTCCCTTTCCGGGATGGTGCCGTCGGGCTTCGGTCCGACGTTCAGGAGGAGAACGCCGTTTTTTGAGACGGTGTCAACCAGTTCGGCAATTAGCTCGTCGGCGCCTTTGTACACGTGTCCTTCGACCCAGCTCCACGATGTTCGCGACACCGACGTGTCATTCTGCCAAATGTCGTCGCGAATGCCGCCCATCGTCCCGCGTTCGATGTCGTAGACAGCGCTCCCGGGCGCGAATGAATTCCACTTGAAGTTGATGACGACCTCACGGCCCCACTCGGCGGCGCGGTTGTAGTAGTACGCAGCGAAGCGACGCAGATACGGCTCGAACGCAGCCGACTCGATCCACCAATCGAAGTAGAAGATCTGCGGCCGGTATTTGTCGACGATCTCGACACACCTCAGAAGCCAGTCCTCGAGAAAGCGCTCATTCGGAGCGATCTCCTCACGCTGGGCCGGTCCATAGAAGTCCGCGTAAGCGGGATCGCGAACGTCGGAGTCGAACCGGGCACCTCCGTTCATGAAGAACCAATGCTCTGCGCGATGACTCGACGCGCCGAGAACCATCCAGGCACGATCCACTGCGTCGCCGAGCTGCCGGAACACGTCCTGGCGCGGGCCCATCTGCGTCACGCTCCACCGCGAACGGCCGGTGTCGTACAGGGCGAAACCGTCGTGGTGCTCGGCCACCGGCACCACGAACTGCGCCCCGGCCTCCTTGAACAGCGCGGTCCAGTCGTCGGGCTGGAACTTGTCCATGGTGAAACTTGGGATGAAGTCCTTGTACCCGAATGTGCGCTGCGCTCCGTATGTGGCGATGTGATGCTCGAATGACTTCGTACCCTGCAGGTACATGGAGCGGGAGTACCACTCGTCCTCAAACGCAGGGACGGAGAACACTCCCCAATGGAGGAAGATCCCAAACTTGCCGTCGCGATACCACAGCGGTGCCCGGTACCTCTGTAGCGACTCCCAGGTCGAGTCGTAGGGCCCGGCATCGATGACCTGCTTCACGCCCGCCAACGCCGCGGTGTTATCAGAAACATCGACCGGAACGGGGAGGTCGTCAGGGTTGATCAAGGGCAACGTCATTGTGGATCCTTCTCACGAGCGTCATCGAATCGAGGTTTTTGGGCCAAGCCGACCTGTTGGAAGGTTGACAGCATTGGGCGTTCTGCAGGACAGTGTACCTCAACTTGGAGCGCTCCAAGGATATGACTGTTCAAAGGAGAATGGAATGGAAATCCCATGCTGAAAAGTCCGAAACGTCCCCGAGCCATGCTTTCCCTCCTCGCCGCCGTACTCCTCACGGTGGCGGCACAAAGCAACGCCGGGGTGGCAAACGCTGCAGGATCAGACCACTTCGTTGATTGCTCGGCCAGCACGAATGGCCTGGGGACTCAGGCGAGTCCGTGGAATTCGCTGGCACCGGTGAACTCCCTGCAGTTCGGCCCTGGCGAACGAGTCCTGTTCAAGGCGGGAACGACCTGCGTTGGTCAGCTGACACCGTCCGGGTCGGGAGCGGCAGGCAGCCCCGCCGTCATCACAAGCTATGGATCTGGTGCCAGCCCGACCATCGATGGCAACGGCGTGGTGGGTGCGGTGATCAAGCTCCTCAACGTCCAGCAGTGGCAACTCTCGGGTCTCGAGGTCCGTAACGCCGCGGCGTCCCCCGCGTTCAGGAGCGGAGTGCTGGTCGAGAACTCGTCGGGGACGACGCTCTCGGGCATTTCCATTACCAACATGACGGTTCGCAATATCTCCGGATGGTCAGGCGGCTGGTACTCGTCGAACGCGGGAATCGGCGTCCAGACCGACCAGACGGCGTCCGTCTCCACCTGGAACGACATCACGATCGCCAACAACACCTTCGACCACGTCGACCGCATCGCCATTGCTGTCACACCAGACGGCAACGCTCGTGGTACGGGCCAGACGACGAACGTTCGCATCCTGAACAACAACATCCGGTACTCCGGCGGCGACGACATCCTGGTCGTCAACGGCGCTGGAGCGCTGATTGACGGGAATGATGCGGCATACGGCGGGGTCAAAGCGACGACCGGCTGCCCGCCCTCCGGGAACATCTGCAATACGGCCGCAGCTTCAATCTGGGTGGCCGGCAGCAGCGACACGACGATCCAGAACAACACAGTGGCGTGCACGATCAACCAGCAGGACGGCATGGCGTTCGACGTCGACTGGGGCAACCACAATACGACGATCCAGTACAACTACTCGCGCAATAACTCCGGTGGCTTTCTCTTGATGATGCAGCAGATCGGGAGCGAACCCCCAAGCGACGGAACGGTCGTCCGCTACAACGTGAGCGAAGACGATACGAACACGGCCGGTTGCCCGATTACCAGCAACTTCAACCGAGCTCACAACGTGTTTGACTTTCCCGGGGCCATCCCCAACCAGAGCGGCTCAGCCGCGCCCCTTCCGGACATCTACAACAACACGATCTATATCTCATCCGGACGGGCGACATCGGTGATCGGAACGCGAACCGGCAATACGCAGTCAGGTTCCTACAAGCTCCGAAACAACCTGGTGCTGAACTTCGGATCCAAGGGCTACCTGCAGACGACGGGTTCCGTCTTCGCCAACAACCTGCTGTATGGGCCGCGCAATAACAATGAGCCGACGACGGGGACCATCTATCTGTCGCCACAGTTGGTCGGTCCGCTGCAATCCGCGACGCAGGCATCGGGCGGCGCGGCGGCCTATCAGCCGCGCGAGTCCTCGCCCGCCTTGGGCGCTGGCGTCCCCATCGCCTCGAACGGCGGCCGGGATTTCGTCGGCAACCCGGTTGCGGCTGTACCCAGTATCGGTGCCTATGAGACAGCCAGCACGAATCTTGTTCCAAATGGCAGCTTTGATTCGGGAGCCCTCACGCCCTGGACGCTGAGTGGGTCAGGATCGTCAGTGACGACAAGTACGTGGTCGAACGGCCCCTCTGCCCTGCAGACCGGCAATGCGAACAGCGGAGCCGAAAACACTGTCAGCGGGCTCACTCCCTCGACCACGTACCTCCTCTCGGCATGGGTCAAGGTGGGTGTCGTCGGCGAGCAGCTCGCGATAGGAGTCAAGAACTACGGCGGAACGGAGACCTTCAGCAAATCGACCGACACGGCCTGGGCGCTCAATACGGTGGCATTCACGACCGGATCCACCAACACGACCGCGACGATCTACTGCTACAAGAACGCCGGGACCGGCCCGGGCTTCTGTGACGACTTCAGCATCGTCAAGCTCACCAACCCAGGAAGCCTGGTGTCTAACGGAGGGTTCGAGACCGGCTCTCCATCACCCTGGACGCCGTCGTCGTCAGTCCCCGTCAGCCTCAACGCTGGTGCCGCCCACAGCGGGTCGTTCGGGCTCGCGACGGGACCGGCGAACAGTGGGGTTCAGCAAACGATCAACGGGCTCCGGCCCGGCACGACGTACGTTCTCACGGGGTGGCTGCATGCGGTGGCGGGCGAGGAGATTGCTCTCGGCGTCAAGTCATTCGGCGCTGCCGAGTCATTCCACGCGGTGGCCGGGGCGACATACGCTCCCGCGGCAGTGGTGTTCACCACGGGCACTGCCAGCACGCAAGCAACCGTCTATTGCTACAAGAACGCGGGATCGGCGGCCGGGGCATGCGATGACCTCGCGCTGAAAGAGGTGGGCTAGTCACCAACTCAATCTGTGGCTGTGTCGGCAAATCGCCGACACAGCCACATCGCGCTACTGTCTTTCGTACGCTACTGTCTTTGTTACGCTCCAAATCGGCCGCCGGCCGATGGATCTTCAGGCGGCGAGTTAATTATCGAAGGACGGGAATGGGCCGGCAAGTAACACTGGAAGACGTCGCCGCCGAGGCGCACGTCTCGAAGAGCAGCGTTTCGAACGTGATCCGAAACCATCCGAATGTTAGGGAATCGATGCGCCAGCGCGTCAACGCGGCCATCGAAAAACTCGGCTACCGCCCCCAGGCCATTGGCCAGAATCTCGTCTCAGGGCGGACGGGTCTCGTGAGTCTTGCGATCCCCAATTTTGCGCAGCCCTACTTCGCCGAGTTGGCGCGGGCCGCGGTTGCCGCAGCCGACGATGCCGGGATGCGCCTGATCGTTCAGCAGACCGATAATCTCCTGGAGCGTGAACGAGAAGCTGCGGACTCGTGGAATCTGGGCTCCGCGGATGGTCTCATCTTCAGCCCATCGGTGATCGAGGACGAAGAGATCGAACTGAGGCGTGGCCGGGCACCGCTCGTGCTGTTGGGTGAGCGATCGAAGTTGTCGTCCGTTGATCGCGTCGGCATTGACTCGGTGGCGATTTCACACACTGCCACCAAGCACCTGTTGGATCAGGGCCGGTCGCGACTGGTGATGATCGGGGACAAGACGTTCGGTGACCCATTCGTGGTGTCGGAGCGTGAAGCCGGTTTTCACCTGGCGCTGGAGGAGGCCGGTCTGCGCGAAGCCGGGCCCGTCACGGCCGTTCGGGATTGGACTCGCGACGACGGAGCCCGCTCAATCGAAGAGCTCGTCGACGCCGGCGTCGAGTTTGACGGGGTTTTCTGCGCGAACGACCTGCTCGCACTGGGCGCGATGTCGGCGCTTCGGCGACGCGGCCTGAAGGTCCCGGAGGACGTCGCGGTGATCGGAATCGACGACATCGAAGACGGCCGGTTTGCTTCACCGACGCTTTCCACGATGTTCATCGACAAAGAGTGGATGGCGCGTGAGGCGATCCGGCTGCTAGCCAAGCAACTCACCGACCCGGACTCGGTCCCCGAACAACTCAGCGTTCCGTTCCACCTCGTCGCGCGCGAATCAACCGCTTAGCCCGCTGACCCCGGGGAAACCACATCAGTTGTCGCCGGCACCTGCGCAGCGACTGCCCCCTGCCCTGCCCAGCAGAACCGCAGAGCCTCCATCACCGGCTCCCCGAAGGGCGGACGCTGCGGCGCCCGCGGGTGCACGGCCCTCAGCCTCCGGTGCTATCCGCACGGCCTTCCGTCCATGGTCCCGATGCAGCCGGTCCTCGCACACAAACTCCTCCGGAACCTGCTTCTCGCTGCCAGATTGAAGCGGGCGTAGCGGGTCGATATCGCCTTCGTGACGTCACTGCGTTCGCTTTTTGAAAGCTCCCCGGTGGAGCGTGCCGTAGCGGCGCGCGCCAGACGGCGCCCGCCGCTACGGGACATTCACAGAGGATTCCTCGAACACCGCTCCCGGGCATCTCTGAGAAGTCGAAAGCGCTGACTTGACAAATCCATGGTGCGAGATCATTCTGTAGATGCGCCCATTTGGAGCGTTACAAATTCTCAATGGAGAGGACACCATGAATCACAGCACCCGACCTGTTCGCAGGGATGTTGCTCCTTCAGACAGCACTAGAGGCCGTCGCGGACGCCTGGTCGTGGGAGCTGTTCTCGCCCTGTCCGCGCTCCTGATGACGGGTTGCTCGTCGACTGGCGCAAGCGGAACCGGCGACAAGACTGTCCTGAAGGTGTATGGCTGGAAAGGCGGCGACGCCGAGCCGGCGAACGTGAAAGAAATCAACGCCGCCTTCGAGAAGGCGAATCCTGATATTTCGCTCAAGTACGAATTCATCCCGTCAGCTGCATATCCCCAGCGTGTGCAGTCCGAACTTCTCGCCGGAAACACCGCCGACGTCATCATGACCGACTCGGCCAAGGTTCAGGACTGGGGATCCTCGGGATACCTCGAGGATCTGTCGTCGCAGCCCTGGGTGGGCGGGGTGCGCAAGGAGATCAAGCCGTTCGTTGAGAACGAGGGTAAGACCTATGCGATGCCGATGGAGGTTATTGGCATTTCGCTGTTCGCCAACAACGCCCTGCTGCAGAAGGCAGGAATCACGTCGACGCCCGCGACGTGGCCCGAGTTCGAGGCGGCCCTTCAGAAGGCGAAGGACGCCGGCATCACTCCACTTTCTTTGCCCAACAAGGGCGGGTGGACGGGAGACGCGGCGATCAACGCCATTGCTGCCACGCTCGTGTACAAAGACAACCCGACGTTCGACGCGGACTTCGTGCAAGGAAAGGCGTCTTTCTCTACGTGGAAGTCGTCGCTGCAGCAACTGATGGATCTGCAGTCGAAGGGGTTTGTTGATTTCAAGAGCGAGCTTGGCGTTGATGAGTGGAGCACTGGGATCTCTGACTTCCAGGCGGGCAAGAGCGCATTCTATGTGCAGGGCGCGTGGAACCAGTCAGCGTTCACGAAGGCCGGGCTGGATGACTCGTTGATCCCGTGGCCGGCGACCAGCAAGGCCGATTCGAACGCGAACCTGTTTGTCGGGACGATGTTCAGCGTCAATGCCAAGTCGAAGGTCAAGTCGGCGGCAGAGAAGTATGTCGAGTTCTGGTCTGAGAGCAAGAACGCCTCTCCTTATCTGGAGGCCGAGAATGCAGTGTCGCCGTTCACCAACGGCGAGAACCCGTCCGGAGCCGCGACAAAGGCCTTCGTTGCGGCGGTGAACGAGGGAAGGTACCGCATCCTTCCTTCCAACACGTGGGCGGATGCCGCGGGCGAGAAGACATTGCAGGAGCAGATCCAGGCCCTCTGGCTTGGTCAGCAGAGCATCGATCAGACGGTCAAGAACCTCGACGAGAAGCTCAAGCCCAAGAAGTAGGCAACGGCGGCAGGGGCCGTGTGGCATCCAGCTCGGCCCCTGCCGTTCAGTTCAATTGAAGGAATTTCGATGATCCACCGCAGACCGCTCGTAGCCGTCGCTTTCATGGCCCCCGCCCTGGCGTTGTACTTCGCCATTATTGTGTACCCGCTGGTGCAGGGGCTCGTGTTGAGCGTCACGGACAGCAAGATTGGCAATGCCGGCGACTTCGTCGGAGCGGCGAATTACGCCGCCATGGCAAAGGACGGCGACGTCATACGAGCATTGGGCGTCACGGTGGCGTATGCGGTCGTGGTGGTCATCGCACAGAATGCGATCGGTCTGGTCCTGGCCAGGGCTCTGTTCATGCGCCCGCGCGTCCGCCAGCTGGGCAGCACAATCATTCTCGTTCCCACTCTCATGTCAGCCGTGATGGCCGCGTTCGTCTGGAACTCGCTTCTGGCACCAGACGGAGCTGTCAACTCCCTCCTTAAATCGCTGGGTTTGAACACGCTCACACATGTGTGGCTCGGCGATCCGTCAACGGCACTCTGGGCGATCGCGCTGGTCAACATTTGGATGTTTTCGGGCTATTCAGCTGCCATCTTTTTAGCCGGGTACATGAACCTCCCGGCCGAACTCCTCGACGCATCGAGCGTGGATGGAGCGACAGGCTGGCGCAGATTTGTCTCGGTCGAGTGGCCGCTTCTCGCCCCGGCCACGACCGTAAGCGTCACCCTTTCCCTTCTGGGGTCGCTCAAAGTTTTCGAACTCCCCTTCGTGATGACGAACGGTGGGCCAGCCGGTTCAACCACGACCCTGACCATGCTGATCTTCCAAAAGATCTTCGGAGGACAGGGAAGTTTCGCCTATGGCACGACCATTGCCGTCCTGCTTCTGGTTGTCGTCGTGCTGTTTGCCGGAGCCACCCAATCCCTTCTTCGACGTCGCGAGGAGCGAATCTAACATGGAGAACACAACGATCACCGCAGCTCCAACACCCCCGACAGCATTCCGAGGGGAACGTCGAGCGGAACGTCGAGCCGGGGCACGACGTCGGCGCGGGCCCCTATCGCTGGTCGGCGACGTGATCCTGGCCATGTCCGTCATCCTGATCTTCGTCCCGTTCGCCTACACAGTCGTGACATCCTTGCGCCCGCCTTCCGACGTGATCAACGATCCGCTGGGCTGGCCGACGAGCCTGACGATCGATAACATCACGAACGCCTATTCGAAGATGAACTACACCCAGGGGGTGCTCAGTTCGACCATTGTCTTGGCGGGCGCGTTGATCTTGACCATCATCGTCGGAGCGCTTGCCGCGTACCCGCTTGCACGTATCACCCGTTCGTGGACGACGTGGGTGTACCGCCTCTTCCTTGCGGGCTCGACGGTCCCGATCTTTGTACTAATCGCACCGCTATACCTCTTGCTTCGAGACGTTGGCCTTCTGAACAGCTACGCGGGAATCATTCTCGCCTACACCGCCATCAACCTTCCGGTCGCGATCTTCTTCTACACGTCGTTCTTCCGACAGATTCCGATCGAGCTGGAGGAAGCGGCCGCGATCGATGGATCGGGACCGGTGCGCACGTTCTTCGTTGTGCTGTTCCCTCTCCTCCGACCCGTCACTGCGACCCTTGCCACGTTCCTGACTCTCAGTGTCTGGAATGACCTGCTCATTCCGCTGGTCTTCGTGCAGGATCCATCGTTGAAAACGGTGATGGTGAATGCCTACTCCCTTGTTGGCAGCTACACCCTGGACCCGAGTTTGCTCTTCCCCGCCGCGTTGCTCGGCGTCGCGCCCCTACTCATCGTGTTTGCCTTCTTGCAACGGCAAATCGTAAGCGGACTCACGATGGGTGCCGTGAAGTCCTGACAATGGCGAACAACAACTTACAACAGGCAACCGCTCTCCAAACAACGAACCCACGCCACGCCACGATCGAACGGTCCGAATTGCGCATCCGAGACCCGTACATCGTGGAGTACGAGGACCGCTACCTGCTCTTCGGGACGACGGATCCGAGCCCCTGGCACGGGCCGGGGGCCGGGTTCGACCGTTACGAGAGCGATGACCTCGAGCAGTGGAGTGGACCCTTCCCTGCCTTTCGTCCGGGTCCTGGATTCTGGGGCGAGACCCAATTTTGGGCGCCAGAAGTGCATTACTACAACGGCACATGGTGGATGTTTGCGACCTTCGCCGACCGCGCGGGCCGCCGCGGCACCCAGGTGCTGGCAGCAGCAGCCCCAGATGGGCTGTTCCAACCATGGAGTGACGGACCTGTCACACCGAGTGGATGGATGTGTCTTGATGGCACCCTGTACCAGGATCGCTCCGGTGCGCCATGGCTGGTCTTCTGTCATGAATGGCTTCAGGCAGGGGATGGCGCAATTTATGCGCAGCGTCTCAGTGACGACTTGCGAACCTCGAGAGGGGATCCGATTCTCCTGTTCACGGCCTCCGAGGCGCCCTGGACACGACCCTTTCGCAATGAGGAAACGGGTTACGACGACATCGCGTTCATCACTGATGGTCCCTTCGTGATCCACGATGACGCGGGGCTTGCACTCCTCTGGTCCAGCGGCGGCGAAGGAGGCTATTCAGTCGGAGTGGCCCGCAGCTCCACCGGACTCATCACCGGACCTTGGGTGCACGAATCGCAACCCCTCGTTGGATCTGATGGCGGACACGCAATGCTGCTCACAACACGAAATAGCCGCTTTCTGGTGTTTCACCAGCCCAATGAACTGACCTTTGAGAGGCTTACGATCCGATGCGTGGCCGAAACCAACGGGATCTACCGGGTCCCAGCTCCAAATGACGACTATTCCAACTAAACAAAACAATCGCCTCAGTGGCTTAGCCGGGCGACCTTTCCTTAGTGTCCTTTTTTGAACTGATCGGGAGATCTTGTGAATCAGAGAATTTCCGTTGGCTTCGTAGGACCTCGTGATGCTGAACTACTTGAGGGTCCCGCGCTGTCCAGAGCACAGGTGAATCGCGAATATTTGATGAGTCTCACCGCTGAGAACTTACTTCGCCCCTATCGCATGGAGGCGGGGTTGTGGCGATACTCCGGCTCTGTAGGGACAACTGTCGGAGAAACTGCAGCCGACGGCCCCGAAAACTGGCACTGGGGATGGGAATCGCCCACGAGTGACCTTCGCGGACATATCCTCGGTCACTGGTTGTCGGCCGCAGCCTACCTGTCAACACACGACGAGGAAGTACGAGCGCGAGCCAACCACATTGTCAAAGAGCTGGTCAGATGCCAGGAGGCGAATGGCGGTCAGTGGGTGGCTGGGATTCCGCGCGGATATATGGACCGGGTTGTGCAGGGTCAGGAGGTGTGGGCACCCCAATATACGGTTCACAAGATCCTCATGGGGCTGTGGGACATGTACGCGATCGGAGGCAGCGCCGCAGCGCTGAAGCTGCTCACGAACTTCGCTGATTGGTTCGTGCAGTGGACGGATCATTTGAGCCGCGGGCAGCTTGACGATGTTCTGGATGTGGAGACCGGGGGGATGCTGGAGATTTGGGCGAATCTCTACGGCGAAACGGGCGAGAATAAATACTCAGTGTTGATGAGCCGCTACGACCGCCCACGCTTCTTCGATCGTCTGCTCAGCGGTGAGGACGTGTTGACCAACAGGCACGCCAATACGCAAATCCCTGAAATACTGGGCGCTGCCCGAGCGTGGGAGGTTACGGGAGACCGGCGCTGGCGTGACATCGTCGAAGCGTTTTGGTTTCAGGCCGTTACTTCCCGTGGCACTTACTGTACGGGTGGGTCTACATCGGGAGAGGTCTGGCAACCTTCGAAAATTGTACTTTCGCGTTTGCACCGCGTGCAGGAGCATTGCACTGTTTACAACATGATGCGTTTGGCGCAAACCTTGTATAGCTGGACGGGCGAAAAGAGCTATGCGGACTACTGGGAACGGAACCTCGTAAACGGAATTTTTGCGCAGCAAAATCAGAGGACAGGCATGGTGACCTACTTTCTTCCCCTCGCGCCTGGCAGTGAGAAACAATGGGGTTCGCGCACCAACGACTTCTGGTGCTGCCACGGCACCCTCCTGCAAGCGCACTCTCACCACGCGACGGCTGCCGTGCAGCGGGACGAGGATGGTCTCCGCATCAGCCAATACATACCCTCGGACACACGTTGGGACGATGTCGCCGACACAAGCGTCGCCATTCGGATTCAGCAGGATCCTCTCGACGGTGTGGTGTTCGGACAAACTGAAACCCTGGACGGTCTAAACGCTATCCAACGTCTGGAGCCGGATCTGCCGACCGAACGCCCCGACCGAATGGTCTTCGATATCAAGGTGCGTCCAGACCAAACGACGCGATTCACCTTGCGACTACGAATACCAGATTGGGTCCGTGCCCCACTTCGCGTGTATTGCAACGGGAATGAGCTTGCTTACGTCGAGGAAGAAGGGTGGGTTCTCGTCGATCGCGACTGGTCGGCGGGAGATCTCCTACGCGTCGAATTCCCGACCCGGGTTCGCGCCATCCCGGCTCCCGAGAACCCTGGCGTACTGTCCTTCGAAGACGGACCCTATGTTCTCGCTGGATTGACCTCACGGCGCGTGCCAGTCGAACGCGCACATGGCGGGGACGCCACCACTATTCTCGCGCCGGATGAGACCAGGACGCATCACTGGTGGAATGCAGGCACGTACCGCACCATCCGCACCCCTGACATACAATTCGTACCCCTTTCCGACCTAACTGAAGGCGACTACACCGTCTACTTTCCCGTGGAGTCCGGCGATGACAGAAGTACAAGGAGCTTCAATGAGTAAAAGCACCCCGATCCGGGTCACAGTTTGGAACGAAAACCGGCATGAGCAGGAACACGAGCAGGTGGCAAAACTCTACCCCCGCGGCATTCACGGCGCAGTGAAGGAGGGTATCGAGGAGAACCTGGGTGCCGCCGTCGTCGTCCGCACCGCCACCCTGGACGAGCCGGAGCACGGCCTTACCGAAGAGGTCCTGGCCACCACGGACGTCCTGACCTGGTGGGGGCACATGTCCCACGCCGATGTCGATGACGAGATCGTGGAGCGGGTGCACCGCCACGTGCTCTCGGGAATGGGGCTGATCGTGCTCCACTCAGGCCACTGGTCCAAGATCTTCACCAAGCTCATGGGCACCACGTGCACCCTGCGCTGGCGGAGCGAGCAGGACCGCGAGCTGGTGTGGACCGTGGACCCCACCCACCCCATCGCCAAGGGCGTTCCGCACCCCATCATCATTGATGAGCAGGAAATGTACGGCGAATTCTTCGACATCCCTGGGCCGGAGGAACTGGTCTTCATCAGTTCGTTCAGCGGCGGCGAAGTCTTCCGCTCCGGCTGCACTTTCCGACGCGGCCACGGCAAGATCTTCTACTTCAGCCCCGGCGATCAGGACTTCCCGGTGTATCACCACAAGGACATCCGCCGGGTCATCTCCAACGCCGTCCAGTGGGCATTCACCGACCGGTCGCGCCGGGAACTTCCGGAACTGCTGCAATATGACACCGATGAGTTCTACAAGGGCGCCGACTACAAGGGCGCCACCGCGATCTACGAGGAAACCACGGCATGAGCCGCCCGTTCGCGACAATTGAGGACGATCGGGGTCCGCTAAAAGTGCTGCTGGTCGGCGCCGGAGCCATGGGCCACACCTGGCTGGGGGCGGTGGAGGCCTCGCCGCTCGTGGAGCTCAGCGGCATCGTTGACCTTAACCTGGACGCCGCGCGTGCCAGCGCCGCCTCGATCGGCAAACCTGACCTTCCAGTGGGGAGGGGAACAGCGCAACTGGCGTCCGACGTCGGCGCCCAGGCGGTCATCAACGTCACGGTTCCGGCCGCCCACCACCCCGTATCCGCCGAGGCGCTCTTCGCCGGGCTTCCCGTGCTGGGCGAAAAGCCGGTTGCGTCCACCGTGGCTCAGGGCCTGAGCCTGGTCGCTGCCGCCGAGCTCACCGGCCAGTTGTTCATGGTCAGCCAGTCCCGCCGCTACAACCGCGACCTGTTCGCCGGCAAGGCTCTCGCCGGCGGGCTCGGCCGGCTGGGCACGCTGTCCGCCGATTTCTTCAAGGCACCGCATTTCGGCGGATACCGCGACCAGATGGAGCACCCGCTACTGCTGGACATGGCCATCCACCAGTTCGACATGGCGCGCTTCCTCCTGGACGCGGACCCCGTCTCCGTATTCTGCGAGGAATACAACCCTGCTTGGAGCTGGTATCGAGGGGACGCGGCAGCCGTAGCGTCCTTCGAAATGTCCGGCGGCGAGCGGTTCGTGTTCAACGGAAGCTGGTGCAGCCCCGGGCAGGAAACCTCCTGGAACGCAGCCTGGCGGCTCGGCGGCGAAAACGGGACTGTCGTGTGGGACGGTGATAATCCCCCGACCGTGACCCCATCCTCCCCCGCAGACGCCGCTGCTGACATTGCTGTAGAGGATACTGTTCAGGTGCATGCCCCCGTTCACCCGGGCCGGAGAGTGGTGGAGGAGCCGGGCCCGGACGTCCACGGATCCTTGCACGAGTTCGTTTCAGCGCTCCGAACAGGAACTCCGCCCATGGGTCAGGTTCACGCGAACATCCTCAGCCTGGCCATGGTGGAAGCAGCCATCGAAAGCGCAGCCACCGGCTGGCGGGTGCAGATCGACGCACTACTGGAACGTTCCTATGAAGAGGCTGTCCGGGACGAGAAGCGGCAGGACGTGGCCGCCGTCCTCCACTCCTGGTCCATCGATGGTGCCTTCTCCGCCGCAGCCGCCCTCGGAGCTGCTCCTGGTACGGAAATGCCAAGCCAGATCCAGCCAGCCCCTCCAGAAAACAACAGAATCGGACGCGATGCCACTTTTTGACCTCCCGTTGGCCCAGCTCCGCAGCTATACCTCCGATGTGACGATGCCGGAAGACCTTCGCGAATTCTGGGATGCCACGATCGCGGATGCCAGAGCCTACCCCCTGAACGCCCGGTTTGAGCCCGTCGAGAACTACCTTTCTGTGATCGACACCTTTGACGTGACCTTCGCAGGGTACGGTGGGGAACCCATCAAGGGATGGCTGCACCTCCCTGCCACCAGGGACTCAGGTTCCAGGCTGCCTGTGGTGGTCCACTACGTCGGCTACTCCGGTGGGCGGGGACTGGCGAACCAGGAAACAGGGTGGGCGCAGGCGGGGTACGCGCATTTCATCATGGACACCCGTGGCCAGGGTTACGGTTTTGCTGTGGGTGAGACTGCTGATCCCCATCCGTCGGCTGGCGGCGTGGGTTATGCCGGCTTCATGACCCGGGGCGTCGGCAGCCGCGAAGACTACTACTACCGGCGGGTGTACACGGATGCCTTCCGGGCAGTGGAGGCAGCACAATCCCACCCTGAGGTGGATGCGGCACGAGTCGTCCTCGCCGGCGGAAGTCAGGGCGGCGGCATTGTGGTAGCTGTCTCCGGGCTGGTGGCCGGTCGGCTCGACGGCGTCGTGGCAGCTTTGCCCGACGTCCCGTTCCTGCAGGATTTTCCGCGCGCTATCGACATCGCCCCGCGTGGCCCGTACCCGGAAATCGCCGCCTTCCTTGCCCGTCATCGGGACCGGTATGAGCAAGTACTTGACGTCCTGCGCTATTTCGACGGCGTCAACCTCGGACGATGGGCTACGGCGCCTGCGCTCTACTCGGCAGCGCAAAGTGACGACATCTGCCCGCCCTCTACTGTCTTCGCCAGCTTCAACGCGTACGGCTCGGGCACTTCTGACGCGTCCCGTCCCGGCCCAACGAAGGAGATGGAGGTGTACAGGTTCAACAACCATGAAGGAGGGCAGGAACACCACTGGATAAAGCAGGTTCTGTTTCTCCGCCAGCTCCTAGTCTAACTCCCGGTTCAAATCGGCCGAAAAGACAAACCTGCTACTAGTGGGTTTGTGCATTTTCGACGGCAATCCTCATCAAGAACCTCGCCGCGTGCTGTCAATGCTCCCGGTCTCTGTGTCCCGTGGGTACTTCGACGTTGCCCTCATGTCGGCAACCTTGGCGATCATCGGCTACCGCTGCATCCATAAGTTCTCCCACATCGTAGCGGTCCTCAGCGCCGTCGTGTTCGTGATCCTGCTTGTCCGCATTATCACCGACTCGAACCTGGGCGCGGTCGTCGAAACGAACGTCTTCGATGGTGCCGCATTCGTCCTCGGGGTTTCCCTGTCGGCCGAGTTCCAAGGCGAGTCTGAGAAATCAACGCCCCTGACGGTCCCCTCTTCCTTAGCTTGACGACAGGGCACTTATCGGCAGACTGGCCGCTTCCGCACGCTCGGCCGTCAAGCGCGTGATCCGGCAAACCTCCACAGCCCCTGCCAACGACTAAGAGCCCGCGCCGCCCCCCTTGCATTCGTAGTGCCGCATCGACTAAACGGATAAATCCGGCCTGAATGCCCTCGGTCGGCTCAGCGACGGAACCGCGCACGCAATGAAATTCAAGACCGGCGTCATGTCGTCATTGCACGCGCATGCGATGAGCAGAATGTGGGCCGAAGGAGGACTAGGCAAATGGCTGCGAACAGCTACGAAAAAGCGGATTTAAGTGTGGACAATGTACACACCCCCTTTGGCCTGACAAAGCCGTCCCCAGCTAAGGCTCTCCGCTCCGGCAATGAGCCAGAACTGAAGAACTTTGACGCAGGCTCTCGAAGTCATGTCGCGCTCAGTACCCCTACCCATGAAGAGGTGTAGGCCAACCACGACCTACCGAACGAACCAAGAGAGGAACATATAACCCCAGCTCACAGCACGCGGAGGGCCAACCAGCCACGACCCTGAACCCGCTCCCCCACAACAAAACAGGCGAACCGCGGCGCCAGGCACACCCCGCGGTCAATGTCAGAGGGAACTGACCACCTAATTTGTACACACGTTAAAGCAAATACCCCCTCTGACGAGGGGGTATGCCGTGCCCGAGGTGGGACTCGAACGCGATTCCTAGCCTTGTAAACACTGGAAAGTGGGGGAAACCTGCGGAATCCGGGGCAGTTCGGCCGGTGTACGAGCCAGTCCGAAACGGAAGCTGTGGACATTGTCCACAGCTCTTTTTTCGACGTTCAGCGTGGCACCAGATGCTTCGAAATCACGGCCGCCGAATCCCGTAGTTCAACGTCCCCAGCGGCGACGCCCACCACTAGTCTGAAGCCCTCGTCAGTTGTGAAGTCATGGCGGTAGCCGTTGATCCATAACAGCAGCACCATAAGTGTCCAGGCAGTCCGTTTGTTCCCGTCAAGTAGTGGATGGAACCGCGCGACCGACTCAAGTAAGGCGGCCGCCTTCACGGCGAGGTCCGGATAAGCTTCCGCCCCCATTACGGTTGTCGCGGGACGCGCAAGCGCCGAAGCCAACAAGCCGACGTCGCGGATGTGGAAGCCATACCGATCAACAACCTGGAGCGCGTCTTCAATGTCCAGGTAAGCGGTCACGCGTCCTCAAGGCTAGTGAGCAAATCAGCGTCGTGACTCATGACAAAATCCAGACCCTCACTGATCTCGCGCCAGCGCGCACGGCGCTGCAAAACCAACTCGGCGCCCTGCAACAGGAGTGCGGACTTGGAAGTGTGCTCCTCGGCAGCCAACTTCTCCAGCCGACGATCAAGGTCCTCAGGGACACGCAGATTCATAGCCATGAACCAATGGTACCAAAACGGTACCTCGAGCGGCCCTGGGCTAAGAGATCCACCGAGGGAAGTAAAACCGATAACGGCGCATACGTCGGCCCGACCAGCACTTCTTCCTGCAGATCCCTGAATAAAGGGATCCATGAGACTCGGACCCCTCGGTTGCCCACTTTGCGTCCGAGGCCCGTGCGCGCCGCCACGCATCACAGCCGGACCACTGTCCCTCGCGTGGAGCTGTCGACGTGCCATGAAACTTCGACCGTTCACGATCATGATGCAGCAACCATCGATCCCCATGAATACCAGATGCGAATCCGCCGCTCAGCTTTCTGGATATCCCCACGCTGTCGAGGGCCTACTGCTGACACCACGATCGTCGGATTCGAAGGGCCACCACTCCGAATCACGTGAGACAACAGAAAAGGCAAGAGGAGACAGGAAAATGAATGCGCTCACCATCAAGGACCCAGCTGACCTTCTCAGCTTCATCGGCCACACCCTCGGATTCTGGCCACAAGAAAGCCTCGTCTGCATCACCCTCGACAAAGACAAAGTCGGCGCTACCCTCCGCATCGACCTGCCCAAACAACCAGGCTACGAGGTCCATTTCGCCCGCACTGTCGCCGCCTACCTCACATCCGACGAACGAGTCACCGGCATCGTCTTCGCCCTCGACACCACCCAAACCCCAGAGCCAGGCGAAGCAAGACCCCACCGGGCCACCATCGCAGCCCTTACCGGAGTCCTCGCCCACGAAGGCATCACCATCCGCGACGGCATCTACGTCACCGCCACCACCTACTCCCCCTACGACACCCAGCCCGGTGACAACATCGCCATCCCCCTCAGCAGCACCGAATACAGTCAGGTCAACGCCGAGTTCATCTACCGCGGCAGCACCATCGAACCCACGAATCAGGTGACCCTCCCCGCGGCGACCGACCAGCGCGAGTACGCGACCGCCGTCGAACACTACAAACAAACCATCCTCAGTGGAGAGACTACGGCAGCCACCCAGGAAGCCCACCAGCTTTGGATCAGCATGCTCGACAGCAAGGACTACCCCACCGATAAGGACGCCCTGAAGCTCGTCGCGTATTTCCAGTTCCCGCACGTCCGGGACCGGCTCATGGCAGTCATCCCCGGCATCGACGAATTACCCGAACGCATCCTCTTCGCCCAAACCGGAACAGCGCCGGACTGGTCACGCGTCGAATGGGCCAAACAACTCCTCACCAACGCCTACACGCTCATCAGCCCTGAACACGCAGCACCCATCCTCACCACCATCGGCTACATCAACTGGTGGGAAGGCAGAGGATCCAAAGCACACCAATACCTCCAACTCGCCCTCGAAACCGACCCCGGCTACCGCTCCGCACGCCTCACCGACCACATGCTCGGAGCCGGCATCATTGCAGGCTGGAACACCCAACAAGAACACCGCATACAGAAACCGACTAGACATTCCCTGATTGCAGCCCTCGCCAGCCAGCTTGACGGAAGATTCAATTTCGGCATTGAACTCACGAGAGTACAAGTACCTGCGAAGACTCGCCTGGATTGCCGGACGTTTTCGCACATCGGAAGCGTTTTGTATGCTCGGTAGCCTTCGTCCGTGGCGCAGGGCTCCGCTCGCCATCCCGGACGGTGCAGAGCTAACGGCCATCCGCACACCCGGCTTCACCTCGCTCGCCGTGAGCCACACACTCGCAGCTACTCCGGCCCGAGCCGACGGCCCTTATGTACTTGTCTTCGCCACGGGAGTCCAGGCTGCAGAAGCAACACTCGTCCTCGCCGTCTGCGTACTGGTCCGATCCCGAAGCCTGCGCCAGGCCACCGCCGGGCCACCCGCTCCACTCCTGCGGGCTGCTGCGGCATCTGCCCTCGGCGTGGCAAGCATCCGCCGCTGCCTCCGTCGCTCCTTCGGCCTAAGACGCTTTGCGCAGACAGACCCGTCCCGACCGCCCAGGGCTTCGGGATGTACCAAAGCGCCACGCCAGTGGCAAGCTTCCACGCTCAATACCGCGCGCGGCCGTGGCCAAGGCAAGACTTGTCGTACAGGTGCAGAAAACGGACTCATCCGGAACGCTGACTCCGGCAAGCGCACCTTGGGCGTGTCTCCTAAATTCTGGAGTTCTGGTCGGGGAAACTTGATGGGTGTCTCCTAGTTCTGTTTTGACTGATGGGCAGTAGGCCCGCATTCAGCCGTTGCTGCCCTCGTCCGCTGGGCGGCGGGGTCGTCCGTTCCGGGACGACCGCCGGGTGGTGGAGGGCATCATTTACCGGTATCGGTGCGGGATTGCTTGGCGGGACATGCCGGCCGCGTTTGGTCCGTGGCAGACGATTTGGAAGCGTCACCGGCGCTACAGCGGTGACGGTACCTGGGACAGGATCCTGGCCGGGCTGCTGACGGTCGCTGATGCCCGCGGTGAGGTGGACTGGTCGATCTCCGTTGACTCGACGGTGAACCGTGCCCACCAGCATGGACCAACCTTCCCCGCCCCACAGGGGGCCTGTTCGAATTACATGAATCTGTTTGATAAGCCGGACGATCATGCGATTGGCCGTTCCCGCGGTGGTTTGAGTACCAAAATAAACGCCATCGTCGACGGTAAGGGCAGGCCGTTGGTGCTGCTGGTCGCTCCCGGGCAGGGCGGAGATGCGCCGATGTTTCCTCACTTGACGGAGCAGTTGAAGATCAACCGTGTCGGTCCGGGCAGGCCTCGAACTCGCCCGGACCGTGTCCGCGGTGACAAGGCCTACTCATCCAAGGCGATCCGGACACACCTGCGCGACCGCGGCATCGTGGCGGTCATCCCGCAACCGTCCGACCAGATCGGCCATCGAAAACGACGTGGATCCACCGGCGGCCGACCACCGGCTTTCAACAAGGAGGACTACAAGGGCCGCAACGTCGTCGAACGGAACTTCAACACCTACAAGCAGTGGCGCGCACTGGCAACACGCTACGACAAACTCGCCCTGACCTACCGCGGCGGAGCCGTCCTCCGGGCCGCCAGCATCTGGCTGACCGCTTTAGGAGACACACCCTAACGCTCAGAGTGCAATGACATGCCAAGTTCTCGAATCGGATGTCAATCGCAGGTGGCCCCTCCAATCGAGATAAGCACTGTAGCTACGCAGGCTCCTCGCTATGCCAGCGCTGCGAAGGTAGGACTCGAGTCGAACGGTATTCACGTGATCATCTCCCGTGCCAGTTCACAGCCTGAGAAATGCCGCCGGACAATAACACAAGTATTAGAAACATTCATGTCAAACAGCGCCCGCTGACCGTGCTTACTTAGAGTTTCCCCTCTAGAAAAATGTAGTATGTTAGTACTGGTTTGCACTTGATGCGAACGAATCCCTTTGGGGGGGAGAGTTCTTCAGCTTTATAAAGAACACTGCAAGGGAGCGGACCTAATGTTAATTAGTCCAAAATGATCGGTTGATTATGAAAATCAGTAGAACCTTTAAAACACTCGGGGCAGGGCTAGCAGTTGCCGCTTCCGCCGTATTGTTCACCGCACCCGGCGCTCAGGCGGCCAACATGGTGACGCCGTGCAACAGCAACGCGTACTACCAAACCATTAAGACCAATGGCGAAGCGTTCTGCTTTGCCAACTATGGCGATGTGTACGTGACAGTGCTGAACACGATCACCCTCTCAACGGGAAACAACTCGGGCATGGTGACGTACAAGTCGAGCATTACACCCGAGACCACCTCACCGCTGCGTCCCAAATGGTGGCGCGGTAGTTTTGGTGGAGCAGTGAACGTCATCACCGTTCACATCCGCTAGAGGCAAGTTCCCGGGCGATGCCTAATGGCATCGCCCGGAACCAACTAGTTTCACCAGACAATGCCGGAAGGTTGTCTCCTAAATTCTCATGAAGCTCAGCAACATTCTTAAGACTTCAGTCACCATTTCTGTACTTGGACTGGCAGCCTGCTCCAGTCCCCCGAACGTCACAGCATCCAGCACACCCCAGGCAAGTAGGCCCTACAGCCCCCCTTCGACGAGTGTCGATAAAAATGATCCCTATAACGGTTATCTAAGCAAGGAACTGCTGAACATAAACTCGTCTCTTACTGAACTGCAATTCAAGTGCTATGCATCAAATGGTTACCCTGAATTCCTTGAGGTTCTTCCGGATCAGAAAGCCGATGATTTCCGGACGTTGGCTGAGACGCCTGACTTTTCCTCCACGTTCAACTCGTACGGCGAAGTGCCGTGGCGTACTTCCGCTGAAGAAGCCAGAATGCGCGGGTTTGGACACGATCTGACGCCACTCGTTCGCTCAGTAGTAGTCATGGATGGAGCATTCTCTGCTGTCCAACAGGATTGCCATGGCTGGGCTGTGAAGAAGATCGGCGGAGACGCGTCCTTGATCCGCAACTACACTGCTCTCGGCAACACACTCGCGAGTGAGCTCAACGCTGCTGCAGAAAAGATAAGGCCCGCCCTCAACGATCGCGTTTTTGCCTGCATGTCCGAAAAAGGAACACCTGTCGACAAGGACGGACCCAACAAGAACCCTGTCTGGCAGGTCGATTTTCAGATTCCAACTGGTAACGCGTCCGAACCTCCTTGGCCTGATCTGACTAAGGGCGGCAGCGTAGTCATCAACCCGGGGCGTCCCGGCACAGCGTACATGCCTACTTCTGAGGAGTCACGGGCCGCTGAGGTGATGTACCAGTGCTCCGTGGATATAGGGGCACAGCGTGAGTGGCAGCGAACTCTGACGGATGCCAAAGCTTCGGCAATAGCTGCCCAGGAAGGGCAATTGTCCGAATTGAACCCTTTGATTAGAGAGCTAGCAAAATCGGCCGCAGCGGCAACTCAACAGAGTTAGCGCGTAGGTTGGCCATATCAGCAGCACTGGCAGCTGTGCCGGGGTTGTACGTCTGGAGTAGTACATGAGCACCAATGAGCCCGAGTTTGAATCACTTGATTCGACCACTGACAGCAGGAACGGTTCGCCGCGCCCCAACGCGCCAAAAGATAGTCGTCGTCGGGCTATTCTTTGGATGGGTATCAGTGGACTGCTTGTAGCTCTGCTGGTTGTGGTGGCACTGATCGCATTGCCGCTGCTCAAGTCGCCGGCTCAGATAGCTGGTGATGCCTCGCCACCACCTGCGGAACCTGTCACGGCAGTCGTGGAAAAGCGATCCTTGACCTCGCAGGTTGTCATGCGTGGCGTTGTGTCGCCGGGCCCGAGTTTCGCATTTAAGCCTTCAGATGCACTGATCGCTAAGGCTCCTGTCGTGACGGCAACTCCGCTCAGCATCGGAAGCCGATTCGGCGTCGGCGCTGTAGTTCTTGAAACTAATGGTGAGCCACTCATCGCAATGAACTGGCCGTTTCCGGCCTATCGCGACATCGAAGCAGGCAATACTGGGCCAGACGTAGCGCAGCTACAGCTTTCCCTCGCAGCCCTTGGTTATTCAACTAGCCAAAATTCAGTGTTTGACGCTGCGACGCAAGCAGGTCTTACTAGGCTCTATGCAGACCTAGGCTACGAAGTTCCAAGAAAAGCGCCCACCTTCAGCACCGGTCTTTCTGATGAAGGACCAGCGACTGGAAGTGGTTCATCGGTTAGAGAGGTCGCTTACCTCCCCGCTCGGAATATTGCCACTGTTCCAAAATCCGAGAATGTCCTTACGAGCCTCACGGTCAGCATCGGATCCAAGATCATTGCAGCAGACGCGCCCCTAATGACACTGGACGGTGGAAGCAATATCGTGACCGCTTCGACCTCACCCGAACGAGCCGCCACCCTCAAAGTTGGCGACAAGGCACAACTCACCAGCATCGACGGCGGCACGGTGATCGACATGGAAGTCCAGTCGATGGGAACGGAACCTGGCGAAATAGCGGGACTGGGAACCGGTGTACGGATAGACCTAAGGTTTCTCGACAGTTCATCGATACCGCCAGTAGGCGCAGCTGGATCAACCCAAAAAGTAGCTGTAACGACAGGCGGTGAGCTGCAACCCGTTCTGGTAATCCCCATCACTGCCGTCTACTCCAACGCCAATGGGACCAGTTACGTTATCCCTGCCACCAGACCCGACGAAACCATAGAGGTCAGCGTGGGTACAAACGTGGACGGATGGGTCAAGGTCACCCCAACAGACCCCTCGCAGTTAGGTGAAGGAGACCGAGTCATAGTTGGAAGATCCTTTGAATAGGGGTAAAACAGACGTCCCACTCATCGAGCTGACCGACCTGTCCAAAACATACCCTGGCGTCGTGCCTGTAGTGGCACTTAGCCCCACCCGTCTCCGCATCTACGAGGGAGACCAGATAGCAATCGTCGGGCCGTCAGGATCTGGGAAGTCGACGCTACTCAACATGCTGGGTTTACTAGACGCTCCGACGGTGGGGAGCTACAAGCTGCAGGGCGTCGAGGTGGCAGTTGAAGACGATCTCATTCGGGGAACAGTTCGGGGACAGAGGTTCGGATTTGTATTTCAGGCATTCCACCTCCTAGCAGGACGCACGCTCGCTGAGAACGTCGAGCTAGGGATGGTGTACGCGAACGTTAAACCGAAAGAGCGTGTAGATCGGGCTACTAGGGCTTTGGAACGTTTGGGACTCGGACACCGAGCACATGCCGACCCGAGGCACCTTTCCGGCGGTGAACGGCAACGAGCGGCAATTGCACGAGCCATCGCCATGGAACCACGCGTTCTGTTCTGCGACGAGCCCACAGGCAATCTAGACAGCAAGAACACAAGACTGGTGATGGACCTCCTAGACGGGTTAAACGAATCAGGGCTCACCGTCGTCATGGTGACGCACGACCAGCATCTAGCGCAGCAAATGAAGCGTTGCATCACCGTCCAGGACGGAGTCATCAACGAAAATGAGTCTCTTCAACATGTCTAACCGGCGCTCACGAAACCCACTTGCCATGCGGAAATCACGGCGGCTTCGGGCAGCAAGCCTGGGCTTGAGACCGACACGTCTGACCTTGCGGGATCTCATAGTCGAATCTTGGCGTTCTGTAAGCCGCAACTATTCGAGATCGCTCCTCACGGCAGTCGGCACCCTACTTGGCTGCGCCGCCTTCGTTGCGACGCTCGGAATCACAGGTACGGCGAGCAACCAGGTTTCTACAGCATTTGACGTCAGACGTGCCACCGAGGTTACAGTCGTGGCCGACACTGCAGCCGGTTCCAAGGACGAAAGCGTCCAGCAAGCGGACACTTGGTTCTCGCCATCGGCCGTGACTGAAATTCGCAACCTTAGCGGCGTGGAACACGCGGGCAGGATCATGTCAGCGAGTGCCATCGACGTCAATCGATTTTTCGTAGAACAGAGTCAGCCTGTCCCTGTGGAAATGTACGGTATGGATGAAGGCTCCCTTGCTGCGGTCGCTCCCCACGTGCTGATGGGGCGGCTCTTCGATTCCGGGCATGAATCGAGAGCTGATCCGGTGATCATGCTCTCTAAGTCCCTCGCTCAGAAGATCGGCGTCACGCAAACAGGAGCCGCTGTATTCATCAACGACCTCGGATACACAGTCATTGGTATCTACAGCGACACAGAGAGAATTCCAGCTCTTGCCGGCGGAGCAATCATTCCGGTTTCCAGCTTCCAAAAAAACGCCGTCTCCGGGGACCAAGTCCCGAAACGTCAAATACTAATCGAAACCGTCGCTGGGGCTGCTGCCCAAGTTGGAGAACAGGTCCCTTACGCGGTAACTCCGAACAACCCTAAACTTCTGCAAATTGCAGCCCCACCGGACCCCAAGACACTCCGGCAGGAGATTGAAGGGAGTGTGACTCAACTCAGCCTGATGGTCAGCCTGATCACGCTCGCAATCGGAGCCGTATCTATCGCTAACGCAACTGCCGCAAGCGTGGTTCTTCGAACTCCCGAAATTGGTTTGCGGCGAGCCCTCGGTGCGCGTAGGGGTGATATCTTCATGCAGCTTTTAGGGGAAACAGTGGCCCTAGGCACGTTCGGCGGGCTCATAGGCTCGGCCCTTGGACTGATCACTACTATCGTTGTTTCGGCAATTAATCGATGGGTCCCCGTCTTAGATCCCGTTACTCTTCTGTTGTCCGTAGCCGCAGGAACGACGGCTGGTGTGCTCGCAGGCGCCTGGCCTGCGGCCAAAGCCACAACGATCAGCCCAGCCCAAGCACTGGCTCGCTAAAGCAGGAAGCGGACATCGATATCAGACATCGCTCTTGGACGAGCTACCAAACGCGAAACCCCGTACTGTCTGGGGGCGCCTAGAGGTTCGACCGAACATCATCGGCCCCGGAGACTGACTCACCAAACCCGTACTGTGAGCCGGCTGAAGGCTAGTACCCACGCGACGACAAGCGTAGCGTCAGAAATACTGACGACGAGGCATCAGATGGCACTGTGACGGTGAGCATCCGTGAACGACCACTCCGATGTCGATCCTCAAAGGAGCCGCAATGGCTGGGTGGAATGCTGACACGGCGGCCGGAGCATTGGGCGCGGCCGTCACGCTGGTGGAAGGATCCAACTTCTGCATCTCGTTAACCAATGGGGACATAGTTCCGGGCCTTCCGCATGGCGTTTTCTACGAAGACACACGCATCCTGTCTTGTTGGAAGCTTTCGGTGAACGGACAACCCGTTGAGGCGCTTGCAGCGGACGTCAAACAGCCTTACCGGGTTCTCTTTGCAGGTCGAGTGGCACGCCGGGACGGGAGGGCAGACAGCCCGCTGGTCGTGGAACGACTACGGGAAGTGGGCACTGGCATCACCGAGCAGATCACCGTCCGGAATTACTCTGGACTGCCCGCGGAGTGTGTCATCGCGCTGACGGTTGAGTCGGATTTTGCGGACCTCTTCGAAGTCAAGGAGGCGCACGTGCAGCGAACCTGGCAGGAAACCCGGCAAGTGGAGGCCCACTCGCTGATCATCCGGGCAACATGGCAGGACATTACCAAGGGCGTCAATATCGACGGCGGCCCCGCCGCAGTGGTGACGCCCAAGGCCGTGACGTACCGGACGACCGTTCCTCCGCACGGACACTGGAACGCGCGGCTTAGGGTGGCGCCGTGGGGCGTGGAAGACATTCTGCCCCGTGTTCACTCCGGCAAAGACGCCCTTTCGCCACGCGACCGTCGGCGGCAGGAGTGGGTGGCCAAAATCCCCCTGGTGCACATGGGCAATCGGTCCATCGAACGAACGCTGCGGCGCAGCTATGAAGACTTGGGGGCATTGCGGATCGAGGACCCGAAGCATCCCGAGCGCGTGGTAGTTGCTGCAGGGGCGCCGTGGTTCATGGCACTCTTCGGCCGGGACTCTCTCTGGGCCTCGACAATGGCACTTCCGGTTGATCCCTCCTTGGCACTGGGTACGTTACAAACGCTAGCGGACCTGCAAGGCAGTGTCGTAGATCCCCTGAGCGAGGAAGAACCCGGAAAGATCCTCCACGAGGTACGTCTGGACGTATCCAGTGGCCTTGCCCTTGGCGGAAAGTCGGCGTACTACGGGAGCGTCGATGCTACGCCGCTATTTCTGATGGTATTGGGCGAAGTCAGCCGATGGGGTTTCGCTAAAGAGACCATCGCTGACCTGCAGCCCCATGCGGACCGCGCCATGGACTGGATCTGGAATTACGGCGACAGAGATGGAGACGGCTTCGTCGAATACGCCCGCCTTAACGATAGAGGCCTCATCAACCAAGGATGGAAAGACTCATGGGACGGCATTAACTTCGCCGACGGAACGCTAGCCGAAGCCCCAATAGCGCTGAGCGAGGTGCAGGGCTATGTTTACAGCGCATGTTTAGCATCGGCTTGGATGGCGCACGAGGTCGGCGACGAGGCCAAAGCGGCCCAACTCCGCGCCCGCGCTGTACGCCTGAAGCAGCAGTTTAATGAACTGTTTTGGTTGCCGGAAAAGGGCTACTTCGCAATCGCCCTGGACCGCTACAAGCGTCCGGTCGATGCCTGCGCCTCCAACATGGGACACTGTCTGGCCACCGGCATTGTCGACGACGACAAGGCACCGCGCGTAGTAGAGCACCTCATGTCTGATCGAATGTTCAGCGGCTGGGGAGTGCGTACCCTGGCTGACGACATGGACGCCTATAACCCCGTCAGCTACCACAACGGATCTGTCTGGCCGCACGACAACGCCATTATCCAGGTAGGCCTTATGCGGTATGGCTTCGTGGAGGAAGCGCAACGTATCTCGACGGCGTTGCTGGAGGCTGCAGAGTTCTCCGATGGCCGGCTGCCGGAATTGTTCTGTGGCTTCAGTCGGGAGGCGTTCTCAGCTCCCGTGCCCTACCCCACTGCCTGCTCGCCACAGGCGTGGGCCGCCACTGCACCCATCATGCTGGTGTCCACTCTCATGCGCTACGATCCCGACGTATCCCAGGGCGGCATCTGGATGGACCCTGTCCTTCCAGAAAGTTACGGCGATTTGCACATCGCCAACGCGCCGATCGGTGAGGGCAGGATCAATATCAAAATATCCGGCTCATCGGTTTCCGTAGACGGGCTGCCAAAGGGAATGGTCTTCCACCGCGGATACCTGCCATGGGTAGGCGATCTCATGGAAGGTGACCCGGACCGGCGCCTATAGGGAGTTCGAATCAGTCGATCCTTTGGCGACCCAAGCGCGCGTAAATGTCGGGCCGCTTTGTCCGCAGGAAGAAGGCGTAGACGATGCCGCCGAAGAAAAGCGCGAAGGTGAAAGTCATGAAGATGGCCGTCATAACCGTTGAGCCGCCAATGAGCTCCGGGTAGTTGGCAATAGCCAGATAGGTGATAGCGCCCAGGAACAGCACGCTGATGAAAGGTGCGATGACCGTCTTCCAGATTGATTCCGGAGCGAAGCCGCGGCGACGGATAAAGTACACCAGGACAGCGAAGCTTGTGATGAACATCAGGAGCAGCACGGCGAAGGTTCCGCTACCGCTGGCGATCGGATACAGCACCTCCGGAGCCACCCCGACGACTGCAAACAGCACGATTGCTACCGCCCACACAATACCTACGGCCAGTGCCGAGGCGTACGGCGACTTGTGCCTGGGATGCACCCGGCCTAGGAAAGAAGGCAAGGCGTGGTCCGAGGCCAGCGCGAAGCTGTACCGTGCAGCGATGTTCTGGATCGACAGCATGCAAGCCAAGACGGACGTGATGAGCAGAACGACGGCGACGTCGGCGAAGATCCTGCCCACGAGGCCGACGAGTGCGTCATTGAAGAAATTCACCGTGTTGTTCTCTGCCTCGGCCTGGATCTTGTCCGCACCGAAGAAGGCGATGAAGGCCCACGCTGCCACTGCATAGAAGATGCCGATGCCAGCCACGGCCAGATACGTGGCGCGAGAGATGGTCTTGTCCGGGTTCTTGACCTCGTCCCGGTAGATAACGGTGGCTTCGAACCCGAAGAAATTGCCAACGGCGAAAAGCAGTGCCAGGCCAAGGGTTGCGTCAGTGATGGACGGCAGAGCGAACCCTGCACTCTGCACTGCCCCTAGTCCGTTGGCCGAGAACGAAACGACGTCGAACACGACAATGATCGCCACTTCAAGCAGCATCACAATGGTCAGCAGCTTGGCCGACAGATCGATGCGGTTGTAGGCCAGCACAGTAGTTACGGCAGTAATGGCCAGCGCATACCAGTACCAAGGGATGTCTGGACCGCCAAGGGTATTAAGAACGAATCCCTGAAGCGTCACCCCGAAGAATGATGGCGCAAAGAATCCGATGAAAATGTAGCCAAACAGTGCCAGGAAAGCGCCCCCGAGGCCGGCCGGCTTGCCCAGTCCAGCTGTGACAAAGGAGTAGAAGCCACCCTGGCCTTTGACGGTCCGGCTCATCTTGACAAATCCCACCGAGAAGATCAGCAGCATGAGCGTCACGAGCAAGTAGATGGCCGGTGCAGTTTGCCCGCTGAACATGAGCAGGACCGGCAGCGTTCCGGCCACCGTGGCCAGGGGCGAAGAGAAAGCGAGCACGTTCATCACGAGTTCGCCCACTCCCATGTTGCCGCTGAGCCGGTTCTCCTGGGTCTGACGCGACACCTTTGGTGCGTCAAGAGTGGTGTTATTCATGTAATCCTCGTCACTAAATATTGAGTTCTGAATCACAGTATCGACGGGGCAAGGGAGGGCGTTGTGTCATGTTGGGACAGCCCGGCTATGCCCCCCAACGGGCTTGGGGTCCCCGCCTCAAGCAAGGAACGGCTGAGGGCCACCCCGTGGTCCGCCAGGCTTTCCAGATGAGCCACCGTGCCGTCCCAAGCGGACCAGTGAGCGGCCCCGTCGAGCAGCGTAAAAATGGCTTGGATTGTTTGCCGCGTGACCGCGAGTCCCATCTCTTCGGCCGCAGCGGTATACATCTCCTCGTGCAGGCTCTGCCAAAAGGCCAGCTCTTCACGCAGTCCTTGACCAAGGAACCCTGCCACCTTGTCCGAAGCAACCAGTAGATTCCAAAGATCAGCCTCGGGCGTGCTCACTTGCTGGGCGACATGGAAACGGACAAGGGCCGCCCAGTAGTCTCCCGCACACGAAGCTTCCTGCACTGCATCAAGGAGGTCACGGGCGAATCCGTGGGTGAACCACAGGAGCGATTCGGCCACGATCTGGTCCTTGCCCTGCGGAAAGCTGGAATAGAGGCTTGGCGCCTTCAGGCCCAACTCGCGGCCCAGCGTACGCATGCTCACTGAGTTGTAACCGTTGGCGGCAGCCAGCCGGAGGAAAGCTACGAGGATCCGCCTCCTGGCGGGCGTCTGTGCCGACCAGTCGCGTTTGGACAGGAATTCCCGGACAGGAGCGTTCGCCTGCTCACGCGGAGATGGACTCATTTCATCCTCAAAAGGGTCGTAACGGAATGAGTCTAACTAACAGTCGTTAGGTTGAGAAGACCTAAACCACACAGAGTCACCTCTACCGATGAGACAGTCAGCAAAACACTCCCGTACTCGGCCCACCACGAGGTCGTCCGTGTACCCGTCGCAGCTGGTGAGAGTGACGCCGAGGACAGAAAGGGTAAGGGAGCCCTGAGGGACCGCTTTGATCCGTCTGCCGGCGTAGGCCATTTGGTGCCAATGCCTCCCCCACGGAATCTCTATCAGGGCGGAGGCCGCGGGTGCAGCGAACGACCTGACGGTGTGCTTGGTCCTGCACAGGCGCCTGATCATAGTTCGCGGTGGCATATCGAGGAGCAGGCAAGCCGTAGCCAGGTCTGGCCCCGCGAAACCGCCGAAGTCGACAGGCAACACGTAGGACGTTGGCGAGGCCTCCCAGGCCCCGGACGCCGCTTGCGGCGAAACTGCCCTGACCGCGGATCCACGAATGCCCAACTCTGCCTCCTGGCGTAAAGGAAGCGGGCCGTAGCGCTTGGACACAGTGCCAGGAACAAACGCTACGGACCCGCGGCTTGAGGGGCTAGGTGCCCGGCGTTGGCCACGGCGAGGCGTCGCTGTCGCGGCCTCCTGCCATGTCTTGGAGGAGACGGTGAACGAGTTTCCCGGAGCGCTTCAGCTGAAGGTCGGTCCGTTCACCGAGATCGGTTTCATTGAAGTGTGCCGATGCCCGCAACCATTCAACATGCCGTCCCTGCGCGAGCTTCCTGTTCATCATCGAGATCAACTCTCAAAAGTAATGGGGCTATTGGGTCACTTCCAGCATCTGTCACGGGACCCCGAAGCAACCGTGTCAGTTTGAGACACGGCTCAACCGTCTACGCTGATGCCCACAGCGAAGATAAAGACCCCGCTGGCAGCCACCAGGAAAGCAGCAGCTCCCAAGGGAACAGCGTGGACGCCACGGAAGCTGGCCGTTACCCGGGGCCCGCGGGACGGTCCGGCTAAATGCCCGCCTGCCAAACGCAACCCCGCCGCCACCAGAATGAGGAAAATGCCGAGATACGCCACCTAGTTCTCCGTCCATCGGGCACTCAGGGGATCCAAGGCAATCGCCAGATGCTTGCTGGAGCGTTCCGGATCAATTTGCGATACCTGCATGGCACAGCTGAAACCGTCGGTGAGGACAAGCCCGTCGCTGCTCTCCAGCGCCGGCGCAATGGAGTGATCGGCCACCTTCATGGACATGTCGAAGTGCTCGGCCTCAAAGCCAAAGTTTCCGGCCACTCCACAGCACGAGGACGACTCCACAATGTTGGGTACTCCCCACGCCTCCAGGACCCGTTTTTGTGCGCCCGAACCGAAGACCGCATGCTCGTGACAATGGGTTTGCAGTACAGCGGTTTTGGGGGGAACGGCGGACGGCTTCCAGCCACGTTTGATAGCCTCATCGACAGCCACGGAGAACGAGCGGATCCGGGCAGCCACGCGCGCGGCTGCTGCACCGCCCACCATCTTGGGACCTTCGTCCCGGATGGCCGCCGCGCAGCTGGGTTCCAGCACCACGATATCGCGATCCGTGCCGTCGTCGAGCCTGCTGATCAACCGGGCCAGCCGGCGTCGCGCTCCCCCGCGTTGACCCGTGGAGATCCACGTCAGTCCGCAGCAGGCGTCGGGTGTGCAGCCCACAGAACTGCCCGATGCGCGCAGCACCCGGGCTGCGGCCGGGACCACTTCGGGCCGGAAGGCCCGGGTGAAGCTGTCGATAAAGAGCAGAACGTCTGCGTCGTCCGTAAATACGGCCTCGTCCACCCGCCGCCGGATACGGCCCGACACCGCAAAGGCCGGGAGCCGCCGTCGTGCGCTAATGCCCAACTTTTCGCCCACCCACCGAAACGGCCGGAAGCCGGTCCCCGCGTTGGCGATAGGCGCAATGCGCGTCAAAAGTGGTAGCCACCGCGGCAGCCAACCGATCGAATAATGCGTAAAGGGTCGGATCTTCCCGCGATAGTGCTCATCCACCAGTTCCGACTTGGCCTCTGCGATATCTACCCCGGTGGGGCAGTCAGCCGAGCAGGCCTTGCAGGACAGACACAAATCCAGGGCTTCCCGGACCTCCGGGTTTGACCAGCCGTCGTGGCTGGTGCCTTTGGTGCGGGTAAGTTCCTGGAGGACTCTTGCCCGGCCTCGCGTGGAGTCCTTCTCGTCCTTGGTGGCACGGTAGCTGGGACACATGAAGCCGCCGGTGGTCGCACGGCAGCGCCCAACCCCGATGCACGCGTGGGTATTGCCTACGAACGGGCTCACCACCGGCAGCAGGTTGCGGCCAGCTAAAGAAGGTACGACGTCGGCACCCAGCACTGCGGCCGGCTCACCGTGCGCTGGACCCGGCTCGGGCGCGCCGTCAAGAGCCAGCGAAGCAGCGAAGGGCTCGGGGTCCACGATGATTCCAGGGTTGAGGACTCCGGCAGGATCCCAGAGGTGTTTGAACGCCTTGAAGGTGGCCAGCATCGTGGGCGAATACATCACGTCCAGCAGTTCGCTGCGTGCCCGGCCGTCGCCATGTTCCCCCGAAAGCGAGCCGCCGTGGGCCACCACGAGTGCCGCTGCTTCGCGGGTGAAGTTCTCGAAAGCCTCCCGCCCGGTGTCGCTTCGGAGGTCGTAGTCCAGGCGCATGTGCACGCAACCTGCTCCGAAATGCCCGTACATAAAGGCCGTGTAGCCGTACTTCTCCACGAGGGGCAGCAGTTCCGCGAGGTAATCGGCCAAACGCCCGGGAGCGACGGCTGAATCCTCCCATCCGGGCCAGGTCTGGACTCCGTCGATCCTGCGCGAGGAAAGTCCGGCGCCGTCTTCCCGGACCCGCCAGAGTTTGGCTCGTTCGCCCGGCTGGGTGACGATCGCATGGTCTACAACGCGGCCATCGGCGTTGAGTTTCTCCAACAGTTGTTCACAATCGGAGGCCGCCTGTTCCATGGTGTCCCCAGGAAATTCAACCATCAGGAACGCTTTACCCTGCGGGAGGGAGTCGACGCTCGCGGCACCCCGTCGGTGGCGCATGATGTCCACGATCGATGCGTCCAGCCCCTCGATGGCACTCGGCTTGGCAGCGAGGATGGTCATCACATCGCGTGCCGAATCGATGGTGTTCGCGTAGCCAAGGCACAGGAGTGCCGTGGTCCGGGGCTTCGGCACCATTCCCACTTTGGCCCGAACCACCAGGGCGCACGTTCCTTCGCTGCCTGCCAAGGCGGCCGGGACATCCAGGCCGTGCTCGGGCAGGAGGTGTCCCAAGTGGTAGCCGGACACCTGCCGGGGAGTGTTTCCCAGCTCAACCCGCAACGAGGCCAGGTTGGCTTGGGCCAACTCCTTAAGGCCTGCCAGCAGTTCCGCGGCCCGGACAACAGAGTGCTGGTCACCCGTGTCCACGGCCCGGATGAAGCCGCGTCCCGCATGCAAGTGCGCTCCGTCGGCCGTAATCACTTCCACTTCCTGCACATGCTGGGTCATTCGTCCGTAGGCCACCGAGTGGTTACCGCAGGCGTCGTTGCCGATAGAGCCGCCGATGGTGGCACGGGTCATGGAAGAAGGGTCCGGAGCGAAGGTCAGCTCGCCGCCACTCGCCTTCTCTACGTAGGAGCGCAGCTCACCAAGGACCACGCCGGCGTCCGACCAAATCGCCCCCTTACTCTCGTCGAACGCGTCCACGTTCGTCAAGCGGCGCGAGAGGTCGATCACCAAAGACTCACCGATGGCGTTTCCCGCCATGGACGTTCCACCGCCGCGCGGGGTGATGGGGACGCCCAGGGCGGAACATTCGCGCACCACTTTCCTGACGTCGTCGACGCTGGCCGGAAAGACGACGGCGGCAGGCCGGACACGGTAGTTGGACGCATCGTAGGAGTACTCGGAGAGCCGTCGCGGAGAGTTATCCACCTCGATGCCTTGCCCGCGCAACACGGCCAGCACCTGCCCAACTTTCGTGTCTCCATCGTCACTATGGGGCATGTTCGCCTTCTCCAATTCGTAGTGGTCCGCTGGAATTTTAGGCAGGTGGTTACCCTGCCGGAGTGTGCCAAAACAGAACGGGCACAGTGGAGGGATCCACTGTGCCCGTTACTGAGTCCGTGTCCGGAGGAGAGTTACTTCAGGAACTCAGACAGGTTGTCCTTGGTGATGAGCGTGAACGGCAGCGTGTAGCGGTTGTCCACGTTTGCGCCGTTCAGGAAGTCAGTCACTACCTCAACGGCCTTGACGCCCTGTCCCGCGGAGTCCTGGCGGACCGTTGCGGACATGGTGCCCGCCTTGATGTCCTGCAACGCGGGATCGGTACCGTCGACGCCAACCACTGCCTTGAACTCCGCGGTGCGTCCCGCATCGGCAATGGCGGAAGCCGCACCGATGGCCATTTCGTCGTTGTTGGCCACAACCGCGTCAATCTGGCCGGACGGGAAGCGCTGAAGGGTGTCCTCCATGTTGCGCTTGGCGTCATCCCGGCTGCCCTTGGCCTGGAATTCGGCCACGATCTTGAAGTTCTTATTGATGGTCTTGTCGAAGCCGGACTTGCGGCGGTCGGTCCAGGATGCACCGTAGATGCCTGCCGCGAACACGAGGTTGCCGCCGTTGGGCATCATCTTGTTGAGGTATTCGGCCTGCATCTGGCCGGCCACGGTGTCATCCACGCCGATGTAGCTCTTGTAGCCGACGTCCGATCCGTCGGCGAACTCGGTAGACAAGATGAACAGCGGAATGTTGGCCGCAATGACCCGCTTGGCCGCGTTCTGGCTCGCATCGCCGTCCAGCGGCTGCATGATGACGGCGTCCACCTGACGGGTGAGGAGGTCCTCAACCTGGTTCAGTTCACTGCCGACATCCTTCTTGGAGTCGGTGATGTTGAGCTTGACGCCCTTTTCCTCCGCCGTCTTCTTCATGGCCTCGGTCATGTGGGCCAGGTCCGGGTCTTGCAGGTCAAGGACCACAACGCCGATGTTGTAGGTCTTGGCCGCCCCTCCGCTGCTGCTTGCGTTGCTGCTGCCGGCACACCCGGTGAGGGTGAGTGCTCCTGCAGCCATCATGGCGACCGCCGCGGCGATCTTACGTCGCATACCCATGGTTGTTCCTTTCAGTGGTTTGTGTCTGTGCGTTGGGAGATTGTTGTGATGCGTTGTTTGTTGCTGGGTCAGTCGGACTTCCAGCGGTTCAGTAGGACGGCGAGGACCAGGATCACGCCCTGTACGCCTTGCTGGAAGTAGGAGGAAACGCCCATCAGGTTCATACCGTTCATCACCACGCCCAGCAGAAGCACGCCGATGACGGTTCCTCGGATGGTGCCCACGCCGCCAAAGAGGCTCGTTCCGCCAATGACGACGGCGGCAATCACCTGGAGTTCGTAGCCGGTACCTGCCACCGGCGCCGCGCCGTCCAGACGCGCTGTGAGAACGAGTCCGCCAAGGGCGGCAGTGACGCCTCCAATGAGGTAGACGGTGAACAGTACGCGGCTGGTGGAGATGCCGACTTTCTTGGCCGATTCCTCATTGCCGCCCACAGCGTAGACATGGGAGCCGAATTTGGTTCGGCTCAGCACGAACTCGCAGATGATGGCGGCCACCAGGAAAATGATCACGGGTACCGGGACGGGCCCAATGAAGCCGGATCCCAGCCACTCGGCCGGTCCGCTCAGGCCGGAGACAACCTGCCCGTCTGTGATCACCAATGCTGCTGTGCGGGCTATGGCCATGGTGGCCAAAGTGGCCAGGAAGGGAAGGATGGCTCCCCAGACAACCATCGCCGCGCTCAGGAAACCGACCAACAGCCCGAGGCCAAGTCCGGCGATCAGCGGGAGCCAAAAGGCGCCGCCGCTGGCAGGAGCGAGCAGGGCGAAGGTCATTCCAGCCAGACCGACTACGGAGCCCACCGACAGGTCGATGCCTGCCGTGATCATGATGAAGGTCATTCCCAGTGCGATCAGTCCGATAATGGAGGACTGCCTGACGACGTTCACGATGTTGTTCAGGGTAAGGAAGTTCGGCGCCGCTGCTGCGAGGAAGACCAGGATCACCACGAACAGGATGATGATTCCGTAATCGCCAATGAAGCGCTTGACCTTGGTGGCGGTCATGCCTTCCTTGAGGTCGGCGGGGCCCAGTTTGGTCTTGATGTTGTCCATGGTGATGCTCATGAGTCGCTCCCGTTCGTCGTACCGCGCGCGGCCAGGGCATCAACGGTTTCCATTGATGAAGTGCTTCCGATCCTGCGGCGTTCCTCAGGGATGCCGCTGCCGGTGTCCACGTAGTCGTCCAGAGTGCCGTGGGAAATCAGGTGGGCCACTTGGGCTTCGGAAACCTCGCCGACGCGGAACCGCCCCACCACTTGCCCTTGGCGCATGACGGCGAAGCGGTCTGCCACTGCGAAGGCTTCGTCGAGGCGGTGGGTGATGATGATGACGGCGATGCCCAGGTCCTTGAGGCGCTGGGTTACTTCGATGAGCTTGTCCACCTTGGCCACAGACAGGTTCGCGGTGGGCTCGTCCATGATGATCAGGCGTGCATCGAAGGCAAGGGCGCGTCCGATTGCCACTGCCTGCCGCTGGCCACCGGAGAGTCGCTTGACCTTCAGGCGCGGGTTGATGGGGATGTCCAAGCGTTCCAGTACCCGTTTGGTCTCGGATTCCATCTTCTTCCTGTCGATGATCCTCAACAGCGGACCCAGGATGTTCTTCTGCGGCTCCCGCCCCAGGAAAATATTGGTCCGGACATCGAGGTTGTCTGCCAAGGCAAAGTCTTGGTACACCATCTCGACGCCTTGGTCGCGGGAAGCGGAAGGCGTTGGGAACTCGGTCCGCGTCCCGTCCAACTCAATCGAACCGCGGTCAGGCTGGTAAACGCCCGTCAGCACTTTCATGAGCGTTGACTTGCCGGCGGCGTTGTCTCCAAGAAGTGCGAAGGTTTCGCCGGGCATGACATCGATGCTGACTCCGCGTAAAGCGGACACCGCCCCGAATGTCTTGTGTATGTCCTTGAGGGCGACTAGCGGAGCTGTCGCCGGTGGTGCGTCGGTCATCTCATCCTCTTTTGATAGGGCCATGCAAATGAACCGGTGAAACACCTTTGACAGATGGCCCATCAAACGACGTTGTTTGACTTTGCAGACTTGGGGTATTTCCAAGGAAGCCCCGCAGCTGCGTGACCCTTGCCACACTGTTTCACTTACTTGAACTTTGGCGGACCGGAGAATGCGGCAGATGTGCCACTTTGAAACACCGCCTCGCCTTGAATTGTTGCCGTGGGAAACAATTCACTTTCCTTAAAGGGCAAAGCCCGGCCCGGGCACGGATTGTTGCGAAAGAATCCGTGCCCGAACCGGGCAATCCAGGGTCAGGCCGAGAGGTCCACTGCTATCGCTCCCCCGGTCCGGGCGGATTTCTCCGCCGCGTCAGCCAGAATCAGGGCCGCACGGCCGTCCTCGAAGCCGGGGCTCCGGGAGGGAAGCCCGCGGACAGCGCGCAGGAACTCTGCCACTTCAAGCCGGTACGCCTCCGCGTAGCGCTCCAGGAAGAAGTTCTGGTATGGACCTATCCCCTCGACGGACCGGGCGCCCCAGTGCCGGACCAGGCTATCGTTCTTGTTCGCCACCTGAAGCAAGCCCCCGGATCCGAAGGCCTCGATGCGCTGGTCATAGCCGTACGCAGAGTGCCGCGAATTGAGGATGGTCACGAGTTCATCCTTGGACCCACGCAGCGTGACGACGGTCGAATCGAAGTCATCGGCCGCGCGGATAGCGTCGCTGAAGACGTTTGCTCCCTTGGCCGAGACCTCCACGATGTCAGGGATGAAGTAGCGAGCCATGTCCAGGTCATGGATGGTCATGTCCCGGAAGATCCCACCGGACTGAAGAAGGTACGCCGCAGGAGGTTCTCCGGGATCCCTGCTGGTGATAATCAGTTGTTCCAAGACACCGATCTCGCCCGCCCCCACACGCCGCCTGAGCTCCACGAAATGCCTGTCAAAGCGCTTGTTGAAGCCCAGTGCGATGGGAAGGTCGGCAGCTGCCGCCTTGGCCCGGAGAGCATCGACCCGCGCAATCTCAAGGTCGATTGGCTTCTCGCACAGAACCGGGATCCCGGCGTCGATCGACTGTTCAATGAGGTCCACGTGAGTGGCCGTCGGAGAGGCGACAATAACGGCGTCGACTTCCCCGGAAGCAAAGACCTCATCCGGATCGTCGCTCACGCGCCCACCGTATTCGGCGGCTGTTCGCTTGGCACCCTCTATAAAGGGATCGCACACCCAGGCCAACGTTGCTTCTTCCAAGGTTGCCAAACTCATGGCGTGTACTTGACCGATCCTGCCGGTCCCGAACAGGCCAACTCTGATCTGTTTCGTCATTGAGTCTCCAGGTGTTGAAGTGTCATTGGTCGATTTTCTGCCGGCCCAAGCGTGCATAAACATCCGGACGCTTTGAACGCAGGACGTACGCGTAGATAATTCCGCCAACGAACAAGGCGAAAGTGAAGGTCATGAAAATCGCAGTCATGAGGGCTGAACCGCCGATCAGTTCCGGGTAATTCGCAATGGCCAGGTAGGTGATCAAGCCGAGGAAGATCACGCTGACTATTGGCGCCACAATGGTCTTCCATACGGATTCCGGAGCGAAACTGCGACGGCGAACAAAGTAGACCAGCACAGCGAAGCTCGTGATGAACATCAAGAGCAGAACGGAGAAAGTGCCACTACCGCTCGCGATCGGGTAAAGAGCTTCAGGAGCAACTCCCACCACAGTGAAAACCACTGTGGCTACGGCCCAGAGAAGGCCCACGCCCACTGCCGAAACGTAGGGTGACTTGTGGCGGGGGTGCACCCGGCCCAGGGCCTTCGGAAGCGCCCCATCAGCGGCAAGCGAGAAGCTGTACCGCGCAGCGATGTTCTGGATGGACAGCATGGAAGCCAGGATGGACGTGATGAGCAGGACAATCCCGACGTCTGCAAAGATCTTGCCAACCAAAACAGTTGCGCCGTCGTTGAACAGGTTTACCGTGTTGRCCTTGGCTTCTTCCTGAACGTGGTCAGCTCCCAGGAATGCCGTATAGGCCCAGGCGGCCGCCGCGTAGAACAGACCGATGCCAACCACCGCCAGGTAAGTTGCCCGGGGAATCGTCCGGTCCGGATTCTTAACCTCATCGCGGTAAATGACCGTTGCCTCGAAACCGAAGAAGTTGCCAACCGCAAACAGCAGTGCAAGGCCCAATCCGGCGTCGGTAATCCAAGGCATGGAGAATCCGACGCCTTGGGACACATCGCCTGAGGCAAACGCCGCAACATCGAAGATGATGACCACGGTGGACTCCAGCAGCATGACAACTGTTAGCACCTTCGCAGAAAGGTCGATCCGGTTGTACGCCAACATAGTGGTGATGACGATGATGCCCAGCCCGTACCAATACCACGGGATTTCCGGACCGCCCATGGTATTGACCACAAAGCTCTGCAGCGTGAGGGCGAACAGGGACGGCGCGAAGAATCCGATGAAGATGTAGCCCACCAGGGCCAAGAGCGCCCCGCCAAGCCCCGCCGGCTTTCCCAGCCCTGCGGTGACGAAGGAGTAGAAGCCACCTGGCGCCTCGACGCTCCGGCTCATCTTGACGAACCCCACCGAGAAGATCAGCAGCATCAGCGTCACCAGGAGATAAATCCCCGGAGCAGTGTGGCCGCTGAAAAGTAGCATTACGGGCAAGGTGCCGGCAACGGTGGTCAGCGGGGAAGAGAACGCGAGCACGTTCATCACGAGCTCGCCCACCCCCATATTTCCGCTGAGCTTGTTTTCCTGGGTCTGGGTAGGCGTTATTGGCTTGCCTTTTATTGAGCTAGACATGTAATCCTCGTCACGAAATTTAGAGTGCTGAATCACACTATCGACGCGGATTGTGGGAGTACTGTACCAGCTTGAGACAGCCCTTTTGGAGCAGTCCCGCCGAGCTTTTTCAGGTCCACGACGTCGCCCAGCGGCTGCCCTGTCTTCCACTGCTGCAGGTTCTTTGCAAAGCAGTCCACCACACGTCCGCGCCACCCGATCAGGTCACCGGAGGCATGGGGCGAAACCAGGATGTTGCTGCGGCTCCACAGCGGATTTTCGGCCGCCAAGGGTTCGTTCTCGAAAACGTCCAAGGCTGCCGCACCCAAGTGACCTGCGTCGATCGCATCGAGGAGGTCCTGCTCCACCACCACGGCCCCGCGGCCTACGTTGACCAACCGGGCACCGGCACGCATCTTATCGAACCGGGCGGCGTTGAACAGGCCGCGGGTCTCCTCCGTGAGGGGAACAGTCAGCACCACGTCCTGGGCCTTTCCAAGGAGCGCATCCAGCTCTACGAAGGAGGCAATGGCGCCCAACTGCTTGTCCTCGCGGGCGGTCCGGCCCACCACCGACACCTCCATGCCCGCCGCGCGCAACAGCAATACAGTTTCGCGTCCCACCGGTCCCGGGCCGACCACCAGCACGTTGCGGCCCAGCAACGGCTCGGTTTCCCGGTGCTGCCATGTCCGCGCCTGCTGCAGCTCGATGGTTCGCCGCAGATCCTTGGTGAACATCAACAGCACGCCAAGGACCCATTCCGCGATGGGCCTCTCGCACACGCCCCGTGAGTTGCTGACAACAATGTCGCTGTTGATGATCTCCTCGGTCATGAGGCTGTCGACGCCGATGCTGGAGGTGTGGATCCACCGCAACTGTCCCGGGCCAACGTCGCGCAGGAGCTTTGTCCGGAAATCGTTGAGGAACAGGATCTCCGTTCCCGGCAGCGCCGCCCGGAACTCGTCCGCCGTCCGGACCACCACCACCTCCGCTTCGTCCTTCAGACGTTCCACGGGTGGCACCGGCCGGCCCTCCTGGACGATGACAATCACTTTAGGTCGTGACATATTTTCTCCTTATTAAGGGGCGCTTCCGCAGGAGCGCCCCTAAAACTCGTGCTTAGTATCGGCGGCGGCCTACCAGCCGCCCTGCCAACCGCTCATCAGTCCGTACGGCAGCCGTTGCGGCTCTTCATCCGGCAAACCCTTGAGGAAGTCGAAGTCGCAGCCCTCATGTGCCTGGTTCACGTGGTCGATGAACAAACGTCCGTAGCCGCGCCGGTATTTTGGCGCGGGGAGCTTGAGCTCGGCCAATCGGGCCTCGATCTCTTCGGCAGGGACGTCCAGGTCGAGGCGCTGATTTTCGACGTCCAGCACGATCGGATCGCCGTCGCGGACAATGGCCAGCGGACCGCCCACAGCAGCCTCCGGCGAAACATGCAGGACCGTGGTGCCGAAGGCCGTGCCACTCATTCGCGCATCGGAGATCCGGACAATGTCCCGGATGCCCCGGCGCAGCAGCCTCTCCGGAATGGGAAGCATGCCCCACTCGGGCATACCGGGAGCTCCTACGGGGCCGCTGTTGCGCAAGACCAGTACGGAGTCTTCCGTGATATCCAGATCTGGATCATCAATCCTGCGGCCGAGGTCGTAAATGTCCTCGAACACCACCGCCGACCCCTTGTGCTGCAGCAGGTCCTTGGAGGCTGCGCTTCTCTTGATCACGGCACCATTGGGTGCCAAGGAGCCACGGACGACGGCGATGCCACCTGAAGCGTCGAAGGGTTCTTGGAGGGTGCTGACTACGACGCCGTCCGGCTCCGGTGCCGTCTTGTAGCCATCTTCAAGGGACTCACCCGTGACGGTGATGGCGTCCTTGTTCAGGAGTGGCGCCAGCTCCTTGAGTACCGTGGAGATGCCACCTACCTGGAACAGCTGCTGCACCAAGTATTCACCCGATGGGCGGACATTGACGATGCGAGGCGTGCGCTGCGAGATTTCGTGGAAGCGATCCAACGGCAGCTCGTAACCAACGCGCCTCGCTAGCGCCAGGAGATGCACGACGGCATTGGTGGAGCCACCTACAGCCATCAAGAGCGTGATGGCGTTATCAAAGGCTTCTTTGGTCAAGATTTCGCTGGGTTTCGGCCCCTGGGTCAGGGCCATTTCCACTGCCCTGCGTCCTGTGGCTTCGGCTGCTTGGGCGCGGCGCGCGTCCACTGCAGGGATTGAGGCAGTACCCGGCAGGCACATGCCCAGGGCTTCGACGAGGGATGTCATGGTGGAGGCAGTGCCCATCTCACTGCAGTGTCCGGCAGATGGTTTCGCTGCGGATTCAAGCTCGTCGAAGTCCGCCTCGGTGATCTTTCCTGCACGCAACTCATCTGCGTACTTCCAGGTGTCAGTGCCAACCCCGAGCTGCTTCCCCCGGAAGTGGGCGGGCTCCTGGGGGCCTCCCGTCAGCATGATGGTGGGAACATCCGCACTGGCGGCACCCATGAGCTGTGCTGGGACGGTTTTGTCACAGCCGCCCAGAAGCACGATGGCATCCAGCGGGTAGGCGCGGATGGACTCTTCAACGTCCATGGCCATCAGGTTCCGGAACTGCATGGCAGAGGGCTTCATCAAGCTCTCACCCAGGGAGATCGTCGGGAACTCCAGCGGCAGCCCGCCAGCCATGAGGACCCCGCGCTTCACGGCGTCGGCCAACAGTTTGAAGTGGATGTTGCAGTTGACCAGTTCCGACCAGGAGTTTGCTATGCCAATGACTGGCTTGTCTTTGAGGGCGAAGCGTGAGAAGCCTTCAGCCTGGATGGCGGTGCGGTGTACGAATCCGGTGAGGTCGTGTGGCGCGAACCATCGTGCGCTGCGGAGGTCGTTGTAGTTCGACTCGGACATATCTTTCAAGGCTCCTTGGCTTGTTTGTCTCTATGAGGTCTTGGGTGTGGCAGTTACGCGGCGGATGTGCCGCCGTCGAACGCCATGCTGGTGCCGGTGGCGAAGGTGCCGTCAACGGCCAGGAAATAGATGGCTGCTGCCACCTCCTCGGGATCAGCGAACCGGCGCAGCGGCACAGTGCTTTGCTTCTGTTGCAGAGCCAGGACGGGATCCGGCTCGGCGTCCAGGCCCGAGCGCAGCATGGGCGTATCAATCGGACCGGGGCAGACGGCATTGACGCGGACATTGGGCGCCAGCTCCACGGCAAGCGCCTTGGTAAGCCCCACCACGCCCGCCTTGGCTGCGCAGTAATGGGCCAACCCGGCGACCCCCATGGTTGCAAGGTCCGAGGCGACATTGACGATCGCCCCTCCCCCGGTTCTGCGCAGGTGGAGTCCTGCTTCTCGCGCGACGTAGAACGTACCGGAGAGGTTGGTGTCCAGCGTTTCGCGCCAGCGGTGCTCGTCCAGGTCCTCAAGGGCCGCGAAGCCGGCAACACCCGCGGCGTTGACGGCCACGTCCAGCCCACCGAGGGAGTGAATCGCGCCCCGGACGCCGTTCCGGACTGATTCGGCGTCGGCAACGTCGGTGATCACCTGGTAAGCACCGCCGTCGATGTCGTCCGCCACGCGCTGAAGTTCCCCCGCACGTCGGCCAAGCAGGGCTACGCGTGCACCCCGGGCTGCGAACAGTTTCGCGGTCGCTTCCCCGACGCCGGACGTGGCGCCTGTGACGAGCACCCGCAAGGGTTCCGTCCGATTCCACGTGTTGCGGTCCATCATCGTCGACAGGCTCCTCTTTTTTGGCGTTGCTGGACTAGTACGTTCCACTCAAACAGCAGGAGGCCTTCGCTGGATGTCTCAGATTGAGACACAGCGCACACTCCTGGCGTTAATAGGCTGATCCGCAGATGCTGCCTTTCTGTGCGGCACAGCACACCGCCGGAGAACGGCACAAACTAAGGAGTCCACTTTGGAAGACCAGAACCGTATTGGCGTTGGCCTCATCTCGGTGGGGTGGATGGGGCGCCTGCATTCCCGCGCCTACCTCGCCACCAAACAGTTCTTCCCTGAACTGCCGCGCCACCCAGAGCTTGTGATCGCCGCCGACCCCGACGACGCCGGCCGCCACCACGCCGAGGACGCGCTCGGATACAAGGAAACGGCTACCGACTACCGCAAAGTGCTCGAGAACCCAGACGTCGATGTCGTCTCGATCTGCTCCCCCAACTTCCTGCACCACGAAATCGCCCTGGCAACCATCGAAGCGGGCAAGCACTTCTGGATCGAGAAGCCCATGGGCCGCAGTGCCCGGGAATCCCGCGAGATTGCCCAAGGTGCCGAGGCTGCTGGACTCATCACGTCCGTGGGGTTCAACTACCGGCATGCACCGGCCGTAGCTGAAGCCAGGCGGCTCATCCGCTCCGGGGCGCTGGGCAAGGTGACCAACGTGCAGATCCGACTGCTCACCGGTTACGCTTCGGACCCCACCCAGGTTTTCACATGGCGCTACGAGCAGGCACGAGCGGGCTCCGGTGTCCTGGGCGATGTCCTCAGCCACGGTTTCGACCTCGCACAGTTCCTGGTTGGGCGCATCACTTCGCTCAATGCCGTCACGGAGACATTCATCAAGGACCGCCCGCTGCCCGCCGGCAATTCTTCCAACTCCTTCGATATGGGCCAGGCCTCCGATGTCACCCGAGAGGTGGAAAACGAGGACTACACCGCTATGCTGGCCCGCTTCGAAGGCGGCGCGATCGGCATGTTCGAATCCACGCGCGTTGCCATTGGGCCGCACGCCGAATACATCATCGAGGTGTACGGCACGGAAGGCTCGCTGCGCTGGAACTTCGAACGAATGAACCAGCTTGAGCTCGCCACCGACCGCAGCGGGTACCGCACCATCATGACACCACCGTCCTATGGCGAATTCGGTCGCTTCCAACCGGGCCCCGGCCCGGGCATCGGCTTCAACGACCTCAAGACCATCGAGGCCGCGCTGTTCCTGCGCTCCGTCGCTGAAGGAAAGCAGTTGGGACCCTCCGCCGCCGATGGTTGGTCGGCTTCGGAGCTGGTGGATGCCTCGCTGCGCAGCGCCGGTTCCGGCGACTGGGTGGAGATTCCGGAAGTCTCCGGGAAGACGACGTACGGGGCCTAAGCCCTTTGGACACAGAAGGAGGCCGGATCGCGATGATCCGGCCTCCCTTTTGGTGCGCTGATTTTGCTGCGCTGAAGCTACTTGGCGAAGCGGAACAGCTTCTTGTTGGCGAATTCCAGCATGCCCACCTTGCCGAGTTCGCGGCCGTACCCGGACTTCTTGACGCCGCCGAACGGCACGTCCGCACCGCTGAGGTCGTAGGCACCCACGAAGACCATACCGACGTCGAGCTGGTTGCCGACGCGCTCGGCGCGCTCCACGTCGTCGCAAATCACCACGGAGCCCAGGCCGTACGGCGAGGAGTTGGCCAGTTTGATCGCTTCCTCGTCGCTGCCGACCCTGTACAACTGGGCCACGGGGCCAAAGAGCTCCTCGCTGTAGACATCCATGGACGGGGTGATGTTGGTGATCACCGTCGGCGTGAAGACGTTGCCCTTGGGCTCATTGTTGCCCACCAGGATCTCGGCGCCCTGGTCCAAGGCGCCCTGCACCTGCGAGGCCAGGAATTTGGTGGCCGAATCGGAAGACATCGGCCCGAAATCGCCGTTCTCGTAGGACTGTCCGGCGATGGCGGCCTTGAACTTCTCCGAGAACTCGTCGAAGTACTTGTCCATCACCACGATCCTCTTGGAACCGTTGCACGACTGGCCCGTGTTGCCCATGCGGCCCATTACGGCCTTCTTCACCGCAAGGTCCACGTCGTCCGTGTCCAGAACAAGGAACACATCGGCGCCGCCAAGCTCCAGTACGCACTTCTTCAGCGCGCGCCCCGCCTGCTCAGCCACGATCGCTCCCACCTGCTCCGAACCGGTAAGTGAGACACCCTGCACACGGTCGTCGGCAATGATCTCCGAGATCTGCTGATGGGTGGCGAACAGGTTGACGTAGGCGCCCTCCGGGAAGCCTGCGTCGCGGAAGAGTTCCTCCAGCGCCAACGCCGATTCGGGGCACTGGCTGGCGTGGCGGACGATAACAGTGTTGCCCAGAATGATATTCGGAATCGCGAACCGTGCCACCTGGTAGTAGGGGTAGTTCCACGGCATGATGCCCAGGATCACGCCAAGGCCCTGGTACCGGAAGAAGCTCCGGAGCCCGTCGGCTACTTCGAGTTGCTCATCGGCCAGCCATTCCTCGGCATGCTCGGCGAAAGCAGCTGCGATGGACCCGGAGAACTCGGCCTCGCCCACGGCCTGCTGCAGCGGCTTGCCCATTTCACGGTTGATGATGGCGGCCAGCTTGTCCTTGCGCTCGACAAACAGGTCCGCAAGACGCTTGGCCAAGGCCGCGCGCTCGGCCACCGTGGTGGTGCGGGACCACTCCTGGTAGGTCTGCTGGGCGGCGCTGAGCCCGGCTTCCACCTCTGCGTCAGTGGCGGCGGGGTACTCAGCATGGATGGTTCCGGTGGCCGGATCAGTAACGGCAAATGCGCTCATAATGAATGCTCCTTTGTTACGAAAATCAGAAAGAACGGGCAAGCCCGTAAGACGACGGGCGGGACCGCTGCGTAGCGATCCCGCCCGGTGCGCTTAGCGCGTTTCAGGTGCGGTGGTGGCAGCGTAGAAGCGCTGGCGCTCACGGCCCTTGAGGTGCTTGGCAGCACCCTCCAGGGTGGCGGGTCGCTCCGAAGTCATCGGAGCTCCAACGTCCCAGAAGGCGCCATTGCCGGAAAGGTAGCGCCACGGCTCAACACGGGCCACGATCACGGCGGGGCCCTCGGCTTCCTGTGCTTCGGTGAGGGCGGCCGAGAACTCTTGGATCGTCGTCGTGGACCAGGCAGCACAGCCCATGCTGGCTGCGTTGGCTGCGATGTCGAAGTCGAGGATCGCCCCGTCCAGTCGACCTGACTCTTTGCTGCGTTCCCGGTACTGGGTGCCGAATTCGCGGCCCGGACCACCCTTAGCAACCTGGAGGGGCCAGATGCACTGGTGTCCGCGGTTGTCGATCACGATCGTGATGATCTTCTTGCGTTCCTGGACAGCCGTGACCAATTCCGTGGGCTGCATGAAGTAGGTACCGTCACCGATCAGGACGTACACCTCGCCCGGCGCTTCGGGACGGGCCAAACGGTAGCCGAGGCCGGCCGGGATCTCATGGCCCATGCAGGAGTTGGCGTATTCGAAGTGAATTTCGGTGCCGTTGGAGGGATCCCACGCTTTATGGATGCCTTCAACCACGCCGCCGGAGCCCAAAATCAGGGCATCGTCGCTGGTGGTGCGCTTGTTGAGTACGTCAATCACCTGGGCCTGGCTCATCAGTTCGCCGGCGAAATCCTGAAGGTCGTGCTTGCGCACCTCCTGCGTGGCCTTGCGGGCATCTGCGATGTCGCTGCGGAACTCGTCCGACGTCGAGTATCCGACGGTGGCGAGGCGCTCCCGCACGGCGGCCAGGTTCAGCTTGGCATCCCCGATCACGGGGAACGAGCCCATCTTGTGGGCGTCGAACGAACCCACGTTGAGGTTCACGAACTTTACGTCCGGGTTTTGGAAGAGCGAGTGGGAAGCGGTGATGAAGTCCTGCAGGCGTGAACCCACTGTCACCACCACATCAGCACCATCTGCGATCTCGTTGGCGCCCACGGTTCCGGTCACACCCAGCGCACCGAGGTTGAGATCGGTGATGGGTCCGCTGCCCTTGCCTGCGTAGGTCTCTGACACCGGGATGCCGAATTCCGCGCTGAAGCGTGCCAGTTCGTCTTGTGCCTTGGAGTAGCGGACACCGCCACCGGAGATCAGCAGCGGACGCTTGGCGTTGCGGATGATTTCGACGGCGTCGCGCAGCTCGTCTTCAACGGCCGGGCGACGGCGGATGTGCCAGACGCGCGGGGTGAAAAAGGACTCCGGGAAGTCGAACTCGGCACCTTGGATGTCTTGCGGAAGGCAAACCACCACGGCACCGGTTTCCACCGGGTCGGTGAGGACGCGCATGGCCTCCGGGAGCGTTGACAGCAACTGTGCAGGGTGGGTGATCCGGTCGAAGTATCGGCTGACGGGACGGAAGCAGTCGTTGGCGGAAACATCTCGCTCAACGGGGTGCTCGATCTGCTGCAGCACCGGGTCGCCGAACCGGTTGTTGATGATGTCCGCGGGGAACAGCAACACAGGGAGGCGGTTGGTGGTGGCCGTGGCGGCACCGGAGACCATATTGGTGGATCCTGGGCCTGCTGAAGCGGTGCAGGCCAGAGTGGCAGCACGGTTGGAAGCCTTCGCGAAACCAATGGCCGCATGGACCATGGATTGCTCGTTCTTGCCCTGGTAATGCGGGAAGTCCACGCCGTATTCGTCGATGCCCTGGGCCAGGCCAACGGAGTTGCCGTGCCCGAAGATGCCGTACATACCGGCGATCAGACGCCGTTTTTCACCATCGAGTTCGCTGTACTGGACCTGCAAATACTCAACGATCGCTTGTGCGACAGTGCGGCGGCGGACGGCCTTTTTATCGGCTGCGATATTGACCTCGGTGCCGATATCAGCAGCGGCTGTGCTAGTCATGGGTTCTCCTAAATTCGTAGGTGCGTCGGCATTTGCAAACCGATTCGCCCGAACATCAGGTTTTCACCATGGGGAAGCAAAGTTGTGTCCCAGTTTGGGACGCAGCAACCCATGTGCCCGGACACGAAAACAACAGCAGCCGACGGCGGTACGCGCGTACCGCCGTCGGCTGCTGTTTGTTTTCGGTTGTCTTAGTCGAAGCGGTAAGGCTCCTGCGGTCCCACGGAGGGCAGCGGCCGGGGCCGCTCGCAGGTACTTTTGATCGCGATGTGCTTGCCCTGCTCCGAGGACGCCTCGAAGGCGAGGAGGACTTCCAGGACGTGGTAGGCGAAGTCGCCGCCGGTCCGGGGTTCCACGCCGTTGCGGATGGCGTAACCGAATTCGGCCAGGCCGATGCCACGGTAGGCGTCGTCCCGGTGGGTGATGGGTGTTTCGCGCCAATCTCCGCCACCGGGAGGGGTCATGTCCAGTGCAAGGTCGCCAGGCTCGCCGCGGCGCAGCACGGGAGCGCCGGAGAAGTGGTCCGGGTTCGGGGCGGCCAGCGAACCGCCCGTGCCGTAGATTTCCAGGTGCGGCAGGTTGTGGTTCCAGATGTCCCAGCTGACGATCACCGTAGCTGTGGCGCTGGACTCGAAGTCGAGGGTGCCCGTGACGTGCGTAGGGGTCTGGATCTGGATGACTTCGCCCTCCTTGCCGGGGCGGGGACGGGTCTCGGACGAACGCGGCGTGGTTGCTGAGACGCGGGAAACGGGGCCGAAGAAGTTCACCAGGTTGGTGATCAGGTACGGTCCGATGTCCAGCATGGGGCCAGCTCCGGGGCTGTAGAACGGGTCCACGTTCGGGTGCCAGTGCTCATAACCGCGGCACGCGAAGGACGCGAAAGCTGCAACAGGCTCACCGATCCAGCCGTCGTCGATGAGCTTGCGGCTGGTCTGCATGCCGGAACCCAGGAAGGTGGTGGGAGCGGAGCCAACCTTGACGCCGGCTTCCCGTGCCGCGTCCAGGATCTGCTTCGCTTCCTCAAGGGACGTGGCGAAGGGCTTCTCGGAAAGGACATGCTTGCCGGCCGCGATCGCCTGGAGGGTGACCGGTGCATGGAGCTTGGGCGGCGTGAGGTTGAGGACCAACTCCACGTCTTCATCTGCGAGCAACTCGTCCGGGGTGAGGGCCTTGGGAACGTCGTACTCGGCAGCACGCTTCCGGACTGCCTCGGGGTTCACATCCGCGAGCGCAACGATGTTGACGTCGGGGTGGACGCCGATCTTGTCCAGGTATTGGTTAAGTACATTTCCGACGCCGATGATGCCGACTCGAATGGGTTCCATGTGAATCTCCGTAAATGTTTGTTGGAACATCCCGAGGCGAGGAATATACCCCGCCTCGGGATGGGTTGCGATAGCTGTCGGCTAGCCGGCCAGGCGTTCCTGGCGGGCCTTCGCTGTGGCTGCCTCGTCAACTGCGCCGTCGGTGATGACCACGCCGTAATCGGCAGCTGCTGCCTCGGCAGTGACGCGGGATTCCCGGTAGTCGTCGAGGACTGCGAGGACGTCACGCTCCAGCGGATCGCCGTAGCCGCCACCGCCGGGGGTGATGGATACGACCTTCTCGCCCGACTGCAGGTCGTAGCGGCCTACTACCGGGATCTCGCGCCGCTCGCCGGTCTTGAGGTCCTCTACCCAGGCGGACGGTTCTGCCCCGTCGTGGCCACCACGGACACCTTTGGGCGGGTTGATCTTGCCTTCGATGCCGTAGGTGAGGGTGACGCTCTCCCCACGGGGTTCCATGGTGACGCGGGTTGCGAGTCCGCCGCGCTGGCGGCCGGCTCCGCCGGTGTCTGCTACCAGGGTGCGTTCGTGAACCAGGATCGGGTAGCGCTGCTCGTCCACTTCCACGCTGTCGTGGTACAGCAGGGCGCCGCACACTGGACGCTGGTAGGTGGGCCATCCGTCGACGAACGGGGTAGCCGGCCCGCCGACACCGCCTACCAGGATCTGGTTTACATAGGCGTTGCCGTTGCGTTCGTCCGTGCCGGAGATGACCGACTTGGCGGGTGCCTGGCCGGCCGCACCCTCGGCGGTGCCGTATCCGTCGTCGATCTGGGAGAACGCGGCCTGGACGATGTTCACTACGCGGTCGGCGAGGTTGGTGGTGCCCGAGGAGCAGGAGTACGGGTGCTTCGGAACACCGACGGCGCAGCCGTCACGCAGCAGCACTTCCACCCGGCGGAAGGTTCCAGCGTTGCTCGGCAGGTTCTCCGGAATACCGGAAAGGATGCCGGCCAATGCGGCGCCGGTGGCCGTTGCCTTGGTGAGGTTTAAGCCGTTGGGAAGGTTGTCCGGGTTGTCGCGCAGGTCGATCACAATCTTGCCCTGCTTGGGCTTCACCTCGAGGGTCGCCTGCAGCTGCACGCCGTCCGGTCCGGTGCCGGGGAAGGGATCGTGGGCAGAGGTGCCGTGGAGGACGTACTCGGGCAGCTTCTCGATTGCGCCGGCGGTCAGTCGCTCGGAGTAGTCGAACCAGGCGTCCACAAAGTCCACCAGGTCATCGACTCCGAACTTTTCTGCGAGCTCGTGGATGCGGCGCTCGGCGATACGGGAAGCACCCACGGATGCGAGGTAGTCGCCGTACCACTGGTCGGGCACACGGATGCGGGACCTGCACATGCGGATGATGTCGTCGATGTCTGTGTAGTCGCGCTGGATCCGGACGCAGGGGAAGATCAGCGCGCCTTCCTCATAGACATCCCGCGCTGTTGCGAAGAACGTGGTGGGAAGCGAGTTGCCGCAGTCGGCCTGGTGGGCCTTCGTCACGGCGGTGAAGAGGTGGCGTCCTTGGATGAAGATGGGCACCAGGATCACGTGGTCTGCAGCGTGCGAGTTACCCATGTAGGGATCGTTGTGCAGGAACGCGTCGCCTTCCCGGATGTCCTTGTGCAGTTCCACCATGTCTTCGCCCAGCGGACCGGCACCGAAGACGTGCACGGGGACTCCTTCGGCCGCGGCGAGCAGTTGGTTGTCTGCAGTCAGTACGGCGCAGGAGAAGTCGCGGGCGGTGTTGATGACTGATGAGCGGGCGGAGCGGAGCAGGCCGTTGGTCATTTCGCGGACGATGCCGTCGAATGCGTTGGCAAGGACCGAGAGCTTTACGGGGTCGAATACGCGGGTCACGGTTACGCCTCCTTACGGGTGAGGTAGATGTTGGATCGTTCATCGAGCGTGGCGTCCCACTCCGGCGGCACGACGATGGTGGTGGTTGGCTGGTCGATGACGGCAGGCCCGATGATCTTGTCGCGGGGGGCGAGCGTCACGCCGCGGTAGCGCTGGGTGCTGAAAGGTTCGCCGCCAAACACGATGTCGTCGGTGCGGTGGATTTCCGCCGTTCGGCTGAGTTCGCTTTCAGACTTGGCGTTCTCCGGACGCGGGATCTCCACGCGGACGCCCCAGGTGATAATCTCCACGCGGCTGTCGGGGTCGTGGGTGCCGTTGCGGCGGTCGTGCTCTTCGTGGAAGGCGCGCTCGATGATGCCTGCCGCATCGCCGGTGGTGTCCGGGGCGGCGTCGAGGTAGACGCGGAGGTCCCAGGCCTGGCCGGGGTATCGGGCATCCACGAAGTAGGTGACCTTGGGTGCCTCGCCCACGCCATCGAAGCGCTTCACGAAGGCCTCAGCCTTGGCTGTCAGGTCCTCCACAGCGCGGGAGGCCGAACCGGCGTCGAAACTGCGGGTGTCGTTGTGCAGCGGGGAGAGGAACTCTGTGGCGATCGGGGCGCGGTGGGCGCCGTAGGCGGCCAGGACGCCGGCGGTCGCCGGGACAAGGACGGTGTCGGCTTCCAGAAGCCTGCCGATGATCGCTGCGACCATGGCACCTGCGCCACCGCCGGCAACAATGAGCGCGCCCCGGGGATCAACGCCCTGTTCGAGGGCAGACTGTCGGATGGCGGTGGCCATGTGGTTGGCGGAGACATCCAGGATGGCCTGGGCGGCCTGCAGGGTGTCCATCTTCAACGGCCCGGCGATCCGGGTGTCAATGGCCTTGATGGCAGCCTCGCGGTTCAGGGTGAAGCCACCTTCGAAGCCCTCTGTGTCGAGGTAGCCGAGCGCCACGCAAGCGTCCGTGACGGTTGGTTCTTCGCCGCCGCGGCCGTAGGCTGCCGGACCGGGGGTGCTGCGCGCACTCTGCGGGCCCACGCGAAGCAGCCCGCCGCCGTCGATCCAGGCGATGCTCCCGCCGCCGGCGCCAATGCTCGACACCGCTACGGAGGACAGGCCGGTGAGGTGACCGACGAACGGCTCCCCCAGCCACGCTTCACGGGTGTGACGGACCACGCCGTTCTCCACCAAGGACACATCGAAGGTGGTGCCGCCCATGTCGCAGACCACCACGGTGTCGTGGTCTGGAGCAGCTGCCGCACCCACCAGCGGTGCCATGGACGGGCCGGAGTTCAGAAGCAGGACGGGACGGTCAAGGACATCGGCGACGTCGAGGACGGCACCTTCTGAGGTGACCACCAGCAGGTCCCCGGCGAAGCCGTATTCCTGGAGGTCGGAGCGGAGCTTGCCCAGGTGGTCGGCCATCAACGGCTTCAGGGAAGCGTCAATCGAGGCTGCCGAGGAGCGGCGGTATTCGCGGATGGTGGGATTTGCCGCGTTGGAGAGCGTGTACGGAACGCCGGGAAGAATTTCCTGGATCAGCTCGGCAACGCGCTTCTCGTGGAGGTCGTTGATGATGGACCACAGGAAGGAAACCGCAACGGCCTCGATGCCCTGTTCCTTGAAGGATCCGAGGACTTCGCGGACCTGTTCTTCGTCCAGTGCCACCAGGACTTCGCCCTCGGCAGAGATGCGTTCGGTGATTTCGAAGGTCAGCTGGCGGGGAATGTACGGCGGCGGGTAGGCAGCCTTAGAATCGAACGCGTCACGGCGGCCGCCTTCGCGCAGCAGCAGGGTGTCGGCGAAACCGTCCGTGGTCAGCAGTGCCGTCTTGGCCACCTTCCCGGTGAGCACTGCGTTGGTGGCGTGGGTGGTGCCATAGACAATAACGTCTGCGTTGCGCAGGACCTCGTCACCGCTCCAGCCAACGGACTCGGCTGCGCGGCGTACGGACGCTTCGAAGCCGGTGAACACGCGGTCGTAGGTGGTCAACGCCTTGCCGACCGCCATGTCACCGCTGTTGGAACCAACCACGACGTCGGTAAACGTACCGCCGGTGTCGACGGCGATGCGGTACCTGGCCTCACTTGCTTGTGTTTGTACATCACTCATGGTCTTCATTACTTTCGTAGAGTTTGCAGGGGGTTATACCTGGGGCTTGCCCACGGTGTTGCGGAGCAGCCCCACCTTGTCGATCTCGATTTCCACCGTGTCTCCCGGTTCCAGCCAGACAGGCGGATTCCGCTTGGCACCAATGCCCTGCGGGGTCCCTGTGGCAATGACATCGCCCGGTTCCAAGGTGAGGAAGCTTGAGAGGTAGGAGACGATCCGCGCGATCGGGAAGATCTGGTGGCTCGTGTTCGAGCGCTGCACTTCGATGCCATTCACACGCGTTGCGAGGCCCAGGTTTTGGGGATCGCCCACTTCGTCCAGGGTGACCAGAGCAGGGCCCCACGGGGTTGACCCGTCCACAGCCTTGCCTGCCAGCCACTGGGTCCCGCGGTACTGCAGGTCGCGGGCGGTGACATCGTTCAGCGGGGAAAGTGCTGCAACATAGTTCAGCGCTTCTTCTTCGGTGACTCCGCTGGCCTTGCGCCCGATTATGACTGCCAGCTCGCCCTCGAAGTCGAGGCTATCGCTGACCTTCGCACCGCCGATCTCGTCCTCGGGTCCAACCATGGTGGAGGCGAACTTGGCGAAAACGTCCGGGTACTCCGGGAACGCTCGGCCGGTCTCGGCAACGTGGTCCTTGTAGTTCAGTCCGATGCACAGCACCTTGGAAGGATTGGGTACAGGGGTGGTCAAACGGATTTCGGAACGGGTACCCACATGGGCTTCGGGGTCCTGACCAGCCAATGCGCTGACCTCGGCCGAAATGGCCTCAAGCCTGTCACCGTAGAATTCCAGGAACTCCCGGACGGACGTCGTGGCTCCGTGCACCGCCTGGCGGGAACCCTGCAGCAGCAACTCCAGGTCATAGACGGTGTCATCGATCAGGACGCCGCCGCGAACGCCGGACTCGTGTTCGTAGGAAACAATCTTCATGGCTACTTTGCGCCTTCCGTGGTGGGAGCCCCTGCGGCGACTGCCAGGACAGCGTCGGCCAGGCGGTCCGTAATGTCAGCGACAACCTTTTCGTCCATGGGCGTGGACAGCGACAACAGGTTGGCCGGGGAGCCCAGCAGGCCGCGCTCGTAAGAGGCCCACCACAGCTTGTGCTGGGTGTGTTCGTCCACCTTCTCTGCACCGGCCGGAACCGCGCGGAGGAGTGAGCCGCGGCCGCGGATCTCCCAGCCGGCTTCGGCAACACTGGCGTTGACCGTGTCGCGAGCGGTGTCGCCCAACTGGTTCAGGCGCTTGACCTCATCTTCCGTGTAAAGGCGCAGGGCGACGGAACCCGCTGCCATGCTCACTGGGTTGCCGGAGAAGGTGCCACCGTGAGGCAGGCTGCCAGGGAGCGTCGGGTCCACTTCGGCCATCAGCTCGGCCGTGCCGCAGACAGCTCCAACGGGGAATCCGCCGCCGATGAGCTTGCCCGTGGTCAGCAGGTCCGGGGTAACCCCGTATTCGCCGCTGAAGCCGCTGTAGCCAAGGCGGAGGCTGATGACCTCATCAATGATCAGGACAATGCCGTAACGGGTGGCCAGCTCCCGGGCAGTCCGGACGAAGTCCTCGTTGATGGTAAGGAGGCCGGCACGGTTGGGCAGCAGGTCCAGGATGATGGCAGCGTAGGCGTCCGGAGCGGCCTCGACCGCTTGGCGAAGGAATTCGACGTCGTTCAGCGGAACCGCTGTGACGTCGTCGATCACGCCGCGGGTGACGCCGCGCTGGTAGGACGGTCCACCGGGAACCAGGGCAACCTCGGACGTTCCGTGGTATCCGCCCTTGGTGACGATAACGCGCTCTCGGCCAGTGCTGGCACGGGCGATGCGGATCGCGGACATGACGGCTTCGGTGCCGGAGTTTGCGAAACGGACCTGGTCCAATTCGGGAAGACGGCCGAGCAGGAGTTCGGCGAGTTCCCATTCGTAGAGGTTCGGGATACCCCAGCTTGCACCAGTGGTGAGGGCCTTGGTTGCAGCTTCGGTGATTTCCGGGTGGGCATTGCCGTGGATCAGGGACGTGAAGTTGTTGTTCGCGTCGATCAGTTCACGGCCGCGGTCATCCCACACCCGGTAGCCCTCGCCCTTGATGGCGTAAGGGCTTGGTGCGCCGGTGTAGTAGGTTGACCGGCCGTAGCCGCCAGGCAGCAGCGGGAAGCCGCGCGGCCCACGGCGCAGATGCGGATCCTCCGCAGGGTTCTGCAACGCAGCGAGGTCTTCCAAATGATTGGTGGTAGCCAAGTCGGGTTTCTCCAGTCTTTTCAGTTCACGAGTCGTTTCAGTTCACGAGTCGTTTCAGTTCACGAGGTCGATGAGCGGCTGGCCGGTTAGCGCGAGGCGTACGCGCTCCACGGCACCGTCCTGCAGGGCGCCCGTGGACCGGTTGGAACGCCATGCGATGTGTGGCGTGAGGATGGCGTTTGGCGCCGTCCGCAGGGGGTGTTCGGCCCCGAGTGGTTCCTGGGCGAAGGTGTCGATGCCGGCGCCTGCGATGTGTCCGGAGACTAGTGCCTCCGCGAGCGCGGCTTCGTCGATGAGGCCGCCGCGGGACACGTTGACGATCACCGTGCCTTTGCGCATTTTGACGAGCACTTCGGTGGAGATGAGGTTCGCCGTTTCGTTGTTCAGCGGCAGGTGGAGGGAGACGACGTCGGAATTCTCCAAGATGTCTTGCAGCCCGGTCATCTCCACGAAACTCTCCGTGACAAAGGGATCGTAGGCGCGGACGCGGGCTCCAACAGCCGAGTACATGCGGGCCACGTGCTGCCCGATGCGGCCCATGCCCAGTACGCCGACCTCAAGCTCGGAGAGGACAGGGGTGTCGTAGCCGATGGTTCCGGCCCAGCCAAGGTTGTCGATGGCGGCGTTTCCGGCAGGTAGGCGGCGGGCCAACGCCAGGCCCATGGCGAAGGCATGGGAGGCGACTTCTTCCGAGGCCGTGCCCGGAACGATCGAGACCGGGATACCCGCTTCGGTAGCCGCGGCGACGTCGATGTTGTCGTAGCCGATTCCGTACCGGATCACTGCACGGCACCTGCTCATCAACGGGAAGTCGGCGGCAGTGAGCTTGGCATAGGGCGTGATCATCACAATGTCGGCTTCGGGAAGCCCTTCGCGGAAGGCATCGGTGTCTGCCGCGGGGTTGAGTGTGTAGCCGAACTCCTCCGCGAGCGCGTGCTCACGGTCCAGGTCCGGGAAATGGTGAGGGGCCACAAGAATGGTTCCCTGGGCATCGCGGGTCATAGTCAGTCGTCCTGTTCGTGTTCGTACCCTCGGTCGCTGCCGGACACTCCTTGGGACGGGTGCCGGTGCCGGGTGATTTCCAGTACAACGCGATATCGCGGCGGCCATCCGTGCCATATCGAGACACCACAGTGGGACACTGTGTCCCACCGACTGGGGAGGGCCGGGCAGCACAAGCGGCCACCCGCCGTCCGGCTTTCGCCGCCTGGGCAGCGCGCAGCAGCCGGCCTCTTTAGGAGGTCGGCTGCTGCCTGCGTGGAATCAGAGGTCGAAGCCGCGGCTGCGGAAGTAGTCCATGCGCCGGTACAGAGTGGAGCGCCCGATCTGCAGGGTCTCCGCGGCAAGGCTGCGATTGCCCTTTGCTTCCTGGAGCGCCGTGCGCAGTTCGCTGAGTTCCGCGTCTTCCAGGCGGGAAAGCCGACCCTTCGTCAGGACTCGGTGGAATCCCTGTGGCAAGTCATCCACTGTTACTTCGGCACCGCCTGCCCGTTCCACGGCGTTGGAGACGACGGCCCTCAACTGGTCGATGTTACGTGGCCAGTCGGCTTGCGTGAGCGTCGTGAGCAGCCTGCGGGAAAGCCGCCGCTCCCCCATCTCCCCGGCAATCGCATTCGCCAGCTGTGGGATGTCTTCCCTCCTGTTGCGAAGTGGTGCCACCGAGATTTCAAGGACGTCGAACGCCTCGGAAAGCAGCAGGGTCGCGTCCGTGGGGCGGGTAATGGTGAAGATCAGCTTGGTGGTGGAATGGCCGCGAAGGTTCCGGGCGATCTCGACTGCTTCATTCTGTGAGAGCTCGTCAGCGTGCTCCACGATCAACGTGGCTGGAAGCTCCGTGGCCACCCGGTGCAGGACGTCCCTGAAGTTGGGGTTCCTGAGGTCACCGTTGCGTGCGTCAACTATCGCGCGGCCACCCCGCAGTGACCCGATTGCATCGGCCAGCCGCAATTTCCCGCTGCCCAATTCACCGATCAGCACCACGGACCGGTCCTGGTCCACAGCCTTCCGCGCCAGGTTAAGGGTTCGCTTAAACTCCGTGCTGGTGCCGTCCACGTGCTTCAATAAGCGATCCGCAGTTCCTTGCGGCGCCGATTCCAGCGTTATTGCAGCACCGGCGGCGGCGTTTGCCCGCTCCTTGGCGGGCGCGTGCGGCCGGACCACCACAATTGCTCCGACGTTGGCCGCGGAAAGCGTTACCGGTGAAATTTCCAGCGTGGAACGCCCCGGCCCTTGCAGCATAACTTCGCAGTTCATGTCGCGGCCGGACGCCATAACGGCCTTGGCATAACCGGAAATGATCGAAAAGTCGCTGTCCACCAGCGTGGCAGTCGCGGATGCGTTCTGGAGCGCGTTTTTACCGTCGACGGCAATGACCGCCCGGTTGCCCCTTCGGCGTGAGATCCTGAGGTACTCACTGAGCAGTGCCCGCTCCTTCGATGAGGTGCGGACTTCGATGTCGCGCTCAATCCGGGAAGCGACGCCTTCGAGCATGAGCAGGGTCGATGATGGTTCCAGCGTGCTGACCCGGTTTGCCGGGAGCGTCAGACCTATCACGGCCCGCACACGGTTATGGAACGGGTCCCGGACCAAGGAAGCAAAGCACCAGTTGCCCCTCATGTCCTCCCGAAAGTGTTCTTCCGGGGCCAGCCAGATGCCGCGCCCTTCTTCCAGGGCCAAACCTTCGCCATTGCTTCCGCAACTCTCCTCCAGCAGGGAATACCCAGCGGGGAATCCGTCATCCCGCAGGAAGCTGGCCTTGACCAGGACACCGTTAGGGGCGGTGATGTTGACGTAGCCGCCCAAGTCGGCAGCCACTTCATCCAGTTTCTGCAGGTGCGGTCCCGCCGCCGCGATCGTGTACTCGTCCACCCGCCCTTCGTCGTAGAACCCGCGGTCCGCGAAGGCATCGACGCCCGCAGCACGGCTGCGGTACCACGAACGGGCCACCATGGGACGGATGCCGCTGAGGTCGGTTTGGGGTTGCATGAGGAAGAGCTCGCGGACGCGGTTGGTTTCACGTGGGGTTTCATTCGGCCACGGTGACAGTACTTCTGCAGACATGGGAGGTTCTCTCTGAGTATGCGGTTCAGGACGCCAACGCCGGGCCAGATCCATCTGGCCTGGACTTTCGTGGCCGCCACCTCGGCAGCTTGGGACGGAACACCCGCTCGGCGGTCCAGTTCTCATCTTGTGATGCGTTTTCCTCCAGCGCACGTGCGCCGATGTACGCGGCAACCATTCCCGAAAGACCACTTCCGAGGATGATGGTGTTGTTGTTCCGAGGGGCCCCCAGGCTCGTGTTTTCGGTGACCATTGTTTGCTCTTCCGCTCAAACCATCCGGGTTGGTGGGTGCATGTGCTCCACGCCACTTCCAGACTACCTAACTAACAGACGTTAGGGAAGCGCTCATCCCGATTTACCTAACGACTGTTAGGATGGCGGATTATGAGCATGACGTCCTACGAAGCCGCGAAGGCAGCCCTCCAGACTAGACTCGAGGAGTGGAACTGGGCGGGCCAGAAAGCCGCCAGGCAGAACATTCTTGAGGCGTTCCTTCAGCTCGCCATTGCCAACGGCTTCAACTCTGTCTCGATGCGGACCATCGCAAATTCGGTCAACATCAAGCCACCCAGCCTCTACTCCCACTTCCCCGACGGCCGGGACGAAATCGTTGCCGAATCGCTCCGCTGGCATTTCCACCGCTTCGGCGTCGCCCTGCTTGAGGCGGTAGCGCCGGCCACAAATGCGGACGAGTTCTGGGACGCCATGGTGAGGCTTCACTTCACGCGACAGGTGCGGCTCCCGGAAAGCAACCTGTGGGATTTGCTCGTAGCCACCGACAGGATGGCAGAAGTCCTGCCCCAGGATCTCCGAGCACAGGTGGACGATTGGGTGACGCTACACGAACGGATGTACGAGGCAGCTGCCCGCGACATGGGCTGTCCTAATCCGGCGGAGCACGTGCGGGTGGTGATCACGCTCCTGGAGGGCGCCACGCGCTGGGCCCCCGCCGATTGCACCGACGCCGAGCTTGAAACGCTAGCGGACCGCGCCGTCACCCTGTCCCGGGCAATTTTGGCCGTCGACTTCCAGACCGCGAGGACTTTGGCGTCGTAAGGCTGCCTTGCTCATTCCCCAGCCGCGCGTGTGTCCCGGTGATACCAGCGGCTCGCATGCAGCACCACGCCGTTAGCAGGACCTTCGGGGCGTGTGAAGGACGCGCACCTGCACCCAGGATTAGAACCCTCGCACATTTCGCAAAAGACTTACCAAGTCGGCCACATCGGTTTCCCGGCGATGCCGGTTGCCTGGTTCGCCATGGTGGAACACGGCGTTGAAAAACAAGCCGACTCCTATATAACGGATCGCTAGGGCAAGGTCTGGGCCGACTTCTGCTTCCAGGACCTCTAGCCACTGCTTTTGGACGTCGGCCAGCCTGCGCTGCGTCTCAGCGGGTGCTATGGGCGCAAGGCGATTCACGGCCACAAACGCTTTGTCCAAGGGCGAATTGCTCCAAAGAGAAGTTTGGAGAAAGTGCATGACCGCCCCTCCGGCGGCTGCCTTCATGGCGCGGATGTCTTCCAGCACCAATTCATCAAAGCGCTCAAGCTGTGCAGAAACCAAATCTTCCCTGTTTGGGTAATAGTGGAGCAAGCCCCCCTTCGATACGCCAGCGAGCTTTGCCACAGCTTCCAGAGTGGCAGCCCGCTCGCCCGCCTTTACGAGGATGGACTCAAACGCATTCATCACTCGTTCGGCGACACCGGGTTCTTCGGCGGAAACGGTTCGCTGCTTCGACGATGGGCGCAGACTAAAGGGTCGATTCATGATCAGAGTCCTTGTTGATGGGACTATTGGATTTCAGCGGTAATGGGCGTGACGCCGCCCCTGGACGCGTGCGGGACCAGGGAATTTTTCACTCACGCCTGGCCCGTTGGTCCAAATAGCCAACGTGCGGCGCGAGCCATCTCCTACTCAGCCGCTACGCCGAAAATGTGGCAGCTTGTCGATGACCTGCAGCGTGAGACCGGTCCGGGGATCCAGAGGTGCCCCTGACCGGCCCCGGGGTGGAAGGTACGTCATAGAGGTGAGTACCCGAATTCCCGGACAGACCACGCGTCAGAAGTGGGTCCCGCCGTCGATGCGAACTTCGGTGCCGGTGATGAATTTACCGTCATCGCTGGCCAACATGGCGACAACACTGGCAACAGCTTCTGGTCCGGCGAATCCTTCTCCGAGCGCTGGGACCAGCTTGCTGGCCAAACTGTAGTCCATATCGTCGGGGAGGCCGGGACCCTGATTCTGCTTGCTCTGCCCCGACCCGTCCGTCATCCCCGACGAGATGGAGCCGGGCTGCACGGAATTGAAGCGAATACCGTCTTTTGAATATTCAGACGCGAGTGCATGGGTCATCGATTGGATGCCACCTTTACTCGCTGCATATGCGCTCATGTAAGGGTGGGCGAACGTTGCCGATGTGGATGAGAAGTTCACCACGGCGGCTGCGCGGCCGGCCCTGAGATGGGGAACGGCTTGTCTGATGACCAAGAAAGTCCCTGTCAAATTCACCCGGATGACTTGTTCGAATTGTTCGAGCGATGTCGCCTCTGTGTGCGAAGAGCGCAGAATCCCTGCAGCGTTTACTAAGACATCCAGCCCACCCAGAACCTCCGTGCTCTGACGTACGCCGTGATTCACGGACGCTTCGTTGCCGACATCCATGACCACCGTTGTGAGCTGCCCGCCAAGGTGAACAGCCGCCGTCGTGGTGTCCTCCAAGCCTGCTTCCGAGATGTCGGCAGCAACCACGGTCCCTCCCTCGGAAAGCAGGCGCAGAACTGTGGCCTGCCCGATCCCCGACCCTCCACCGGTAACGAGTACTCGACGTCCTTCATAGCGGTTCATGTGTTCTCCTTCGATTTTCCACCGGAATGCCCGGCCGTTCGTTACATGCGTGGTTGGGGTTTAGCGGAGCGACGGCTCCAAAAGGGCAGGCGTAGCTGTTGAAACGACTGCCTGGACAACCAGCTCGGCTGAGCCGGCATTCTGTGCGTGTGCGGTGATGGTGATGGCTCCAGCTGCCCCGGTGGGGCGCACGATGGCGAGCGCGCGGCCGCGATACGTGGTGGTTGTGGTGCCTGTAAATGCTTCAGTTGGCGCCGGTGCTCCGGTCCCGAAACCGATAAGTTCACCCGGACCGGTGACAGTCAGTCGCACTTCCTCGTCGCCGAGCATCTCCACCTGACCGTTGGCGCCGACGACGGCCAGTTCCGCGAAAACCAGGTCAGCTCCGTCCGCTGCGACGTCCGCGCTACCAGCGGTGAGACGCAGGCCCAACCGGCCTTCGGCGCTTTGAAGGGTGGTCCTGGAAACTTCATTGCCGCCTCGGTAGCTCACAGCGGTGAGCGACCCCGGCTCGTATGGCACTGTGAACCTGGCGACGTAACCCCGGCTTCGGCCGGCTCTGCGGCGCCCGATCCGGCGGCCGTTGAGGAATAGCTCTATATGGTCATCGGCTGAATAGACCTCGATCTCTGCCTTGCGTCCCTCGCACCCGCGCCACGACCAGCTTTCGACGGCGTTTGTTACGCGCCATGCCGACCGCACCATGGGCACTCCGCTGCGGTCCAGGGGTCGCACACCGATCGCCGGGGCGTCCAGGACACCCCAAGCAGCCTGCGCCAGGCGCAGGGTGATGTCCGGCTGGCCTATGAGATCGAACATGCCAGGGCCCGCCAGGATGTGGGGATAGGGCTTGGAAAAGCCCGCTCGTTTCCCAGGAACCCAAACCGCGACTCCGGCTTCGCCCAGGTACTCCCAGCCTGCCCACACAAAGTCCCCTATGACCGCGGTGTTTTCCTCCACCAAGTGCCAGGAGCGGGCAACGTCCCCGGGCAACGTTTCCGAGCCGAGAATCACCCGCTGCGGGTAGACGCGCAGGTCCCGCTTGTACCGGGCCAGGCCGTAGTTGTAACCCGCGACATCAACTGCAGCGAACCCATCCTTGGATGCCTTGTCCGCCTGTGGGAGCCTCGAAACGAGGTCCATCATGCGTCCGATCTGGTTGATCCAAACATTCGCTTCGGTACTTCCGGCCAGCGATGTCTCGCCCTCAGCCTCAGGAGTTTCTTTGTAAGGGGACTGCTTGAAGACCACCATCGCGTTCAGGAAGAGGTTCGTTGCAAGGGTGACCGGCCGGTCCGGGTCCAAACGATGCAGGTATTCCGTGATCTCCCGGGCCACAGTGACCCCTTCAGGCGTTGCAGTTTCCGGGATCTCGTTTCCGGCGGCATACATGATGACCGACGGGCGGTTGCGGTCTTTTTCCACCATGCGGTCCGCGTCCTCGGACCAGGTGTCCCGGAACCTGCTTGCCGAGTCGTACCGGGTTTTGGAAGCGAACCAGTAGTCGGCGAGTTCATCCAGGACGTACATGCCCAATTCGTCGCAGGCATCCAGGAGGTGCCGTGACATCGGGTTATGGGCACTGCGGATAGCGTTGAAGCCCGCCTGCTTCAATAACCGGATGCGCCGGTATTCTGCTGCCCGGTGCGTAGCGGCGCCCAGAATTCCATTGTCATGGTGAATGCACGCACCCCTAAGCAAAGTGCTGACTCCGCTGATTCGCAGGCCCCGCTGGGCATCAACCGTGATCGTCCTGAGCCCCACCTTCTCGCGTCGTTCATCAATCAGCCCTTCAGCTGCATAAACCTTTGCCACGAGTTCATAGCGGTGCGGTGTTTCTGCGCTCCAGGGTTTGGGGTTCGGGACGTGCAAATCTAGTGTTCCCGCCGCTCCATTTGCCTTCGCGGCGGCGACCAGAGTGCCGCCGTCGAACAATTCCACATAGATGCCTGCAGCGTCGTGGGGTGTGTTCAGGTCATATTGCACTTCGAGCGTTGCGGCTTTGGCCGTGAGGGCCAGCGTGCGCACCCGTAGACCGTCATTGGCGAAATGGAGGGCAGGTCGCAGAATAACGGAAACTCCGCGATATAGCCCTGAGCCCGGGTACCATCTGCTTCCCGGCTGAAGTGAATTATCTACGGTGACGACGATTTCATTGGCAGCACCCCAAAGGACCTGGTCCTGCACTGCGAACTCGAATTCGGTGTACCCGCCGCGTATGGAACCCACTGCTTTGCCATTGACGGTAACCGTGGCGTCGCCCTGGACACCCTCAAAGCGCAGTGCCGCACAAGCAGCCGGATCCTTCGGAGCACTCCACGTGGTCCGATATGTGTAGAAGCCACCGGGGAAGTAGGCCACATCCGCACCTCCGGGCGCGTCAGGTGTGCGGGTCTCGTGGATCATGGCATCGTGCGGGAGCCTGACTGAAGTCCAGGAGCCAGCACTGGTATTGGCGAATTCCCAGTCAATGAGGTTGATAGCTTCGGTGGGCATGAGACTCCATCGTCGAGGCGGTAAGAGGTGCTTCTTGGTGTGTGCTGAAAAGACTAGCACGCGCAAGTAGGTGCCGCCGCCGATATGCCGGCACAATCAGAAGTTCAGATCGCGAGCCCTGCGATCGGCTCCACACGGGCCGCACAAAGGCCAGGCGGTGTTTTAGGTCGACGCCCGTCGGACGAGAGTGGCCACCGCATTGGGCTCCCCTTGGGGCACGTCCCTGCCGTCCACGGCGTTCAGTGCTGTCAGTGCCAACAGCCGGCCCAGTCCTTCGACGTCCATACGGATAGTCGAGAGTGCGGGCACAAGAATCTCGCCCCACGGGTCATCGTCATGCCCGATGACAGCAAGGTCACCGGGGACCGCCAGGCCTTGGCGCAATGCGGCACTGGTAACAACTGCCGCGATCTCGTCATTGAAGGCAACCACCCCGGTCACACCCGCATTCACCCACTCTCGGACGGCAACCTGGGGCGAATCGTCCTGGCGGTCGATCTGACGGCAATCCACTTCACCAAGACCAAGCTCCAGCGCCTTGTTGGTGACGATATTGCGACGGGCCTCACCAAAGGAGCGCAGACGGTTGTCTCCGGGCGCCGCGAAAGCTATTTTGCGGTGGCCGCGTTCAACGAGGTGCTCCACCTGCAGTTCCGGCCCCGCGACAATACTCGGCCCTGTCTGCCAGGCGGGCGTATGCGCATCCGGAACCGGGACAATGTTGGTGATACCACTCGCCCGTATCGATTCCACTTCCTCCTCCGAGAACGGGAGAAGCCCAATAACGACGTCCGGATCAAGGGACTCCCACAGCGGCCTGGATGTTTCGTGAATTGTGTAGGTGACCAAAGAGTACCCGGCCTCTTCCAGAAAACCGGAGGCCTCGGCGATGTGACGGCGCATGCTGTATTCGAGAGGCCAATCGGGAAGGACCAACAAGATGATGCGGCTTCGACCCCGGGCCAAAGCTTGAGCGGCCGTGTGCGGACGATACCCGAGCCTCGCAGCTTCGTTAATGACCCGCTTACGGGTTGCCTCCGAAATGGTCTGGCCTCGCGTTTTATTCAGGACGAAACCCACGGTAGCCCTGGAAATACCCAAAGACTTCGCGACATCCGCTGCGGTAACTCTACGGCCTTTATTCTCCGTGCTCATCCAAAAATCGTACCTTGCGCGAGCTAGTACCCCCTTCTGTCGTGGAGCGCACCGGACAACGCTTCAATGACTTGGCCGAAGCGAGGCAGCAATGATGTCTTTTGGCGAGGCCGAAGCGCTGACGACAGTTACTACGGCAACCCCACGATCAAGCCGAAACGGCAACACCGCAGCAAACTGTCTGCACCAGCTCGGGCTGTTTCGCAGCAGAGGGTTAATCGAGGATCTCGGTTTTTATCCGTTCCCTTAACAATTGGCCCTGCCGCGACCAACAACAGGAACAGGGCACGGAAAAGAAGGTCCGGGGCTCTGTCGGTCCCGGACCTTCCGCAGGTCGAAGCAACGGCTTACGTGATTTCCAGTACTGCCGCCAGGTCAGCCTCGGAATCTCCGCCGACCCAGATATCGATCGTTGTAGCGTCTTGAACGTAGTCGCGGGTGGCTGCACTCCAGTACCGGAGTTGGTCCGGTCCCAGCTCAAACTCCACGGTGCGGGTTTCGCCTGCCTTAAGCGAGATCCGCTGGAAGGACTTGAGTTCCCGGACGGGTCGGGAGGAGGTCCCGTAGCGTTGGTGGATGTACAGCTGGACCACTTCATCGGCGTCCCGGTCCGACACGTTGGTCACGTCGCAGTTGACGGTAACAACATCGCCTCGGGCGATTGCCGCCTGCCCGGTTGAGAGATTGCCGTACTTGAAGCTGGCATAGGACAGGCCGTGGCCGAAGGGATACAACGGCGCATTGGATCCTTCGAAGTAGCGGGACTGCTGATGCTCCGGTTCGAAGGTCCGGTGATGGGAGTAGATAAGCGGCACCTGACCTACGTGTTGGGGCCACGTAAAGGGCAACCGCCCTGCCGGACTGACAGCGCCAAGCAGCGTACGGGCCACCGCGTCCCCGCCCCGGGTACCGGGATACCACGTCTGAACGATGGCAGGGATATGCTCATCCGCCCATCGCAAGTCCAGCGGCCGGCCAGACATGACAATGAGGATCACAGGGGTGCCCGTGTCGTGGATGCGCTGCAGTTGTTCAAGCTGGCGACCCGGCAAATCCAGCGTACTTGTGGACGCCCGTTCGCCAATCTGGTTCTGCCGCTGGCCAACAACCACGATTGCGACGTCGGCACTGGAGGCGAGCTCCACGGCGTGATCGATCGCGGCGTCGTCGTCGTAATCATCCGGTGTCCGCTCGATGGAGGTGTCCAACTGATCGAAAGGCGTGGGGTAAAAACGCTCAGGAATACCCGCTCCGGGTTCGTGCAGCACTTCTGCGGACCCCTCCAGCGCCGAGCGGAGACCGTCCACAATGGTCACGGTCTCCGTCACGTCATGGTCAAAGACCCAAGGTCCAAGAGCGTCCCGTGAGGCCTGGGCCAGTTGGCCGATGACAGCAATTTTGCGAAGGGATTCGCCATCCAGGGGAAGCGCATCCGCATCGTTCTTGAGCAGCACCATGGACTGCTCAGCAACGGTCAGGGCCAGTTCGCGGTGCTCTGGCGCAGCGAGGACCGCCTCTGTGGCAGATTCCTCAGTGTAGGGGTTCTCGAATAAGCCCAGCCGGAACTTGGCAGTGAGGACGCGTTCGACGGCGGCATCCAGCACGTTCTCACTGAGGGTACCGTTTTGGACTGCTTCCGGAAGCCGTGTGTACGCGGGTTCCATCATGGCCATTTCCATATCCAGGCCCGCCGTCACCGCTCGCACGGCGGCATCTGCCTGATCCTTGGCGAAGTGCTGCGTCTCCAAAGACCGCACGGCGTTTGCGTCAGAAACCACAAAGCCATCGAAGCCGAGCTGGTCCCGAAGGATGGTGGTGAGCAGTTGGCGGTTTCCAGAGACTGGAACCCCGTTGAAGTCCATGTAGGCGCTCATCACGTTCGACGTCCCGGCGTGGATAGCGGCGCGGAACGCCGGGATGTGCACGTTCCAAAGTTCAGCGTCGGAGATGTCGACGTCGTCGTAATCCCTGCCCCCGCGGGCCGCCCCGTAGCCTGCAAAGTGCTTCACCCCGGCGAGAATCCGCTCGGGGCCGAGGTCACCTTGGAAGCCGCGCACGTTAGCGCCGGCTACGGCGGCACCAAGGACAGGGTCTTCGCCTGCTCCTTCGACGATGCGTCCCCAGCGAGGGTCCCGGGCAATGTCGACATTGGGGGCGAAAGTCCAGTGCACGCCCGCGGCACGGGCCTCCCGTGCTGCCACTGTCTGCGCCGCTTCGATCACATTTTCGGACCAAGTAGCAGCCATGGCGATTGGCACGGGGAAAATGGTCCGCCACCCATGCACGACGTCGAACCCAAAGAGGAGCGGAATGCCAAACCGGCTGTCCTCTACAGCGCGGCGCTGCAGGCGGTTCGCGAGTTCCGGGTTCCGGATAAAGAGAAGGGAACCGGCCTTTCCTGCGCTTACGGCCTCCTCAATCAGTTGCGGCAGCTTGATGTGGACACGGTGCTCAGGGGGAAGGGACTCGATGTCAAAATCGTCCGGAATCGGCTCCCCGTCCCCGGTGTAGAAATACTGTGTCAGCTGACCGGCTTTTTCCTCAAGAGTGAGCCGGCCAAGGAGGTCTTTGACGCGGACCTCCACTGGCAGTGTGGATTCACGGAAGGGCAGTACAGGCAATGGGTCCTCTGTTCGTTCTTGTTTGGTGGCGCCGGCTGCATCGTCGTGGAGGGTCATCAGTTGTCTCCGTTCGATGCAGCTGCCAGTGACTCTGAAAGGTCAGAGCGGAACTGGTCCGAGGCACCGGGGATGTATTCGAGCAGCGTGCGGATGGACATGGCAGCGGCTTCCGGGTCCTTGCCGTCCAGAGGAACACCGGGGTAATGGCTAGCGAAGGTGTTGCTGAACAGCCGCCATGCGGCCGGATCCTCGGCAACCTCGCGAATGGTTGAGTCCAGGTCAAAGGTGGTCCGGGCCGAGGCAATTTCAGCCGCATAACTCCATTGATGCTCACCAGCTGCAATCTCTACTCTCAGCCCATCCGGGTGCAGGGGCAGGACCACCTCGGCGCTGGTCCCCTCCGGAATGGCCACGTCCAGCAGGGCTGTGCCCTCTTTCACGCTCCAATTCACGCGCACTTCCCCGTGCGGGGTGACATGTTTCAGGTCTGCGGAAGTGAGATGTTTGCCCGGTTGGGGTGCGATTCGCATGCGTCGGTAGCCAGGTTCGACGGCGTTCAGCCCACCAATGGTTCGGTGCATCCAGTCCACAACCGCCCCGAGGGCGTAGTGGTTCAAGGAGGTCATTCCGGAGGGGTTGATGGTCCCGTCAGGCTGTACCGAATCCCAACGCTCCCAAATGGTGGTGGCGCCCATCGTCACCGGGTACAGGAAGGACGGGCAGCCCGTTTCCAGAAGCATAAGGTAAGCCTCGTCGAGGTGACCTGTGACAGAGAGGGCATCGGTGACCAGCGGCGTGCCGGCGAAGCCTGTTGAGATGCGGTAGCCGGCGCGGGCTACGATTTCCGCCAGCCGGTCACCTGCATGCGCTTTCTGGGTGTCGTCGAGAATATTGAAGGTGATCGCCAATGCGTATGCTGTGGCGGTCTCGTTGACAACCCTGCCGGTCTTGCTGACGAACTCGTCCAGGAACGCTCCGCGGACGCGGTAAGCAAGGGCATTGAATTCGACGGCGTCTGCCTCGTGTCCGAGGATGGCTGCGGTGTCAGCCATCTCCCGGGTGGTGCGGCACAAGTAGGCTGCAGCGACAAGATGCCTGTCGGTTTTACCACCGGCCGGGTTGTCGATCGGTGCGTCCGGATCGAGCCAGTCACCGTACTGGAAGCCAGTACTCCACAATCCGTTGTCATCCAGCAGGCCGGCAACCTGACGGATGAAGGCGGTCATCGAACCATAAGCGTCCGCAAGGATCTGTTCATCGCCATATTCCCTGTAGAGCGCCCAGGGAAGGCTGACTGCGACATCGCTCCACAGCGCCGTCGGGGAAGATGGCGTGGAGAGCACATCAGGGACAACCCATGGCACATAGCCACTTTCCTTTTGTTCAACGGCGAGGTCGCTCAACCAGGATCCGAGGACACCGCGGACGTCGTAGAGGAACGCCGCAGTGGGGGCGAACGCGTTGATGTCACCGGTCCAGCCAAGGCGTTCGTCGCGCTGGGGACAGTCGGTGGGGACGCCAACAAAGTTGTCCCGCATGGACCAGACCGCGTTGGAGTGCAGCTGGTTCAGCAACGGATTTGATGTCTCGAGCCACCCGATGCGGGTCATGTCGGAGTGGACAACAACGGCCCGCAGAGACTCGGAGGTCAACACTCCGGGCCAACCGTCGATCTCGACGTAGCGAAATCCATGGAACGTGAAGCGGGGCTCCCAGATTTCGCGTCCTTCTCCGCGCAGCGTGTACCGGGTAGTGGCCGCTGCTGTCCGGATCGTCTCGAAGTCCGCTTCGCCGGCAATCATCACCTCCGAGTGCTTAAGCGTCACTGTCGTACCGGCTGGACCTTGGACGTCGAGCCGTACCCAACCTGAGATGTTTTGGCCGAAGTCCACCACGGTGCGCCCTGAGGCCGTTGTCAGGATTTCCACGGGAGCCAGCTCTTCGATCCGCCGGATGGGCGGAGCTGTGGGCTCCACGAGTGCTTCGAGCGGCCAGTCGAAGATTTCAACAGCGGCCCACTGCGAATCGTCGAACCCAGGCTTGTCCCACCCGAAGGGTTCCAGACGCGCATCGTAAGTTTCGCCGTCGTAAATGCTGTTCGCGAGCACAGCACCGGTTCCGGCCCGGAACGAACCATCTGTAGTGATCCGTTCTGTCCGGCCGTCGGCGTACTCCACATCAAGCTGCAACCAGGCGGCTGGCCGCTCCGAATAGTGGTTGCGTTTTTCCTCCCAGCCGAGGCGTCCCAGCGCCCACCCCTCCCCCATAATTGCGCCCAGCGCATTGACTCCCGGGGTGATCAGCGACGTGACGTCGTGGCTGCTGACAACGAGTCGATGGCGATAAGAAGTCCAGCCGGGCGTCAAGACCTCATCTCCCACAACGTTCCCGTTGACGTGCGCTTCGATCAGGCCTACAGCTGTACTGTGGAGCGTTGCTTTGACCGGCAGTTCGGGTACTTCGAATTCACGACGAAGATACGAAGCGGGCTCTCCGGGTTCGCCTGTTGAATGCTTGGGGGTGATGAAAGATGCGGACCAGTCGGCGGTCATTGTGGAACTCCTTGTAACGCTGGGTATTGGCTGGCTGGTTGGGTTAGCGGACTGAGCGGACGCGCATGGCCACCATGCCGCCTATGAGGGTGAAGACGCCGGCGATGAGGTAGAGCAGGGTGTAGTTCTTTTCGCCACCCGCTACGACTCCGATTGCGAGGAATGCCGGTGCAATAAAGGGTGCAACTGCCTGCGGGATCGACACTGCGAAGCCGATGATGCCCATGAATCGTCCGGCGTTGGTGTCCTTCTCCGGCAGAACATCCAGGATGAGGGCTTGGTCGATTGCCGAGAACATGCCGATTCCCGCAGACACGATCATCGAACCAGTCACCAGCAGAGTGAAGTCGGAGGCAACGGCCATGACAACCGTGCCCAGTGTGAAAAGAACACCTGAGTAAAGGACGAAGACGCGCCGGCGACGCAGCTTGTCTGAGAGGAATCCGCCTCCAATGGCACCGGCGGTTGTAGCAACAATCCCGATCAGGCTGATGGTGGCGATGATGGGTGCGGAATCGGCAACACTGACGCCGAGACGCTTAGCGAAGAAGAACGCCGTGAACGTGGTGTTCAAGGTAAGACCGAAGTAGAAGAGGAACCGGCCAAGCCATACCCATGAGAAGTCCGGGTACGAGCGGGGGTTGTACAGGTACTTGCTGAACAGCGTACCCAGGGACAGTTTCTCGTCGAACCGGGCGTTTCGGGTGTCGTTTTCCTTCGTGAACAACACAAAGAGGGTCACAAAGATCACGCCGACCAAACCGGGCAGCAGGAAGAGCAGAAGCGCATCAGCAGCGAAGCTGCCAGCGATTACAACACCTACAACGGGCGCCACCTGGGTGGCGAAACCTGCAAGGCCGGCGACTTTCCCTCGCTGGGTTTCCGATAGCTTATCGGCCATGGATGTCAGCAGGGCCTGAAGGACTTGACCCCAGCCGAGCTGCGCGAGGACCCAGCCGATGCCGAGAACCAGCGCGCTTGGTGCCATCGCCATAACGAAGAGTGAAAGGATGCCCACCAGCATGCCGCCGATCATGAACGGACGACGACGTCCAATTCGTGAGCGCGTTCGGTCGCTGAGCACACCCAGAAGCGGAGCTGTGACCATCACTACCAAGGATCCAGCGCCGGTGATGTATCCCAGATACTCGTCACGGCCCGGCGCCAGCTCCGCCAAACGAATGGCCAATGAAATCGCCAGAGGCGTGATGAATGCTACGAATACACCGAATTGACCCAGTACTTGGAACCAGATGTACGAGGTGCTGGCTTTCTGTTCAGCCGGAGGTTGCGGTGCGTTCTGCATAACCTCCGCCAGCGCCCCCGGCGCGGTCGGCAGAGGCTGAGGGGCGGCGGGAAGATCGCCTGGGCGTATTGCCATCGAAGACTCCATCGTCAATGTCTACTAATAAGGATGCACAACTGTGAGCTGGCTTACGAGAGCGTACACCCGCAGAGCTAGCACGCGCAAGTAACTTTGTATCGATTCATTGCGATGAGGTCTTTTGCCTTTGTGTCCACACCGGTGAAGCGCGGCCGGCAGAACGAGCATGGCCTTTCGCCTCGATGCAACAATTGCCACAGCAGCGACCCGCCGGCGATGCGGGGTTGGTGGGAAGACCGCACGCCAAGAACCTGCGCCACGCCAGGCTGGAGTAGCCCGCTCCTCTCTGGGCGCACCTGTGCCCGGCATTGGTGAACCTGAACCATTGCCGATGCTTCGAACTTAGACACCGCCACGCTCCTGCTCGCACAATCGTCATGCGACACCCATCCAGCGCATTTCAGTCTGACCATTGCAGTCGCTAAAGACTCGCCAGCAGCCAACACCGGGCGCCACCCCTTCAAGCGGCCCTCGCAACCACCATGCGGGCCGCTCCCCACTGCCCTTGGCGCCCCAACCTACATATGAATTATTGACTAGGAGTTCGCCAAACGAAGGAGGCGTCGTGCAGCACGTCGCTCAGCTTGGCGGTCGGGGTCAGCTGTCGGCGAGGCGAGCAACAGGCTCCGTGTATATTCGTGCTGCGGGTTGGTGGTGACTTCTGGGGTTTGACCGGTCTCGACCAATTCGCCTTGATACATCACCGTGACGCGGTGGCTGATATGCCGTACCACTGACAGGTCGTGCGTAATGAACAGGTAGGCGACGCCGGTTTGGCGTTGCAAGTCGATGAGTAGATCGAGCACTCGTGACTGGGTGGTCAGATCCAAAGCCGAAACGGGTTCATCACACACGATAAGGCGTGGTTTAAGAGCCACAGCTCGGGCAATAGCAATTCTTTGCCGTTGCCCGCCGCTGAACTCTTTCGGGTAGCGTTGGGCGGCGTTAGCCGGCAGTCCGACCGAGTCCAGCAGTTGCCGCACGGAGTTGCGAGCCGCCTGTGAGGACGTTCCTTGGGCGATGAGCGGCTCAGTGAGGATGTCAGCAATCTGAAGGGAGGGGTTCAGGGACGTGTACGGATCCTGAAAAATCACCTGAATGTCGCGGGCGAGGGGTCGCCGTTCGCGGGGGTTCATGTGGGTGATGTCGCGCCCGTCAAACTTAATCGTTCCGCCGGTCGGTCTAGCGAGACCCAATACCGCCCTCCCAAGGGTGGTTTTTCCCGAGCCGGATTCCCCTACGACGCCGAGCGTCTCACCGGGGGTGATTTCGATGGAAACGCCGCGGAGCACCTCCGGTGACGCTGTGCGGAACCCGGTGCCAGGGTATCGGAGACGGAGGTCGGAGACTTTTAGCAGTGGGTTGCTCATCGAGCATGCTCCTTGTTCAGTGCAGACGGCGCCGCTGCGGGCGGGTCAGAGCGGGTCGTGTTCTCATCCAGAATCGCGGCGATGAGTTGTTGGGTATATTCCTTGGACGGCGCGTGGAAGATAGATCTCACGTCGCCCGACTCCACCATTTCCCCGTCCTTCATAACAACCACTCGATTGCAGAGATCGGCGACAACCCCGAAGTTGTGCGTTACCAAGAGGACTCCCATGCCGAACTCGCCTTGGAGATCACGCAGAAGGTCAAGGATCTCAGCTTGCACCGTCACGTCCAGGGCAGTGGTGGGTTCGTCAGCGATGAGCAGCTTTGGCCGCGATGAAACAGCCCCGGCGATAAGGACGCGTTGGGCCATGCCACCGGATATCTGATGAGGGTAGGACTTGAAGGTTCGTAGAGGATCGGGAATGCCGACCCGAGCCAGCAGGGCCAGAATGGTGGCCCGCGCTTCTTTCTTCGACATACCAGCTGTCAGGGGTTCTATGAGTTGGCTACCGACGGTGAAGGACGGATCCAGGTTCGACATAGGCTCCTGGGGAATGTATGCAAGGGCACTGCCCCGCATGCGCCGTAGTGTGCGGTCATCCTGCGCGGAAATCGGTTCGCCTGCAATTTCGAGTAAATCGGCGCTGACCCGGGCTTGGCGGGGCAATAGGCCGAGAATGGAGAAGGCTGTCTGGGTCTTTCCTGACCCGGATTCTCCGACGACACCCACGACTTCACCCAGGTTGACGTCCAACGACACTCCTTTGACGACACTCCTGTAGGTGCCATCGGCCTGCGGATACTCGACTCGAAGATTTCGAACCGTCAGCAGGTTGCCTTTGCTTCTGGCTTGATCCTGGTTGCCATCAATGCTTGCAGCGCTATCAGTGGCACCAGTCTCTTCTATTGGCGGCACTACTGTGTGCGTGCGCGGCTTCTTGGGTACGGCGTTTGGAGCTGCGAGGGAGTCCCGGTAGGCGTTGGCGAGCATCACTAAAGCGCCGGTCATGACGGCCAGGAAGAGGGAGGGCCAGAGCATCTGAATTGGATGCTGGTAAATGTTCAAGAACGCAGCTCCCGCCATCAAGCCGAAGCTCGGTAGCTGGCTGGACCCTAGCCCAAGGAATGCCAGGCCTGCCTGGATGCCAATGGAGGCGACGGCGAGAAACGCGGAGGCGATGATGATGGGGCCTCGAACGGCGTAGAGAACGTGACGGGAAAGGATGCGGACGTTGGAGAGCCCCGCTACGCGCGCGGCGTCCACGTATAGTTCGTTCCGCACGCCGAGGACGAGATTGCGGACCAGACGGAAAATGCCAGCCGAGATGAAGATCCCGAAGACGCCCATCATGATCTTGTAGTCGCCGCCGGTGATGGGGTAGAGAATCATGACAAGGATCAGTGCCGGGAAGGTCATGACCAGGTTGAACAGCCAGGACAAGGCTGCGTCTGTGCGTTTGGCTACATAGCCGGAAATGAGCCCGAACACCGTACCGATGGATACTGCCACACCTGCCCCGAGCAGCCCTGAAATGACGGAGACGTTGATTGCGACCAGACTGCGTGACCAGATGTCGCGTCCGTACTGGTCAGCACCGAGTAAGTAGTCCGGGGAGAAAGGCGGTGTGTTGACCGCCGTCAGGGAACTGAAATTTGGGTCGTGCGCGCTCAGCACAGGTTCCAGTAACCCGAGCATGACCACAGCGGTCAGAAGGACAAGTGCCCCTAGGCCAAGTGGGTTTCTGAGCATACGGGCAAACGATCCTTTGCGACGTTCTTCAACGTGATTTGCATCGAGGGTTGCCTGGCGTTCGGGGACTGTCATGTGAGCCTCGCTTTGGGGTTGAGCCAGCCGTTGGCAAGATCGACCAGGAGGTTGACAACAACGACGATAAGGATTCCGAAGAGGGATGCGCCAAGGAGCGCAGGAAGGTCTCCGGTGACGGTCGCTTGGTAGCCATATGTTCCATACCCCGGCAGAGCGAAAATTTTCTCGGCGAAGAGAGCTGCTCCAAACATGCCGATGAATTGAAGGGAGAAGGTGGTGAAGGCTGGGCTGGCAGCGTTTCGCAGTGCGTGCTTCAACAACAGTGAGCGTTCGGGTACTCCTCTACTGCGCAACGTCCTGATGTAGTCCTTTTCAAGCTCGTCGATCATCGAACCGCGGATTTGGGCGGCGAGGGCTGCAATCCCGCCGATTGCCAGGACGATGGCGGGCAGAATGACTCCCGCGAACCAACGCGTTGGCGAATCACTCAGGTCCGTATAGCCGACTGCTGGAACCCATTTCAAGGAGACCGCGAAGAGAAATACCATTCCGAGACCGAGGATCAATGTCGGGAAAATGAAGGTAATTACCGAGATGAATTGCAGGATGTTGTCAAGGATGCCCGGACGTGCGGCCGAGGCCACCCCGAGGATTGTGCTGAGGATCAGCATGAGGGCGGCAGCGACGAAGACTATGGACAGCGTGACCGGCAGCCGCGTTGCCATGGCATCCACCACGGGTTCATTCGAGAAATACGACCGGCCCAAATCCCCCTGCACCGCATTGATAAGCCAGTTGAGGTACTGCTGACCCATTGGAAGGTCAAGGCCCAGCTGGGCTTCCAACTTGGCGATTGCTTCAGGTGTTGCGTTCTTACCGAGGATGTTGGTGGCTACAGGGATACCCGCGCCGTACGTAAGAAAGAACGTGATTGCAGTAACGATGAGGATCAAGACCACGCCATGCCCTAATCGCCGAATCATGAAAGAGAACATTCATTCGCTCCTATGAAGGGTGGCGTGGAGCGACGCTCCACGCCACCTAACTGATGTTTCTATGAACCTGCCGGGGCGAAGGGCAGGACAGTCTGTCCATTTACCAAGGGCGGGGTGTACTTGACATCCTTCGTCGTGGCGTAGAACCCCGAGGTGTAGCCGATCGGTGCAGCCCAGCCATCCTCTACCAGGTACTCGTTGACCGCTCGGAATGCATCGGCCTGTTTCTCAATAGGTGCGCTGTTCGCAGCCTTCATAAGCTCGGTCAACTCGGGAGACGTGTTGTTGGAGGGGTTGAAGATTCCGACCAGGCTTCCCGCCAAGTCCTGGGCATCATTGCTTGTGAGGCCGTTGTAGAAGAAGTACGCACCGTAGTTACCCGCAAAAATCTTGGGGAACAGATCCTGGAACTGGATGGGTTCCCACGTCACTGTGATGCCAATATCACCGAGCGCCTGCGCGATCGCTGACTCGTAGGTCGTCGTCAGGGCAGTGCTGGGCATTTTCATCTCAAACCCGTCGGCGTAGCCGGCTTCGGCCAGAAGCGCTTTGGCTTGTTTGGGATCGTAGTCATTGACCTTCAAAAGATCTTCACTGAAGACCTTGCCGCGTGGACTCACCAACTGATTGGAGGGGTAGGTGCCGCCTTCACCGAGAGACTTCGCGATCAGTGATCGATCGAACGCCATGTTAATTGCCTGGCGGACGCGCTTGTCTTTCAGTGCGGGAATGATGTCCCCGTTTCGGTCGATCAACCACAGCGCGGCGATACCCGATGGTGTGCCTTCTCCAACGGTGAACTTGTCCTCAGGAAACTGGCTCCTCTGGTCAGCGGAGATGTTGACGAAATCCAGCTGGCCGGCCTGCATCGCGTTCTGCTGTGCAACCGGGTCTTCGATCACACGGAACTCAACGGTGTCGTAAGGGTATGCCTTGGAGTTCCAGTAGCCAGGGTTGCGTTTCAGGGTGTAGACAGCGCCAACTGTGGTTGCAGCGTCATCGATGACGTAGGGTCCGGATCCGACGGGCTTTAGCTTCGAGCTCTCATCGGTGAGTACCTTCGGAGAACCGATGCCCCCGATATTGCTGCTCAGGATGGGAAGTAGCGCCGCATCCGGTTCAGACAGGTCCAGGACCACAGTTGACTCATCCGGAGCTTCCACACCGGCGATCTTTGTAAGGGAACTGGCCGAGGCGGGGCCTGTTCTGGCCACCTCGAGCGAGGCCACAACCGCATTGGCGTCGACGGGCTCCCCGTCTGTGAAGGTCATACCCTCACGAATCTTGAACGTCAGTGTCTTCTGGTCCTCCGAGTATTTCCACGACTCTGCAACCGCAGGGACGACGCTTCCGTCGAGGCCGCGACCGACAAGGGTGTCGTACACCGAGAGGAACATGTAGGCCTCGCCGCCTGGCCAGTTCCCGATCTGGAAGTTCCCGGGCGCGGTTGAGAGTGGCAACCGAAGCGTCTTAATCGCGGATTTATTTGCATCTGGTCCGGTGTCACCTGTGGAGGAACATCCTCCGAGCGCGAGCGCTGTAACAGCGGCAACAACCGCCGCGAGACGCCTGTATCTCATGTTCACGTTGACTTCCTTGTCTGCTTTGGATGGCTACCGGCGAGGCCGTCGGCGTCGCGCGATGTACGCACACGCTAGCGCGCGCTATCTGCGTAGCTCATCCGACTATACGGACGCCAGTTAGCGCGCGCAAGTTAAGACGTGAAATTTCTCACACCCGGGCGTAGCGGGTGCTCCTGAGTCGACCTCGTAGTGGCCGTGGTCAGCTAGCAGCGGGCGATGCACTGTCCCCCGCGCGCAGAGGGTTGCGACAGACGGAACGTCTAGGACCAACAACGTCGCCAGGACGTGCCCTACCTCCCTCCAGTCGTGCGGGTTGCGGCACGACCGGGCGTGATGGTGGCTTGCGCGCCTGAAGCGGCCGTGCTCTTTGATGAATTCGATGCATACCGGAAAGTGTTTGTGGCCGTCCAGCCTAACCGGACACACGAGCGGCGACGATGGAGGTGACGGCTGGCTCGCCAGGGCTTGACGCGCCGGTGACGCTTGCAAAGGCTCAGGGCTCGGCTCCTATGGGGCCCGGCCCGGCAGGAATTAAACACGACAGCGCATCGCGGGGGCGGAGGCGCACGCGGGGATGACGGGAATCGGGGTGTATGACGACGACGTAACCGCGGCGAATATCAGCGCACAGGACTGGAATCCCCGTTCCTCACAAGACAAGCATCAGGCCGTATGAACGATCTGAGGGACCGCCTGCCAGGGGCGGTCCCTCAGATGCTGGTGGTCCTGGCTCCGTTGTCGTGACCGTCGTTGGTTCAGCGCCTATTAGCGACCACCCGGCCTTTTCGATTGGGAGAAGAGTGTGCAACTGGGGCAGAGCTGCCGGCGTCATGACTTCTCGTGCCGAGGCTTCGGTGAGACGGCTTACGAACAGGCCGCCCACTGCGGGTGACCCGACACTGGCACCGATCTCACGCGTATGAGTTTTGGGGTGCCGGTACATTGGAGCAAAGCAAGGCGAAACTCCGGGCGCGAGACATGGCTGTCCCGTTAAATGTCCTCCCTTGAGCTGACCGCCTTTTGTCTTCGCAGCCAACGACCTGTCTGCTGTCACAGTCCTCCCGGCCCAAGCCTTCTTCGTGGGTAGGAACGGCAGGCGCAGACAAGGTCGAACGCTGGGTGTTTGACAACAGGTGGGGCGCGACTATCCGCGTGGGGAGGCGGGCAGGTCGAGAAACCCCCAGGTTGGCGGAATTTCCCTTTTTCGGCTTTAACTAGGCGCGTAGGAGGCTGGCAGGGGAATCGGACGAAATCGTTGGACACGGACGAAGACCAGGCTCTACACACGATCATTCCGACAACAAACGTCGCCTGAGAGGTTGCGATGCGGCGGGAAGATCGCCTGGCTGTGTGTCCATCGAAGACTTCATCGTCAAGCTGTTTGGGAAGAACGCACGGTTGTCAGCTGGCTCAGGAGAGCGTACCTTCAGGACTAGCGCGCGCAAGTTTTGATTGATTTATAAAATCAAGCATGCAAATTGTCGGGTCTTTTCCGCTGGACCTCAATGTCATGAGCCAGCTCATGCACCTCTGCGCCCGCCTTGATTGACATTCACATACATCGCGTGACCAAAGGAGATCATATGTCGGTTCGGAAAATATCCCTCACACGGGGGTCAGCGGCACGCAAAGCGCTCGTCAGTGCGACGGTAGCCGTCGCCGTCTCCATCGGGAGTCTGCTCACCGTGCCCGCTGCCACCGCTGCCCCTGCCTCGAGCGCCGGGCAACCTGCGGGCAACGGCCCGTCGGCGTGCACCCGTGCCTTACCCATCGGCAGCTCCAACTTTGTGGTGGATTTCGGCGGTGAGCCGTTCAACGTGCAGGTGCACGTGCCCTCCGCTCCTTCGCATAAGCAGCTCCCCCTTGTGCTTGACCTCCATGGGTCCGATAGCAATGCCGCCTCACAGTCCTACGTATCCGGACTCGCGGAGATCGCAGATGCGGAAGGCTTCATCGTCGCCACCCCGGAGGGGAACATTCCCTTCGCAGCAGATGGACCATCCGGAGCCACCTGGGGATGGAACGTGCCGGGGGTCCCACTCACGCTGGGCAATTTGCCATCCCCTGACGCACGTGATGATGTGGCGTTCCTACGAGCCGTAGTCAAACAGATAGACGGTGCCGCGTGCGTGGATGGACGCCGGGTGTACGCGACCGGTTATTCCGGTGGTGGGCGCATGGCATCAGCACTGGCATGCGAGGCATCCGATGTTTTCGCGGCCATCGCACCGGTGGCCGGGCTTCGTGCAGGACGCAGCGCCGCGCCGGACTATTTGGTGCCCGCGCCGGGCACCTGCGAGCCGACTCATCCGGTTGCGGTGGTGACCTTCCATGGCACCGCGGATCCGGTCAATCCGTATCAGGGCAATACCGATCCGCGCTGGGGTTACAGCACGCAGGCCGCCGCGCAGGAATGGGCTCACTTGAACGATTGTCGTGTAGGTCCTGTTGTCACCCAGTACAGCCCCGACGTCAAGCAGTACACCTGGAGCAAGTGCTCGAAGCAGGCCGACGTAGTGCTCTACGAAGTTGCCAATGGTGGCCACACCTGGCCGGGCAGCGCTGTTCCCTTCGAAGCCTACGGCGCCGGTTACTCGACCCCGGAGATCAACGCATCCCAGACGATGTGGGACTTCTTCAAATCACACCAGCGCCGCGGATAAGAAGCAACGGCGGTGGGAAAAAGCAGTCGGGGTGACTGTCGCATCGATAGTCACCCCGGCTGCAGTTTGTCGGATCAGCCAGCCATGTGGCGCTCCCGACAGGGCGGTTCCCGCTGCCCCTTGTCTCCGGGCGGTTCCGCAAGCATCAACGCCATCTTCACGATGCGCGACGAACATGCCAAATTTTTTGAACTGCGCGCGTTGCTGGTACAGCCACGGTCCCTCGGGTGTCCTCCTCGAGTCGATTCATCCACTCGGAGCCCTGAGCCGAAATTTCAATTTTTACCGTGGTCTAGAAGTTATGGCGGGCCGGATCAACCGCCTTGCCGGAGGCGAGCGTCCGCGCGGTGTTGCGGCGGCCCGACTGCGGGCAGCAGCCAGGGAGGGCCCTGCCGGCGAGATCGCGCACGACGGCAGGGGCTCCTGTCGGGGTCGTCCATGTGGCCGTTGTGCCTGGGACATCTGCTTTCGGTGCGGGTATCGGTGCCCGCCTGCCAGTGTGGAGGCGGCATTGCTTGCGTTGAGCGGTTCGATGACGGTGGGGACGCCGGCTGCAGGTGCGAGGCATTCTTGTGTGCCATTCACTACAGCGTCCGGGTTGGAGGCGAGTGTTCCGCTGCCCGCCAGATATAGGTTGAGGGCGTTCGCCACTGGGTAGGAGGATGCGCTGCCGTAGGCGGGGCGGCCGAGCCGGCGAAGGCGACCCAGTCGCGCATGTACTCGAACTCGGGCCCTGTATTTTTCGGGCCTCCCTTGAGGTAGTGGTCGAACCAGTAAGCGAAGCGGACCATGACGTAGTCGGTAGTGAAACTGGGGTTGCTCTTTGTGAGCTCTCCGGGAGCGTCCATGCTGGTGCTGTCATGGCCATGTGAGATCCACATCATCTTCACCGGTGTGCCTTGCCTCTTCAGGGCCTGGTACGTGGCAACGGCCTGGTTGAGCGGGAACAAGGAGTCGTGTTCTCCCTGGACCAGCATCGCCGGTGCCTTTGATGCTTGAGTAGAAGGAGGCCACCGAGATGCGTTCGAGAGCGCCCGTAACGTCCGGTGGGAAGTAGCCCGTCGCAAGACCGGAGTTGACCGCCGAGCAGAAGACGTCGGTCAGCCAGGGCAGGAATCAATGGTCGACGGATCCACTGGACTAGTGAGGTAACTCTTTTCTGCTACTGCGAACAGCCTGGCAAGCCAGACAGACTTCGCCGCTCCCGGAGTGGAGGCTGTGACACCCGCAGTCTGGGCGGTGCTGTTCGGAGCGAGTGCGGAGGGCAGACCGTTCCACGTGTCGATGGGAATGATCGCATCGATGCGATGGTCGACGCTTGCCGCTGCAAACTGGATCGCACCGCCATAGGAGGCACCTAACATACCGACCCGCGGGTCGTAGGCCCGGGCGATGCCATCAAGGTCCTTTTGGTCGTGGACGACGACGTTGAGCGGAGGTGCGGAAATCGTGTGAGCCGCGTTAGTGTAGGCGATCGCCGGGGCGCCCCCGAGGTAGCTGACGAGCTGACTGGCAGCTTGGCCGTCGATGCCCGGATCGTCGAGGGTCACTGAGCAGCTCAAACCGCCAAACCCGAGCCCCGAGTATGCAAGCACTGCGTAGTCGCGCCTGGCGAAAACCATGGCGAGATTGGCCGGATCCTGCGTGTCCTTCGAGTTACCCCAACCGTTGGTCATCAGCAGCGCGGGAACCCGCTTCGTGCGGCTCGCGTAAGGGAGGTAGAGGTCACCAATGATGTCACAGCTGGATCCGTTCTGCAGGCCTGTGACCCTGAATGCAGAGTCTGCACCGAGAAGCCGACATCGGCATGGGCGGCGGGTACGGCAGTCCCTGCTACTAGGAGGCCTGCGGTGACCATGGCGACAACTTTGGTCACCGTCCGTAGCCTTGGGGCCGTGGTTAGACGCCTTCCTCCATCCATGGACCTGGGTGGTCGTCGTCGACCGCGGAAGAGCAGGTCGCTAAGGCGCTCCCCGACAGGCTTTCGGGGAACCGTGTGTGAGCCTGACGTGGCCCTCGCGCCGGTGGGCAGAAAATTGAACATCTTTGTACATACCTTCCTCATCGTGATCGTCATGCAGACGGTTCTTTCAAGAGCGGTGGTTTGTATGTCAGAGAACGGACAGGATGCGCGCATCGCCATGATTCCGGCGACGGCAGCGCAGAGCGTGCCGAAGATCAAGGGGGCCGGGTAGCCTCCGAGCCACGTGATGTGGCCGCCAGCGACGACCGAGGAGAGTACCTGCGGCAACACGGCAGGAAAGCGAAGTCCCGCCCCTGGTTTTTCCTCAGGTCCCTGCTCCTGGGAGCGGGATCTCGCGCAGTCGGGACTGGATGATGGTCTCGTGGGGGCGTGTCCGGCCAGTTCCCGGTAATCGGTGTAGCTCAATTTGTTGCGCTTTCCGGAAGGACAGCAGGGGAGGCTGGGTTTTCTGCATAGTGGGTGGCGAGTTCGCGTTTGAGGATCTTCCCGCTGGGGCCCAGTGGCAGTTCGGTCATGAGTTCGATGATGCGGGGGTATTTGTAGGCTGCCAGCCGCTCTTTTGCGTAAGCGCCGAGTTCGTCCGCTGTGATGGTGCTGCCCGGGGCTGGAACGATTGCGGCGGCTATTTCCTGTCCGTGGACCTCATGGGGAACGCCAAAGACGGCGACACTGACTACCTGGGGGTGTTGGTTGAGAATTTCTTCGACTTCGCGTGGGTAGACGTTGTAGCCGTTCCGGATGATCATGTCCTTCTTGCGGTCCAGGATGCTCAGGTAGCCGTCGCTGTCCTTGACTCCGAGGTCTCCGGTGCGGAACCATCCCTCCACGACGGCTTCGGCGGTGGCGTCGGGGCGGTTCAGGTAGCCCTTGAACAGGTTGTGGCCCCGCACGACCAGTTCTCCGAGTTCGCCACGGGGCAGCAGTTCAATGCTGTCGGTGATTTCCGGACGGGCGATCTCGACATCGACACCCCAGATGGGGGTGCCGATGGTACCGGGTCTCGGTGTTGTGCCCACGTGGTTGAAGCTGGCTACCGGGGAGGTCTCGGTCAGGCCGTAGCCTTCGTGGATCTCCGCCCCGAAGTGCTCACGGAATTTTTCCAGTACGGCTACTGGCAGCGAGGAGCCGCCGGAGATTCCGTAGCGAAGTCCTTGGGGCCGGGTTGGATTGGCCTTGGCGGCTTCGAGCAGCGCCACATACATGGTGGGCACGCCGAAGAACACGTTGATTTCGTGTTTGTGCAGCAGCCGCAGCGCGGCCTCCCCGGTGAACCGGGGGCACAAAACGATGGTGGCGCCGGCGCGCAGGCCGGCGTTGAGCACGCAGGTCTGGCCGAAGGTGTGGAAGAGCGGCAGGCCGCCGAACACTTTATCGCCGTGCCGGAGGTCGAAAGTGCCGGTCAGCAGCACATTGACCTGTTCCACCAGGGCGAAGTGCGTCCCGAGGGCGCCTTTCGGTTTCCCGGTGGTCCCGGATGTATACAGGATGGTCGCGGTGTCCTGTGCGCTGCGCGGGACATAGCTTTGGATGGGGGTTGCGGCCGCTACTTCGGCTTCCAGGCGGGCGGGACGTTCAGCGCTCTCCGGTGCCAGTACTGTCAGCACCTCGACGCCGGCCGCTGCGGCGCCTGGGGCGCCCTCGCCGAGCAGTTGGGCGGCGCAGATCAGCAGCCTGGCTCCGCTGTCGCGCAGCACGTACTCGATTTCGCTGCCCTTCAGCAGCGCGTGGATGGGGAGCACGACCCCTCCGAGCGCGAGGACGGCGTAGTAGACGCGGGCGAAGTCCGCCACGTTGGGGATGAGGATGGCGACGGGGTCTCCCGGTCCGATGCCGCGGGCACGCAGTGCCCCGGCGTAGCCGCGGGTTTGCTCCCAGAGTTCCCCGTAGGTGGTCTCTTCATCCCCGACGACGAGGGCGGTAACGTGCGGAATGCGAGCCGCAGCCTCGGCGAGGATGGCCGCGGCGGAGATGGTGCCGTAGCCGTCATTGGCTGGCGGGTTTGTCATGGTGGATTGTCCTTGGTTAGGGATAGTGCAGTTGGTTTATGCCTTCAGGACCAGGGCGTCGCCCTGTCCGCCGCCGCCGCAAAGGCCAACGACGCCGGTGCCGCCGCCGCGGCGCTTGAGTGCCAGCGCCTGGTGGAGGACCAGCCGGGCACCGGAGGCGCCTACCGGATGTCCGAGCGCGATGGCGCCGCCCTCGGTGTTGATGCGGTCCGTGCTGATTCCGAGGTCCCTGGCGGACTGGATGACGACGGCGGCAAAAGCTTCATTGATCTCAATAAGGTCCAGGTCTTCGGCGGCGAGCCCTTCACGCTTGAGGGCGTGTTCGATGGCCCGGGAGGGCTGGGAGTGCAGGGAGGCATCGGGGCCGGCCGCCTGTCCGTGGGCGCCGATTTCGGCGATCCATTCCAGGCCGGCCGCTTGGGCTGCCGCCTTGCTGGCGATGATCACCGCTGCGGCTCCATCGGAGAGCGGAGATGAGGAACCGGCGGTGATGGTCGCCTCCCCGCCCTTCGCGAAGGCGGGTTTGAGCTGGGACAGCAGCTCCGCCGTCGTTCCCGGACGGATGCCCGCATCGGAGTCGAGCACCAAGGCCGGCCCCTTGCGCTGTGCAATTTCGAGGGGGGCGATTTCCTCGGCGAAGATTCCGGCCGTGCGGGCGGCGTCGGCGCGTTGGTGGGAGCGGGCGGCGACCTCGTCCTGTTCTTTACGGCTAATGCCGCGGGTGGTGTTTCCGGCGTCCGTGGCGGTGCCCATCAGTTCACCGCTGAAGGGATCCTGCAAGCCGTCATGGTTCAGGGAGTCCACCATGGGCGTGTCGCCGATGGTGACGCCTCCGCGAATGCCTTTGACCAGGTGCGGGGCGTTGGTCATGGATTCCTGGCCTCCGGCCACGACGAAGTCGGCCTCACCGGCCCGGATCATCCGAGCCGCGTCGATCACGGCTGTGAGACCGGAGAGGCAAAGCTTGTTGACCGTCACGGTGGGCACGTCCCAGCCAATGCCGGCGACGAGGCTTGCCTGCCTGGCGGGGCCTTGGCCTGCCCCGGCCTGGATGACCTGCCCCATGATTACGGCTTCGATCTGGTGCGCGGCGACGCCGGAGCGTTCCAGCGCAGTGCGGATGGCATGGGCGCCCAAGTCGCTGGCGGAGAGGGAGGCGAGTCCGCCGCGGAAGCGTCCGAAGGGGGTACGCGCGCCGCCGAGAATGACGGGAACATTGTTGCCTGAGGTCATGGGGTTGCCTTTGGGATGGGGTAGTAAGCGTGGGGTGGAACGGGGTTCCGCAGCATTGCGGATGTGTTGTTCAGGCGAACGCGGCGCGTCCGGCGATGAATCGGCTTAACGGGCAGGGCGACCAGGTCCGATATATTCGGCTCCTTGCGGGATCCTTCACCTCCTATCGAGGTCGGCAGCAGGGTCATTGGCAGGCCCACGGATTTCTTCGAGCAGAGCTTGGGCGCCATTGGGAACAGCCGAGTAGAACCGCCTGCGTCCACACGCTTCGGCAGTGACCAGACCGAGTCCGTGCAGTGCTGCCAAGTGATTGGATGCGGTCCCTGGGGCTATGTTGAGTGCGGCTGCGATGGTGCCCGGCGACTGTGGTCCTTCGAAGAGTAGCCGCAGGACGCGGGACCTGGCAGGGCTTGATGCCATCTGGTGAAGGATATGGCTCGCGAACATCCCTGTTCCCTTCTTCTTAGACCTCGCAGAACGGATGGGCGGTCTATTGGGTTGTGGGTGCCGCAGGCGGATTCCTGCGTCACCCGCTGGTCGCTCTCGGCCACCGAAAAGGCGCCTCGGCGATCTGCTCAGAGTTCTTGCTGGAGTGCGGCGGAAGTGGTGAAGTTGAGCTCGTCTTCAAGCTCCTGGAACTCCTCGCCACCGGATGGTCGGGGTTCCGTTGACCAGAAGAAAGCTCGAAGGGCAGCGACGGCGGACTCACGCCACGCACGTGCTGCTGGCATGATCTTCGTGAAACTAGCTGAATTGTGCACATGTCCCGGCTCGAGGGTGAACTCGACTGGGACCCCTGCTTCGCGGAGCCGTTGGGCGTACTCGCCGCCATCGTCCCTGAGCATGTCGAATTCAGCGGATAGAATCCGTGCCGGCGGGAGCCCGCTGAAGTTCCCCGCATAAAGGGGAGAGGCATAGGGATCCTGCCGGTCGCCATCTTCGCCGAGGTAGGCATCGATCAGCACATCGCCGTCTGAACGATGGAGTGCGTAGTTCGTGCCTAGATCCGGGTCCAAGTGGGAGGGCAGCGAAAGGGTCAAGTCGAGGGCGGGAACCTCGAGCAGCTGGAACGCGATCTTCGGGCCACGGTTATCCCGAGCCTTGAGGGTCAGGGCAGCGGCGAGGTTCGCGCCGGCGGAGCCTCCGCCGACAGTGATGATTGAGAGGTCTACACCGATTTCTTCTGCGTGCTCGTGCACCCAGGTCAGGGCAGCTTCACAGTCCATGAGAGCGATGGGGTACGGGAATTCAGGCGCCTTGCGGTAGTTGACCGCGATGGCGACGCAATGCGCTCCGACCGCTCGCTCCCGGCACACGATGTCGACGATCAGACTGTGCGCCGTACCGGCCACCCATCCGCCACCGTGGATGTATATGTGGGCGGGGAGTGCTTCCTCCAGTGTTGGACGGAAGACGATCAGTTCGATCGTGCCGTCCGCGACGGGAATCGTGACCACCCGACGGTCGGCTACCTCTGGCCCCGGTTCCGCGACTTGGAGCGTCATCGCGTCCCCGTCGGCATTATGCTGTTCGCGCAGATTCGTGAAGTCTGTCCCGGCTTCGAGCGCAGGCCTCGGCAGGAACTGGGCGAGGATCGGATCGATTGGCATGGTGACGTCCTTGGTCGTGGATGGTTTGCGGGACCGGTTCGCCGAGTTCACGGCCGATTGGGGCCAGCGAGATCCGGCAATCGTGCGCCTCTGGGGAGTCCTTCTGCGCAATGTTCGTGGCGTTCTTGGAGTACGACGTGGAGATCCGGCGGGTGATCTGCACAACGAATGCGATCGAGTCCATCAATGCCCGCTACCGGCGGACCGTGGGGGCCGCGGGCACTTTCCAAACGAGGCCGCTGCTCTGAAATGCCTGTATCTGGTCACCAGGTCTCTTGAACCGCGCGGCGGCGATCGGGCACGTTTGGTGATGAGGTGGAAGCCTGCGCTGAACGCGTTCGCGATTACCTTCGCCGGTCGGTTCGAAGGAGCCACCCAATAATGAAAGCGCCGGACCCACACACCGCGCGACGGACAATCCCGATCGTCCACACATTCGATTCTTAATCCTTGCTGTTTAGTAGCGTGGCCGGCTCGTCGGAGAACGAGGAGGCTCGGCCTTGGGTGCCGAACCTAGTTTTTCCCTGAGGTCCAGCTCGCGGGTAGCGCCGAACGGAACAGAGTCGCTCAGTGCCACCGTGAACGACTTGTCGTCGTGCCGGGTTACGAGTATGCCCCGGATGGGGAAACTATGGCTTCAGCAATTGCCCGATAGACGGCCTTATCCAGTGCAGCTTCCAAGTCTTGACGCCGAGCTATTGAGACGAACCGAGAATAGGGTTTGGCGGTATAAGTTTCCATGAATTTACCCCTTAGGGAGTGCAGTTCAGGTCGCCGAATTGGCTGCCAGACATTCTTTCGTGCACGTGTTGGAGGAGCGCGAAGTTCTCTCGGGCGTAAGGTTTTGATGGCGGTAAACACGGCATATGGCTTGATGAAATGTCAAATACCGGCGTCTCGAAGCTCTCATTAGACGTGATAAGAGTGGCACCGCTTGCCTATGCTCCATGTGTGTTGTCAGCTTCCGCGTCCGGGCTCTTCCGATGTTGTGTTTTCGGCGATGCGGGCGACAATGTCTGGCCACAACGGACGTGGAAGCTGGTGGCCCATGCCCGGGTAGATCACAAGCGTGGCTTGGGGAACTACTTCGGCAATGGCCAGGGACCCTCCCATATCTATAACTGCGTCGGAATCACCATGAATGAGGGTCGTTGGAACTCTGATGCGGGCTAGATCGTCACGCATATCTTTCACCCCTGTTATGACCTGTCGATGCCGCTCGGCGCCATCTGGATAGTAGTCTCGTTCATACATGAGTCCTCCGAGGGTGCGGAGCCAGTCAATATCGGCTGGGTACGCTGGCCCGGCGCAAGGCTCCTGATATCGGACATGCATCTCGACGGCTTCCTCGCGATTGGTTGCGGGTGGGTTTTCTGACCGCTCTTTTAGCCTCTGGGCACCAATTAGGTGCTCAATATTTGGAGTGGTGTAGATAAGGGCGAGGGATAGGACGCGAGATGGAAAGTGGGTGGCGAGCTGTTGGGCGATCATGCCTCCCATCGATTGACCTACAACGTGCGCGGCCTCAATACCCAGTGCCTCCAAAAGGCCGGCCGTGTCGTTCGCCATCTCAGCCAGACCATAGGGCTGGTCCGGAAATTTATCCGAGAGACCTACATCGCGATTATCGAACCGAATAACGAAGAATCCATGCCCTGCTAGCTCGCGGCAGAAGTCGACGTGCCAGCCCAGCATGTGAGCCCCTAATCCTTGGATGAGGAGCATAGGTGTGTTCTCGGAGTCTCCGAATGTGTCGTACTCGAGATGCACGCCGTGAGGCGTCGTTGCCTGAGTCAATTCATGACCTTCCAGTGGGGTGGGTTTTCATCGGTTAGGAACTAGTTGTGTTCGTCCAACTGGACTCATAGTTTTTTGGCGAATATTTGTGGCGGGGCTTCTGCCACAGCCGCTCCCTGTGGAAACTGTGCCCGTCCGCCCAGCCCCGAACTCGTGGAGGCCGTCTGTGCCCAGTGTCTTCTGATGAGAAGGTCGTCTTGGGTTAGGGGTCCGTTCGGAGGAAGGCCGAGCCGGTGGAATTGGCTGGGCGGCGCCTGGGATTCGACCAGAAGGTCGCGGAGCTTTTCGGCCATCATTTGTTCCAGGGTGTCGTCGATGATCGGGTGCTGCTGGTGGGGGTCCTCCTGGAGGTCAAACAGAAGTGTTCCGTACGCCCAAGGACTGGTCACGGACTCTCCGGGCATCCTCAGTAGTGGGGCTTCTTTGGTGAAGGGGAACGGTTCGACGAGTTCGGCTTGGCGCAGCACTTCGACGGGGAACCGCTGACGCATGTTGTTCGGCATCAGGGTGTGCTCGAACAGGGGCTCATTCGACTCATCAACGCTTGCTCTCATGTAGACGTACCGGCCGTCGGTGATGCACGCGTGGCCACCGAATATTCCAAAGAGCGCTGATTCCCTCACCGGGGAGTCACGGCGCACGGTTTCGGAGAGTGAGAGGCCTTGCATGTCGCTGGTGGGGGGAATGCCAAAGGCATCCAGCACGGTGGGGCCCAGGTCGATTGTTTGAACAAGGCTTTCCCGTCGTTGGTCCTTTATTCCGGACCGTGGATCCCAGACGAACAGGGGGGTGCGGATGGTTTCGTCGTACCAGGGCTGAACGTTCTTCCCCCACCATCCGTGCTCGCCGAGTAGGAATCCATGATCCGTGCACACGAGCAAGAGGGTGTCTTCCCACATGGCGTGTTCATCCATGGCGTCAAGGACCCGTCCCAGGGAACGGTCGCACATGGTGAGCAGTGCGGCGTACTCGGAACGGGCATGCTGGACCTGTTCAGGGGTTTCGATTACGCGTTTGTAGTCGGGCCAGTCGAAGTGCGGGCCGGTGTATTCATGTTCGTAGTACTTGCGGTATTGGTCGTAGCTGAAGAAGGGCTCGTGGGGGTCAAAGGTCTCGATCTGAAGAAACCAGTTGTCGCTGTCCTTGTTGGTTGTAATGAATCCAAGTCCTGCATCGAAGGTGCGGGTCTGGGGGTGATCGGCCTCGTTCTTCATGTACTGCCGGTTGACCAGGTCTTGGCGGTAGGTGCTATCGCGTTGCCGTTTGAGGTCGCCCGGGATTCCCGGCGGATCCTGCACCTGGCCTTTCCACGGGTCTCCTTCTTGTCCGCGGAAGAACTCGAAGCTGGAGTATCGGCTGTGATAGGTCGCTCCGCCGTCCTCCCAATAATGCTGGTGATCGGTGACAAGGTGGGAATACACCCCGTTCTCCTTGAGCATTTCGGGAATCGAGTCATCGAATGGCTCGAGCGGTCCCCAGGAGCGGTGGAGAAAGTTGTAACGTCCGGTGTGAAGTTCCCTGCGGGCGGGCATGCAGGGCATACTGCCGGCGTAACAGTTATCGAAGGTGGCGGCGCGGCGGGCAAGGCGGGAGAAATTCGGGGCTTCGGTCCAGTCACCTCCGTACGGTGGCAGGAACCTCCTATTGAGGCTATCGAACATGACCATAATGACCTTCAAGACTTGCTCTCCTTACTTGACCGGAGGAATTGGGCGGTTGCCGTGGGTCCGGTCTACGTCTCGGACCGGTTGTTCAGAGTGTCGGCGAGGAGCCCGAATCCGAGGATGATGAGGGCGAGGGCGATCGTGGGTCCAAGGACGTACATCGGGGAGGTGGTGATGTATGGCAGTCCGCTTTGGACCAATCCGCCGAGGGATGGCGTCGGGGGTTGGACTCCCAGTCCGAGGATGCTGAGGCCGCCTTCGATGAAGACTGCGTCGGCGATGGAGATCGCCGACTGCACGAGGAGGGCTCCGCGGATATTCGGCAGAACCTGCTTGAGGAGAATACGCGTATTGGATGCGCCGAGTGACTTTGCCGCCATGACGTAATCGCGGTTGAGCTGGGCCAGCATCCCACCGCGGGCGAGCCGGCCAAACACCGGGATGTTGATGATTGCGATCGCCACAGCGACCGCCGGAAGGCCCGGGGTGAGAAGAAGCGCTACCGCGATTCCCAGGATCAAGGTGGGAAAGCCAAGGATCAGATCGAAGACGCGGGCCGAGACCTGTCCCAGAGATTTCGCCCAGATCCCCGACAGTCCAAGGAGCGTGCCGATGATGGCACCGACGGGAATCGCGAGCACGGCAAGGACCAGGTCAAGGCGCACGGCAAAGATGACTCGGGAGAGGATGTCGCGGCCGAACTCGTCGGTTCCAAGCAGGTTCCCGGCTCCGGGGCTAAGGAAGGACTGGGCGCCTTGCTGGTCAGAGCTGTAGGGGGCGATGACCGGGGCAAGTATGGCGATGGCGATCATCAGGACAGCGAGGATGGTGGAGACCAGGCCTCGGGACGTGCCCAGCAGGGCACTGGCTCGAATCCTGCCGCCGATACTTTGGCCACGTTCGAGGTCTTCGGCTGTGTGGGCTGTTGGTGCAGTCATGCGTGGGGTTTGCCTTTCGTTCAGCTCAGTCGGATGCGCGGGTCCATGCTGGCCAGCGCAACTTCGGAGAGAGCCTGGACGATCACGGCAATGGCGACAGCGAGCATAATGAGGTCCTGAACCACGACGTAGTCGCGTGAAAGGACGCTGCCGATCATGAGTTGACCGAGACCGTTGCGGCTGAAGAGCGCCTCAACGACGACGGCACCGCCGAGCAGTCCGCTGAAACGGATGCCGATGGCCACAATCGCGGTGCCCATGGAATTGCGGAGGACGTGTAGCCAGAGGATGCGTGCCCGGGAAAGGCCTTTGGCGATGCCGAAGCGGACGTAGTCCTCGTGCATGGCCTCCTGCATGCTGTTTTGCAGGAGTCGTCCGATGACGGCTGCATGCGGGATGGCTAATGCGGTGGCCGGGAGGACGAGGTATGTGAGCACTTCCCCGATGCCGTCTTCGAAGGTCGCTTCTCCACTGATCGGCAGCACGGGGATCAGGACACCGAAGAGGACCAGCAGGAGGACACTGGTGACATAGGTGGGAAGGCTCAGCAGGACGGAGTAGAAAGCATCGAGGTAGGACCGGAGCCGTGCTGAGCGGGAGGAACCGCCCAGCACGCCAAGTGTTATTCCTAGAAGGCTCATAAGGACCGTGGCCGCGAGAGCCAGCAGCAGGGTGCTCTCGACCCTGCTGCCGATAAGTGTCGTGATCGGTTGGTCGTTGATGATCGAAACGCCGAGATTGCCGGTGACCAGTCCAATAAGCCATGTTCCGTATTGCTGGGGCAGTGGGGCGTTGAGCCCCAGCTTTTCTTCGACGGCGTGGATCTGCTCTGCGCTGGCATCAGGTCCTGCAATGGTGGCTGCGGGGCTGCCGGGGGCGAGACGGAGGATGAGGAAGATGAGGATGGACGCGGCGAACAGCGTCACGAGCATCGCCGGCAAGCGGCGTATCAGATAGTTGCCCATCGTTACCCAGCCGTTGTCTGGTCCAGGATGATGTACTGGAACGCGTTCGTTGTCTTGAAGTCTTTGATGGACTTATTGACTGCCAGGGCCGGTGCCCGCTGGACAAGGGCGAGGTTGAAGGCCTGGTCCACCATGTAGGCCCCAAGTGCAGCGTTGGCGGCGGCGACGTTATCCTGGTTGGCCGATTGGGCAGCGGAGATGAGCCGTTCATACTCCGGGCTTGTGAAATGGGTGCCGCCGTTGGGACGCAGATGTGCTGTTGCAGTTGCTGTCGTTGCCGGTGAAAGGCTTCCGAATCCTGTCCGGTGCAGGAACATCGGGCCCAGGGCGCCCTTGGAGTTGCGGGCGACGAAGTCTGTGGTTTCGATGACATTTGGCGTAGCCTTCAAGCCGGCTGCTTCGAAGTTGTTCCTGACAATGTCCAGGATGGCACGGGCCACGAGGTCTCCGGAATTGACCGTGAATGGAACCTCTGTGCCCGCCAGACCCAGTGCCTCGAGCTCCTTCTTGGCTTCGTCCGGTTTGTACGTGTAGGTATTTGCCGTCTTCTCATCCCAACCGGGGGTTCCCTTTCCCCACCATAGGTTGCTGACTTCAGCAGAGCCTTTGAATACCTGATCGTTGATGCGGTTCCTGTCGATGGCCTTGGCTATTGCCTTGCGAACCTTGAGATTGTTGAACGGCGCCGTGCTGGCATCCAAACCGACGACGAAGGCTTCGATACCTCCGCTGTTCGGGGTTTGGACGTCGCCTCCGGAGATGGTGGACAGATCCAACGGACTCAAGCCCTGGGTAATTTGGGACCGGTTGGACCGGGCGGCGGCGATCAGGGCCTGGGATTGGGTGATGATGGCGATTTCGACTGCTTCGAAGTGCGGGGCGCCGCTGACCCAGTAATCGGGGTTCTTCTCAAGCTGGACGGAGGCACCCGGGCTGAAGCTCTTCCACTTGTAAGGCCCGGTACCGACTACCTGCTTGCCGCCTTGAAGACCGTCCAGTGTTTTCTGGTCCACAACTGGAACGAGTTGGAACAGGTCGAACAGCTGGCTCGTGGGCTTGCTTAGCTTGAGAGTGACGGTGTTCCCCGAAGCAGAACCTTCCTGGATCAGATTGGCCACCGAGCGCAACTGGCAGCCAGCGGCTTCTTCCTTTGCCCGGTTCAGCGAGAAGACGACGTCCTCTCCGGTCATTTCCCTGCCGTCATGGAATTTGACTCCCTGACGGATCTTCAGCGTCGTGGTCAGTCCGTCCGCGCTGGTTTCCCAGCTTTGGGCCAGGACTGGCTGGGGCTTTCCGCTGGTATCAAGGTCTGTCAGGTGGTTGAAGACCAGTCGCTGCCACGGGCAGTTTGTTTGGTTGGCCTGCATGACCAACTGAGGCTGGGGGTCCGCCGAGGTTGCGATCACGATCTTTTTGAGCGCATTGCTGTTGCCGGCGGTGGAGGCTCCCCCCGAGGGGCCGCATCCAGTGAGGGCAAGAAGGGTTCCGGCTGTCGCCGTGAAACCGATGAAGCCGCGGCGGGAAAGAGCTGCCTCGGAGCGGAAGATGTTCGATTCTTTCATGGTTGAAACTCCTCGTTGAGTCGGTGAGATTTAGTCGGTGAGATGAGGTGGCGTCTGCCGATGGTGGATTAGATGACCGGCGTCGCCAGGGGTGCTGCGAAATGACAGGCCGAAGGATGCGGCGAGTCGTCACGTTGGATCAACGCCGGGACCTTCTCGGCGCAGATATCCTGCGCCTTCCAGCAACGGGTGCGGAACTTGCAACCCGAGGGCGGGTTGGAAGGGCTGGGCGGGTCACCTTCGAGGATGATTCTGGTCCTGTTGCCGCGTGCGCTTGGGTCAGGAATGGGCACGGCCGAAAGTAGAGCCTGAGTGTAAGGGTGGGTCGGATGCTCGTAAATCTGATCCGCGTCGCCGATCTCAACAATGTTGCCCAGATACATCACCGCTACCCGATCCGAGATGTGCCGAACAACGGACAAATCGTGGGCGATGAAGACGTACGACATCTGAAGCCGGTCTTTCAGTTCGGCAAGCAGATTCATCACCTGTGCCTGGACAGAGACGTCCAGGGCTGAGACCGGTTCGTCGCAGATGAGGACTTTCGGATTCAGGGCCAAGGCCCGTGCGATACCAATCCGCTGTCGTTGTCCGCCGGAGAATTGATGCGGGTACCGGTTTGCGTAGTCCGGGTTAATGCCCACGAGCTCCAGCAGTTCCCGGACCCTTGCCCGTCGTTCCTTTGCTGGCACCAGATCGGAATGGATCTCAAAGGGTTCAATAACGATCTGTCCGACAGTCATTTTGGGGTTCAGGGACGTGTACGGGTCCTGAAAGACCATTTGGATGTCCCGGCGGTGCCGGCGCATCGCTTTCGCTCCGAGGCCGGCGATTTCGTGGCCGAGGACGGAGATACTGCCTGCGGTGGGATGCTCCAGGCCCATCAGCATCCGGGCAAGAGTGGATTTTCCGCAGCCGGACTCGCCGACGAGTCCGAGCGTCTCGCCTTCCCGCAGTTCCAGGTCTATTCCGTCAACGGCTTTCACTGAATGACTCAGCCGCCTCACGATCGTTCCCGTGTGTATCGGGTAGTGCATCTGGAGCCCCGAGGTGCGCAGGACCGTTGCGGGTGAATCCTGGAAGGCCTGGTGGTCGGCGAGGGTGTGTGGATGGGTCGTTTTCATGAGGCCACGACCGCTTCCCAGTAGTGGCAGCGGCTGCTGCGTTCAGAGCTAATGTCGTAAAGAGGTGGTGAGTCTACCCGGCATTCTTCGCGGGCGAAACGGCACCGTGGCGCGAACGAGCAACCTGCGGGGAGCCTACTTAGATCAGGTGGCAGCCCGCCGATCGCAGCCAGTTCCGTACCTCTGTCGTCCAGTCGCGGGATGGATTCCAGGAGGGCCTTCGTATACGGGTGGGCGGGCCGGCGGTAGACATCGATAGCGTCGGCGCTTTCGACGATCTGACCGGCGTACATCACGGCAATCCGGTCTGCTATCTCCGCCACCACGCCCATATCATGGGTTATGAGGATTAGCCCCATATTTCGATCGCGCCGGAGGTCGTCGAGTAAGGACATGATCTGCGCTTGGACTGTAACGTCAAGAGCTGTTGTCGGTTCATCCGCGATGAGGACCTCGGGGTCCAACGCCAAAGCCATGGCAATAACTACACGTTGACGCATACCGCCCGAGAACTGGTGCGGGTAGTCATCCAAGCGACTTTTGGCATCCGGAATCCGCACAGCTTCGAGCATCTCAACTGCCTTGAGGCGGGCATCATGGCGGGACATTCCACGGTGAACGGTGAACATCTCGCTGAGCTGAAAACCCACCGTAAAGACAGGGTTCAGCGCGGACAACGCGTCCTGGAAGACCATCGCTACCTTCGTGCTGCGCAAGGAGCGTCGCTTCTTTTCGGGCAGTTTCAGCAGGTCCACACCATGGAAGCGGATGCTTCCTGACTTTACTTCGCCAGGCGGCACGTCCAGGATGCCCATGATGGTTTTGGCCGTGACACTCTTGCCGCACCCGGATTCTCCCAGCAGGGCAAGCGTCTCGCCCGCTTCGAGGCTGAAGCTTACTTTCCTCAGTGCATGCGCAACATTGTTGCGTAGGCGAAAGTCCACGCTGAGACTCTCGACAGCCAGCAACGGCGCTGCGTCGTCGAAATGGAGCCCGATTGGGGCTCTCTCCAGAAGTTTCACTATGATTCCAATCCCTTTACTGCTTCGGCCTGCTGGCTCGTGGGCGGGTCGCGACATTAACTGCGCTTTATCGGGGTTCAAATTTCGGAGGCCGGTGGCACCTACATGGGATCGTCTGTGATCGTCCATGTTGCGTCGCCGCATCTGTTTTTGTGGCAGCCGTCACAGCTGCTATTCACAAGCTAACACATTAGACCTCTAGAGGTCCAACCTGTGATAGAGTTCACATAAATTGCTGATGACAGAGCAACGAAGGAGTATCGCTATGAGAAGCAGTCACTATGCTTGGGCAGTCCCTTACCAACAGGAGACGGCGCCAGGCACCACTTTCGGACTGCCGGTCGGTGCTGAATGACGGACGAACGCGCAGGAGCAACACTGCTCTCCAAATATGCGGTTGACCGCCCCCTGAACGACACGTACCCCAAGGAGTTCACCGATGTTTGAGCGCCGTAGCTTGGCCGCCCAGGTCGCTGATTCCTTTCGTCAGCGAATCGGCGAGGACCTGCACCCCGGAGACAGGCTTCCAGGGGAAAAGGACTTGGCCGTCGAGTTAGGTGTCAGCCGGACAACCCTTCGAGATGCACTCCAACTGCTATGGAAGGAGGGAATCGTTGTCCGACGCCATGGCATCGGAACCTTCATCCGCGAGACAGGAGGGCCCGTACTGGTGAGTCTTTCCGACCTCGTAGCCCACAGGGACGTGATCCTTGCATCCGGGCACGAGCCAGCCATCGCCGAATTCGTGTTGACCCGATCAGTGCCTTCGCGAGACATCTCGTCGCTGATTGCGCTGGAAGACGGCGAAGAAGCGTGGAAAGTCGAAAGGGTCTTCTCGGTCGACGGCATTCGTGCAGTAAAAATCACTGACACGCTGCCCGTTAGCATCAACGGCGTCGCTCTCGATCTTGAACCACTCAAAGACATTGACGTGGACATGATTCACCTCCTCCAGGAACAGGCCCGGTGCCCTGTGCTCCTTCAGGACGGTGACCTGGACGTCGTACCCGCTTCCGAAGAACTCGCAACAGTATTTGATATCAAGCCAGACACCCCGCTCCTGAAGCTAACCCAGCTCAACTTCACAGACGAGGAACGGCCCTTTATGCATAGTGTGATCTACAACCGTTCGGATGTCATGAAGTTCAGGCTTATCCGCAGACCGTCGCACTAGCTAGTGCCGGTGTCACCGTTGCCCACACTTGAAAAGAGGGCAGCACTCCCGTAGCGCCGACACCCCCGGTGGACGGCCAGCGGGATGGGCGTACCGCCTCCCCTAGTGCGTGCCATGAACGGCTCGGACTGGACGAACAAAACATCAGGAGCAACGCAGCTCCAGCCAGATAGGTTAAGCCCAATGCCAGGACCAAACATTGTGTATATCCTCGCCGACGATATGGGGTACGGAGACCTGCCGTGCTTCAACAACCGATCACAGATTCCCACTCCCAACCTTGACCGACTCGCAGCACAGGGCATGCGCTTTACCGACGCCCACGCAACATCATCGGTCTGCTCTCCCAGCCGCTACAGTCTGCTCAGTGGCCAATATAACTGGCGATCCCGCCTCAAGTCCGGGGTGATCTGCCGGTGGGACGGCCCCGTTTTTGAGGATGGCGAAGTCACCGTCCCCAGTTTCCTGAAGTCTCAGGGTTACGACACGGCGTGCATCGGCAAATGGCATCTGGGCTGGAACTGGCCAACAACCACAGGTCGAAGCCCCAACCAGGTTTTGCCCTATGCAATCGACACCCCTGAAGTTGAGCTGCGCCGGGACGAATTCTGGAAAGAAATTGACTTCTCTGCACCGATCGCCGGGGGTCCCATTGAGCATGGTTTCGACACCTACTTCGGTGTAGACGTACCAAATTACCCGCCCTATTCGTGGTTCCAGGACGACCGGCTGACTGCTCAGCCGACTAGGCCCAAATCCGCCGTCATCTACGGTGACATCGGTCCCTCCGTTGAAAACTGGTCCCACGAAGCGATGCTTCCGGAGTTCACACGGCGGACCGTGGAGTACGTCGAGTCACACAGCAGCGATGCCAGCACGATAGGGAAAAATCCGTTCTTCCTCTTCCTTTCCCTGACCGCTCCCCACTCCCCCGTCAGCCCGGGGCCAGAATTCAGAGGTCGCAGCGGCATCGGCCCCTACGGTGACCTCGTTTCCGAAATCGACTGGCTTGTTGGTCAGGTCCTGGACGCGGTGGAGCGCTCAGGACTGGCCGATGACACACTGCTCATCTTCACCAGCGACAACGGACCTGAGCTGGGCACCAAGGACGATGAGGGGGCTTTCGAACGCGCCCGGCGCACCGGGCATTACAGCATGGGAGATCTCAGGGGGATCAAGCATGACGTTTGGGAAGGAGGCCACCGAGTCCCCTTCATTGCCTCATGGCCCGGCACAATTCCGAGCAACACGGTATGCAGTGAGCTGGTCAGCCTCATGGACCTTATGGCCACGTGCGCCGACATACTCCACGCCCCGCTGCCTTCCTCAGCCGGCCGGGACAGCATCTCCATGCTGCCTCTGTTGCAAGGCAACGCTGACCAGCCGTTGCGGGGCTCACTAGTCGGCCACTCGCGTAACGGGAAGTTCTCCATCCGGAAGGACGAATGGGTCTTCATCGACTCGCCGCCCTGTTCAGAAAATACGGAACCTGAATGGTTCCACACAGAACGCGGCTACCCGGACGATGACAGCGAAGCCGGCCTTTACAACCTGACCGAAGACATCTCGCAACGCGATAACAAACACTCGGACCAACCCGAAGTGGCACAGGTGCTGGGCCGGGAGCTGGAATCTGTTCGGTACATTGCTCCCAAGCGCAAAATCGCCCCATCCAGATCCAGCCCACAGTCATGATGAGCGCGCCAGCACCACGAACAGGATGCCTTACGCCGGCCAAAGAAGCCCAGGACCTGAAGATCAGAGTCCACAAGTATTCACCGGTGCCGTTGTACTTTCAAATCGCCGAGGCTATCTCCGCAGAGATACAGCTGAACCATCTGAACCACGGTGACAAGCTCAAGACCGAGCGGGAACTCGCACGGGAACTGGGAGTCTCACTCGGAACAGTCCGGCATGCCTTTCAACGCTTGGAAGACAACCATCTCGTGCATCGCAAGCAGGGATCCGGGACCTACATAGCCTGATGACCGCACCTTGGAAAGGAAAATCAGACGTGGATACCTCGTTCTTAGTGAAAGGCCCGCCCTCATGACGTCTGTGAAGAACTGCAGTCCCAGGGCTTGAAGCGCAATGAAACCAACTGTCATGCCAGTCCTTAGCGGTAAGAACCGCCTAAAAATTGCTTTACTCCTGGAGGAACACGGACTTCTCACCCCGACCGAACTGGCTCGGCTGCTTCACTGTACACAGGGTCACGTATCCAACGATCTGACAAGAATGCGCAGCCACGGGCTTGTCGCGGCCAGCGCTGAGGGTATTCACACCCGCTACCGGTTGCTGGAGACAGCTGCAGGCCGGATCGACGCCGCCGTTCGAAATTACAACACCGAAGAAACGATCATCGATGATGAACTTTTGCGCTGCCTCATCGAAAAGCGAACGGCTTCAAAGGGCCCTGCACCGGGCATGCCGGAACCAGCGGGCAACCAGGAGCGTAGGTCCGCGCCGCATCTTCAAACCGTCCATCATCCACTCCCTTGACCAGCCAACGACGTCTGCGAATTTTTCCAGTTAGTAAGCGCCGGAGCATCTCATCGCTACTACCGGCAGAGACATTTCATATCAGTGCACGGAGGAACCATGATGGTGACCGGATCCGGATCGCAGTCCATAGGAAAAAGCTGCTGCGCCCCGTCCCGCAAGAATGCAACACTAACCGCTGGGCAACCGCCCCTTGCCGGAGCGGCAGGCCGATTTGCAGAGCGTCCGCCACAAGTGCGCATCCCCGCTGGAACCTTCCTGATGGGCGATGCCTTTGATGAGGGCTATTCGAGCGACGGAGAAAGGCCAGTACACGCAGTTCACATAGATGCCTTCAGCATCGATTCCACCGCCGTCACCAACACCATGTTTGCCGAATTTGTGGCCGACACGGGATACCGCACGGATGCCGAAATTTTCGGATCCTCGGCCGTTTTCCACCTCCTCAAACGTGCGCCGCGTTCCAGCATTCTTGGCTTTGCCTCCGGCGCTCCCTGGTGGCTAAACATCCAGGGGGCTGACTGGGCCCACCCGGCCGGGCCCGCATCACACTGGAAGCACGTAGCGGATCACCCCGTTGTACACGCCTCACACAACGACTCCCTCGCATATTGCCGCTGGGCAGGACGACGTCTTCCGACCGAGGCCGAATGGGAATACGCAGCAAGAGGAGGCTTGGTGGGCCAACGCTACGCCTGGGGGAACGACCTCCGCGGCCCCTCAGGTGAACACCTCTGCAATATCTGGCAGGGCACCTTCCCCATCGAAAACACCACCGAGGACGGATTTGCCGGGACATCACCCGTCAAATCCTTCCCCGCCAACGGGTATGGGCTCTACGACGTCGCCGGGAACGTATGGGAATGGTGCGCCGATTGGTTCTTGCCGGGCTACTACCAGAACTCGCCCGCGACAAATCCTCAAGGACCAATCATCGGCGCAGGACGCGTGATGCGCGGTGGTTCCTATCTGTGTCACGACTCGTATTGCAACAGATACAGAGTGTCATCCCGGAGCTCAAACACTCCTGATTCCTCCAGCGGTAACTGCGGATTCCGAACCGTAGCCTTGCCTCCGGAACCACCGGCCTGAGCTGGCGAACAAATGGAAGACTCAACTGTGATCAACGAACCCACCGACCAGCCCTTCCAAAACAGAGCACGCTTCTCTTCTTGGCTCCTTAAGGGTGGCGCGGAGCCTGACCCCCGTTTCACGTTAGCCAACGAACGAACCTTCCTGGCATGGATCCGAACATCACTGGCCCTGCTCGCTGGCGGTGTCGCGGTCGAAGCATTCATGTCCGGGCTGTTTGCCCCGGAGTTGCGGAAGACCCTCTCCATCGTTCTGCTCACGATGGCACTGCTGATCAGTGCCGGGTCCTTGTTCAGATGGCTGAACGTCGAGCGCGCAATGCGTCGGAAGGCACCTTTGCCGCTACCTCTTATCACTCCTTTTTTAGCGCTGGGTGGCGCCGGCGTAGCCGCAGGCATGATCACGTTCGCGGCGATCCGCTAGAAGGCATCATTGACTACCGACTCCACCCGCCCGAGCCACGACGATCCCGGCCTGCAACCTGAACGAACTGACCTCGCGTGGAACCGGACAATGCTTTCAATGATGGCGTCGGCCGGCGTCTTTCTACGCTGGCTTCCCCAACACGGCTGGTTCGCCGGATGCCTGATAGCAACCGCCACAATCACCACGGTGGCAATCGGACTGGGACGGAAACGACGATTACAACGGGCCATCGAAGGCATCCATCAAGGCATCGTGCAACCCCCCGCCGCCACTGTGACTGCCTTAGCGGCCAGTGTCATCACCCTGTCATTACTAGGAATCTGCGCTATCTTGTTCAATTCTTTGGCAGTGTGAAGGGCGCAATTATAGCCGCGCTTGGCAGCACCTCCACCTCAGACGCTAATCAGGTGCAGGGTTGGTGACCCCATTTCGACCACATATCGAGGTGGCTTCTGGCGGCCCGTCTCACGGCGTGCCTGCATCTCTTGATAACTCCCGACGGGCCAGCGAGCTTCCTGATTGGACACTGTTCTCCACCCCAAAGCATGTTTGCGTGGCGTAGCCAAACAGGAGCACCGTCTTTCCGGAGTCGGGTTCAGCGGTATCCGGAAAGACGTGACGAGTCTGGCCAACTACACCCCAACCCGACATCAGGTTTGGGTGTGAACGCGGGTCAGAACAGGGTCCGCGGAGGCGTTAATGGACGGGTCCCGTGCATGCTCTTAGACTTCAGCCTGACGAACTGTGCGACCAGAACGGCCAGGCGCTGCCAGCGAGCAAGCTGCTGCGTGAAGTTTGACGGGGCGTTCCCGTTGCGTTCCAAAGTCCGATTCATGATCGGGTTCAACAGCACGTTGCGTGACCACCCCTACTCATCCTGACAGCCCGTGACATTAATGGGATCTTCATCTCACTCGGTGCTTCCTTGGGTCGGATCGTGCTTCGGCGCAGGCACCGCAGCAACAGTCAAGAGTGCAACAGCTTGTTGCACTTTTAGCGTCGCTGGTCCCGGCAATACTCGCTACCCGCTTGGGTGCTGCAACGTCACCTGACACTCAACCCACACCCTCATTAACCAGGTTATCGCCATGGCCGCGTCATCACGCTCAGAAAGCCCCGCAGATCTTCCGCGCCGGCTGCACCGCAAGCACCCACCCCGGCCCAGGAAAGATACCCCAGGACCTGGACGGGCCGCTCAGACCCGCTGCGTCCAAGACCAGTCATGTTGTTCTAAGCATGCCCGCCAATGAAGGTATGTGAGCAAACAATCCGAGGCGCACCCTGCACTTAGAAAAGCAGATTTAAGTGTGCAAAATGTGCACACCCTCTTTGGCCGGACAAACCCGGCAACCCGGCAATCGTTGCTGACTGACACTGGACCAGTTCGGAGCAGAATCTCACAAAACATTTGTCAAAGTCATGTCATCGGTACATGCACGGACCATGAAGTCGTGAACGGCCAACAGGGGCCGCCGCAACACCCACAAAGGATGACTGAATGACCCCACAACCCAGCCAGCGGAGCGCCCACCAGCCAGGGCACTGAACCCGCTCCCCCACCCAAACTGAACAGGCCGCACCCGGCGGCCAGGTACCATCCGGGACGACTAATCAGAGGCACGTGTCAAGCTTTGTACACACTTAAAAGCAAAAACCCCTCTGACGAGGGATTATGCCGTGCCCGAGGTGGGACTCGAACGCGATTCCCTGCCTTGTCATTGCTGGGAAGTCGCGGAAACCTGCGGAATCCGGGGCAGTCCGGCCGCTGTACGAGCCAGTCCGGGGCCAAAGGTGTGCACATTGTGCACACCTCCTTTTTACCCATACGGTTAGCCGGCTGGACGACGTCCCTGGCATGGGGATGCAGCGCACAGCGGGGCACGCGGAAAGTACGCATTGGTTGCCGGTGCTGGCTGTTGCCGAGCAAGACATTGGCATCAGATTTCCTCCTTTCGCGTGTTCATAGCGGTTCGAACAGACGGCGACATGACTTGGCGGCTCAGCGAACAACGGTTAGCTGACGGGCTCGCCCGCATGCGCGCCGACAACACATTTCAGATCCGCATCGACATGGCCCGAAGCGTCACCCTCCAGGTGTACGTGGGAGCAACTGGCATGAACGCAGACCCTGTCACTGCCCCCGAGCTACGACATACCTCCGCCTGGTCCCTCAGGAGAGTTACCGTAGTGCAGTTGCTGCAGAAGGGCAGCCAGTTGCCCGTCCACTTTGGGGATGCTGGTACCAAATCTGGCCCATTGCCCGCCGCACAGATGGCGACCCTCGTAGTCGCCGTTCCCGTACTGATACAGAATCCAAACATGTAAGTCCGAAAGAGGCGGATCCAGGAAGGGCGGCAAAAAATCGTTCACATTCGACGGCGGCATGTAGTGACTGAACTCGGCTGTCAGATTCTCCGGAGGCCCAAACGGGTACATCACCAGATGCTTGTGCGGGTACCCACTGAGCTTTTCGGCCAACGCTTGGATTCCGCCGTGCTGCTTCCTGGCTTTTTGCAGCGACTGTCCAAGTAACTGCCAAGGATCAACTGAAGAAGGACGGTGCACAACAGACCATTCGACGCGGTGGCGCCCGTCGGCTGGATGCCGGCATTGTTGAATGCAGTACGCCGTGACGCCACCGTCGAGCGCACCAAGGAAAAGCAGTGGGTTTGAAGCCCTGGCGGGGCCCAACGAATGCTCCGCTAACGGCGGCCAGTGTTCCTTGCAACAGTCGGCCGCTGTGAGCGCCACGACTTCTTCCTGGATCTCGTGCCATCGCTTTTTACCCGTCATTCCCAAGAGCGTGAACGGCACAGCAACCCGAACGCAGTGCGGTAGATCCAAAACAGGTACGGCGGTCAGATGCTGCCGCGCTTCCCGGGCCTTGCCAGGGACAGTAGTGATCACCTCAGCAACGTGCCGTCCCTCCATGGACAGGAGATCGGGCATGTTGTTCGCAGAGCCGTCATCGTAATGGCGGAGACCCAAGCCAAGCTCGGCTTCCAAAACGATTCTCGCGTGCTCTTCTTCCGGGCGAACCGACCATTCCCGTCCTGCCACTATCTTCCTCCCCCAACGATTCAGCCGTACGTTCCTGATCTCAACTTCCTCCCATGCTACGACGCATCGCCCCAAGCCCGATGGCCTCGTGCGATCAGCAACTTCAAAGTGTTTCCTGTGGCAACCGGCCTCCTGCGGCAGCGATCCAGGACGCATACCGGCTCTGGACTGTCATGCTGGGCAGCAATGACTACCCGACCGATTAGGACGCCCTGAAATTCGTCGCCTACTTCCAGTCGGCCCGTATTCGGGACCAGCTCATGGCCGACACCACAGCCATCGACCACCGTCGGCGGCAAGATCCGTGATCAGCGGGTAGATCTGTAGTGGTCATTTTGGGTTGATGTCCCTGGCCAGATGGGCAGCTGCTCGGCGCAGGACCTCGTTCTCCTGCTCCAGCAAACGGTTGCGCTTCTTCAGCTCGCGCATCTCGGCCGAAGAGCCACATCAATAACAGCCTGGCTGAACTCCGCCCCATAAGCCGTGGGCATGGTCAACATCCTTCCACGAGCACAGGCTCGCTAGGTCAAGGAGTCAACAAAACCCGGGGCAGTCCCCTGCACTCTTTGAACCCGCCGAGTACTCGTGCGGTCGATTGCCAGAACTGTTCTGTGGCTTTGATCGGAATCGTTTAGTCGCCCCGGCGCCCCTGTCCCACCGCATGTTCCCCCCAAGCCTGGACAGCGACCACACCCGTCCACTAATCACAAGCTTGATGCGATATGACGTGCCGGAAGGGATGGCCTTGAATCGAGGATGACGCCCATGGATGGTCTAACTAGTAGAACGGGCACGGCTAGACCGAAGCAAGCACTAGTCTGATTAATCGGAAAGTCGGGTCGCAGAAATTCAGGATGGATTTAGCACCTTGTGGATCTTGGTGCAGGTCAGCGTCCAACGTCGCAGGCGGCCCGGGAGTTGCCCCACCTCCCGATAGTGGCCGCACCGACGTCTCGGCGGTGTGGTCGCGGCTAAGTCCGGCAGTATCGTGAACGGGGTCGAGCAGTGCAGAAGTGACCGATCGAGGCCCCGCCGTCGAGGACCAATCCTGTCTCCGCGCGGCCACGGCTTGTTGGTCGCACCGTTTGACTCGTCCCCTTCAGGACGGAGTAGTAGATGCCCGGGCTCGGATCCTGCACGATGACCTGATGAAGGTTGGCGAATCGAGCCCACTTTCGTTCGGGGCTGGGCCGTCACGTTGCCTATCGATCACGGGGCGGTTTGGATCGAGGAACGTTAAGCGAGTGAAATGCCCCCATCCACGACCAGGGTGTGTCCGTTGACGTACGACGAAGCGTCTGATGCCAGGTACACCATGGCAGAGGCTATTTCTTCTGGTGTTCCGAGCCGTCGGCTTGGTGTCCGCGACATGTATTCGTCGTAGACCTCCGACGAAGACCGCATCCAACTGCTCATCGGAGTTTCGATGTAGCCAGGGGCAATCGCATTGACCCGCAGTCCCAGTGGACCCCATTCGACGGCGAGGCATGAAGTCAGGTGCGAGATGCCCGCCTTTGACACGGCGTAGTCGGCACAGTTCGGCCTGCCCTTCAATCCCGCATAGCTGGAGACGTTGATGATGGTTCCCTGGCCGATCTTGATCATTACCCGCGCGGCGGCCTGTGCTGCGAAGAAGGCGCCGCGCAGGTTCACTCCCATCGTGAGGTCCCAGGCCTCAGCAGTGATATCGATTGCCGGGGACCGCCTGAGCATTCCCGCGTTGTTGACCCAGCAATCCAGCCGTCCGGTTTGCGCCACAATCTCACCTGCCAAGGCCGCAACAGCGTCTATATCGGTGATGTCGATTTGTATGCTGGTAACTGAGTCCCTTCCGTTGTTCGCTTCCCGGGGAGTGTCCCGGTCAACGGCGAAAACTGAAGCGCCCTGGTTGACGAAAGCTTCGACTGCAGCGGCGCCAATGGCACCGTTAGCACCCGTTACGACGACTGTGTGGCTTTCAAATTGTTGAGTTCTAGCCTGCGGCGCGGTCATCGTACGGCACCTTCCATGTCCAGTGAGCCTGAGTTGTCGGTCCACAGTGGGGTGGGTCCACTGAGGTGCTGTTTAAACCAATCCGTCGCGGCCTTGCGGGTCTGTTCAAAATGGTCCGTGTAAACGGAGTAGTGGCCACCGGGTACCAACAGCTGTCGTTTGGGATGGTGGGCCCTTTGATATGCCTCCTGCTGTAGTCCGGATGGGGTGGTGACATCCGAGTCTGCGACGATCATGAGGAGAGGCGTGGGGGCGATTCTGGTAACGTACGTGCCGGGTTCATAGGTTCGGGCAAGCTCAAGAGATCGTACCGTCACCTCGTTTCTCCATGTGTCACAGACCTCGGACTGTCCCCCCATATATTCATAGGAGTCAGGACCGGGGTAGGCAACAGCAGCATGTGGATCTGCGCTGATCATAGGAATGGACTGGGCCGGCTCGCCGCGGAACCGCGCTTCCCGGTCTTCTTCAAACCACTGCTGCTGGGCAATAAGGTCTGTGGCCGAAGTACGTTGCCGCGCCGCCTGCCAGCCACTGATCGTTGGAACCTGGGAAACAACACATTTCACCCGCCGGTCTATGGCTGCAACCACCAGGGCATGTCCGCCGCTGTAGCTGCTGCCCCACAGGCCGATACGCTCGCCGTCGACATCACCCCGGGACCGAACATAACTGATAGCTCCCCGGAAATCCTCAACCTGACGGTAAGGATCAATTTCCTGCCGGGGCTCTCCGCCACTGGCGCCCAGATTGCGGAAGTCGAAGGTGAAAGCACCAAAGCCGGCATCTACGAAGGCGGCGGCATACTCTTCCAAGTCTCCGCCGGAGACCATGCCCCAACCGTGCGCCAAAACTATGGTCGGCCACGGGCTGCTTGAAGCATCTGGAGAGTAGAAAGTTCCACGGACTGTTGCCTCCTCGACAGAGAACTCCACGCGCTCCCCCCGAAGACCCGAGGGTGCAGAAAGGGAATCATCTATTGGCACGACACTCATCCTAAAAATCAACATAAATGAACAGTTGTTTAGAGACTAGCACTCATCGATTGCTCCGCCTAGCCCTCGCGGACATGAGGGTTACTGATCACCGTCCTCCCGCCAGGCAAGGCGCTGGGAATCCTTGGAGCTGATGGCCGGGGAAGCAGGAGTTCGGCTGGTGCCTGGAAATTGGGCTGTCGGCATGCCAGGCCTGATGCAGTTTGCTTTGCGTGCCCCACGATCGCACAAGTGCGATGCAGGGAGAGGAACGGGCGACAGCGATTTCGCTTCCCGTCCACAGGGGCTTTGCCCGGTCCGAATACTTCGTGAGGCTGGTGCGAACCGTCCATGGACGCGTGAGCCCTTGAACCTGGCGACGCCCAGCGCCGACTTCACGTTGAGCAGGCCGGAGTCAGCAAAGACGGGTGTCGGTGATTCCTAGTGTCCGAGAATGTGCCAGATGACCTGGAGATATTCTCTGACTACCGTTTCCGGATCGAGTGATGCCGTTTCGGGGCGAGGTTCAGCACTTGCTGAGTCACAGAGGACGAGGATTGCTCGTGCCTGAATTTCCGTACGGGCAGCGGCGTTTTCGCTTCTTAGTTGGGCAACTTCAGCGCGAATCGCCTCGTAGTAGCTGGCTCTGGCCTGCCTTAGGAGGGCGACAGTGTTGGGGTCGACAACCTGCAGAATGGTCTCGTTCATGAGCAGGGTGTCACTTGCCGCGGCGACGGCGCGGTTCTCCATCTGAAACTTGATATGCCTCCGGCATAGGCCCTTCAGTCGCGCATCCCGGCCTGGCGAATCCTGAGGGACCACCACGTCCAGCAGAAACTTCCGGTAAGCCCTGGCGAGGGCTGCAGAAAGGATCGCTTCCTTGGAGTCGAAATGCGCGTAGACGGCCCCCGGGGTGATTTTCACGGCGGCGGCCAGGGACCGTATGGTAGTTGCCTTGAAGCCGTCGGAGGCGAAAGCCGGCATAGCTGCAGCGAGGAGCCTCTCCCTGGTGTCCTTTCGCTCTTCAACTGACCCCGCGCTGGCCTCAGTCAAGCCTGTGATCAGCGATGAGAGCTCGTCACTTACCCCCTGCAAGCCCTCTTCGGCAATTGCGTMAAGAGTCATAACATTGCTTCCTTTTGTTTCTAACCGAACATGCGTTCAAGTACAGGATAGCCCCCGGCCCGGCCGACGAGGCACAAGGAACCCGGCCGCTGACGGCGTCCGGACATTCGCCATCGACCATTGACGGGCTATCTAAACTAATGTTCAATTAGTTTGAGTCGCCCAGGCGTAGGTCGACGATCCCCCTCGTGAAGCAAAGGAGCATCATGGCGAACATTGACTGGAATCGGGTGTCCAAAGGCGTTTCCCGTGAGAACGAAAAGATGATCTGGCGGCCGTACGGCATCCCGACGGTGATGGACCTGGAATCCACGTGTTTCCACGATGCGCCGATTTCTGAGCCGTGGAGCGAAGTGCCGCAGGAAATGATTGTATCCGTAGCCATTACTGGGGCATTTTTCCGCCACGACCAGAACCCGAACCAGCCCCTGACCACCGAGGCCATTCTGGCTTCGGCCCGTGAGGTCGCTGCTGCCGGTGCCAGTGCCGTGCATATCCACGTCCGTGACGATGACGGCTACAATGTCCTGTCCCCGGAACGCTTTGAAGCCGTAATCCAGCCCCTGCACGATGAGTTTCCTGATGTGCCCGTGGACGCCTGCTTGGTCCCGGCGCTGGATGGTGAATGGGACAAGATGAACCAGGTACTTGAGTCCGGGCTTCTTGATGCAGCCCCCATTAACACCACTGCCACCTACGTCGGCGATTCCCTTTTCGTCAAGCCCACTCCGATCCTGTTGGAAAAGACCCGCAGGATCCTTGAAGCAGGATCGGTGCCGGAAATCGCTGTTTACACCGATGCCGACGTTTCCAACGCCGACAGGTACCTGTTCAAATCGGGACTGTTGAAGAGCGGTGCAGTGTGGCTGGTCCTCCCTGCCCTGCCGGGATGCAGCCCCATGGAGAACCCGCGCCAGATGATCTCCGGCCTTACCCGTACTGTTGAAGCCATCCGCGACGTCGATCCGGAGGCTGTGATCATGGTCTGCGCCGCCGGCCGGGCCTCGACGTACCTGGCCACCCTGGCCGCCGTCATGGGCTTGCACATCCGCGTCGGCATGGAAGACACCTATTTCAAGTGGCCACACCGCGATGACCGCATTGAAAGCAACCTTGAGGCTCTCCGTTTGGCGCAGCAGCTAGCGGAAGTCGTCGGCCGCCGGGTCGCAACGCCTTCCGAAGCTCGGGCCATCATGGGCCTGAAGGAACGGACCGCAACAGCGCAGCCCGCTCAGTAGAGGCTCATGCATCCCCCTGTCTTTCAAAGGAGATAGATATGGAACTAAAGGGAACGGCCGCAATTGTCACGGGGGCAGGTTCGGGTCTCGGACTTGCCACGTTGCGCCGCCTCCTCTCCGAGGGCTGCGACGTGGTGGCCATCGACAGGAATATTGACGGGCTGAAGGACATCGGGGCGGACCTGAAAGCTGTTATCGCTGCAGATGTTACGTCCGCTGATGAGCTGGAGGCGGCATTCGAGCAGGCGGCTAGCGCCTGCGGCGAGATCCGGATCCTCGTCCACTGCGCCGGGGTCCTCGGCAACGGCGCAGTGCTGAGCCCCAGCAGGGGAACCCTGCCGCTGCAACGGTTCGCCGACGTCATCGCCGTGAACCTCACAGGCACCTTCAACAGCATTCGGCTGGCCGCGGAGCACATGCAGACGCTTCCGCCACTGGAGGACGGAGAACGGGGGGTCCTCATTACGACCGCTTCGATCGCAGCGTGGGATGCCCTTTCGGGCCAGGCTGCTTATGCAGCCAGCAAGGGCGGTGTGGCAGCTATGACCCTTCCGCTTGCCCGCGAACTTGCAGTGCACGGGATCAGGGTGATGAGCATCGCTCCTGGCATGTTCAGTACCGCATTGCTGGACAACATCCCCGACGAGACACTGGAGCACCTGGTTGCCGACGTGCCTTTCCCCCGGCGTGCGGGGCATGGTGACGAATTCGCTGAGCTGGCCGCGGCCATCGTCCACAACAAAATGCTAAACGGGGAGGTCATCCGACTCGACGGGGCCTTGCGGATGCGCAACCCGGACCGGCATGACGGCAGGTAGCAGTGACCGCTTATCGCGGTCACCCGGCAGAGGAAGGAACCACCATGAACGGTGCTGCCTACAACGGTGAGGAAGTCCCGCAAGGCCAACCACTCAGCGGGTTGATGCAGGACTGGCCCCTGACGCTGGACCGGATTCTGCGGCGAATGGAAACCGCAACCGCATCTGCGACGCTGTCCGTTGCAACGGATTCAGGAACAGCACGATATTCTTTCCGCGAAACAGCGCTCCGGGCACGGCAGCTTGGCGCGGCACTTCACGGGTACGGTATCGGACAGGGCGAGCGGGTGGCGTCCATCGGCTTCAACACCCGCCAGCATCTGGAGTTGTTCCTGGGGGTGCCCGCCAATGGAACGGTGTTGCACACGGTGAATCCACGGCTGAGCGAAGATCACCTCGAATACGTCATAGGGCACGGGGGCAGCCGCCTGGTCTTCGTCGATGCCCTGGTCGCCGGGCAGGTCATCCCGTTACTTAGGCGATCACCCCGGGTCGAACAGATCATACAAATCGAAACCGACGAATACGAGGAGTTCCTTGGTTCTGCACGCTCAAATCCCGGAGCGTCGGTGCCGCTGAATGAGCGGCAGGCAGCAGCACTCTGCTATACCAGCGGCACGACCGGGTTGCCGAAGGGTGTGTTGTACTCTCACCGTTCAAATTTCCTGCACGCACTCGGCATCTGTCTGGCTGACGGAATGGGCGTGGGAAGCAGGGACACCATCCTGCCTATCGTGCCTCTGTTCCATGCCAACGCCTGGGGCTTGCCCCACGCAGCGGGGTTGACGGGCGCCAACATCGTGCTGCCGGGCAGGGACACGTCCGGGGACGCCCTGGCGCGCCTCATCCATGCCGAAAAGGTCACGTTTACCGCTGGTGTTCCCACGGTACTGAGCTCGCTGCTGGAAGCGGCCAACCGGAATCCCGGGGTTTTGGATTCACTGGAAACCGCCGTTACCGGCGGTGCGCCGATGACGAAGTCGCTGTTTGACGGGTTTGCCCGCCATGGAGTGACTGTGTTGCAGGGATGGGGTATGACGGAGACCAGCCCCAACGTGTCGCTCTCCAGGCCGCCCCGGGAAACGGACGGGACTGCCCAGGCAATTCCCTACCTGCTGAGCGCCGGACGGCTGAACGCCATGGTCGATGCCCGTTTGGTCGATGCCGACGGGAAGGAGCTGCCCTGGGATGGCTCCTCGGCCGGGGAAATCCAGCTGTCCAGCCCCCATGCCGCGTCCGGCTACTTCCGCAACCCGGCCGCGGGAGACGAGCTAATGGACGGGCCGTGGCTCCGCACCGGTGATCTCGCGACGATCGACTCCTGCGGGTACGTACGGCTAAAAGACCGGATGAAGGATCTTATCAAGTCCGGAGGCGAGTGGATTCCGACCGCTGAACTAGAGGAAGTCATCCGTTCCAGTCCCCGAGTCGTCGATGTCGCTGTCGTAGCCCGGCCCGATGAACGATGGGGGGAGCGCCCGGTGGCCTTCGTGGTCGCACAGGCGGGATCCTCGATCGATGTCGCCGAGCTCAGGGGCTGCCTCAAGAGTCGCGTTCCCGGCTGGTGGATCCCTGACACGTTTGAGGTCATCGACAGTCTGCCGCTCACGTCTGTGGGCAAAGTCGACAAGAAGGCGCTCCGCAACCAGGTCAGTGCCGTATAGTGCGCTACCAGGTGATCAACAGAAAGTCTCCGCACCCTATGTGGGTGCGGAGACTTTCTGTTGGGTGAAGCCGTGTCCGGCATCCGCCGTTCCGTTTAGCTCAGCACGGCGTCCGCTTCGATTTCCACCAGGAGCTGGGCCGTGGCCAGGGACTGGACATGCAGGACTGCGGTTGCCGGCCGGATTCCGCTGAAAACCTCCCCGTGGATGCGCCCCACGGCTTCGAGGTCGGACATGTTGGTGAGGTAGATCCGAGTGCGGATGACGTCCTCAAAGGAGCCACCTGCCTCTTTCAGGGCGTCCCCGATGCGGTTGAATATTTCGCGGGTCTGGGCTGCGACATCGTCGCCGCCCACGGGCCCCGTGCCGGTATTGGCCGTGATGCCGGCAACGGCGACGTGCTTACCGATTCTGACGGCGCGGGAATAGCCCAGTAGGGACTCCCCTGTTGATCCTGATGAGATGTTTTGACGTTGGGACATTGTCGCTCCTTTTGTGGTGGCGGGCATGTAAAGAGCCGGTCGCCCGGTAGTGAAAGAGGGATAAGGAATGAGGAGCCCCTGCATCGGCATTTTGCGGACGCGGGGGCTCCTCAACGGTGGAGAAGGTGTCGGGGTGAACTTAGTGCTCAGGCAAGAACCGTGGAGCCCTCGTAGAGGAGTTCCGCGCGCGGGACGTTCCAGTGTTCAGCGACCAGGGAAAAGAACGGTTCGGTGTAGAGGATGCGTTCGGGCGGGAATACTCCTGCCGGCAGATCCCGTCCCATGGTGGTGGCCACGGTGACTGCGAAAGGGACACCGGTGCCGATGGCCATCGGTTCGGGTTTGTTGCGGGTAGCGGCGAACTGGGTGACACGCTGCCCATCGCTGCGCCCAGTCGCAGCGACAAAGTAGATGGGAAGGTCCTCCACCCCAGGGTACTGCGACGCATCCCGGGAGGCCTGGGCCCGGACCGTGGCGTCGCGGGCGACCAGGAGGTCGACGGCCTGACCCACCGTCAGCTCGCCGGATTCAATGCGTGCTTTGTAGATGCTGAATTCGGCGGCCCGCTCTGGGGTCACAAGGCAGAGGCTTCGGCAATCCCCCTTCAGCCTGAAGCTGCCGCGGAAGGTGATGGGTTCGGGATGGCCCACGATGTAGCCGCTGCCCTTACCCAGGCCCGGGATGTCGATGGGGTACGGGACGAGTGCGGGCATCTGGGCGTATTCACCGCCGTCCAGAACTGTCACCGTGCCGGTGATTTGTTCAAAGAAGTGCTCAAGTGCAGCCTGGCTTTGGCCTTTGAAGGACCGCAGAAGGTCCCAGTCCTGGTAACTACTGTTGAAGGACCATGCTGAGGTTACGTCTTCGATGTCGGTCAGTCCTCGGGTTGCCAGGACGCCGAGCATGTTCATGAATCCCGGACTCGCCCCGGCGCCGACGATCGCCGTGACGCCGGCGGCCTTGGCCTCGGCGTCCAACCCCAGCATCTCCAGGGTTGGCTCCGGATCGTCGCAAATGTCGTAATACCTGGTCCCGGTGGCGATCGCCGCCTTCAGGATCGGGACACCGAAGCGAAAAAACGGACCCACGCTGTTCATGACCACGTCAAAGCCGGCGAGGACTTCACGAAGCCGGGCATCGTCAGTTACATCCAGTTCAAGGGCGGATGCATTAATGCCGGCGAGCTTGAGCTCGTTGGCAACGGCTTCGGCTGCGGCCCTGTTCCGGTCCGCTACGACGATCTCGTCCGGCGTGGACACCTGCGCAAGGGTGCTGAGGGCCAGGTGGCCCATGGCCCCGGATCCCCCCAATGCCAGTATTTTCATTGCTTCTCCTCGAGGTCAAGCGGCTAAAGTATCTAAACAAACGTATGTTTAAGTTCTAGCCGCTACAGCACCGTAAGGCAAGGCCCTCCCGGTGGCTGCTTCATGAAAAATCTCATTCGAAACCGGGCCTTTACACGAGACCCATCTAACTGTACGTTTGTTTACGTAGCATTGAATCTGTGAGGAGCATCACCATGATCGACATAGCCACTTTGAAGCCCATTATCAGCGGGGACGAATACCAGTCGGGTTCCGACCTGGACGTTTACGAACCGGCCACGGGCAACGTTATCGGTGGCATTCTGGATGTGGGCGTTGAGGGCGTGGAAGCAGCCGTGGCCAGCGCCAAGAAGGCCGGCCTCTCCTGGCGGGCAACCACACCGAAGGATCGTGCAGTCAAGCTGCTCGCCATCGCCGACGCCATCGACGCCAACGCCGAGCAGCTGGGCACGTTGGAATCCCGCGACGTGGGAAAGCCCTTGGCTGACGCGATCGCGGAAATGCACTCCGCAGCCGACAAGTACCGGTTCTTTGCAGGCGCGGCCCGATCGATGACCACTCCTGCCCCCGGCGAGTACAAGCCCGGCATTACCAGTTTCGTCCGCCGCGAACCTGTCGGCGTCGTGGCCGCCCTGACTCCGTGGAATTACCCTATGGGCCTTACCAGCTGGAAAATCGCCCCTGCCCTGGCAGCAGGCAACACCGTCGTGCTTAAGCCGCCGACAGAGGCCTCACTGACCACGCTCTTCCTCGCCCGGCTCATCGCCGACATTCTCCCCGCCGGCGTCCTGAACGTCGTCACGGGCCGCGGCTCCGGAGTGGGCGCAGCCCTCGCCGGACACAAGGACGTCGGCCTTGTCTCCCTCACAGGCGGAACCTCAACTGGCAAGACCATCATGCGCCAGGCCGCCGACACCATGAAGATTGTCCACCTCGAACTCGGCGGCAAGGCCCCGGTCCTGGTCTTCAACGACGCGGACCTGGAGAAGTTCACCGCAACGATGAAGGGCGCCATCTACCGCAACTCCGGCCAGGACTGCACCGCGGCGACCCGCATCTACGCCCACGAGAGCATTAAGGACGAAGTCGTGGAGCGCGTATCTCACATCGCGAATTCCCTTGTGATTGGCAACGGCTTTGTTGATCCGTCGGTGGAGATGGGCCCCGTGGTTTCCCAGCGGCAGCAGGAGGTCGTGGCAGGATTCGTTGACCGGGCACGGGCCACCGGACACATCCGGGTAGCTGCCGGCGGCGGAAGGCCGGATCTCAGCGGCGCGTACTACTCCCCCACCGTTGTCACCAACGTGCGACAGGAGGACGAGATCGTCCAGGAAGAAATCTTCGGGCCGGTCGTATCGGTCAGCTCCTTCTCCACCGACGAGGAAGCCGTCGTCAAAGCCAACGGCGTCGCCTACGGCCTGGCCGCGTCTGTCTGGACGAAGGACGTGGACCGGGCACTCGTCAGCTCCGCCCTGATCGAGGCGGGCACGGTCTGGGTCAACGACCACGGCCCCACCACTGCGGAAATGCCCTTCGGCGGATACAAGCAGTCCGGGGTCGGCCGCGACCTGTCGATCCACGCTATCGAAGAGCACATGCACCTCAAACACGTAGCGATCTCCCATGGCCGCGCACTCTGAGCTTCCGGAAGGGGTAGACCTCATGAGCATCACCAATGACCCATCCCTGTCCCCTTCTACCCAAGACCGAATCAATAAGATCATCGCTGAAATGGACACGCCGGAGCTGCGGGGTGACCTGAAAATCACTTCCCTCTCCGGCGGGGCAAGCAATGTCAACGTCCGCATCGACTCGCCTGCCGGTTCCTACGTGCTGCGGGTCTGCGCTCCCGATGCCCAGCGCTGGGGAGTGGACCGAAAGGCGGCCCTCATCGCCCAGCACGACGCAGCAGCGCTGGGCTTGGCCCCCACGATCGTGGCCTCGCTGCTCCCGGAAGGGCACTTCCTTTCTGAGTACATCGCCTCCACTCCGGTGAACTCCGACGTGGTCCGCACAGAGAAGCTGATCCCCCTGGTGGCCCACACTCTGCTGGAACTGAAGAAGGGATCCACGACAGCCCGTGACTTCTCACCGTTCGATGATCTCCGCACCTTTGTGGAGCTCGGAGACGCCGAAGGAGCAAATGCTCCCGAGGACCTGGAAATCCTGCTGGCTGCCTGCTTCAGGATCGAAGCCCTTTTCGCCAACTCCCAGGCGCCGCGTGGTTTCTGCCACAGCGACCTGGTCCCGCAGAACTTCCTCCTCCTCCAGGACCGGCTCATGATGGTCGACTTCGACTACGCGGGTAACGGATGGGTAGCCTTTGAGCTGGGCTCTTTCGCCTGCCAGGCCGAGCTGAGCGATGAGGAAACCGAGCTGTTCCTTTCCAGCTATGACCCGAAATTCGGCGATGGCGAGCGGGCCCGCGTCGCACTCATGCGGCTGGTCGCCGGGGTGCGTGACGGGGCCTGGGCACTAATGGCAGAACCCATCCTCGGAAACGAGACCGTCCCGCTCGATGGGTGGACATACCAGAAGTACGCCCAGAACAACTTCGCGCAGGCCCGCGCCGTCATCGATAGCGGCGACTTCGCACGGTACCTGAAAGAGGCACGGAATGTCTCGCCACAAGCACGCATCTGAATGCACCCCCGTTGCGGGCTGCAGGGTTGGTAAGAAGATATGACGGACCTTACGGGTAAAACGATTGCCATCACTGGAGGGTCGCGGGGCCTTGGCCTTGAGATGGCCCGGACCGTCCTTGCACACGGAGCGGCAGTAGCGCTGATCGGACGCACCAAAGCGACACTTGAAGAAGCGGCCGGAAGACTCTCAGCCGGAGCAGGTACGCCACTTGGCAAAGGCTCGAGGATCAGCATCCATGTTGCTGACGTCGCAGATGACGCACAGGTCCGGGACGCCTTTGCTGGGATCCTTGACCATCATGGACGACTCGACGGCTTGGTCAACAACGCTGGCATCGCGGAGGAATACGCCTTTCTCGATACCCCCGCGGAGAGCTGGCGGCGTGTCCTGGAAATCAACCTCACCGCACCGTTCACCTGTATGCAGCACGCAGCGCGCGCCATGGGCCCGGGCAGCGCCATCGTGAACATCGCTTCCGTCGACGCCCATGGAGCCGACGGGCCCTACGCGAGCTACGTCGCAGCCAAGACAGGCCTCCTCGGACTCACCAGGGCCGCAGCAGTCGAGCTCGGGCCCCTTGGCATCCGGGTGGTCTCGGTGAGTCCTGGCTGGACGTTGACGGACATGGCGGCAGAGTCGGTGACCCCGGAAATGCTGCACAGCATGCGCACCAACTTCAAGCGCACACCCTTGGGCCGAATGAACACAAGCGACGAAGTCGCCAACACCGTCCTGTTCCTCCTGAGCGACCTGGCCTCCGGCATCACCGGAGAAGACATTCTCGTGGACGCCGGAACCAGGGCCAACCTCTACATTCTCGAGTCCCTCGAGACAGGAACACCCAGCGAAGAAGGATCTACTCCGTGACTATCAGAATTGCCGTCATCGGTGCCGGAACAGCCGGCTCCGGAGCAGCCCGCCGGGCAGTGGAACTCGGCGCCTCCGTTACCCTCATCGAACGTGATGCCCCGGCCAGCGGCTCGTCCGGGCGCTCCGCGGCCATCTACAACGTCCAGACGGTCGATCCCCTGCACATCGAACTGCGGATGCGGGCCCGCGAACTGTTCTTCCGTCTCGAAGCCGAGCACGGGCTTCCGCTCAAACGAATCGGCAACGTCCGTGTGGCTTGGAGCGATGCTGACCTCGAGCGCCTCGAAGCTGTCAACCAGGTTCAGCGGGAACTTGGCCTCGGTCCCGAAGATGCCCTGCTGATCAATCGCGAGGAACTTCAGCAGCTTGTCCCCGATCTGGACACCACCGACCTGGCCGGCGGTCTTTTCGGTCCCAGGGACGGCACCGTCAACGGTGAAATCATGTGCCAGGCGCTCGTGACCGAAGCCGTGGAACTAGGCGCCGTCTACAAGAAGGCAGAAATCCTCGGACACGTTCGGCAGGACGATGGCACACACCTGCTCAGCACATCCGACGGCCATGTGGTCGCTGACGTAGTCATCAACGCTGCAGGAGCATGGGCCGGCATTGTCGGCGACATGCTCGGACATCCCGTCCCGGTCCTTCCCCAGGTCCACGACATCGTCAAGGTAACGCTGGAAAAGCCGTTGAGCTACACCGTGCCAATGGTCAATCTGTACATGCCCGGTTCCGACGAGGAAGCCCTGTACTTCCGCCAGTTCGACGAAACCACCCTACTGGCCGGCTTCCACACCTATAAGGTCGTCGAAGGCCACCCCATCGCCGACCCGAACAACTTCCGTGGCGAAGTGGAACCGAGCTACGTGGCCGCTGTCCAGGAGGCCATCACCGAACGCTTCCATGTTCCCGGCATGACCGCCCACGCAGGCTGGACCGGCCTCTACCCCTGCACCGCCGACGAGGAATTCATCATCGGTCCCGAACCGGGCGACAACTCCGTGATCACCTGCACCGGTCTGGGCGGCGTAGGCGTGACCTCCGGTGCAATCGCCGGCTACAGCGCAGCCGAATGGGCCGTCACCGGCCAGCCCACAACCGTTCCCGGCGCCACACGATGGCTGCCGGGCCGCAAGAGCCTGAAAGGAACCACCAAATGAGCATTCTTCTGGTCAACGACGACGGAGTAGAGTCCCCCGGACTGCATTCCCTCCGGAACGGACTCATCAAGGCAGGGCACCGCGTCATCACCATGGCCCCGGCCGTTCCCCGCAGCGGGACCTCCCGCAGCGCCACTTTTCGGCCCCCGGTCCTGTTCACCCAGGTCGACGGCGACGAAACGAACCCCGTGTACGCCTGCGACGGTACCCCGACCGACTGCGTCCGGGTGGCTTTGATGTCCGACCTCGCACGTGACGTCGAACTCGTCCTCTCAGGAATCAACGAGGGCGGAAACCTCGGCGATGACTCGACTTACTCCAGCACCGTCGGTGCAGCCATCGAAGGTTCGCTCTTCGGCTTGCCCGCGATCGCAGCTTCCCAGCAGTCCCGAGACGGGCTGTTTCGTCTCGTCGACCTTGACGGCTACGACTGGGACTTCGGCGTCGACTTCACTATCTGGCTGGCCGAGGCAGTCCTCAAGGCCGGAATGCCTACCCGAACCGTGATCAACGTCAACGTTCCCGGCCAACCCAGCGGTGACGCAGCCCCCCTGCTGACCCGACTCGGAAAACGTGCATGGAAGCGCAATGAACTCCAGGTCGAGACCTACGGCTCACTCCGTGGTTACTTCACTTTTGGCGTCAACCACGAAGGAAGTGCCCCCTTCATCGAAGAAGAAGGCACCGATTTCGCGGCCCTGGCCCAGGGACGTGTCAGCCTCACCCCGCTGTCCGTCCACTGGTCAGAACCCCATGCCGTCCGCGAACTGCAGGACTGGCTGGAACAGTTTGTCGCAACAGGCAGCGCCCCCACCCCCCAACCTGCCAGCCTCAAGCAATAACCCCTACCCCTCCCCAACATGTTCAAGGGATACAGCTATGACTGAGATATTCCCGGCAGCGACCGATCTGAAAAAACCCCAAGGCTCTCACAAGCTGACCGGGACACTGAACACCGCAGACATCGTCTTCACCGTTCTGGCCTTCAACGCCCCGCTGTCCGTTTTTATCGGTTTCATCCCCGTTATCATCGGCGCCGGCAACGGGCTCGGCGCACCAATGGCCTATGCCGTTGCCGGCGCCCTGATCCTGCTCTTCACCGTCGGTTTCACCGCCATGGGCCGACGGCTTCCAAACCCCGGCGCTTTCTACGCCTACATCACAGCCGGCCTCGGCCGCCCGACCGGTCTGGGTGCGGCTTTCCTAGCCGTAATCTCCTACTTCTTCATCCTTGTCGGCGGCTATGCCTTCGGTGGCATAGCCCTCGAAACCCTGGTCAGGGACGTCTTCAACGGGCCCGACATCAGCTGGTGGGTCTGGGTCCTGGTGCTCATGGCACTGGCCGGAACCTTCGGCTACTTCCGCATCACCCTGTCAGCCAAAATCCTGACTTACTTCATGATCGCCGAACTGATCGTCATCATCGCCTATAACGCTGTCGTCTTCGCCACCGGAGGAGCCGAAGGCGTCTCCGCCGAACCGTTTATAGCCAGCAACATCCTCTCCGGCAACGTCGGTCTCGCCTTGCTGTTCGGCATCGTTTGCTTCTCGGGATTCGAGGCGACGGCGGTCTTCCGGGAAGAAGCCCGGAACCCCGCGCGGACCATCCCCCGGGCCACCTACATCGCCGTTGCCATGATGGCGGGCCTCTACGCCCTTTCAGCTTGGGCGCAGATTACTGGAGTCGGGGCAGGCCAGATCGTGGACCAGGCAGCGACCGACCCCACAGGAACCGTTCTGGCCTCGGTCACTGCATTCCTGAGCAAGACCGTGGCCGACATCGTGAACGTCCTGCTGGTAACCAGCATTTTCGCCGCCAACCTCGCCACGCACAACGTCACCGGAAGATACGTGTACTCCCTCAGCATGGACCGGATCTTCCCGGCCGCGTTGAGCGAGGTACACCACAAACACGGCTCACCCCACCGCGCCTCCATCGTGACCTCGGTGATTGCCGTGCTCTTCCTGATGGCACTCGTCCTGGCCAATGTTGACGGCCTCACCATCTACGCGGTGCTCATCGGGATCGGAGGCTACGCCCTGATCCTCCTGCTCCTGATGACCAGCGTCGCCGTCGTCCGATACTTCAGGATCCCATCAGCCGAACCTGTCTCGATATGGAAGCACACGGTCGCCCCGGCAGTTGCCGCCCTCGGACTGGTCGTTGCGCTCGTTCTAGCGACACAAAATGTCGCGGTCCTCATCGGTGGCGACGAAACCCTCGCAGCCGCTCTCATGGCTCTCTTCTACGGCTCCGTCGTCGTAGGGATCGTCTACGCGCTCGTCCTGCGCAAGAAGAACAATGCTGTTTACCTTCGCATCGGGCGCCAGGAACTGTAACTGAGGGTTGCAGAAAGCCCGCCACCTCTCCTAAAGGAAAATCCCGCATGACCACCAGCAGCACCGCCCACACTATTCACGGCTCTGCCGAGGAACTGGACAGAGCCGCCTGCTTTATCGGCGGTGGCGTGGCATCCGGGCTCAGGCGGGCTCTGCAGCCCCAGCCCCTCTCCTTCGATCATGGCTCGGGGAGCCACCTGACCGACGTCGACGGAAACGACTACATCGACTACGTGCTGGGTTGGGGCCCGGCGATACTTGGCCACAACCACCCAGCAGTGACTGAGGCCGTTCAGCATCAACTCCACAAGGGCCAGGTCTTCGGAGCCATCCACGCTGGGGAGCGCCGCGCAGCCGAACGTCTCCTGGACTGCCTTCCCGCGTTCGAACGCATACTGTTCAACAACACCGGCACCGAAGCAGTCCAGGGGGCACTGCGCCTGGCACGCGCAGCCACGGGAAAAAATCTCATCGTCAAATGCGCCGGCGCTTATCATGGCTGGCACGACACCATGCTCCTGAGCTACCACGGCCACCCAGGCGGCCACCGCCCCGTCGCCAACAGCCTCGGGCAAAACCCGCGCAGCCTTGATGACGTCCTCGTCGTCGAATTCAATGACCCCGCAACCCTCTCGGACGTTTTCTCCCGACACGGACAAGACATCGCAGCCGTCATCATCGACCCGATCATGTCCAACAGCGGCGTCATTGCACCCACCGTTGACTTCCTTCACGCCCTGCGGGAGGAATGCAACCAGGCCGGTGCGCTTCTGATCTTCGATGAAGTCATCTCAGGCTTCCGCGTCGGCCTCGGCGGCGCGGTGGAAGTCTATGGAGTCGTGCCCGACCTCGCCATTTATGCCAAAGCCATGGGCAACGGCTTCCCGATCAGCGCCATCGCCGGCCGGGCAGACGTGATCGATCTCGTCACCAAAGGCGTGGTCCACGCGGGAACCTACAACGGCAACGCCGCCGCGACCGCCGCGACGATCGCGACTGTGGATACCCTCGCCGAACCAGGTACATACGATAATCTCCGCGCGACAGCCAAGTCCCTGGCCACAGGTCTGCAGGAGATCTTCGCGGGTGAAGGGATAAACGTCAACGTCCACCATCTCGGCCCAATCGTGCAGCTTCTATTCGCCGACACGAGCCCGACCACAGCGGACAGGTTCGACAGCACCGACTGGAGTACCTGGGACCGGTGGACACGTTCCCTGTCTGCTCACGGTCTGTTCCTCCTGCCGCACGGCAGATTGTTCCTCTCCGTCGCCCACACCGCTGCAGACGTAGAAGCAACGCTGCAGGCCTTCAAAGCCATCGACCTTCAGGACACCACTCAATGACTAACCCCGCAGAGCACCCCTCGGACCGAACCGCCAGCCCCAGGCCCACCGCGCTCATCACGGGAGCAAGCGGAGGTATCGGCCTCGCCGTCGCACTGGAATTCGCAACGACTCACAACATCGTGGCCATCGACCGGGACGAAGCCCGGCTCGCGGACCTGGCAACTGAGGCCGACCTCCGAGGTGCTCAAACGCTCACCCGCGGCGCGGACGTCACCGATGAACAAGCCCTGATCACCATCGTCGCGGAAGCGGAGCAGGCCTTCGGTTCACTGCACGCCGTCATCGCCTGCGCCGGCATTGCCCCCAGCGGCACTGTTGAAACCACTACACTTCAGGACTGGCAGCGGGTCCTCGCGGTCAACCTCACCGGCGCCTTCGTCACCGCCCGCACCACCATCCAGTCCCTCAAGAAATCCAAAGGTTCCTTCATCGCCATCGCCTCCGATGCAGGAACCACCGGCGCCCAGGACCTTGCTGCCTACGTCGCCTCAAAGCACGGAGTTGTCGGGCTCATAAAGTCCATGGCACTGGACTTCGGACCCGACGGAGTGCGGTCAAACGCTATCTGCCCCGGCTTCGTCGAAACAGCAATGATGAAGCACATCTTCAAAGAGTCCCCTGAAGGCACCGAAGACTATTACCGGAACACCGTGCCGCTCGGACGCTTCGCGCAGGCCATCGAAATCGCAGGAATTGCCCGGCACCTCACCGAATCCACCTACGCCAACGGCATGACGTACGCGGTGGACGGCGGGTCCACCGCCGGCTACTTCCAATCCTCCACGTCGCCCCAGAACTAACCGCCCCCTCGCCTCAATAAGGAACCTCTCCTCGATGTACACCCACCGCAAAGAACAGGACTCGAGCAGCCTCGAGACCAACCAGCTCGTAGGCGTAGAAGAACATGGACGACCGAAATACCCAGCGACCATTGACGCCAAGACCGAAGACTCCACTGTCCTTTCGATACTGCCGCACGGGGACCACCACCGGGCCATCCATTCCGTAGACGGCGCAGTGCTTGACCCGCAGCCAACACACGCACAGCCCTAACTAACCACGGACCGACATACACGGTAGCCCGAAAGGAATGGTTCAGCCATGACAAAGACGTCGCTCAAGAACAAAGAACTGGACATCAGTACCTCCACCGATGAACACAACCGCGCCAAGGCAGTGATCCCCGGCGGGCTGGTCTCTCTCGTCCGGCGTAGGGACCACCAGGTGGTCTTCGAACGGGGCGAGGGAGCCTACCTTTGGGACGTTGACGGTAACCGATACATTGACTGCGTCATGGCGCACGGTCCCGTGCTCCTGGGACATGCCCACCCTGAAATAAACCGTGCCGCCGCCCGCTCCCTTGACAACGGCATCCAGTTCGGCGGATCAACCCCGGGGGAAACTGCGCTGGCGGAGGCAGTCCTTAAGCAACTCGGATACGCCGACAAGGTCACCTTCATGACCACCGGCACCGAAGCCGTCCAGCTAGCCATCAGGGTGGCCCGGACAACCACCGGCCGAAACCTCATAGTGAAATTCCACGGGCACTACCATGGGTGGATTGACCCGGTCTACGTCAACATCCCTGGCTACGACGTCCAGGGCCCGTCCACGCAGGACGGCGCTGGGGGAGCTCCCGGAAGCCTGGCAATCCAGCCCGCAGTGGACGGCTCGGCTATCCCCGAAGGCATACTGGTCACGACCTGGAACGACCTGGACGGCTTCGCCCGCCTCATGGATGAGATCGGAGACCGGACAGCTGCGGTCATCATGGAGCCCTTCCTCACCGGTTTCGGAACCTTCGAACCCGCCCCCGGCTACCTCCAGGGCTTGAAGGACATCTGCCATGACCACGGGGCGCTGGTGATCTATGACGAGATTGTCACCGGCTTCCGGGTGTCCCCGTCTGGGGCCGCGGGCATCGTTGGCGTTTCCCCGGATCTGGGCACCTACGCCAAAGCCATGGGCAACGGCTTCCCCATCAGTATGGTTGCTGGGACGCAGGAAGCGATGGCATGCCTCGAAGACGGAACCGTGCCAGCGGCAGGAACCTACAGCGGCACACCGGCCTCCGTCGCCGCCGCAAGAGCAACACTGGCCGAGATCGCTGAAGAAGGACCCAGCTTCTACGCCTATCTCGACCGCATCGGCTCACAGTTGCGCCAAGGGCTCGAACAAGAAGGACAGTCACGGTCCATTTCCATCAGAGTGAACCAAATCGGATCACTCGTCCAAATCCTATGCGGGCTGATCGAGGATCCCCGATCAGTCGAAGGAGCCTACGCCTCTGACCGGGACTTCGTCACCGAAATCTGTGAAGCCATGATCGGCCGCGGCATTTACATGACCCGCAAGGGCCTCATCTTCCTGAGCAGAGCACACACGACGGCCGACATCCAGGAGATCGTGTCCGTATTTGGCAAGGCCTTGGACAGTGTCCAGCGTGGGGCATGAGTTCGAGTGTTGCCGGGATGTGGCGTTCACACTTATATCGGGAGAAGCAAGGATATTTGCGGCCCGGGACCCGTCCGGGGGAGGACTACCTTAATAACCGACAGCCCCCGGCAAACAACATTCCGCCACGGGCAGAGCCGCAACAAACTCACATTTTCACCAGACGCAATGTGGGCAGGCACGCCTTCCACCGCAACCGGAACGGCCAAACTGGTATTTTTCCGTGATTTAGGAAGACAAAGGTAGCACTTTTCGCAGTGACGCTCTGGCCCAGCCTTCATCCAACGGTTCGTCCAGGCCCAGGCCGTACAGCATGATTCCGTCGAACATCGCAATCACCAGTCTGATGTCGTCCTCAGAAAGGTGAGGCCTCAGTATCCCCGCAAACGCGATCTCCCACCTTTGATTTAAGGGGCGCAAGGCCGGTCGCCGGTAGGCCAGAACATGCACTTCATATTCAAGGATGCTCACATCCCGCCTGTCGTTGGTGTAGAGAAGCACAAGGTCCACCAGCGCGTTTTCGAGGTCTTCGCGCAGGTCCCATGAAAGGCGCCACTGCTCAAGGACACGCAGTTCGCCTTCGCTGATCCACTCCAACGCGGCGGCCAGCAGGCCATCCAGATCATCAAAATGGTAGGTAATGGATCCCAGAGGCACGTCGGCGTAGGCAGCAACGGCTCTGTGGTTGAGGGCCAAGATCCCATCACGCTCAAGCACTTCAGCCGCGGCTTGGGTCAGGCGTTTCCTCCGGTCCGGATCATGCCTTCTGGGACGGCGCACGGCTTTTGCTGGGTTTGTGTTTGCTTCCACAGGCGGAGTGCGGGGTGGCTTGGCGGAGCTCAGTTGACCCGAGTCATTTCCCATCGAGTTGATCTCCTGCACCTGCGGCGGTCACTGGCTTGTTTGAGTCGGTACGGCCCGTTCTCGCATCAGTTTCCAGGCGTCGTCCGGTCCGGCTGCGGCGGGCGGCACCGCGCACCGAAGACTGTTTACCAGGGCTAACAATTCTCGCTGTAACCAATTGTGGTAGGGAATCCATCATCCGGAGCACTTTCAGCGAAACATGCAGGTCGACGACGTCGTCCATGCAGTCCAGTCGGAGGCCCGTGAGTTCGGTGACTCGGCCTAGTCTGTATCGCAGTGTCTGGCGGTGAACCCGTAGTTCAGTGCTAGCCGACTCCCATGAACGGTTGGCTTCCAAAAAAACTTCCGTTGACCGCACCAAGTCACTGCGGTGGCCCACGTCGTACTGGAGTAGTGGGCCTAGGACCGATTCAACCAATTCTTTCGCTTGCTGCAGGCTAACCGGAACCAGTCTGCGAGCCGCATGGACTCTTTCTTTATTGCTCTCGGAGTCCAGCTGCCTTCGCCATGCGGCGGACTGTGCCGCGTCAATCAACGAGTCCAGCGCCCAAAAGGGTTCACTATCGAAAAACTGGTGGTCGCCAGAACATGCCAGCCAACGCTCGTCGAATTTTTCGCCTCCGACAAGGACCGACGCTCCCCCGTCGTATTTGAGTGCCAGATGAGGAATGCTCTGCTGCCCGAGTCTGCTTCGAAGCGTGGCACAGTCCTCAGCGCGGCAGTCGATCATTCTCCATGGTGCAAGACCCAGGCCACGCCGGGCCAATGACGACATCATGGTTTCGCTATCGATGTGGCCGCTGAAGTACTCCATCATGTTCTCCCGCAGCGCATCGGCGTCGTGTTCATCCTGGAGACGACTGCGCTGCAGCTCGGCAGAAAAGAAGGAGCAGAGTTGCTCCAGCGCCTGCCCACCTAAGAGCGTCTGTGCCGTTGAGACCCATAGGGAAACGTTGTGTCCGCCCACAGGGCACACAAAGTAATCGAGGCCATTGAGTGTTACGGTCTTGCCGCCTGTGGAAGGCCCATACTTTCTCCGCGTCTGGCATATGTCCTGACCGGCGGGTGACCGGGTCAGCAGAGACATGCCCGTGAGGTGGTCGACGAGTTCGATCCGCACCCCCACGATCGCCGATACGTCGTCGCTCAAAAACACCCGGACTTTTTGGCTGTCGGCCCCGTTGCAAGCCCTGTACACCTCAATGACTTTGAGCAAGTCGTCCCAGGCGTGCTCGGCTACGTGGGCGGCTACGGCGGCGAAGGGCGTCGCCCATTTGACCTGAAGCAACGGGAAGCCGAGCCTGTTGGCGGTCTCTCGCATCGCCGTTCCAAATACGAGCCGCCCCTTTGTGTCCGATACTATGAGCCCTGCCATCCCCTGACGGTCAAGAAGCTGGACCAGAAGCTGCTGCCGATGGCTGTCGACCGGCAGAGCCGTGCTGGGCAACATAAGGAGTTCGCCAGCGGCAAGCCAGCGCCAGGGTTCCGGTTCAGAGCAAACATTTGCCGCTTTAATAGCCCGCCCCTCGCCCGCACGCCCAGCTTCAAGCCAAATCCCTATCGAGGGGCAATCAATGAGTTCTCGAATGGTCAGCATCTTCGCTCCTGCATCTGCATCGTTATGAACGATTGTACATATGGGTGGGATGTGTGCCACAAGTATGAACAGATCAACGATATTCATGGGTCTTCCGGCAAATCTAAGCTGGCTGAAGCACCCCCGCCTCCCGGTCGGGCAGATCCACGGCATGTGGGCCGCTCCCGTAGGGGTGGAGGCGTCGAATGCAATCCGCTGCATTACCTGGACCGATGCGGCCTTGATCTACGAACAGGAACCACACCATGAGCTACGTTTGGACCCCGGAACAAATCCAACGGTATTTCGGGTACTACGACGGACTCGCGACCCGGAACACATACTCCTACCTGACGTTTTCCACGACGCCGGAGTTCGCCCACGCCGTCCTGCCACCCTGCCTTGAACCGACAAATTCCCCTGAGATCACGGTCTCGTTCATGTCGTTCATGGAAGTGGCGGATGGGCGCACGAACAGAACCGGCAGGGACCGGTGCGCCATGATCCACATCAACGCCAACTTTGGCGAAGTCGAAGGTATCTACTACCTCACCGTGCTGGAGACGGAGGAAGTGAATCTGGAAACAGGGCGGGAACTTTGGGGCATGCCCAAGAAGCTGGGTACCATCGACTCTTTCGACGATGGTGAGACGCTTTTTGCAGTAGTCGAACGCAAGAACCACCGGATCATCGAGTTCGAAGCCGAAATGGGCATGGAGGAGGGCAGCCAGCCCTTCCAGGAAGAGTTCTACTTCGAACTCCGCGGACACTTCGGCGCAGACGGATTCAATCTCCAAAACCGCGAGCTAGTCGTCTTCAAGCTGGGTTCGACCGTCAACCGCTACCGGCCACTCCGTAACCCCCATGTCGTTCTCCAAGGTTCGCCCTGGGATCCAGGCGTCGGGACTGTCCCCCTGGGAGAATTCACGACCGGGGGCATGACTGGGGGCCGAATGACGTGGGACATCGTCGACGTGATCAACCTCAACGAGGACGGCAATGACTACGCTCCGTACATCCTCGGTCGTCTTTATGACGACTGGCCGGACCTGCGCAGCGACGACAGCCGCCGTCCCAACATCGATGCATCCCGGGATGCTCGATCCGAATTGGCCTCGGCCTGAACCATGGGTCAGCGGCAACCGGGATGCTTTAGGCCAAGCCATTGGTGGCAGGGCTTTCAAGATAGTCAATGGAGACTCTCATGACACAAGACAATGCTGTTAGTTCCCAGCAAACAAATGAATCAACACTTCGTCACGGTCAGACGTCACTTTTCTCGGTGACCGTGCTTGGATTGTCCGCCCAACAGATCGGCCCGGGTGTTGCCTTGGCCGGGGGCTACATGATCGTTTACGCCGGAGACGCCTCATGGGTGTCCATGCTGATTGCGCTCATCGGTGCCTGCACGATCGGGGCGATGGTGACGACCTTTTCCCGGCGTCTTGTCGCAACAGGCGGCTTGATGTCGTATGTTGCCTCGGTGCTTGGGCCGTACGCCCGCGCTCTGGTCGGCGCCGGGTATATTCTGGGCATCCTGATCGCAGTCGCGGCGGTAGTGACAGGGGTCGTGATCTTCAGTTCCAGCTTCTTGGTGGAAATGGGAATAGACTGGGCCGCGACACCCGCCGGGCAGGCACTGTCGGCTGTTGTCATAGCAGTCGCTGCAGGTGCGATCGCTTATCGGGGCGTGGACGCATCCGTAAAAGTCTCGGCGGTGCTGTCGTTCATCGGCATCCCCTTCGTCATCTGGGTCACCGTGGCCGCAGCGGGAGCAACCGAAGGCTATTCCTTGGCTCCTCAGTTCAATTTCTCCAGCGACACGATGTCATGGGACACAATCCTTCAAGGCACGTTGATCGCGATGGCCTACTTCGTCGGCTTCGAGGGTCTCAGCGCCATGGCAGGCGAAACCAAAGATCCCAAGCGTAATGTTCCACGCCTGGTCGTATGGCTCCTCGGTATCACGGGTTCAGCATACATTCTCATCTTGTGGTTTCAGATCCCGTCCTTGGGCGCCGGCCTCGACCAACTGGCCGCCGGCGAGTCACCGGCCGCCGTCCTGGCCCACCTCGGTGGGGTTGAATACCTGGCAGCTCCGCTGGATCTTCTTCTGGCTGCAGCGACGTTTGCCGGCCTCATCGCAACTTTCAACTACGGCTCGCGCATCGTGGCAACTGCAGCCTCGGCAGGTCTCCTGCCTCACCGCCTGTCACATATCCACAAGCGTCACCGCTCCCCTTCCGCTGCGGTGTTCTTCATGACGTTTATAGCGGCCGGACTGCCCATTGCCCTGCAGTTCGTCTCCGCTGCACCGCCGCTGGAATCCTCCGTGTATCTATATACACTGTTCTCCTACTGCTACCTGCTCCCGTATGTCGTAGGGGCTGTGGCTGCCGTTGTGTTGGTCGTCCGTGAAGATCGATCCAACCCGGTTCTCATCGCTGTGTTTGTGATCGGCGGAGCCGCCTGTGCCTACTTGCTGTACTACGCCCTCACAAGCGCAGGGGAAGGCATCTTCGGGGCCCTGCCTTGGATCGCCCTGGCCTTGACGGCCGTAGCCTTTCTGGCCTTCGTGGTGGCCCACAAGCGACGGCCCGCGGCAGAAGACGAACTATCTGATCTCCTGTAGCAACCGTCAACCACCTGTGCGGGTGCGACAGCGCTAGAAAACCGAACGCCACAGCAAATCGAGCCCATTCTGTGGCTGGTGGGACAGCGAACCAGGTTTGTTACGCAAGGGCCCGTGATTAGGACAGGGACCGAGGACACCATGGTGTCCTCGGTCCCTGTCGGCTTGCAGGGCGAACGGGGCAACATCCCAATCAGTTTGATCAAGACGAGGAAACGTCCATTGAGGCCTTACTCGCCCTACCCAAATGCTTCGTGCAGAACCGACCGATCAGGTCGTCGACGGCGGTCCCGCGGCCGGATACCTGGAAGTCGAGAACCAAGTCCCATGGGCTCGTGCTTACCAAATGTCATGCCACGGCGGCCATGGAGAACGCCAGTTCCTCAACACGTGTAATCCGCACATTCTCTACTACCGGCCCCCTCCCTGTCGCCCGCGCTGTTCGCTCAGACCATGAAACGTTCGCCTGCTCGCAGGTAAGAGACGGCGTCTCCTGTAGTGAATCACCGTTACGCGCTATTGCACACCCTGAGTTGTCAGTGCTGTCGGACCGCTGCCCAACACGTACGAAAGTGATCAGAACGGTCAAAACGAGGACCTACCCGTTACGGTGATAACCATCACAAATTTTTGCATGAGTATGATGACCCTCACAATTTCATTGCTTCGTACTATTGGGTGGCGCAGCGAGTGGTGGTTTTGTTGGTGTTAGCACCCTTGCAGCCCTAGACCAAGGGCGCTACACCAGCTAAGAAAGGGCATCTCATGCCGGGATATGTGAAGACCAAAGAAGAAGTTCAGAGGATCGAGGACTTCGTTGCGCCGTCCAGGTTCACTTGCGACGAAATCGGCGTCTATTTCAAGACGACGTGGGACTACGCCAAGTCTGTCCTTCCTCCCATCTTTGAGCCCCTGGGCGACGAAGAAGCCGGGACTTGTGACGCATACGCGAACGTCACCCAGTACGAAAGCGCCTACTGCGGAACTTTCGACGGAGCCATCGTTTCCATCCTTTGCAAGTACGGTGACATCGAGGGTTACTGGATGTTGACCGAGATCATTTCGCCCGAACTTCCCGTGGCGATCGGACGCGAGCTCTGGGGTGAAGTCAAGAAAAACGGCAACGGACGGATCTGGCGGGATGGTGCAAACGTCCGCGCGACGGGTGACCGACGTGGTATCCAGGTCATGGAAATCAACGCCGACATCACCGGCCCTGACCAAGGACCACACGTTGTTGACAGCAACGGGTTCGACATCAAGATGTTCCCCCACTCCAACGGGCGTGGCCTCCAGTACCCGCCGCTGTTGAACATTTGGGACATCAAGTACGAGTACACCTCCTACCGCGAAGGCACCGCCACTCTCGAGTGGGGTCACTCCAAGTGGGACCCTACGGACACCATCCCCATTGTCTCCGTCGACAAAGCCATTGACGCCCAGTTCGCCGGTTACTGGCCCCTCGGGCAGCAGATCGAACTCGAGGATCCCGATAACGTCTACGCCGGGTACATGTGGGGTCGCGGCTTTGATGATCCGACCTGGATGCCAATCGCCCACCGCTTCAAGGGCCTGGACCAGTTGAACCCTGATCCTGACCGTCAGACAGCAAAACTCAACGCCTAAAGCCGCCGAGAATCCAGGCTTCAAATTGACTTCTCCGAGATGGAGCCTGGATCTCTGGGGGGCTGCCGGGCCCGAAACCGGCATCCCGCTCCATCCGATCATTGGAAGGAACCCGCAATGATGTGGCCGCTTCTCATACTCGCTATAGCAGCAGAGGTTGCGGCAACAACCTTGCTGCCGAAAACCAAAGAATTCCGACGATTGAAACCCACACTCGTCGTTGCCTGTCTGTACACGATCGCTTTTGCGCTGCTTGCCCAGATACTCCGGTTCACTGACATGGGGATCGCATACGCACTCTGGGCCGGCCTGGGAACAGCAGCCATCGCGGCTGTGGGGATCATTTTCCGCGGCGAGCAGGCTAGTTGGAAGCATGGCCTAGGGATGGTTTTGGTCGTGTCAGGCATCGTGGCACTGAACCTTCAATCCCATTGACCCACATTCAATCGATGGCAACATCCCTGTAAGGACGAACATCATGCACACCAACAAACGGCTCGAAGGTATGACGGTCCTGATTACCGGCGGCGCCCGCGGCATGGGTGCAAGTCACGCAGAGGTTCTCGCTCAGCATGGAGCACGGATTGTCATCGGTGACATCCTTGACGGCATCGGTGATGAATTTGCAGAAGCCGCAAGTGGGCGGGGCCTGTCCATCCGATACGTCCACCTGGATGTCACTGACGAAGCATCATGGGCAGACGTGCTCACGGATATCAATGGTTCCGAAGGCGAAGTCAATGTTCTGGTCAACAACGCCGGTATCACTGGCGCACCGGGAGGCTTCGAAGTCGAAGACCCGGCAGCCTGGAGCAAGACCGTTGCTGTGAACCAAACAGGTTCCTACTTGGGCATGCGCGCGGTTGTCCCCTCGATGCGCCGCGCTGGGGGTGGTTCCATCATCAACATTTCCTCCATCCTCGGTTACATCGGCGATGGGGAGTATTTCGCGTATAACGCGACGAAGGGTGCGTTGCGGCTTATGACCCGCAGCGCCGCAGTAAAGCTCGCACCTGACAATATCCGGGTAAACACCGTGTGCCCGGGAATGGTGCGTACACCGATGAACGAAGCGGAGGTCGACGCTGACTCCTACGTCGCAGCCACGCCCATGAAGCGGATGGCTGACCCGGCGGAAATCTCCAACGCAGTCCTGTTCCTGGCCTCCGGCGAATCATCCTTCGTCACCGGCACGGACCTAGTAGTGGATGGAGGATACCTTGCACTCTGACGAGCAAACCCTTCCCCACGAGCGCACTGGAATCCCGGCCAGGAAAATGCCGATGAGGGGCTGGCTGTTCCTTTCCGGGGCAATTGGCGCCGAGATTACCGGCACAATACTTCTTGATTACTCTGAAGGATTTCAGCTCCCCGTACAAACTACGACGGCGCTCACACTCTATGCACTCTCGTTCTACCTCTTAACACATGCCCTCAGGTCTGTCGCTCTGAGCATTGCCTACGCCACATGGTCGGGCATCGGCACCGTCGCCGTGGCAGCCGCCGGAGTCCTCCTGCACAACGAAGTGGTTTCCTGGGGGAAAGCCGCCGCCATCGCCGCCGTGATAGGCGGAGTTGTTCTTATCAACTTCGCCAACCGTCAGCAGCAGCCGCCACCCGGAGCCCATCCGGCCCCGGAACAGGCCCACTGAAGAACCTTGTCCCTTCTACGCAACTTCACCTGCTTGATTCTGGGGACTCAGCAGGACCTCGTTGCACTCCCTCCACCCGCGCAATCCCGCGCTCATATCCTTAGTCAAATTGGAGCCAGTCATGAGCACCGTTAACGATCTAACGGCCGTCCCCGATTCAGAACCAGGGGCACCAGCCTCCGGCCGCCGACTCACCGGCAAACTCAGCACCTTCGACATCGTCTTCACCGTCCTGGCGTTCAACGCGCCCCTGTCGGTGTTCGTCGGGTTCATTCCAGTCATCATCGGCTCCGGCAACCAGCTAGGGGCTCCAACCGCCTACCTGGCCGCAGGAGCGTTGATTCTGCTGTTCGCTGTCGGATTCACCACCATGGGCCGGCACCTTCCGAACCCGGGAGCCTTCTACGCCTACATCACTGCCGGCCTCGGAAAGCCACTGGGACTAGGGTCATCCTTCTTGGCCGTTGTTTCGTATTTCTTCATCTTGGTGGGCGGTTACGCCTTTGGGGGCATTTCCCTGGAGGCCCTCGTCACGGACGTTCTGGGAGGGCCCGAGGTACCGTGGTGGGTCTACACATTGGTGCTGATGACAGCTGCCGGGACTTTGGGCTACTTCAAGATCAGCCTCTCGGCCAAAATCCTCACTATCTCAATGATCTGCGAAGTGATCCTGATGGTCGCCTTCGACATCGCAGCCTTCATCAACGGGGGCCCTGAAGGCATCAGCGCCAAACCCTTCGAACCGGCAAACATCGTCTCCGGCAACATCGGCCTGGCCCTGCTGTTCGGCATCGTCTGCTACGCCGGATTCGAGGCGACCGCAGTCTTCCGAGAAGAAGCACGCGAACCCGAAAAAACCGTCCCGCGGGCCACCTACATCGCGATCCTGTCCATGGGCGCCATCTACGCCCTGACCGCTTGGGCACAGATCACGGCCATCGGCACGGGAACCGTTGTCGAAGCCTCCGCGACCGACCCAACCGGAACCGTTCTGACGGTCGTCTCCCAGCTTCTGGGCAAAATCGTCATGGACGTCATGATCGTGCTCCTGTGCTCCAGCATCTTCGCGGCCAACCTCGCAACACACAACATCAGCGCACGCTACCTCTACTCCCTGAGCGTCGACCGTGTGTTCCCGGCCGCACTGAGCCGCGTACATGGCAAACACGACTCACCGCACGTGGCCTCACTGTCGACCAGCGTAATCGCTTTGATCTTCCTCGCAGTCGTTGTCGCCGCCGGAGCAGACGGAGCCACCCTATATGCCGTCCTTGTAGGCGTCGGCGGATACGCCCTGATCCTCTTGCTGATACTCACCAGCGCAGCCGTGGTGGTCTACTTCCACAAACGCCCGGAACTGAAAGTCAACCGCTGGAAGTCGCAGATGGCTCCCGTCCTGGCAACCCTGGGATTGATCGTCGCCGGCGTGTTGGCCACTCAGAACATCGCCATCATGATCGGCGGCGACGAAGCCCTAGCCACATTCCTGATGGCGTTGTTCTACGGATGCATCGTCCTTGGGATCATCCTTGCCCTGATCTTCAAGCGCACAAAGCCTGAAACCTATGCACGTATCGGCCGCCAGGACCTCTAAACGCCCTCAAACCCATCGATAAAGGAACCGAACATCATGACTTCCACCAACAAGCCTGTCGCTCTTGTGACCGGAGCAGCGGGTGGCATCGGCAGGGCAACGGCGCTGAACCTGTCCCGGACCCACACGGTCATCCTCGTGGACCGCGATCAGAATCAGTTGGAGAAGTCCGCGAATCTCATCTCAGAAGCCGGAGGAAGCCCGGCTGCGTTCGTCGCCGACGTCACGGATTTGAACTCGATGCAAGGCGTCGTACGCGACGGCGAAGCGTTCCTGGGACCCATTAGTGCAGCCATTGCCTGCGCCGGGATCGAAGTACAAGGCAGCGTCCTGGACCTGACATTGGAGGAATGGAACCGTTCCTTGGCGGTCAACCTCACCGGTTCTTTCGTTACGGCCAAGACCACCATGAAATCCCTCATCGCCAGCAATGGAACTTTCACAGCCATCGCTTCCGACGCCGGTACCAACGGCGCGCAGGGCTACTCAGCGTACGTCGCCGCCAAGCATGGTGTGGTTGGTCTGATTCGATGCCTGGCCTTGGATTTTGGACCGGCAGGTGTCCGGAGCAACGTGATTTGCCCGGGATTCGTGGAGACGCCCATGGCACGACGTCTGTTCGCCCAAAGCTCCGAGGATGAGGTGCAATTTTACAAGAGCTCGGTGCCGCTTGGACGCTTCGCCAAGCCTGAGGAGATCGCGGAGACTGTTCGGCACTTTGTGGAATCCACGTATGCCAACGGCAATGTCTACGCGATCGATGGCGGGGCCACCGCCGGCTACTTCGTGGGTGAGCCGTTCCAGCAGACCCACGTCGCCTCCTGACTTCACAGGGAACGGCTCTGTTGTGCAGCAACGCTTTCACCAGCTGCATAACGGAGCCGTTGGTGTTTAAGGACGTTTCCGACTAAAGAACGTCCCCTGCTGCAGCACCTTCCCGGGGACGATGACGAGAAACCGTTCCACCCCTACTCTTCGAATCATCTTGCATTGATATAAGAAGGTCCGATTTTTCTGACATTTACAGTATGGAGATGCCATTCCGGCTCATCTAAATTCGAAGGTACTCAGCTGTTAGCCCACTATTCGCTGATTCGACATTCTCCCCCATCGCGGTTGGCGTTTCTTCACGTACCCCCTGCTTTGATGGGCTTCCCCTAGGAGCAACCTATGGAGCACGATCCCACACGAGAAGTGATTCTCTCTCTCAGCTGTCAGGACACTGTCGGTATCGTCCATGCCGTTTCAGGTTTTCTGGTCGAACAAGGCTGCAACATCCTTGCCAGCCAGCAGTTTGATGACGCATCAATAAATCGCTTCTTCATGCGCGTCCAAGCGAGCTACCCGTCTTCCGTCGCCATCGGCGACTTGAGGGCGGCTTTTCAAGCAACGGCCGATGAATATGCCATGAATTGGACCATGTCCGACGCTACCAACAGGCCACGGATTGCGCTCCTTGTCTCGAAGGCTGAGCACTGCCTCAACGACCTGCTCTTTCGCTGGAGGGCAGGACAGCTAAAGGTTGACTTCCCCTTCATCGCGTCCAACCATGTGACCCTGCAGCCGGTGGCCGAGGCGAACGGCATCCCGTTCTTCCATATCCCGGTCACCCCAGAAACAAAACGGGCAGCAGAGGAGAAGCTTCTGGCGCTGCTCGCCGAACACCAGGTGGACTTGACTGTTCTGGCCCGGTACATGCAGGTACTCAGCGATGACCTCTGCAGCGAACTTGCCGGCAAGGCAATCAATATCCATCACTCGTTTCTTCCCGGCTTTAAGGGCGCCAAGCCCTACCACCAGGCTTTCGACCGCGGCGTCAAGCTTGTCGGGGCCACCGCACACTATGTGACAGCTGAACTCGACGAAGGCCCGATCATCGAGCAGGAAGTGCTTCGTGTAGGCCACGACTACAGCCCCGCTCAACTGGCAATCACCGGGCAGGACGCCGAGCGCCTTGCCCTGGCACGAGCCGTCCAGTGGCACGCCGAACAACGAGTCCTGCTTAACGGCAACCGCACTGTTGTCTTCAACTGACGAACCAACGACATCCCTGCGCCCCTTCCAGGGGGCACCCACCCGAAGAGAAGTGAGTATTACCATGGACCGCCTCGTCGACCGCACCATCAGTGCAAAAGCTTTTACAGACTCATCCCGGGATCCCCTGCCCCAACGGGTACGGACGGTCGTCGTCGGTGGTGGGATCGTAGGCAGCAGCATCGCGTACCACCTGGTAGCAGCAGGTGACAACGACGTTCTGCTGCTCGAAAGCAACGTTCTCGGCAGCGGAACCTCATGGCACGCGGCCGGTCTTGTGACAGGGGCGCGCGGCTCCTCCACTCTGACCAAGCTGGCCAAGTACGGCCTGGAGATGTACGCCCAGCTCGAGGAGATGTCCGGCATTGACGTGTCCTTCCAACGATGCGGATCTCTGAGCGTCGCCCGCACACCTGGGCGCCTCGATGAGATCCTTTACGCCAAAGACGTCGCCGACCAGCAGGGTGTCCGCACCGAACTGCTCAGCGAAGAACGCTTTGCAGACGTATGGCCCTTGGCCAGCCATGCAGGGGTTCTCGGCGCATTGCTGCTTCCAGATGACGGACACATCAACCCTGGCTACGCCACCATCGCATTCGCCAAGCTGGCTCACCAGCTGGGCGCGCAGATCCGCGAAGGCGTGACGGTCGAGAAGATCCTGCAGGAGGACGACAAGGTCGTGGGCGTCCGCACGACTCAGGGCATTGTCGAGTGCGACCGGGTGGTTCTGGCTTGTGGACTGTGGACACGGGACCTGGCCCGCAGCGCCGGAGTTCATGTGCCGCTGTACGCCGCCGAGCACGTACATGTCCGGTCCGGCCCGATAGATGGTGCCGCGCCCGAGCTGCCCGTTTTCCGCGATCTCGACAGCAGCTACTATCTTCGCCACGAACAAGGCAGCCTGTTGGTTGGCGCCTTCGAACCGGACGGGCTCCCCCGCCCGGTAGAAGACATCTCGACAACCGGTTTTGCCGAATTTGATCCTAACTGGCATCATTTCGCACCGATCCGGGCGAAAGCTGAAACCACTGTCCCGATGCTGTCCACGGCCGGATATGACCGTTTCCTCAACGCACCAGAGAGTTTCACTCCCGATGCGAACTTCGCCATTGGGGAGACCTCGGAAGTTGCCAGCCTCTACGTCGCTGCTGGTTTCAATTCCCAGGGCATCATTTTCGCCCCTGGGGTCGGTAAAGAGCTTGCTGATTGGATCATCTCAGGAGCTACCCGCTTTGATTCTTCCAGTGTCGACGTCCAGCGCTTTTCGCGCCATCAGAACAGCCGCAAGTACCTGCAGGCCCGGACCAAGGAAGGTCTCGGTCGGCTTTATGCCATGCACTGGCCGAACCTGCAGATGGAGACGGCACGGAATGTACGCCGGACGCCTCTCCACCACCGGTTGGCCGAACTCGGGGCGTGTTTCGGGGAAGTCAATGGTGGCGAACGCGCGAACTGGTATGGGGATCCGGGGACACAGCCTGCCTATGACTACAGCTACGGTCGCGCCAACTGGTTCTCGAGGGTCGCGGAGGAACACAAGGCCGCGCGCGAAGGTGTGGTTTTGTTCGACCTGAGCCCTTTCGCAAAGTTTGAGGTCGCCGGCCCCGACGCGTTGGCCGTGTGCCAGCAGGCTGCCACAGCCGACATTGACGTTGAGGTGAACAAAGCTGTCTACACACTGTTCCTCAACAACGCCGCAGGAATTGAGCTCGACGGCACCATCACCCGCCTGGGAGAGGACCGGTTCCTGGTCGTGACCCCTTCCTTCACACAACAAAAATCGCTGGCGTATCTGAAGCGTCTCGCAAAGGGCAGAGCCGCATCAGTGTTTGATTGCACAGCCGCCTTGGCCACCATCGGAGTCATGGGGCCCAAGAGCCGGGAGCTGCTTTCCCGTATCTCCCCGGAGGACTGGTCGGATGAAGCCCAAGGGTACACACACGGCCGTACCGTAGAAATCGCCGATGGATACGCGTACAGCTTACGGGTCAGCTTCGTCGGTGAACTCGGCTACGAGCTTTACCCCAGCGCAGACCTGGCTGTAAACATTTTTGACGCTCTCTGGGAAGCGGGCCAAGACCTGGGCATCCGTTTGGCCGGCTACCACGCGCTGGACTCTCTCCGCAGTGAGAAGGGGTTCAGGCACCTGGGCCACGACATCGGCCCGATCGATGATCCGTATTCGGCAGCTCTTCGTTTCACCGTTGCTCTGGACAAGCCTGGCGAGTTCGTTGGGAAAGATGCGTTGCTTAAACTCGATCCTTCAGCCCCGGAGCATCGGACCGTCTACATCGCACTTGAAGACCCCGAGCCGGTGTTTGTCCACGACGAGACCGTCTACTGCAATAACGTCCCCGTTGGCAGGATGACCAGCGGAAGCTACGGGCACACGCTGGGGAGGGCCGTGGGAATCGCAGCAATCGAGCCGGACACGGACCTAACTGGTTCGTTCAAAGTGCAGTGCAAGGGCCAGCTTTACCCGGCAACTGTTTCCCGGCGTCCGTTCTACGACCCTAAGGGCGAACGTCTCCGCGGCTAAGAGTCTCGCAACCACGTCCGCAGCTCCATCAGGAGCTGCGGACACAATGCCTGCCCGGGTGAATCCCGGTGCCCCATGAAAGGAATGACCGATGTCAGAGAACGTATTGGAACGGGAAAACTCCGTTGCCCACCACGGTTTGGGCCGCGTCCTGGACGGTAAAGCCATGGCTGGAACCATCAAGGGCGAGCTCGCCGAACGAGTAGCCGCATTGAAGGAAGCCGGCGCGGCCGTAGGCCTGGGCACGGTCCTGGTCGGGGATGATCCTGCGAGCCACTCGTATGTGGCCGGTAAGCACCGCGATTGCGCAGAAGTGGGTATCGAATCAATCCGCAAAGATCTTCCCGCTGACATTTCACAGGACGAGTTGGAAACGGTCCTGGATGAACTCAACGCTGACCCGGGCACGACCGGATACATTGTCCAGCTCCCGCTGCCGGCGCACATTGATCAGAACGCTGTCCTGGAAAAGATCTCGCCCGAAAAGGACGCCGACGGTCTGCACCCGATTAACCTTGGCCGGCTCGTGCTGAATGTCGCAGGTTCGATCGACTCTCCCCTACCCTGCACACCCAGTGCCATCGTTGAGCTCCTGTCCCGGCATGGGATCGCGTTGCAAGGCTTGGAAGTGCTTGTGATCGGTCGTGGTGTGACCGTTGGCCGGCCGCTTGGCCTGTTGCTTACTCGCCGCGCCGTCAACGCCACGGTGACACTTGCCCATACAGGCTCGGCCGATCTGGGCAAACTCATCTCCCGCGCTGACGTTGTCGTTGCCGCGGCCGGAGTGCCGGGGATGGTCAAGACCAACCAGCTCAAACCGGGCGCGGTAGTCCTTGACGTTGGTGTATCAAGAACAGTGGACGATGCTACCGGTAAGTCCAAGCTCCAGGGTGATGTTGAGTCCGGGGCCGACGCTGTAGCGAGCTGGTACTCCCCGAACCCCGGCGGCGTTGGACCGATGACCAGGGCTATGTTGCTGGTCAATGTCGTGGACATTGCTGCACGAATGGCCTTGAGCGCAGACTAATTTGACCATCAACCCATGCTTCGTCGTCCCCAGCGGCTGCGCAGGCTCGCAACAAGCTCACTACTCCCGCTGAGCATAACGACGAATACCGGCGGTCGGGCATGGATCGGTCCGCCACAGCGAAGTGCCCCGCTTCTGAGGAAGCGGGGCACTTTCGTTGTCACTGCCCTGGCCATAAATCGGCTCCTGCCTTTGGAAATGAACCTGGGGATCAAACAGCAGCAGCGCGGGTCTTTTACGGCCCGCGCTGCTGCTGTTTTGTGTCAGACTCTGTAGAGGGTCAGCAGATCTTCGCTCAGGTGCAGGGAACTCCATCCGATGGGTTCGCTCCGGAGCCAGATGATGCTTCCATCTTCGAAGAGCGCGTCCACGACGGCGCGGGTGATCCGGCCATCGCCGGGATCGACAAGTACTGGCTGGCCAAGAGTCAGCTCCTTCCAGTCGGAGATTTCATTGGTCCGGGCGCGATCCGCGGCCGTGGTTCGGCTCATGGCTGCTCGGTTCCTTCTGTGCGGGGAGCGATCCAGAGGGTCTTCATGTTGGTGAATTCGCGGATGCCGTGACGACCGAGTTCGCGTCCATAACCGGATTTCTTGATGCCGCCAAATGGCAGGCGTGGGTCTGAGACCACCATGCCGTTGATAAAGACCGCTCCAGCGTCGAGGCGGCGCACAATGTCCCTGGCCTTGTCTGTGTCCTTGGTCCACAATGAGGCCGCCAGTCCGAATTCTGTCTGGTTGGCAAACACGATCGCTTCTTCGGTGGACGCGGCACGGGTAATGGCAGCGACCGGGCCAAAAGTCTCTTCGTCGAAAGCCGCCTGCCCCGGGACGACACGATCGATGATGGTTGGCGGGTAGTAATAGCCAGACCCTGCAGGAAGCTCTCCTCCCAGCAGGAGCCGTCCACCGGCTTCCAGGGTACGTTTGACCTGATCGTGGAGCGTGGCCCGGAGGTTCTCCCTGGCCATGGGGCCGATATCGGTTGCAGGGTCCAGCGGGTCACCGAGAATCAGTTCCCGGGCTTGGATTACAAATTCAGCAACGAACTCGTCAGCGATGTCGTCGGCAATGATGAAGCGTTTGGCATTGATGCAGGCCTGGCCGGCGTTGGTGAAACGGGCCTTGACTGCCGTCCGGGCCGCTTCCTTGATATCGGCGTCCGACAGAACGATGAACGGGTCGGAACCGCCGAGTTCCAGAACCTGCTTTTTCAACGCCGCTCCGGCCTGCGAAGCAACGATGGCACCAACCTGAGTGGAGCCCGTCAGCGCGACGGCGGCGATCCTGTCGTCGGCAATGATGTCAGCGACCCGCTCCGGTTCGATCAGGACCGTGGCACAGAGGCCGGGCGCCAAGCCTGCCCTGTCCAGGATGTCCTGAATAGCCAACGCCGAGCGTGGAACGTTGTTCGCGTGTTTGAGGATTACCCCGTTTCCAGCTGCCAGCGCAGGAAGCGCGAAACGGAAAAATTGCCAGAAGGGGTAGTTCCAAGGCATGATGGCCAGCACCACGCCCAGGGGCTCGTAGGCGACGCCGCTCTCTTGAACACCTGCGTCAATGGATTCGAAATCCAAGAATCTCGCAGCATTTTCCGCGTAGAAGTCCGCCGTAGCGGCAGACTTTTCAATTTCGGCCCTGGCCTCGGAAATGGGCTTACCCATTTCAAGGGTGATCAGATGCGCATATTCGTTGACATTCTCACGCAGGATCTTGGCTGTGTTCCGAAGGATTTGCACGCGATCCTCTACCGGTATGAGCCGCCAGGCCCTCTGAGCATCAACGGCGGCAGTGAGGATCCCGTCCAGCTGGAAGTTTGAGTGCGTATCGAATGTTTGCAGTTGTTTGCCCGTAGCCGGGTTGATCGTGGAGATCATGGGATTCTTCCTTTGGGAAAGCGGATAAATGTCCCGTTGTTGGACCAGTCCGGGCAACCGCGGGAAAGTACTCCGCCGCCGTGTTCCGGCTGCGCTTATCAGTCAGAACACGGCGGCAGCTTGGGCTGGTTTACCAGTTCCGTCGCACCAAAGAGGTCATCCGTGCGGCCGTGCCAACAAGGTTGAGAACTTGTGGTCCGATGACCTCAGGTGTCCTAGGGTCAGGCTCCTGCAGCTGCATATGAGTGGGAGCTCTGGTCAGCAGATTCTTCGCTGGTCTGGGCACCCTGCCAGGCTTCCTTGTCCTGGTAGGGGAACCACCAGAAGTCGTGGCTGGAAGCTGCCGGGTCGATCATGACGAGCTTGGTGTGACGGAACGTATCCAGGCCCTCGGCACCGAGTTGGCGGCCGATGCCGGACATCTTACGACCACCGAAGGGGCCTGCGTCATTGTCGAGAATCGGAGCGTTGATCCAGACCATGCCACTGACGATTTCGTTGGTGGCCCGGGTGATTTCTTCGACGTCCTTGGAGTACAACGTGGCGCCAAGGCCGAACGGGGAGTCGTTGGCGACTTTCAGGGCCTCTTCGAAGCTGGAGACCTTGTACACCGGAGCGACTGGTCCGAAGACCTCAGTGGTGAAGAGGTCCATGTCAGGGCGCAATCCTTCAAGAATGGTGGGTGCGTAGAAGAACCCGTCCTGCAGTTCCCCACCGAGGTTGAGCCTGTTTCCGCCGAGAGTGACGGTGGCGCCTTGTTCGACGGCCCGGGCTACGAGCTGTTCAACACGGGCAACCTCTCGTGCGTTTTCCATGGGGCCGAAATCGACCTTGTCGAGGCCGTGTCCGATGCGCAGCTGCTTGACGTTGGCGATGAAGGCTTCCATGAACTGCTCGTAGACGTCTTCGTGGACGAGGATCTTCTCGGCAGAGGTGCAGACCTGGCCAGCGTTAAAGAAGGACGCAAAGGTTGCCGCGCGGGCGGCGACGTCAATGGGAGCAGACGGCATCACCAGGAAAGCGTCACTGCCCGAGGCTTCAATGAGGTGCGGCTTGAAGTGTTCGGCACAGGCACGAGAAACGGCCTGGCCAGTGGCGACGCTGCCGGTGAAGGCGATCATGTGGGTATTTTTGTGGGAAACGAGCTGCTTTGCGGTGTCGGCTCCACCGGAGACGCACTGGACCAGTCCGGCTGGCAGGTGACGGAAGGCCCGCATGAAGGAAAGAGTGGTCAGTGAGGCGTTTTCCGAGGGCTTGACGATCACGGAGTTACCCGCTGCCAAGGCGGCGGCAGCGGACCAGATGAACAGCAGGATCGGGAAGTTCGCGGGCAGGATGCTCACCACCGTACCCATGGGTTCTTTCAGCGTGTAGTGGGTCTGCCCAGGAACGGTAGAGCCAAGAACCGAGCCAATGGAGTGCCGGCCAAGTTCTGCGTAGTAGTCCACTGCCGAGACCGACCACATCAATTCGTCGGCGCTTTCCTTGTAGGGCTTGCCGGTTTCAAGGGTGAGAAGTTCCGCGATTTCGGGAGTGAGCTTCTTGATCTCAGCGGCTACTTCGTGGAGGATCTCCGCGCGCTCAAGTGCAGTCCGGGCGTACCAGGCTTTCTGGGCGGCGTTGGCTGTGGCGACAACGGCTTCGATGTCGTCGTGGCCGACCTCGGCCATTTGGCCGATGACTTTGTTGTTGGAGGGATCCACGACGTCTCGGCCCTGCTCTGCGGGGACGTATTCCCCGTTATGGAAAAAGGTGTTGCTGACTCGAGCGAATTCGAGATTGGCATTCATGAGTGATTCCTTACGTTGTTCATTGGTGAGGTAAGAAGTAAAGCGAGTGGAGAGGCCAAGCTGGTGTCGATGGTTGGTTTGTTGGTGAAAGCCCTACTTTGTCCGGACGATGGAATACGACTTCACGAGCTCTCTTTGTACCTTCCACCGGCCCGTCCATCCTTCCGGGAGGGCCACAACGGTCCCGGTCCGGAGCTCTATTTCCTGCCCTGTGTCCTCGATGAGTTGCCCATGGCCCTCTATGATGTGGATGAACTCCCGGTAGCCGGTCAGTTTGGTGGTGAATTCGCCGGGAGCGACCTTCCAAAGCCCAGAGTCCGTGGTGGGATCGCTATAGAGCACCAGCGTGCTGGCTGCCGGCTCTCCCGAAATAACGCGTTCGGGACTGATAGCGACAGGTGCCGGCCACTGGATATCATCCGTCGTTGTTACTGCCGTGGTCATGCGCTGACCGCCTCGGCCTTTGGGCCCCGAACAGCGGTTCGGATCCTGGCCGCTGCGCGTTCGCCGCTGCGCAGTGCACCTTCCATCAGTCCGGTGAAGTCCGGATCAGCGTATTCACCTGCGAAGAAAATGCTGCCCACAGGGCGTTCGAGCTCTTCTGAATCCTGTTTTCCGCCGCCAGGGGCGAAAGCGCCGTAAGCACCGCGTGCGAGAGGGTCGTTGCGCCAAACGGTGGTTACGGCCTCGCTGTCGCTGAAGTCCAGTTCCGGGCGAATGTACCGGGCATGGGTGATCCAGGCGTTGAAATCCCCGTCGCCTTGTGCACGATCCAAGGCCCCAGGGGAGCCCATGAAAGAATTGAGTACAGGAGTGACCGTGCCTGTGTTATCCAAAGCAGTCCAAGTCCAGAACCGACCGTTCGTCGACATAACCGCACTGGTTTTTGGGACGGACTTCAAGGGAAGGTGAAGCTTTGCGGCATGTCCTTGCAGGACCCGGTTCAGTGCAGCTTTCTTCCACCCGGGAACCGATATAGCAATCGCGGACGGGTCACGCACGATAGATAACGGAAGGGCTGCAACAACTGCATCGTAGACGGCACTGCCGGTCGATGTTTCCACGAGTACTTCGTCCCCGAGGTCGGTCACGGAGTGAACGGATTCCCGGTAGCGTACAGCAGTGCCAAGACGTGCGGCCAGGGCCCTTGGGAGTTCCTGGTTTCCGCCGCTTATTCTCCAGCTCGGGCGTGGTTCGAAAGAAGCTATGTGCTCAAGAGTGTCAGCGCTGACTTGATCTGCCGCAACGGCGGTTGAGATTTCGATGCGCCCGCGGAGTGCATCAACGAGCCGGTCGTTGCCTTCCAAGCGTTGCAGGACGGTTTCTGCTGATGGCGGGGATGGGTAAGTCCGGGCGATGGTTGCAGCAGCCCGGCCTGCTTCGACCACGTCCTGGGTGCTGATTTCGGGAGTGTCCGCCAACGCTCGAACGTAGTAGCTCATGCCGGTGTCCACGAGCGAAAGACCGGTCAAATCCAGTAACCGCCGCATCGTCGTGTAGCCATGCAAGACGAACTCCGCGCCTCGCTCGATGACGCAGGGCCGGTCGTGGCCGGCAGTAATTGTCTCTGACCATACACGGCCACCGGACCGGTCCCGAGCCTCGAAAACGGTTACATCGAATCCATCGGCTTTCAGCTGCGTGGCAGCTGCCAGACCGGCGAGTCCGGCGCCCAGTACCGCGACGCGCGAACCTTCACGAAGTGCGCTCATGATGCAACCTCCATCCAACGGGCCAGGGTTACGCGCGCCCGGACACCACTTCTCCACGCTGCGGCCCGCACCGCGGAGGAAGGGGCAATATCTGAGGCCATGTCTGAGTCATCTCCTTTGATGAGTTTTGTTGTTGTGTGACTCACAGTAATGACCGCAACATCAGAGATGTATCGTACAGAAGTAAGAATTTTGAGGCCTATTAGTATAGGTGTAATGTTTTAGAGATGGAACAGTCAGTGCTGACGGTCAACGACCTCGTGGAGACTCAAAGCTTGGGAACCCGCGTACTCGCCGGCGCGAGCGGTCTCGAACGCCAAGTCCTTTGGGCCCACAGCTGTGAACTCAACGACCCGGCGCGGTGGCTCGGTCCCCACGAACTCCTCATGACCGTCGGTCTGTGCGTTCCGCAAGGAGCTGAAGATCAAAGCGAGTTCATCCGCAGGCTGCATGAGGCCGGTCTTGCGGGCGTGGCCCTCGGCGACCACCCCAGTCTCCCGGCACTGACGCAAGAGCTCCTGGATGAAGCCGATAAATTGGGCTTTCCTGTCCTTCTGACAGCCGAGGAAACACCGTTTGCTGCAATAGGCCGCACCGTCGCGGCTGCCACAGCCACCACACAAACACTTCAAGTCCTCAAGCTCAGCAAGCTATACCAGCTTTCAACTTACGCGCACGCGGACCCCGAACGCCTCATAGACGACTTGCAAGCCCTTTTCAGGTCTCGACTTACAGTCCAGGACGTCCATAGCGGCCTGACCATCCTAGAAGGACCACCGCTCCCCTCACTGACCTCAACCGCACGGCAACGCTCCTACACACTTCCCGGCGAGCGTGGCGTCAAACTGCTGGTTGGGGAATACCCTGGTGAGGAAATCAGCAGTTTTCTGCTGATTCACATTCTTCAGGTCGTGGACGTGGCCGTGAGCCAACTGTTGACTTCGATCCGGGAACGCGCGGAGCGCTACAGGATCATGCTCGAAGCGATTTTGGAAGGACGCATTCCTGAGAATATCGATGATGTCCTCAAGCCCAGCGCCATGACTGAAGGGTACAAGATCGTCGCCATCAAAACCGACGATGGGCCGAAAGCAGCAAGGGCGATTTCTATCGCCGCGCTGCCCGTCCTTACGGGAGCGGGACGGAAATCATACTTTCTGATGGCTCCCGAGCCGTCTCTTTCCGACACGCGCAAACTCATCGAAGACCTCGGCATCCGCGCCGCAGCGTCCTCGACATATATGGATGTCCGGGATGCAAAAGTCGCAGCCGAGGAAGCTTATAAAGTCCTATCCTCCGGTGGGGCCAACGACAACTGGGTAGACTTTTCAGGGGCACCGATATCGCTCCTGGCCAGATCAAGGAAAGAAGCGGCTGGCATCATCCAGCAAGTGCTCGGAGAACTGGCAGCCGCCGATCCGAAAACAACGGCCCTGCGGAACACGCTCTTCAGTTTTCTCGAAAATGACCGCCGATGGAACGAAACGGCGGCAGAACTGGGAATCCACCGCCAGACGCTGTCTTACCGACTGTCAAAAATCAAAGAGACAACCGGAAGAGATACGTCGTCATCGGCCGACTTCGCCGCCCTCTGGCTTGCCTATCAAGCATGGCTGTCCTATCCGCCAGTGAATGGATAGCAGCACAGGGGCTATTACGATTCGGTGCAAGCGTCAGGCCGCACTACACCCGAGGTCATAGACCTCATCCTGACAGTCCGACGGATTCGAGACAGCGAAGCGCCGGAACAGCGCCATGGTTTTCGCMTGGTCATGTCGTCATATCCGGCGAGCGGAATGAACACGTGACGGCAAGAAAGAGAGCAGACCGTGGTCAGAAACAAAACAGACTTAAGTGTGCACACTGTACACACCCCCTTTGGCCCGACAAAGCGACTCTTCGCCACCGGCACAGGCACGGAAATCTCATGGCTGAAACCGACGAAACAAAAATCCATCGAAGTCATGTCGTATCTAATCCATTAGCCCATGAACATGTGTAGGCCACTCCAGACCTACCGGACAGAACCGAAAGAAGGAATCGACATGACCCCAGCTCAGAGCCAGCGGAGCGCCCACCAGCCAGGGCACTGAGCCCGCTCCCCCACCCCAACTGAACAGGCCGCACCCGGCGGCCAGGCACCATCCGGGACATTGAGGCAGAGGTACATGTCAAGCTTTGTACACACTTAAAAGCAAAAACCCCTCTGACGAGGGGTTATGCCGTGCCCGAGGTGGGACTCGAACGGGATTCCAGGCCTTGCGAACACTGGGAAATGGCGAAAACGTGCGGAATCCGGGGCAGTCCGGCGGTTGTACGAGGCAGTCCGTGGTGGAAGGTGTGGACATTGTCCACACCTCCTTTTTGCCGCTGTCGGTGATTGCCGGGACCCCGACCGCGGCCCACGAAACACGACGCACAACGAAGGAGACGCCCGGCACACCGCGGCTACCGGAACTTCCCGTAGGGGTTGAGCAAAGACCCTTCATTAGATTTCCTTCCTTCACACGTTCATAGCGATTCGACCCACGGGCAACATGACGTTACAAGACACTCTGAGACACTCACCGAGAGCTCCAACAACGTCCCGACCCGCTCCCCACAGGGTCATTACTGCCATTCGTTTCGCGGCGCACACAGGGCATGCGGTTCGTTCCGCCTTCGGAGTCGTGACGCACGGTTGACTTGCCTAACCCAACCCATGCTCAATGAGACTCCCCCGGTGCCACCAGCCATCACGGGTAACCCTAGATCGCAAACGAACAACATGCTCCGGGTTCTGCCTAGTTGCTGTTTGGCGCAATTCTGACCCCACTCATAAGAGCCAAGAGAGATCAGCCGCCGCTCATGCCCTTCGTGCTTGGCGTTCGGCATCGGGTGTCGTGTTGCGGCCTGACTCTCTAGAACCGATAGGTTTCTGGGATGGAATCAGAACAAATGAGGATCGATGAAGTTTTGGAGAGCTTCGGTGTGACCAGAGGCCGCGCTGACAACGTTAGGGTCGGCATCCGATCTTTCACATTGTTCAGCGGTGACCAGATTCATTTGGACCACCCCGGCGTGACCGTAGTCGTCGGCGCAAACAACTGCGGCAAGTCGACTCTCTTGGCCGAGTTGAACGCCCATCTTATCGCCCGAAGCCACGCAGCCCCTAGGATTATCGGGTCTGTTGAGGTCATCAACGACGGTGAACTGGAGGACTACGCCGACTGGCTAGCCCGGAATGCGCATCTCATGACGTTGGATCACACTGGTCCCATCTTCAGCAGGCTAGGAGCGACGGTAGAGGTCCGGTCCCTTCAAAGCCACGTTGGATATAGCCCCAGCAGCGCATTCCCCGCCGACTTCTTCGTAAAGTTCCTGCGCTCCGGTGACCGCGAGATCAGGGGATCTATGCGGAAGGAACTTGTACTTGGACCGCCTGAAGATGCTTTGCAAATGCTGTCAGGCAGCACATCGTTGATGGATGAACTCAACGCCATCACCTACAAGATCCTGAAGCAACGGATCGTTCATGATGACCTTAACCAGCACACGGTTCTGAGAGTTGGGGCGACGACTGTCCCCTATCCGGAAGGCCGCCACGATGACGCCACGGCCTACCAGACGGAGGTAAACTCGCTTCCCTTGCTCAATGAGCAAGGCGATGGGATGCGTAGCCTGATGAACATCCTTATTCCTCTAGTTACAGCAACATACCCTGTTCTCATCATCGATGAACCAGAAGCATTCCTCCACCCTCCTCAAGCATTCGCACTGGGGCAGGAACTTGGCAGAATTGCCGGCGCCAAGAATGTACAGGTCGTTTTGGCAACTCATGATCGTCACCTGCTGGCCGGATTGGTCAACGCGGATGCTCCGCTCTCAGTGGTGAGATTAGTTCGCGATGCCTCCAACACGGCCAGAGCCCATCAACTGCGTTCGGGAGACCTACGCGACGTCATGAAGGATCCAGTCCTGAAGTACAGCCACGTGCTTGACGGGCTTTTCCATGAGGTTGTTATCCTGGCCGAAGCTGAACGTGATTGCCGGTTCTACGAGGCGGCAATCGATGCCCACGATAGCGCAAGTCCTGAATCCGACGGCGGCCGCTTGCCCCTGCCAGTGACCGAGATCCTCTTTATCCCAACTTCGGGGACTAGCTCGATGCCGCGCGTCGCGAAAGCTCTGAGATCCTTGAACGTGCCCGTCATGGTCTGCGCGGATCTCGATGTCCTGGACAACGATTCTGTGCTCAAGAACATCTTGGAATCCCTAGGCCAATCCTGGGCCGATCTCGCGAGCGACTGGCTGACCGCCATCAAACCACTCAATGATGCAATAAGCGCCGAACCTTTGGCCGCAGTCAATCTTAGGGTGAAGAAGGTTTTCGACCGGATTCTGAAGGACAATCATCTCGCGCTCTACGATGGAGATGCAAAGAAGGCTGTCGCCGAGGCCCTGCGTGCGCCCAGCAGGCCGTGGGACGAAGTCAAGCATCACGGCGTGGATGAACTCATGCGAAGGAATAAAGGCAACGCCGAGGCGGTAAGACGGCTTCTCGACGGCCTTGCAAAGCGAAACTTCGTCGTTGTACGTGCGGGTGAGCTCGAAAGCTTTGGCCACGAGCTGGGAGCTTACAAGGGCAAGAACTGGTTGCCGGCCGCGTTTGAGGCGGACTTGCAGAGGTCACCGAAAGTCCAAGAGCACGTGCGCCAGTTGCTTGCCGTCGCAGTGCCGCTAACTTCTCGCGCTAACCAAACAGCGGATGGGTGGCCAGTGTCGCGTTAACACTTCTTGTATTACTGCCAAATACTGTGGCAGAGGTTGGACTCGAACGCGATTCCCGGCCTTATCATTGCTAGGAAGACGCGGAAACATGCGGAATCCGGGCCGGTTCGGCGGCTGTACGGGGCAGTCGGCGGCGAAGGATGCGCACATCGTGCACGCCCTCTATCCGGCACCCATCTATTTCGAGCCTTCACCGATGACATGGCGCGAGAAGCGTCAAAACTTCCGAATCGATGATTTGACGGAGCGAACGTCACAACGCGGATAGGGCAAGAATCTTTCATTCCGTCGGCTGCCTTTTCCGCCTCCGTGGCTGGCCCGAACCTTGGCCGCAGGATCTCCATCCGATACGTCCGAGACGACTCCCCCGGATGACTCCGATAGCCGGTGTCACGACCAGGGAGCGCTCAGAAAACCGTAGGAGCTGATAGGAGTTCCCCGCGAGTCCGCACTTACAACTCGAGGGCTGGAACCGATCGCCACCCGCGACTTATGAATAGGCCTGCTTAGTGTGGGTGACGCCGGCAGATGCGACATGGGTACTTCATTCCCCACGACCGCAAAGCTTGAGCAACCCTGCGCGAGCCGCGGGAAGCATTGGCAGATTCATGGCCCCCTCATGCGACTCCCACCGAACCTCGATCAGTTCCTCCGTTTGTACGCGTACCTCGCGACTACCCACTCGCGCCGACCAGACATACATGTTTCCGGGCCCCCTATCACGGGGGCTTACTGAGACAGGTCTGAGGTCCTTCCGATCCAGCACAATGCCCGTTTCCTCGCGGACCTCCCTGATCGCAGTCGCCAGCGGATCTTCATCGGAAGGTTCGGCCTGCCCTCCCACCGGATGCCAAAAGCTAGAGTACCTGTGCGTCCGAGCCACAAGAATGGCGCTGTCATTCTCAAGGTAAACGAACGACACCCATCGATCATTGGGACTTTCAGTCGAATACTGTGCATCCAGCTCCCTGACGACCGAATAGAGGTCCGGCAACGACTCTCTGCGGTTAACCAGCTCTTCCGCGGATTCCGAAGGGGCCAAAACGCGGGAAGCGTTCCCTTGAACTTCTTCAGTTGCAGCCAGTGTCACCGCATAGCCTACGTTCGAAAATGGACGAGTTTCATGAAACTGACCGACAGGTAGCAGGAAAGCAGGATCGACAGCTGACCTTATTTCCGTCGAAACCTCCTTTGGGCGAAGCCGTTGGTCCAGGCGTCGAAGAACACTCTTCCCAACCCCAATGTCGCTGGCAACCCCGTAAGCGTCCCAAGTTGGACCCGTGTCTGAGGAATGGACATCGGCAAGCACATAGCTCACCTGCTCCACTTTGCCGAGCAAGACCTTGGTCCAGATAGTCCATCCATGCGAATGTACACGTTGATCTATCGTGCGGCGTTGGGCCGCAAAGCGGTCGAATGCGTCACGGCCCGGCCAGATATGTACTCTTATTCCCCAACCCGGAAAGGCGAAAATAGGCAGCCGTACGACAATGAAGCCGTACGGATGGACATAGGCATTTTCTTCTGCCCCGAGAACTTCTGATGAGAAATCGACCCAAGTTTGACTGGACAACCACGATGGTAAATCCTGAGGTTCAGGCATAAGGATCCTTTGTCTTTTTTATAGTTTTCAACAGTTGCTTATCAAGAACCGGATCTAGAACATCGCGCAATCCCAACTGCCTAAGAGCTGCATCAATACTCTTCAGGTCCAAAAGTGTCGTAATTGTTAGATCATTCAGCGTCAGCAAAGAGCAAGCCTTCGAGCTTAGCTGGAGATCCTCCATAACCGATCCATAGAAGGTGCTCCTTGAGGAAAAGAAGATGGCATCTTGATTGGCCTTTTCACGCGTAATGACACAACCACTGTCGGAAAGATCGGTGGTGAAAGCCGATAGGCTAGAACGAAGGTAGATCTTCGCCTCAAGGTTGGTGGTCCGGGCGGCTTCCGTCGCCACGAGAAGTATCGTAGCCAAAACCTCAATCTTCGCAGTTTCGTTGGTCCACTTGGCATGCCTTGTTGGGCTTATATCCTTTCGGTATACAACGAAGCTCGATATGGTTGTGATATCCCTGGGGTCCAAAAGTTCCAATGAAATGTTTGTTGGCCCTCCAGCGCTTCTTGCCCTTTTCTTGAGCTCAGGAAAGACCTTGTTTCTAAAATATCGCCCCGTATGACCACGATAACTCCACCTGCTAGCATTGTCTAATAACTCTTTCAAGTGGCGTGCAATCAGCGAAGGAGACAGAAGATCCATGGCCCCCAATTCAAGTTGACGCTTTGGAAAAAAGAAAGCCACGAATAACATTAAAATTACTGTTGAGGCGGTGACACCTATGAGCGAATCAATGATTTGCGATAAACTAGTGAGTGGCGTGACCTTAACCTCAGAATCCAACGCGGGCAAAAGTTCCAGTCGCACATAGACGAGCCCAGCAACCAACACAAGTAGCGATATAAAGTAACCTCGCCAGGTTACGACTATTTCCTTCAATTTATCCCATCCTTCGACCAGCACTCTGTAAGTTGCTGAATACCCACTGCCTGGTAGTCAGTCACGGCTGCACAGAAGCCATTCTCGTACATAACTTCCCAATCTACGAAGATGCGATAATGACTGAAAGGTGCAGGCACTTCCCGACCGAATCCGCCGAAGGGATAGCTCGGGTGAGCTCTTGCGACGTGCATGACTTATCCGGAAGCAGCGAGTGACTCCAAGGAGCAGCGCGGTGTTGTAGCCGTAGTGGTCGATAATTCTCGCGCCCCTGAACGCCGACCGACACCCCTAAAGCGACTTCCAGTGCTTTAGACATCCGCGGCCGGAGTGCCGCTGGCGGATAGGGTACGGGACGCTTCCACCCCGATAGACAGAATGCCGATAATGGCGCATATGTGGGGACTGAAAGCAGTCCCCCGGCCCATCCGGCGCAGCGGCCCCGCCAAGCGATGCCACATGCCGAAGACTAGGGCCGCTCAGTCATGACGCTGCACATCGGGCTGCCCATGAATAGGCAGAAGCAACAACGCTGTTTGTCATTCTGATATCCCGATCATCGCTGGGTGGCCCTTCGCGCAGCCAGGGCGCTACCGCGCCGGACCCAAACCGGAAATTTCGCTCGGCGCACCTACGTCGCCAATCTCCTCTTGAAACTTCCGGCCCTGTCCCGGTACCCCAAGTTGCTCCGGCCTTCCCCAGCGCGCAGGTCTCCTATCAGAACGACCCACAGGACCAACGACCACAGTCTCACCTATAAGGGCAAAGGAACAGGACAATGAATGCGCTCACCATCAAAGACCCGGCAGACCTGCTGAGCTTCATCGGGCACACCCTCGGCTTCTGGCCCAACGAGAGCTTAGTCTGCATCACCCTGGACAAAGGCAAGGTCGGGGCGACCCTCCGCATCGATCTCCCCCGACAACCCGGAACAGAACTCACCTATGCCAAGACTATCACCAGTTATCTCACCAGTGACACCAGCGCGACAAGCATCGTCTTCGCCCTCTACACCTCCCAGAACTGCGAACCAGGTCAACCCAAACCCCACGCAGCCACCATCGCCGCACTCACCGGAGTCCTCGCCGAAAACGGCATCACCATCCGCGACGGGATCTTCGTCAGCGACGACACCTACTCCCCCTACGACAGCGAACCCGGACAAGACATCAGCCTGCCCATCAGCACCACGGAATACAGCCGCGTCAACGCCGAATTCATCTACCGCGGCAGCACCATCGAACCCACAAACCGAATCACCCTCCCAACACCGACCCGCGAAGCAGACAATGCCACCGCCGTCGAAAACCGCATGAACACCATCCGAGTCCAGGCACCCCACCAAGCCGCGCTTCAAGCCAGCCAGCTCTGGACGGGCATGCTGGATTCAAACGACTTCCCGACCGACGAAGACTGCACCATGCTCATCGCGAACTTCCAATTCCCCCACATCCGCGACCGGCTTATGGCAGATATCCCCGGCATCGACGAACCACCGCAACACATCCTCTTCGCCCAAACCGCCACGGCACCTCAATGGTCGCGGATCGAATGGGCACAACAACTACTCATCCATGCCTACACACGGACCAGCCCCCAACACGCAGCACCTATCCTCACCACCATCGGCTACATCAGCTGGTGGGAAGGCCGGGGATCCAAAGCACACCAATACATGCAACTCGCCCTCGACACAGACCCCGGATACCGCTTCGCCAGACTCACCGACCAAATGCTCGGAGCCGGAATCATCGCCGGCTGGAACACCAACAAAAACACCGCCTACAAAACCCACCTCGACATGCCCTGAGGCATTGGTGTCCGAGTCCCAACAGGTTGACCGAATCTCCGATATCGGTGTTTGAGAATGGCTGGTGGCCTGTAGCCGGGGCTGTTTCTTCTATCATTTGTCGCCTTTTACCAACTCGCAAAGTCCGAACTGTTCACTTGCCTAAAGCTGGGAGCATCAGCCTCTGGCTCCCAGCTTCAGGAAACACGCCTCGGTTATTGACTATGAGCTCGCGAGACGAAGGAGGCGACGTGCAGCACGCCGCTCAGCTTGGCGGTCGGGGTCAGCTGTCGGCGAGGCGAGTAGCAGGCTCTGCGTATATTCGTGCTGTGGGTTGGTGGTGACGTCCGGGGTCTGCCCGGTCTCGACTAGTTCGCCTTGGTACATGACTGTGACGCGGTGGCTGATGTGCCGTACCACTGACAGGTCGTGTGTGATGAAGAGGTACGCGACGCCGGTACGGCGTTGTAACTCGATGAGCAGGTCGAGCACTCGTGACTGAGTGGTCAGGTCCAAGGCCGAAACGGGTTCATCACAAACGATCAGTCGCGGCTTCAGAGCCAGAGCCCGGGCAATGGCAATTCTTTGACGTTGCCCGCCGCTGAACTCTTTGGGATAGCGCTGCGCGGCGTTCGCCGGCAGTCCTACCGAGTCCAGCAGGTGCCGCACCGAGTTTCGAGCCTCCTGCGCCGATGTTCCTTGAGCGATAAGCGGCTCAGCCAGGATGTCGGCAATCTGCAGGGACGGGTTCAACGAGGTATACGGATCCTGAAAGATCACCTGAATGTCGCGTGCAAGCGGCCGTCGTTTGCGGGAACTCAGGTGGGTGATATCGCGCCCGTCGAACGTTATCGTTCCGCCGGTCGGTGTAGCCAGCCCCAGTACCGCCCTCCCAAGGGTCGTTTTTCCTGACCCTGACTCCCCGACGACGCCCAGCGTCTCGCCCGGGGCAATGTCGATGGAAACGCCGCGGAGTACCTCCGGTGACGTTCCACGGAATCCGACACCAGGGTAGCGGAGTCGGAGGTCGGAGACGGTTAGCAGTGCGTTGCTCATCGAGCATTCTCCTTGTGCAGAGCCAGCGACCCCGCTGGGGGCGGGTCTGAGCGAGTCGTGTTCTCGTCCAGAATCGCGGCAATCAGTTGTTGAGTGTATTTCTCGGATGGCGCGTGGAAGATCGCTCGAACGTCGCCCGCCTCCACCATTTCCCCGTCTTTCATCACAACCACGCGATCACAGAGATCGGCGACAACCCCGAAGTTATGCGTCACGAGTAGGACTCCCATGCCGAATTCGGCTTGCAGGTCACGCAGAAGGTCGAGGATCTCAGCTTGGACGGTTACATCGAGGGCAGTGGTGGGTTCGTCGGCGATGAGCAGTTTTGGCCGCGATGCAACGGCGCCAGCGATGAGAACCCGTTGGGCCATGCCACCCGATATTTGATGGGGGTAAGACTTGAAGGTGCGAAGCGGATCGGGAATGCCAACACGGGCGAGGAGGGACAGAATGTTATCGCGAGCCTCCTTCTTCGACATACCGGCTATCAGGGGTTCGACGAGTTGGCTTCCGATGGTGAAGGACGGGTCCAGATTCGACATCGGCTCCTGGGGGATGTAGGCGAGGACACTGCCCCGTATCCGCCGCAGTGAGCGGTCATTCTGTACAGAGATAGGTTCACCAGCAACTTCGAGTAAATCGGCGCTGACGCGGGCTTGACGAGGTAATAGCCCGAGAATGGAGAAGGCCGTCTGGGTCTTTCCGGACCCGGATTCCCCCACGACACCTACTACTTCGCCCAGGCTGACGTCCAGTGACACCCCTTTGACAACGCTCTTGTAGGTGCCATCGGCCTGCGGATACTCGACCCTGAGGTTTCGCACCGTGAGCAGGTTGCCTTTCGTTAACGATGTGTAGGGGTTGCTAATGGGTCCTGCTGCACCATCCGTGGTACTGAGTTCATCTTTTGGCGGCATCGCTGAGCGCGCGCGCGGCTTCTTTGGGACGGCGTTTGGAGCTGCGAGGGAGTCGCGGTAGGCGTTGGCCAGCATGACCAGAGCACCGGTCATGATGGCCATGAAGAGGGAGGGCCAGAGCATCTGAATTGGATGCTGGTAGATGTTCAAGAACGCAGCTCCGGCCATCAAACCGAAGCTCGGAAGCTGGCTGGATCCGAGGCCAAGGAATGCCAGGCCCGCTTGGATGCCGATCGAGGCGACCGCGAGAAACGCGGAGGCGATAATGATGGGACCTCGGACGGCATAGAGAACGTGACGGGAGAGGATACGGACGTTGGAGAGTCCTGCAACGCGTGCGGCATCCACGTATAGTTCGTTTCGGACTCCAAGGACAAGGTTGCGAACCAGACGATAAATGCCGGCCGAGATGAAGATACCGAAGACGCCCATCATGACCTTATAGTCACCGCCGGAGATGGGGTAAAGAATCATTACAAGGATCAGCGCTGGGAAGGTCATGACCAGGTTGAACAGCCAGGACAAGGCTGCGTCTGTGCGCTTTGCAAGGTAGCCGGAGATGAGGCCGAACACCGTACCGATGGATACTGCCACCCCTGCCCCGATTAACCCTGAAATGACGGAGACGTTGATCGCGACCAGACTGCGTGACCAGATGTCACGACCGTACTGATCGGCGCCCAAGATGTAATCCGGGGAGAAGGGAGGTGTGTTGACCGCTTTCAAGGAACTGAAATTGGGATCGTGCACACTGAGCACTGGCTCCAGTATTCCGAGCACCACGACGGCAGCCAGAAGAAGGAGCGCCCCCAGTCCGAGGGGATTTCTGAGGAGTCTCGCAAACGACCCTTTGCGACGCTCTTCAACAGGGTTTGGATCGAGGGTGGGTTCGGGGAGTGTCATGCGAGCCTCGCTTTGGGGTTAAGCCAGCCGTTGGCAAGATCGACTAGGAGGTTGACCACCACGACTATGAGAATTCCGAAGAGGGAAGCCCCAAGTAGGGCAGGAAGGTCTCCGGTGACGGTCGCTTGGTATCCATAGGTTCCATAGCCGGGCAGAGCGAAGATTTTCTCCGCGAAGAGGGCCGCTCCAAACATTCCGATGAATTGAAGGGAAAAGGTTGTAAAGGCTGGGCTTGCAGCGTTTCGGAGTGCGTGCTTCAACAGCAGTGAGCGTTCAGGCACTCCTCTACTGCGCAGCGTCCTGATGTAGTCCTTCTCGAACTCGTCGATCATCGAACCGCGGACTTGGGCGGCCAGAGCCGCGATTCCACCGATCGCAAGAACGATCGCGGGAAGTATGACTCCTGCGAACCAACGCGTTGGGGAATCACTCAGGTCGGTATAACCCACCGCTGGAACCCACTTCAGCGAGACCGCAAACAGAAACACCATTCCCAGGCCGAGGATCAGCGTTGGGAAGATAAAGGTGATCACTGAGATGAACTGCAGGATCTTGTCAAGGATTCCCGGGCGTGCGGCCGAAGCCACACCCAGGATTGTGCTGAAGATCAGCATGAGGGCAGCGGCGACTAGCACGACAGACAGCGTGACGGGCAACCGGGTTGCCATAGCGTCCACAACGGGCTCGTTCGAGAAGTATGACCGGCCCAGATCGCCCTGTACCACGTTTGCGAGCCAGTTGAGATATTGCTGCCCCACGGGCAGGTCAAGGCCCAGCTGCGCTTCCAACTGGGCGATTGCTTCCGGCGTCGCCTTCTTACCAAGGATGTTGGTGGCTACAGGGATGCCTGCGCTGTACGTAAGGAAAAACGTGATTGCAGTAACGATGAGGATCAAGACTACGCCATGCCCTAATCGCCGAATCATGAAAGAGAACATGCATTCGCTCCTATGAAGGGTGGCGTGGAGCGACGCTCCACGCCACCTGACTGATGCTTCTATGAACCTGCAGGGGCGAACGGCCGGACAGTCTGCCCGTTCACCAAGGGCGCGGTGTACTTGACATCTTTGGTCACGGCGTAGAACCCCGAGGTGTAGCCGACCGGCGCAGCCCAGCCGTCCTCGACCAAGTACTCATTGACTGCTCGCCATGCATCCGTCTGTTTCTCAGCGGGGGCGCTGTTCGCAGCCTTCATCAACTCTGTCAACTCAGGAGTCGTGTGATTGAAGGTGTTGAATATTCCGACCAGGCTTCCAGTCAGGTCCTGGGCATCGTTGCTCGTGAGCCCGTTATAGAAGAAGAACGCCCCGTAATTGCCCGTGAAAATCTTGGGAAACAGGTCCTGGAACTGGATGGGTTCCCACGTCACTGTGATGCCAATCTCGCCGAGAGCCTGCGCGATCGCTGACTCGTACGTTGTAGTAAGAGCAGTACTGGGCATCTTCATCTCAAACCCGTCGGCATAACCGGCCTCGGCCAGAAGTGCTTTGGCCGCTTTAGGATCGTAGTCATTGACCTTCAGAAGATCTTCACTAAAGACCTGGCCGCGTGGACTGACCAACTGATTGGAGGGATACGTGCCGCCTTCACCGAGGGACTCCGCCATCAGCGATCGATCGAAAGCCATGTTGATTGCCTGGCGGACACGCTTGTCTTTCAGGGCTGGAATGATGTCCCCGTTCCGATCAATCAACCAGAGCGCGGCGATACCCGATGGAGTGCCTTCACCAACAGTGAACCTGTCCTGCGGGAACTGGCTCCTCTGGTCAGCCGAAATGTTGACGAAATCGAGCTGGCCGGCCTGCATCGCATTCTGTTGCGCAACCGGATCTTCGATCACCCGGAATTCCACGGTGTCGTAGGGATACGCCGCCGCGTTCCAGTAATCCGGGTTACGTTTCAGTGTGTAGACAGCACCCACCGTGGTCGAACTGTCATCAATAACATAGGGCCCGGATCCCACCGGCTTCAGCTTAGAACTCTCCGCGGTGAGGACCTTCGGGGCACCAATGGCCCCGATAGTTGAGGTCAGTATAGGGAGCAGCGCCGCATCCGGTTCGGACAGGCGCAGGACCACAGTTGACTTGTCCGGAGCTTCCACACCGCCGATCTTGGTGAGGGAACTGGCTGTTGCGGGGCCAGTTCTCGCCACCTCAAGCGACGCCGCAACCGCGACGGCGTCCACTGGTTCCCCATCGGTGAATTTCATACCCTGACGGATCTTGAACGTGAGTGTTCTCAGGTCTTCCGAGTACTCCCACGTCTCTGCAACAGCAGGGACGATGCTTCCGTCCAGGTCCCTACCGACAAGGGTGTCGTACACCGAGAGGAACATGTAGGCCTCGCCGCCTGGCCAGTTTCCGATCTGGAAGTTGCCAGGAGCGGTCGTTAGCGGAAGCTGGAGAGTCTGACTCCCAGCTTCACCAGAATCGGGCCCGGGGTCGCTTTTCGAGGAGCATCCTCCAAGTGTGAGCGCTGTAACAGCGGCAACAACCGCCGCGAGACGCCTGTATCTCATTTTCACGTTGACTACCTTGTCTGCTGTGGAATGTGTGGCTACCGGCCTAGTTGCCGGCGTGGATTGGGGTGAACTAGCGCGCGCTATCCCCTTAGCTCACCCGACTATACGGGCGACAGTTAGCGCGCGCAAGTGCTTTTCGTGAGATTACTCACATCCCAAAACTGTGCTCTTGTGCCAAATCGCTCCGCGGTCAGCTGTCAGAGTGCGGTCGTCAAGTTCTTGAGACAGGTTCGTTGTTTGTTTTGGGTTAGGCGGCCAGGGGTTGGTGGGCGCGGGTTTGGTATTGGGTGTGGGCTTTGGCTGGTGGGATGCCGCCTGCTCTGCGGTTGGGCCGGCGGCGGTTGTACCAGGCCTCGATGTAGTCCATGACTCCGGTGCGGGCAGCGAGCCGGGACGCGAAGCGTTGGTGGTGGTAGAACTCGGTTTTTAGGTGGGAGAAGAAGTTTTCCGCGACTGCGTTGTCCCAGCAGACACCGACCTTGCCCATGGACTGGGTGAGCCCGTTAGCGCCGCACCATCTCTGGAATTCATCAGAGGTGTATTGGGTTCCCCGGTCTGAATGGAACACCACCGAGGTCCCGGTCAGGTGGCCGTGGTTCCGGGCCATCTGCAGGGCCGCGGTGCACAGGCTCGCGCGCATGTGTGCGGCCATGGACCAGCCGATCACCATGCCCGAGAACAGGTCGATGACGGTGGCCAAGTACAGCCAGCCCTCACCGGTGCGCAGGTAGGTGATGTCACCAACGAGGCGGGTTCCGGGCACTGTTGAGGTGAAGTCCCGCTTGCCCTTTGCGTCGAGCATGTGGTTCTCAATATGAGCTGTTTTGGCCTGCGGGTCCTGGACCGTGGTGGCCTTCCAAGCCCGGGTGCGGACCGCCCGCAGCCCGTGCTCGCGCATCGCACCCACCGTCGGGGCTGAGACCTTCACCCCGCCCTCGTTCAAAAGCAAGGTGAGCTGGTCCCGGCCCGCACGGCCTTCCTCTTTCGTGTAAAGCGTGGTCACCGCCGCAGCGAGCTGCTCGTGCCGTACCACCCTCGCCGACGGGCCCGCGGGATTCCGCCACCGGTAAAACGAGGCCCGGGAAACCTTCAACACCCGGCACAGCCACACCACCGAATGGTTGGCCTTCTCCGCTTCGATGAACTCGTAGAAGTCCTCTACTTTTGCTTCGCGGCAAAGAAGGCGCTGACTTTTCCCAGGAACTCAACCTCAGCCTTCAACCGCGCGTTCTCGGCCAAAGCCTTCTGGTGCTCTTCCCATTCCACGGGCCCACGATCGGGCACCGGGACCAGTGCCGGACCACCAGGGGAACGCTGACGGGCCCGCGCAAGCCAGTTGCCCAACGTGCTTTCCTTCACCCCGATCTCCTCAGCTACCTGTTTCACCGACCGATCCGAGGACAACACCAACTGCACCGCTTCCTCACGGAACGCAGCATCATATTTTCTTCTGGGCGTGGTCATCTGGAGCGAATCTCCCATCAAGCTGTCTCAGAAAACCATACGACCGCAGAGAGCGCTGTCCTGTCGCCCCGGGCATAGGAATTGGCGATGAAGTGCCGTTGCGACACTTGGCTGCTGGAGTGGCCGCTCAGATGGTGGTCTTCTTGGCGCACTTGCCGTGACCTGCCGTTCTTCGTCAAGTAGACCCCGCTCGCGACACCAGTCCCCATCCCGTCACCAGGGCGACTAGAAGAACCACGGGCACCATGGAGCGAATACAGAGGCCCTAGCGCTCATGCGCACGAGTGCGCGGGAGCGTGCGCAACGGCATTGCGCACGCTCAGGTAAAGAATCTTGATTGATGCAGGGGAAGGCTTTCAATGGCCTCGAATTGAGGGCTCACGAACAGACTGTCCACCTCGACGGTCTCCACGCTGGCGCCGATCTCACGGAAGAAGGCATGGGTTCGTCTCGCGGTGACGGGACGGCGACGTGGTATCGCCTTCTCGACGACTAGCACGAGGATCTGAGCGGCCAATCCGAGTCCCAGATACAGCCTCCTCTGCCAGGGAGGGTGCGTGGTCACGGTGGAAATCAGAATGGACGCGAGGGCGATTGATGGTGCGCCGGCGATGGGCGTCCATTTGTAGCGACCGCATTTGGAGATCATGAAGCCGCTACCACCCGCGACGAAGAGTGCTCCTGCGAGCATCGTCGGCAGCAACAACACCGATTCGGTTGCGTTGATGCGGTTTACGATCTGCAAGGAGATCGGCATGTAGCCGATGGCTCCAAACATCGCGACGCCCGTCATCGGCCCGGCAATCGTGGTGAAGCTGGAGTTCCGGTCCCGAAACAGCGCGAGAGCGGGACGACTGGTTCTACCGCAAGCGATTTCGCCCACAACGCAATGGAAGCGACCGCGATGATGATCGCTATCGTTGCGGGGCGAGCTTCAGGCCGGTTTGGTCCCGCCCCACGAAGTGCCTAGCGCGACGAAATTATTGCAAGGACATCGATGGAAGACTCTCCCCTGACCGTGTTGGAAATCTCGATGAACGCAGCGGCGGCGATAGCCCGACACACGACGGGACATTGGTCCAAAACGTCCACGACAGGACAGGACATCGGTGAAGAGCCCGCCCACCATTCCCTGCGCGGCGCGGCCAGAGAGAGGAGTGTCCGCATTCGCCGTCCTGCCGCCGTGGTTTGATCCTAAGACGAAGATGTTGAGGGCGGCAAGAGCGCTCGTCCTGTCGATCAGGTCACCGACCTTTCCCTACACAGGCATCGCGATTGTTGCACCGAGGATGTAGGCAGTCTCCACCCAGAGCATGTGCGTCATACCATTGAGCTCACCACGTACCAATAAGCGTCTGATCGAGCGAAGACAGGAACATCGCCACGACAAGGGCGAGGAAAACCGGGACAACCCAGGTTTCCTTGACAGGCCGCGCCCGTCTTACGCTTCCTGCGGTGGCGCACACTGCCTGTCCATCCCGGGAACCGCGCTCATGATCGCAGCAGCCCCCTCAAAATCCCCCAGCGGCCCCTTGGGACTCCCCAGTAATTACTGAATCATGCTCCTGACCGGCGGTGCATGTTTCTGGTGCTTCTGTGCGGGTCTGGACATCGACCGAAACGATGACTGCAGGCAGCCCTACAGCACTGACGGTGATCTTGACGTGCCCGGCAGCATCGGGACGGATGATCGCGAGCACGCGACCGTCGTACGTGCCATGCGTGTCCTGGTCGAAGCGTTCGGTCGTGTCGGGCCGGCCGCTGCCGAGGGCGGCCAGCGATCCAGTGCCACAGACCTTGACCGTGACAGGCCGGTCTGCATCATTCACGAGGTTCCCGTCGCGGTCCCGCAGTTCGATCTCGGCGAAGACGAGAGCTCCGTCGCGCAGTTCGACCACCGATTTGTCCAGCCGGACATCGAGCATGATGTCCTCGGATGCTGACCGCAGCTCGGTGCGGCCCACCTCTGCCCCTCCTGTGATGGCGATAGCGGCTAGCTCCCCCTTCTCGTACGGAAGCTCGAAATCCGCCACGAACGCCCGACGGCCGCCGACCGGGTTGCGTGCCACGGTGCGGCCGTTCAGCTGTAGCTCGACCTCATCAGCGTTGCTGTAGACCTCCAGGATCATCGGGGTGCCCTGTGTGATGTTCCAGCTCCAACTGGAGACGGCGTCGGTCCAGCTCCATTGGCCGAGCGTGAAGTTGCGGCCGTGGTTGGCAGGGCGGCGGACAGCGATGTACGGGGTAGTGCGCAAACCGAAGACAGTTTCGCGATAGAAGGACATCGGTCGGCGGCACCCGGTCATGTCGAGGTCGGCCGACCAGGAGGTCAGCCACGGGTACTCGCCGTCGAATGCGTCCGATTCGCCCTCGTACCGGACACGACCGACGCCAACTTCACCGAGGTAGTCCCAGCCGGACCAGGTGAAGTCGCCAATCACGTGCGCGTTGTCGATCACGAGCTTCCAGTTCGCATCGATCCRGGATGGGAACGTCTCGGTACCGACGACGATGCGGTTGGGGTTCTCGCGTGCCTCCATCTCGTACCTGACGTCGCCATAATTCAGACCTACGACATCAAGGAGGGCGAAGGACTCCGCCGTGGCCTCCGTCACCAGCGATGAGACCATGACCTGGTCCATGAAGTCGTCGGTATTTCCCATCAGGGCGTTGACTCCGCCATCGGCTTCATCCTGCTGGGCATGTGCGGTCGCCTCGGCGATCATTACCGCCATCTCGCTAAGTGCCGAGACAAACCCATTGATCCCGTTGGTGATAAAACGGGTGTCATCTAGCTCGCGGATCTTTTCTGAAAGCTTGCGACCCCACTGGCTACCGATCGGGTTCCCGGTCTCCGGGATCTCGTTGCCGATGGAGTAAAGGATCACGCTGGGGTGGTTAAAGTCAGCGGCAATCATCGCTTCGACATCGCGCTCCCACCATTCCGGGAAGGCGAGGGCGTAGTCGAAGGGCGATTTCGATTCGGTCCACATGTCGAAGGTTTCGTCCATGACGAGCATGCCGAGCCTGTCACACGCATCGAGCATGGCGGCGCTCATCGGATTGTGGCTGCTGCGTATCGCGTTGAACCCCGCCGATTTCAGCAGGCGGATGCGGCGTTCCTCTGCATCGGCGAAGGTCGCGGCTCCTAATATGCCGTTGTCGTGGTGAATGCACGCCCCCCGGAGCTTCACGGTCTCGCCGTTTATTCGCAGGCCGTTGTCCGGATCCAGCTGCAGAGTCCGGATCCCGAAAGGGGTGGCGCGGATTTCAGGTTCCCCCCCGGCGCCGTCGAGTCGGGTGCGGGCGGAGTAGAGCGCCGGGTTGTCCACATTCCACCGCTGCGGGTTCGGAACATACATTCTCTGACGGACGACGCCGTCGGACTGGGGCAGGACGGTGACCGGGCTGGTCTCGGCAGCAACAATCTGGCCGTCCGGGTCGAGGATCTCGGTTGTCACGATCGTCGTGCCGGTGGTCAATCCCGAGTTCCGCACACGCGTGGCTGAAGTGATGACCGCTCGGTCACTGTCGATGTCTGGGGTCGTGATCCGGATGCCGCCCTGCTCGGTGATGTGCATGCGGTCGCTGACCCATAGATGCACCTCTCGGTAGATGCCGGCACCGCTGTACCACCGCGAGTCATCGTGTGCTCTGGCATCCACGCGGATGGTGTTCTCGGCCCCGTACTTCAGGTGGCTATCAAGGGACACTACAAAGGCTGCGTACCCGCTGGGACGTTGGGCGATGAAGGCTCCATTTACGTAGACCATCGCGTCCCGGTAGACGCCCTCGAACTCTAGAGCGACATGCTTGCTCACCCACTCCTCCGGCACATCGAGCGTCGTTCGATACTCAAAGGCGCCATCAGGAAAAAACGCCCCGGCCGCACCGCTCGAGGCATCGGCTCGACGATCCAGGCCGAAAATTGCGTCGTGGGGCAGACGGACGGAGTGCCCAGGCTCGGACTGTCCTTGGACGTCAGCAAAGATGCTTGTCTTGCGGCGGCAGGACCAGCCCTTGTTGAAAGGTGTGCGAGTCATGACTGTCTTTCTTTTGAGGGGAGGGTGGGAAGCAGGCTCAACCGATGGTTCCGGACGGCGACAGGTCCGCCGCCCAGGAATGCAGGGTGAAAGGCGCCACCTGCGGTACCGCTTACTGACACCGTCTTATCGCAGAGGCTAGAAGGGGGCTGGTGTGCCGCTCTGGAACTGGACGTATCAAGCGGGAAGGGCTCGGCACTGTGTCGCGACAAAAGGGCCTCTGGGTGTTAGAAGTGGGTTCCGCCGTCGATGCGGACCTCTGTGCCAGTAATGAACTTGCCGTCGTCACTGGCCAGCATGGCTACTACTCCGGCAACCGCCTCCGGCCCTGCGAACCCCTCCCCTAGTGCTGGGGTTAGCTTGCCGAACAAGCTGAAATCGGCATCCTCAGGAAGGCCAGGCCCCTGGCTTTGTTTGCTCTGACCGGTTCCGTCCGTCATACCGGACGAAATTGAGCCGGGCTGGACAGCAGTGAACCGGATTCCTTCTCTTGCGTACTCGGACGCCAGCGCATGCGTCATCGACTGAATACCGCCCTTGCTCGCTGCGTATGCCGCCATATAAGGGTGAGCAAACGCTGCCGAGGTCGAAGAGAAGTTGACTACTGCCGGTGCGTTGCTCGCCCGGAGGTGAGGAATGGCTTCCCTGATGACCAGGAACGTTCCTACCAAATTGACGCGAATGACCTGCTCAAACAGGCTGAGCGCCGTCTTTTCGGTGTGCGAGGACCGCAGAATGCCTGCCGCATTGACTAAGACATCCAAGCCACCCAATCCATCAACGGTCTGGGCGAGACCCTGCTTCACCGATTCCTCATCACCAATATCCATTGTGAGTGTTGTCAGCTGCCCCAACAGAGGGCCTGCTGCGGTCCTGGTGTCTTCCAGGCCTGCCTCCGATACGTCCGCGGCAACAACGCGTGCGCCTTCAGACAACAAACGCAGCACGGTAGCCTGGCCTATGCCTGATCCCCCACCTGTTACGAGTACTCGACGTCCGTCAAAACGATTCATGTTTCTCCCTGTATCTATACCGGAGCCCAATGGGCATATTTATCTACAGTCCAATTCCCTGATCTCGCCATACGAAACGTCCAGGCTGAGACTGAGGGTGAACTCGTGCATGGAATTTCTCTTGAATTGCGGTTCTCAACCGAGACTTCGAAAGATCCTCAACTTAGACACCCGAGATGGGAGTCGTGCACTTCAACTTGGAAGTCAGTTCATCGCTCACACGACTCGGTCTCTTCGTCTTCTGGTTTGAGTCTTGGGTCCACTTGCGGTTCAGTTCGCAAAAACTTTTCCCGTTTGGATGGTCTTTTCGGCGCGCACGTCATCACTGCCGAACCCGATCATGATGGTCACGTCACCTGGTTCAAGCATCCGCTGATCCTCGGTGATGCTATAGGCGAGCCGGGCTAGGGGGATCGTGAAATCGAGTGTCTTTTGTTCGCTGGCGGTCAGGGAGATCCTCTGAAAGTCGATGAGTTGCCGTACCGGGCGGACGATTGTTGCGGCTTCATCGCGAGCGTAGACCTGAAGGACCGTGTCGCCATCGACGGTGCCGGTGTTATAGACCGTTGCCCGGACCGTCACTTCCTCCGCTCTCACTATCACTTCTTCAAGGGTTGCCTCGAACGTGGTGTAGCTCAGTCCGTGGCCAAACGCGAACAGCGGTGAATTCTCAGCCAGATCGGCATAACCGTGGCGGACCCCGGTGGGGTGGTCGTAGCCGCTGCCGAAACTGTGCCCGTGATAGAGGGGAATCTGACCAAGATGGCGGGGGAAAGTGGATGGTAGCTTCCCGCTCGGGTTGGTCGCTCCAAACACGACGTCGGCTATGGCCGGTCCTGCGTGTTCGCCGAGCAGCGGGGCGACGATGGTTGCAGCTGACGCCTCGACGACGGGTTCGATGAGCAATGGCCGGCCAGTGATGATGATGGTGACAACATTCTTGCCCAGCTTGGCTAGTGCGAGTATGAGATGCTCTTGGTTGCCGGGAAGGGATACGCGGGCGCTGGTCCGGCCTTCGCCGGCTGTGTGATTCCCCACCCATCCGGTGCGCTCACCAACGACAGCGATGACCGTGTCCACGCCCTCAAAACGGGCGGCAAGCTCATCTTCGCGGATCTGAGGAGCGTCGTGCTCGACGCTACCGATGGGGTGGTAGACCGCATCGGGGGMGGTCTCGCGGATCGCATCGATTATGGTCACGGCGGCGGGATGGAGCTGCCGTGCCTGAGTTTCAAAGGCGGGCTCGATTCCAGGTAGGCGGGTCTGGAAGAGGTCGGTGAATATGGCATTTTCGGGGTCGATTCCCGGGACTTTACCGGACATGATCTCCATGATGCCAAGCGGCTGCTCAGCGTTGGCGACAGCTGTGTAGGCACCAAAATTGATGCGGATCTCATCAGCAACTTCACCTACCACGGCGATCGGTCGAGAGCGGTTCAATGGAAGGATACCTTCGTTGGCCAGCAGTACGATGCCTTTGCTGGCGATTGAGCGCGCCAGGAAGGCGGCTTGGTGTGGCTGTGGGTCTTGTGCCTCGCGGAGTTGTGGCTTGGGCGTCATCGCCGGTACAAGACCGAGCCGGGCCTTTATCGCCAGAACGCGTTCGACGGCAGTGTCCAGAACCTCTTCGGCCAGGCGGCCGCTAGTGATCTCGTCATGCAATGAACCGAAAGTTTCATTTCCGGGTAGTTCAACGTCGAGCCCGGAGGTGAGCGCTTGAGCCGCCGCTTGGCCGGGGGTTGTGGCTGTGTGATAGGTCTTCAACAGCATGCTGACAGCGTCGTAATCACTAACCACGACGCCCTCGAAACCCAGTCTGTTGCGCAGGAAGTCCGTGARAAGCCACCGATCTGCAACGGATGGAACCCCATCTATGTCGTTATAAGAGTTCATCACTAAGGACAATCCTGCTTCACGAATGGCTCGGCGGAACGGTTCCGCGTAGACATCCACGATGGCACGCCGGCCAAGATGGGACGCGGCTTGATTCAAGGCGCCTTCCGACGCTCCATACCCGAGGAAGTGCTTGGCGGCCGCGAGTACGCCGGAGTTATTCTGTTCACCTTGCACGCCGCGGATGTACGCTGTTCCGATTTGGGTGATGAGTTCGGGGTCTTCACCATATGTTTCGTGGACGCGGCCCCAACGGAGGTCTCGAGCAACGTCGAGAACGGGCGCGAATGCAAGGTGAACCCCGGCGGATCGCATCTGCTCGCCGACGGCGTTGCCGACCTTACGGATCAGACTGGGGTCCCACGTTGCTGCCTGCGCCCATGCCGTAGGGAACTGAAATCCTTGTGCGTGAAGGAACCCGTTGATGCCTTCTCCGTGGATCAGGGCTCCAATTCCGAAAGGGCTTGTCGCCTTAGCATGTTCCTGAAGCTGCACAAGGTCTTGCGTGAAGCCAGCGAAGTCAGGGTTGAGTAGCCACGTCAGAGACACGTGGCCCACCCCGTGCGGGCAAAGCTGTTCAATTCTGGACAAATCAAAACTGGCCATTGTCGAGGACTCTTGATCCGTCGTGTTGGGGTCAATGAGGTCGAAGATGGAGATGCCGTGCAGTTGGGCAACCTTTTGGTCCAGGTCCATGCGCCGGACGATGGAGGAAATATCAGTCATGGGCTTCCTTACGTCAATGAAGGTGTTGCGACGGGCACTATCCGTGCAGTTAAAGAACTAAAGTAGGCGAGCCTGCCGAGCAGCGTGTCAGTCGTAACGGGGGCATGAGCAAGACCTGCGGGGACCGTGCGTGCTCTAGGCCCAGCGGCTCGGCGCCTAATACGACTCACCGTCTCCCCCCACATTCTGTTTGAGAAGACAGGCGATTGATGCACCCTCGTTATTTGGCATAAGAGACTCCGTTGTCGTTCTTGATCAAAACGCATCCGTAATGAGAAAAGTGAGACTAGCACGCTCTAGCTGGTCAGGTACAGTCATCGACCTAAGCCGCGGCTTCGGGGCAGGGGCGTCAAGGCTCACTCGCCTCTGGGGAAGAGGCGACGAGCAGCGGGCGGGGCGAGAGTGTCATAACTGAGAACCGCTTCCGACGCCGAGGATCTCAGGGATTCCCAGGGGTCGAAGGCATCCGAGCATGGCCAACAAACGGAGCAGCGGGAGACATCGCGACGGCGCCCCTGGGGCTAGGTCGATTCACGCCTGACAAGAGCGGCGATAAGGGCGGGTTGCTCAGCGGGCCCTGTCCGACCGTCGATCATACCCAGGGCGATCATTGCTAGTTGACGCCCAAGACCCTCAATATCAAGCCGGATTGTTGAAAGGCTGGGGACGAAGAGCTCACCCCAAGGATTGTCGTCATGGCCAATGACGGCCAGTTCGCCCGGGACGGAAATGCCCTCACGCAGGGCGGCAGCGACCACGGCCGCGGCAGTTTCGTCGTTGTAGCCGACTATCCCCGTAATGCCGTTTGACAACCACTGCTGCACCGCCAGCCGTGAAGAGGAGTCGTGCGGGTTGATGAGGCGTTGATCTGGCGTTGCCAAACCCAGGGCCGCCGCGCGGTCGCGAACGACATTGAACCGGGCCTCGACAATGGCCGCCAGGCGGGCATCAGAGGGTGCCGCGAACGCTATCCGACGATGCCCCAAGTCGACAAGGTGCTTCAATTGGAGTTCAGGGCCGGCGACGATGCTCGGTTGGGTCTGCCACTCGACCGGCTCGGATGAAGGGTCGGGAACGATTGCGGTTATACCACTCGCTCGCATCGAAGCCACATCGCGCGCAGAAAAAGGTAGTAGGCCAATCACCACGTCGGGGTCGAGGGCCTCCCAAAGGGGTCTCACCGCATTGCTCTCGTGCAGGGTGTATGTAACGAGGGAATATCCGGCCTCCTCCAGGACTTTGGATGCCTCTGCAACATGGCGGCTCAAACTGTGTTCTATCGGCCAGTTTGGCAGCACCAGCAGAACTATTCTGCTGCGCCCCCGCGCGAGGGCCTGGGCTGCTGAGTGGGGGCGGTAGCCAAGGCGCTCCGCCTCGGCAATGACCCGTTGGCGCGTTGCCTCGGAAATTGTCTGACCGCGTGTCTTGTTCAGAACGAAGCCGACTGTCGCTCTGGATATGCCCAAGGATTTGGCCACATCCGCGGCAGTGACGCGCTTACTTTTTATCTCCACAGTCATGTCAAGATCCTACCTTGCACGTGCTAGTAACTTCGGGTTAGCATGTATCAGCTAGCACGCGCTAGCGGCGTGTATCACTTTTTCGCTATCGCATCGACAATGGAGTCACCATTGATGAATTCACCGACGGGCAGCACTTCGCGTTCTGACGCCACTTTGCCCCACCCTGTTCCCCAGTCCGAGGTCACGGCGGAAGTTCTTGACCAGCAGTTCACATCAAGCAAGACCCCCCTGACTCCGGTCGGCAAGCGCTACATATGGCTGATGGTCCTCGCCCAGTTCGGTGTATTCGTCGCTTTCATCACCCCATTGGCCATTTCTTTGGCAATTCGGGTGAGTCAGCTGGCACCCGGACGCGAGGAATACCTCGGCTATATCACCGGCGCAGGCGCCTTCGCAGTCATGCTCACTGCGCCATTCCTCGGCGTAGCCAGTGATCGGACCCGCACCCGGCTCGGCCGCCGCCGGCCGTTCATGATCGGCGGGATGATCCTTGGAACCATCTCCTTGGTTGTTATGGCGGTTGCACCAAACGTGCTTGTGCTGGGAGTGGGCTGGGTCCTCGCCCAGCTTGGCTGGGGCCAGGTGCTGAGCAACCTGGTGACGTCAACTGCAGACCTGCTACCTGACACCCAGCGCGGGAAGGTTGCCGGGCTTACTGGTTTTGCCACCCAGGTGGCACCTGTCGCTGGGGTGGTGCTCGCTGGTAGCTTCGCTACCGACAACCTGCTTCTTTTCCTAGTCCCCGGCGCTGTCGGCGTGCTCCTAACTCTGCTGTTTGTTCTCCTGGTGCACGAAAAGGACAGCCGGGGCAACATTTTCGGGGACAAGCTCAACCTGGCCGCACTGCTCCGGAAGTACATTTACAACCCGAAGCAGTATCCTGATTTCTCTTGGAACTGGCTGGGACGCTTTCTGTTCTACTTCGGCCTTACCCTGAACACCACCTTCACTGCGTTCTTCTTCGCTTCCCGTCTCGGTGTAAGCGTCGCCGAGGTAGCCGGGACCATCGCCGTCCTTTCCCTGGCAGGGATTCTCGCCACGACACTCGGCGCCATTGGCGGCGGGTTCATCTCGGACAAACTGCGGCGCCGTCGCGCCTTCGTTTTCGGTTCCGGCATCATCTTTGGCGCGGGCGCCATCCTTATGGCGTTGTCTACCGATATGCCGATGCTTATGGCAGGTTCTCTCCTCGGGTCGCTTGGAATTGGAGCTTTCTCCGCGGTGGACCAAGCCCTTCTGCTCGATGTCCTTCCTGAGCGGGACACGGACGCGGGAAGATTCATGGGCATTACAGGGTTCGCCACCTCCATCCCGCAATCTCTCGCACCACTCATCGCCCCACTGTTCCTTGCCGTCGGTGTCAGCGCCCCAGGTGAGAAGAACTACGTTTTGCTCTACATCTTCGCTGCCGCATGCACCTTCCTCGGCGGGCTCGTCGTCCTCCGTATCCGATCCGTCCGCTAAATATCCAACTTTTGAGGAATCCTTTATGACCCGCAACTGGACCGGCCAGTTCATCACCCCCATTACGTCGCACGGCCAGGAGAACGACCCGGCCGTGTACCTCCGCCGTGAATTCGAAACTTCTGAGCGCCCGGCGCGCGCCACCTTGCACATCACCGCGTTGGGGATTGTCGAACCACACCTGAACGGCAGCGTTGTGGGCGATGAAGTCCTCGCACCTGGCTGGACGTCTTACCGGAATCGCCTTGCTGTCAGCAGCCATGACGTCACTCATGCAATCGTGCCGGGAGCCAACGTTGTCGGCGCCATCCTGGGACAGGGGTGGGCGATTGGCCGGTTGGGGTGGGAAAACAAGAGACACCACTATACGGACCGCCCCGCCCTGTACTTAGAGCTAGTTCTTGAATACGCAGACCGGACAGAAACCCTCACTAGTGACGGCTCCTTCCGGGCGGGCACCGGCGGCGTCCGTGCCAACAGCATCTACGACGGGGAGAGCTTCGACGCAAGACTCGAACCGGACGGCTGGGACCGCGCGGGCTTCAATGATTCAGCCTGGAGCGCTGTTGAGTCCTTCGAATGGCCCCTTCACGCACTGTTTGAAGCCACGGCTGAACCGATACGCCGGATTGAGGAACTCGCCCCGGTAGAAATCCTCACTACCCCCGGCGGCAAGACTGTCGTGGACTTCGGACAGGTCATCTCCGGGTGGGTTCGCCTCACCGTGCAGGGCGATGCCGGAACGACCATTACCCTCCGGCATGCCGAAGTAATGACGGAAGGAGAAATCGACGTCGAAACCCTGCGCACAGCGAAGGCGACCGACCACTACACGCTCCGAGGTGGAGAAACCGAAACCTGGGAACCACGGTTTACATTTCACGGTTTCCGGTATGTCGAACTCGATGGATGGCCAGGAAGTGTCGAACCGGAGTCACTCCGCGCAGTTGTGGTGCACTCTGACATGCGGCGCACGGGATGGCTAGAGACCTCTAACCCTTTGCTGAATAAGCTGCATGCAAACGCGGTCTGGTCGATGCGGGACAACTTCGTGGGGGTCCCTACTGACTGCCCTCAGAGAGACGAACGACTGGGCTGGACCGGTGACCTGAACGCCTTCGCCCCTACCGCCGCTTTTCTCTATGACGTTCGCGCAGTATTGGGCTCCTGGTTGAACGATCTCGCCGTCGAACAGGCCGAAAAAGGCTTCGTACCATGGGTAGTCCCCGACGTCCTCTCCACCCCGTCTTCCCCAACAGCGCTGTGGAGCGATGTAGCTGTCAGCCTGCCATGGGCCCTCTACCGCGAATACGGTGACAAAGCGATCCTCGCAAGCGCCTACGACTCCATGGCTAGTTATATCCGACAGGTCGCAAAGCTGCTGGACGAAAACGGTCTGTGGAGCAGTGGCTTCCAATACGGTGACTGGCTGGACCCGGACGCCCCCATTGACAACCCCGCGGGCGGCAAGACCGATAGGCACCTCGTCGCCTCGGCCTACCTATGCCGCACGACCAGCGAGATGGCCGACACCGCCACGATCCTTGGCAGGGCAGCGGACGCGGACGAATTCACAGCCCTTGCCGCCCGGGTCCGCAACGCTTTTATCGACGAGTACGTCACCAAAAACGGCAGGCTCGTAGACCAAACCGCCACCGCCTACGCCCTGGCAATCACCTTCGGAATCCTCGACACCGAACAGCAGAAGGTAGCAGGAAAAGTTCTCGCCACCACCGTCGCCAAATCCGGATACCGTATCTCCACTGGGTTCGCCGGTACCCCCTTGGTCACCGACGCACTCTCAATGACCGGTCATCTCGACGAGGCCTACCTCCTTCTACTCGAAACGGGTTGCCCTTCCTTCCTCTATCCCGTCACGATGGGAGCGACGACGATTTGGGAACGCTGGGATTCCATCCGTCCCGACGGAACCATCAACCCTTCAGGAATGACCTCCCTGAACCACTACGCCCTGGGCGCTGTATTGGACTGGATGCACCGCACCATCGGCGGGCTTACCGCGTTGGAACCCGGATACCGGCATGTGCGCATCGCACCCCAGCCCGGCGGAGGACTGACCTATGCGCGCCTCCGCCACGACACCGTTCATGGAGAAGTTCGCATCGCATGGTCCATCACGGACCGAGCTATGTCCTTGGAAGCCCGCATTCCGGCTGGAACTACTGCAGAGGTCACACTCCCGCTGCACCCTGACTCTCCCACAGTCAACATCAGCGGTGGAACCCACCAGTGGTCCTATGACATGCGAGAAGACGCAGCCACTGATGCCGTCTTCACCTTGGATTCAACGCTGGGCCAGATCGCCGGCAATGCCAAGGCATGGCGTGCCTTTACAGACGCCTTCTCCAGCCACTTCCCCGGAGTCCCCTTGGACGGAAACGGCCCCGAGGCTGCCGTCATGTCCGTGCGTACCATGCTGGACTACGTCCCCGGCGCATCCGACAAACTCAAAGACGACCTTTCTTCAGCACTGACTTCGGTTTCCCAAGGAGCTCACGCATGACCGCGCCCGACTTGTCCACTCTCACCCTTGAAGAGAAGGCATCCCTGTTATCAGGGAAGGACTTCTGGACTACCAAGAGCATTGATGCGGCGGGCATACCCTCGCTCGTCATCACCGACGGGCCTCATGGAATTCGCCGGCAGGACGCCGCAGCCGATCACTTGGGCATCCATGATAGCGTCCCGTCCACCTGCTTCCCGCCCGCCGTGGCCGTCGGCTCGAGCTGGAACCCTGAGGCGGCCGCCAAGGTGGGTGCCGCCGTCGGCCGGGAAGCCCTGGCTCTCGGGGTATCGGTCGTTCTGGGACCCGGGGTGAACATTAAGCGCTCCCCGCTGTGCGGGCGGAACTTCGAGTATTACTCCGAGGATCCCCTGCTCTCCGGCGTCCTCGGTGCCGCTCACGTCACAGCACTGCAGGAAACGGGCCCCGGCGCTTCCGTCAAGCACTTCGCAGCCAACAACCAAGAAACTGAACGGATGCGCATCAGCGCAGAAGTCGATGACAGGGCCCTGCGCGAAATCTACTTCCCGGCCTTTGAACGAGTCGTCACCGAGGCTCGCCCAGCCACAGTGATGTGCTCATACAACAAAGTCAACGGCGTCTACGCCTCCCACAACGCGTGGTTACTGACCGACGTACTGCGCGGCGAATGGGGCTTCCGGGGCGCCGTCATCTCCGACTGGGGTGCTGTGAGTGACCGGGTCGCTGGTGTCGCCGCCGGCATGGACCTCGAAATGCCGGGCAGCGGCGGAGGCACAGACAAGCAAATCGTCGACGCTGTCCGCAGTGGCATCCTTACCGAGGAACAAGTTAACGACTCTGTGCGCCGTGTCCTTGCACTGACTGACCTACCGGGCGGAAAGGCAACTCGGACGCTGCCTGTCGATGAGCACCACGCACTTGCCCGCGAGGTCGCAGCAGAATCAATCGTGCTGCTGAAGAACCGGGGCGCCCTGCCACTGCGAGGCGGACAACGCATTGCCGTAATAGGCCCCTTTGCTGTATCTCCGCGATTCCAAGGCGGGGGAAGTTCCCACGTCAACGCTAGGCGGACTGATTCGGCTCTGGACGAGCTCACGGCCCTGGCGCAAGACTGCAACGCCACAATCGACTACGCACCGGGTTTCTCTGTCGAAGAACCGGACGTTGCCCTACTCAAAGACGAAGCCCTAAGTCTGTCTAAAGCCGCCGACGTCGCAGTGGTTTTCGCTGGGCTCAGCGAACGTGAAGAGTCCGAAGGCTTCGACCGGACCGTTCTTGAACTGCCCGCCAATCAGGTCGAACTCATTCGTGCCGTGGCTTCGGTCGCACCGAAGACAGTCGTTGTGCTATCCAACGGCGGGGTCGTCTCACTTGAAGAATGGCATGATGATGTGGACGCCATCGTTGAGGGCTGGCTGCTGGGGCAAGCCAGCGGAGGGGCAATCGCCGATATACTCTTCGGTGCTGTCAACCCGTCTGGGCGCCTTGCCGAAACCATTCCGCTGCGCCTGGAGGACAACCCAAGCTGGCTCAACTTCCCAGGAGAGCAGGGCCATGTTCGCTACAGCGAAGGCGTCTTCGTCGGGTACCGTTACTACACCACCGCCAACCTAAAGGTCCGCTACCCATTCGGACACGGACTGTCCTACACCACCTTCGACACCTCAGCCTTGAAGGTCGAAACACTCTCCGACGATAGTGTCACCATTCAAGTGACCGTCACAAATACCGGGAATCGGCCCGGCAAGCACGTGGTTCAGGTCTACGTCGCAACTACAACTGGCCCCGTCCGCAGGCCCTTGCGTGAACTGCGCGCATTCACCAAAATCAGCTTGCAGGCCGGTGAAAGCAAGGAAGTCAACTTGACCCTGGACCGCCGCGCCTTTGCCTACTGGGACATTGAGCTGGGCCGCTGGGTTGTGCCGGCAGGAACGTACACAGTGCAGGTATGCTCCGACGCTTCCACCGTTCTGGCAGAACACGAAATCACCCTTGCCGGGGACAGTATCATCCGCGAACTCACCCTGGACTCCACCGTCGGGGACTGGTTTAGCCATCCGGCCGTCGGCCCGGCCCTCATGACAGGCCTTACAGCTTCCATGACCGACGAACAGGCACAACACGCACAACAGAACCCCGACGAACTCAAAATGGTCGAATCCATGCCGATGCAGCAGTTCCTTGCATTCACCAACGGAGCCTTTCCGCCCGAAGCCCTCCAGTCAATGATGGAGCTCAGTAAAAAGGAAACTGTGGCCTGACGACCAGCGGCACCAACGGCGCCGTTCCCTACACCAATGCCCGGACAACCAAGGCTCCAGTGAAAGTCGACGAAACGAGCACGGTGGATGAAACAGGTTCCACATTCGGCACAACACCTTGCTTCTGGCAGCCGACGGTAGTGGGTAGCCCAGTGGAAGTTCACCATCTCGGGAAACACGGAAATGTGGGAACCGGCCAGCAGTTACCGGCCTGTCGACCCGCAGCGCACCACGTTCCGAGAGACCCTCAACCCAACCCCTATGCGCGCCTTTACAGCGATATCTAACCAGACACTGGAGTCTCGATGCCAGACCTTGCCCTCACCACCCATGAATCCGATGTTCTTGCTGTCGGTTTGAAAACCGCCGCCCAGCATGAACCCTTGACGATCGACCACACGCACCCCGTCCTTTCGTGGAGGATCAAAGGCGCAGCAGAGGTCAGCGGCTTCGAAATTGTGATGGAGAAGACATCCGGGCGACCGAATCCGCTAGAGGTCTGGGCTTACGAGAAGTGCGGGGAGGATGCTTACGGGGAGGTCCGCTACGGCGGCGACGGGCTGGAGTCGGCCTCGTCCTACCGCTGGCGTGTTCGGCTGGCGGTAGGCGGCAAAGGGCACGGTCCTTGGAGCGCTTGGGCAGTTTTTGAAACAGGTTTGCTGAAGGCATCCGACTGGACGGCGGCGTGGATTGCCGACGGTGGCGCGAGTGATCATCGTCCTGTTTATCTATCGGGACGAATTGCAGTTCCGGAGGGCGTGGTCCGTGCTCGCGCCTACGTTAGTGCCCTGGGGTGGTATCGGCTGCTTGTTGACGGCGTCGATCTCACCGGCCCGGCCCTCGTGCCTAGGTTCACACCTTTGGACCAAGAGGTGGAATACCAAGGGTACGTCCTTAATGAAGCAGGAGGGTCGGATTCTCTGGAGTTGATGATCGTGGTGGCCGACGGCAGGTTCCGCGGCGCGCTAGGGATGCATAACCGTCGCGATGTTTACGGCGATCAGTTGGCCGGCCTGGTCCAGATTCTGTTCGAGACCGCGAACGGTGAGCGCGTGTGGGCCGGATCGGACACCTCCTGGAAAGCAACGCACGGTGAAATACTGGCATCGGATCCCAAGTTTGGTGAAACGGTCGACTTGCGCTTGGAGGTTGACGCCGCGGGCAGGCTCGATGAATCGATCAGTCGCAGGGTCATTATTGCTCGTTCTCACGAGCGCCGCCTGGTGGCAGAGTCCACACCCCGGGTTCGATCGGTAGCTGAGCTGAATGCGGTATCCGTGACCCGGCGCGAAGATGGGTCCCATATCATCGACTTCGGGCAAAACTTCGCCGGCATTGTACGGATCCGGGTTTCCGGACCGAACGGCGCCTTGGTGACGCTGCAGCACGCCGAGGATCTTGACGAGCAGGGAAATCTGGCCTGGGCCCATCTTGATCGTGAAGGTGCCGCCGATTCCAGTCGGCCACAGCGATTCCAGCGCGACGAGTTCGTCATGAACGGCTCAGTCCAGTGGGTGCAACCCTGGTTTACAATCCACGGATTCCGGTACGTGCAGGTGCATGGCCTCGATGAGCTTCGGTCCTCTGACGCTGTCGGAGTCGTGCTCTCCTCGGTGGCGGATCCTGCGGGCACGTTCGAGTGCTCCAACCCACTCCTGACCAAGCTCTGGCAGAACGCTTTCTGGAGCCTGCGTTCGAATTTCACCGATGTGCCGACAGACTGCCCAACCCGTGAGCGGGGCGGGTTCACCGGCGATGCGATGCTGTTCGCGCCCGCGGCGACTCGCCTCGCGGATGTACAGACGTTTCTGCGCCGTTATGTTGCCTCGGTAGCTCTCGAGCAGCTACCGGACGGTCGTGTCCCGATGATTGCCCCTGCTGAATACTCGGATTTCAGTGGAGGGCCCACCCAGAAAGACGATCAGGTCGCTAGCGCCGTCGGCTGGGGTGACGCCACGGTCCTCCTACCCTGGACGCTGCACGAGGTCTACGCCGATGAGCACGTACTGGAAGCTCAGTTCACCTCAATGCAACGGTGGCTCGCGTACCTTGAGCAGGGTGGCGCCCGCGAAGGGTTTATCTGGGGCGAATGGGTACGTCCGGGTGAGGACACCATGGCTGGCCTCATGCGTGACAACGCCGAGAATCGCCTTAATATCGGACTTGCTTACTACGCTCACAGCGCGCGCCGGCTCGCCGAGATTGCCCGTGTTCTTGGACACGAACAGGAAGCAAAGGGCTATGCCGAAATATCGCGGAACGCGATTGCACAGTGGCAGTCCGCAGCGGTCGCCGCGGACGGTCAAATTGGCACCGGCTTGCAGGACGACTACGTGCGTGCACTCGCGTTCGACTTGCTGCCCGATAAAGATCGTCTCTCCGCACTGTCACGCCTCCTCAAACTCATCGAAAAGTCGGAAGATCATCTCGCGACGGGATTCTTAAGCACCCCGATGCTTCTCCCCGTACTAGCCCGCTTCGGGCGCGCCGACGTTGCGTACCGGCTCCTGCTCCAAACCACAGCACCTTCGTGGCTAGGCATGGTCGAGGCAGGGGCCACCACAATCCTGGAGCATTGGTCAGAACCCGGACCTGACGGCATTCGAGAAGGTTCTTCAAATCACTACGCCCTAGGCTCGGCTGTCGAATGGTTGAGCTCCGGGATCCTTGGCATCGCCGCCACCGCGCCCGGATATAGGCGCGTTCGGATCGCCCCGGCCATCGGCGGCGGCCTCACTTTCGCGGAGGGGTCGATCGAAACTCCGCACGGCTTAGTTGAGGTTTCGTGGAAGGCGCAAAACGGACACCTACGGGAGCTAGCGGTGACGCTACCGACAGGGGTCTCCGGCGAAATCGTCCATCCTGATGGCTCGGTTGTGGAGGCGCATGCCGGAAGGACTCTGCTCGTCTTCGATGACGAGCGCCAGGAGTGAACTCGAAAGGTGTAACGATCCTTTAGGGACTGTGTATGCCGCATCCGTTACTCCGCATGAGCATTGTCCGGGAGACTGTCACTGCTTGTCGCTCAGCAAGATCGGCTCAGCAGTAAACGGTATATGACGCCACGATGGGGGCCAGTCTGAATCCTCGGCAGCCATGTTATGGCTGCCACTCTTTGCTGCCACACGCACAGACTAAGGTCTCGACTCTGCCGTCCGCGGTCCTGCAAATGTTGTTGGTGACGGATCCTCGCACGCCGACGCACCAACGGACTGTGGCCCGGAGGCAATGGCGATGATGCCAAAACCACGCCCATGAAGTTCTGGTGGACCAAAGGATATTGCGACTACCACCCGTAGGAGCCCGGCGGCTCCTTGATCGGCCAGAGCTATGAATACCGCCCCCGGCCTGCACCAGCGCGGGCGTAACGGCCCCAACTCTGTCAAGGAATCATGGACCCCGTACCGACGGGGGGCGGTTCATACATGAGACCCAACACTGCATGTGCCTCGGCCAGCATCCTCTAGCGGGACACTCGATGAAACTAGGAACCGCACAGCGAGCACATGGTCGGATCCTAAGTCAAGAAAAGCTGGGTCCCCAGCATTCCACGGAGTACGCCTGCTCAGCAAAGGCTGGGACCGCATGATTCGTCAACCGGTGATGCAGCAATTCGCAACTAATCGCATGCCCAGGTGGATGTTGAGCCGAGCGATCTAGCGGAGACGGATAGAAGGAACCCTTGCTGGGCTCGGTGCCCTTCCGTGCTTTGGCACGGAAGGGCACCGAGATTGCGGAGGATCAGTCGGCACTTTGCCGCCCCAGTCCCGCGTAGACAGCTGGACGCTTGGAGCGGAGAAAGAGCGCGTAAACGATGCCGCCGAAGAACAGGGCGAAGGTAAAGCTCATGAAGATCACAGTGAGCAGGGCTGAACCGCCGATCAGTTCAGGGTAGTTGGTGATAGCCAGGTACGTAATGACGCCGAGGAAAATGACACTGACCAGTGGAGCTATGATGCTCTTCCAAATAGATTCAGGTGCAAAGCTGCGGCGCCGCAGGAAGTAAACGAGCACAGCAAAACTCGTAATGAACATCAGGAGCAGCACTGCAAAAGTACCGCTTCCGCTGGCAATTGGATAAAGGACATCAGGCGCTACGCCCAGAACTGTGAAGACGACCGTAGCGGCACCCCAGATAACTCCAACGGCCAGTGCTGAAACGAACGGTGACTTGTGCTTGGGATGCACCCGCCCAAGAACCGTTGGCAACGCGTGATCTCGCGCCAATGCAAAGCTGTACCGCGCCGCGATGTTCTGGATCGACAACATGCACGCGAGTACCGACGTAATGAGCAGCACCACAGCAATATCCGCAAAGATCTTCCCAACCAGAGCTGCAACGGCGTCGTTGAAGAGGTTCACAGTATTGGACTCCGCCGCGGCCTGTACGTTGTCAGGGCCCAGGAAAGCAATGAACGCCCACGCCGCAAGGGCATAGAAGAGCCCAATGCCGACAACTGCGATGTAGGTCGCCCGGGGTATGGTCCGGTCAGGGTTCTTGACCTCATCCCGATAAATGACCGTGGCTTCAAATCCGAAGAAGTTCCCGACGGCGAACAGCAGCGCCAGGCCCAGAGTTGCATCTCCGAGGGAGGGAAGGGCAAAGACCGCTCCCTGAACTGTCTCCATCCCGTTGGCTGAGAAGGACGCGATGTCAAACACCACCACCACGGCCACTTCCAAGAGCATGACGACAGTGAGCACCTTCGCCGAGAGGTCGATGCGGTTATACGCAAGGAGTGTGGTCACAGCGATAATGCCTAGCGCGTACCAATACCAAGGGACATCCGGGCCATTCAGCGAATTCATGACGAAACCGTTAAGGGTCACACCGAAGAACGAAGGTGCAAAGAATCCGATGAAGATGTAGCCAAACAGCGCAAGAAAGGCGCCTCCAAGACCAGCAGGCTTTCCCAAGCCGGCCGTAACGAAGGAGTAGAAGCCGCCAGGTCCCTTGACGCTCCGGCTCATCTTCACAAAGCCCACAGAGAACATCAGCAACATCAGAGTTATAAGGACATAGATAGCTGGGGCGGTCTGGCCGCTGAACATCAGGAGAACGGGGAGAGTTCCCGCCACGGTGGCCAGAGGTGACGAGAATGCCAGCACGTTCATCACAAGTTCCCCCACCCCCATGTTGCCGCTGAGTCGGGTTTCCTGGGCATGGCGCGTCGCCTGAGGAGCGTCAATTGTCTTGTGTTGCATGTAGGCCTCGTCACTTGGTTATGAGTTCCGAATCACAGTATCGATGCTTGGCGTCGCGCCCTTGTGCCACCTTGGGACACCTTCCAATGGATGCCCCAGCGCGACCGAGTAGGCCGCACTATTGCCGCTAGACGGCACTTCGGATTTCGGCGTTGATCTCTGTGATGGAAAGGGTCAGTGCCACGGCCCGGTCAGTCAGTAGAGAAAGTTCCCGGTCTCCGCCGCTCCGATCGGCCCATCGACCAACACCATCAAGCAAAGTGAGTATCTGTTGGACGGTAGAGGCCGAGAGCTTGAGCCCCATCTCATCGGCTGCGGCAATGTACATGTCCTGGTGGAGACTGGTCCAAAGGTCGGCCTCTGCGCGGACCTCGTCCTTTAGAAAGCGTGCCACCTTATCCGCAGCGATCAGGAGGTCCCATATATTCGGTTCGGGTCTTCGCAGTTGCTGAGCCAGGTGGCCTTGGACAAGCGCAGCCCAGTACTCCTCGGCAGACGTCGCCTTCTCGGCTCCGGCCAGAAGGTCATAAGCGAAGGTATGCGTAAACCACCGGAGCGACTCCGCCACGATCTCGTCTTTTCCCCCCGGAAAGCTCGAGTAGATGCTGGGTGCTTGCATACCGACCTCCCTGGCTAAGGTGCGCAGGCTGACTGACTCAAAACCGCGGGTCGCAGCGAGTTGCAGGAAGCCTGCCACGATTCGGCGCCGGGTCGGAGTCTGCATTGACCAATCACGCCCTGACAGGAATTTTCTGACAGCGGCGTTAGCTTGCAGTCGCGGCGACTCGCTCACATCACCCACCCCGTTGATCGACAGTGATGACTCCAGCGTAGCTAACGAACACTCGTTAGCCCAGAGGGAGAACCCAACCGTTTTCTCAGCCATATATGATCGCCCATTCGCAGGAGCGCGGCAGTTCCGACCGATCTCTCGGTCACCCGCCCGATGATAAGTTCGTCTGAATAGGCTGCGCGGCTGGCAATGGTCAGGCCCGCACCAGATAGGGTCAGCGACCCTGGAGGCACAGCCCGTTTGGATCTGCTCGCCTGAAGTGTTTGGAGGCCACTGTCCGACCACGGCAATTCGAGGAGCGCAGATGCCCCGGGCTCCGAGAACATTCTCACAGTGTGTCTACTTCGGCAGATCCGCCTGATCAGGGTGCTTTCCGACGTACCTAAAACGACGCCTGCCATAGCCAGATCCGGTCCCGCCGGACCTCCAAACGTGATCGGCAAGATGTGCGTTGATGGACGATGCTCGCCATGGTCATAGGTGACAGTTGAATAGGCAGCCGCTAGGAAAGCCTCGAGGTCCTTCGCACCTATGGAACGCTCGTCGTAGTCGAGAAGGACGCCATCTTTCATCTTCTTAAAATTATTGATTGCGACTGATTCAAGAGACTGGACGGCCTCCATGAATGCTTCTACGTATGGACCAGGAACAGCCGGCGCCAGTATCTCCACCAGCAGCTTTCCAGGTTCACAGGCAATGAAAGCCAAATCTTGGAGACTCACCACGCCCTCAGTTCTCCTGCGAAAGGAAAGAAGGCGGGCCGTAGCGCTTGAACACAGTGCCAGGAACAAGCGCTACGGACCGCAGCTTGGAGGGTCTACATGCCCCGAATCGGCCACGGCCACGCATCACTCGTATCGCGGCCCTCCGACATTTCCTGAAGGAGTCGATGAACAGTTCTGCCAGACCGCTTTAGTGCATGGTCGCTGCGCTCTCCGGAATCCGTCTCACTGGAGTGAGGTGAGGTTCGCAGCCACTCAACGTGGCGTCCTTGTGCGAGCTTCCTGTTCATCATCGGGATCAACCCTTAAGAATTAGTTGTGCCTTTTGGTCAATTCCAGTTTGGGTTCCTGCAGACCTTTCCATCCGTGTCAGTTTGAGACACCGCACAATAGAATTCACGGACTCAACGCGAACTGATACTGACAACAAAGATGAAGATCCCGGACGCAGCAATCAGAAGCGCCGCTGCACGAGGCGGGACGCTGTGGACACCTCGCATTGTTGCTGTAGCCCGGGGCTGCGGGCCAGGCTTGACCAAGTGGTCGCCAACCAAACGCAACCCGGCAGCCACTAGAACCAGGAAGACCCCAAAGTACTCCATTCAGTCCGCCCATCGGGCGCTATACGGATCCAGCGCCACGGCCAGATGCTTGCTGGTGTATTCAGGGTCCACCTGCGAGACCTGCATGGCACAACTGAAACCGTCCGTAAGTACGAGTGCACCATCATCAGCCTGACCAATTGATGGAATGATCGAGTGCTCCGCAACTTTCATCGACATGTCAAAGTGCTCTGCCTCGAAACCGAAGTTGCCGGCCACACCACAGCACGAGGACGATTCCACCAGGTTGGAAACTCCCCAGGCTTCCAGGACCCGTTTCTGGGCGCCCGAACCGAACACAGCATGCTCATGGCAGTGCGTTTGCAATACAGCTGATTCGGGCGGCAGGGCCTTTGGTTTCCATCCTCGCGTAACGGCCTCGTCCACGGCGACGGCGAAGGATCGAACTCTGGCCGCGACCCTCGCAGCAGCGTCGCCGCCTACCAGTTTCGGACCCTCGTCCCGGATGGTGGCAGCGCAACTGGGTTCAAGGACAACAATGTCCCGCTCCGTGCCGTCGTCGAACTTGCTGATCAACTGAGCCAACCGCCGTCGGGCCCCTTCGCGCTGCCCGGTGGAGATCCACGTCAGACCGCAGCAGGCGTCCGGCGTACAGCCTACAGATTTGCCTGTGTCACGGAGCACGCGGGCAGCAGCCGGAACCACCTCGGGCCTAAAGGCGCGGGTAAAGCTGTCGATAAACACCAGGATGTCGGCATTGTCCGCAAATTTTGCTTCCCGGAGCCGCTTCCGGATCCTGCCGTTTGCCGCAAAAGCCGGGAGTTGTCGTCGGGCACTGATGCCCAGCCACTCCCCCGCAAGCCTGAACGGCCGGAATGATGCTCCCAGGTTGGCCAGTGGCGCCACCCGCGTCAGCAACGGAAGCCACCGCGGCAGCCACCCAATGGAGTAATGCGTGAACGGCCGGATCCGCCCACGATAGTACTCATCGACCAATTCTGATTTTGCCTCGGCAATGTCTACACCTGTGGGGCAATCCGTGGAGCAGGCTTTGCAAGAGAGGCAAAGGTCCAGGGCCTCCCGGACTTCCGGGCTTGACCAGCCATCCTTGCTGCTGCCGTTTGCCCGGGTCAGTTCCTGCAGCACCCGCGCACGGCCACGGGTCGAATCCTTTTCATCCCTCGTGGCCCGATAACTGGGGCACATAAATCCGCCGTTGGTGGAACGGCACCTGCCCACTCCGATACAGGCGTGGGAGTTACCCACAAATGGACTGGAGACCTTCAGCAGTTCGCTATTTCCAGAGGAAAGCACGACGGCGGCACCCGGGTCTGCGGTCAGCTCACCGTGAGTGCGTCCAGGCTTGACGACACCTTCCAAGGCCAGCGAGGCAGCGAAGGGAACTGGATGAACGATGATCCCGGGGTTGAGGATTTGTGCCGGATCCCAGAGGTGTTTGAAGGCCCTGAAGATGCCGATCATCTCCCGGGAATACATGACTTCCAGCAATTCGCTGCGTGCCCTGCCGTCGCCATGTTCGCCGGACAGCGAGCCACCATGGGTCACCACCAGGTCAGCCGCGTCACGGGTGAAGTCACTGAAGACCTTACGTCCGGAGTCGCTGCGGAGGTCGTAGTCCAACCGCATGTGCACACACCCTGCTCCAAAGTGGCCGTACATGAGGGCGGTGTAGCCGTACCTTTTCACCAGTGGAAGAAGGTCCGCCAAGTAGTCGGCAAGCCGTTCAGGGGCCACAGCAGAATCTTCCCAACCGGGCCACGTTTGAACTCCGTCGATCCGCAGCGACGAGAGTCCGGCGCCGTCTTCACGTACCCGCCACAGCTTTCCTCGCTCAACAGGGTCAGTGACGATCCTGAAATTAACAACGCGCCCGTTCGCGCCGAGCTTGTCGGCCAGTTCCTGACAGGAAGTGTCGGCCAGCTGCAAAGTGTCAGCCGAAAACTCCACCATGAGGAAGGCACTCCCCCCAGGCAACGACTCAACGCTGGCCGCTCCTCGCCGGTGCCTCATGATGTCCACGATCGAAACATCCAGCCCCTCGATGGCGCTCGGCTTGGCGGACAAAATGGTCATCACGTCACGGGCAGAATCAATGGTGTCGCGATATCCCAGGCAGAGCAGTGCGGTGGTGACGGGCTTCGGCACGAGGCCCACCTTTGCCCGCACGATGACAGCGCACGTACCTTCGCTGCCTGCCAATGCGGCGGCCACATCGAATCCGTGTTCCGGCAGCAGATGGCCCACGTGGTACCCGGAAACCTGTCGGGGAATGGCCTGAAGTTCAACACGTAGCCTGGCCATGTTCTTTGCGGCCAAAGCCTCCAGGCCCTCGGTGAGCTCCAGAGCGCGAGCAACGGAATGGGTGTCAGATTCGTCAACAGCGCGGAGAAAGCCACGCCCGGCCCTCAGGTAAGCGCCGTCAGCAGTGACAAGATCCACTTCCCGCACATGATGCGTCATGCGCCCATAGGCCACAGAGTGATTTCCGCAGGCGTCATTGCCGATGGAACCACCGATGGTGGCCCGGCTCAGGGAGGAAGGATCCGGTGCAAATGTCAGAGTACCCGTCGTGGCCTTTTCAACGTGGGCGCGCAGCTCACCGAGGACAACCCCAGCGTCGGCCCAAACTGTTCTATCTTCGGCGTCGAGAGCCCCTACCGCATTCATGCGGCGGGAGAGATCCATCACCAAACCGTCGCCGATGGCGTTCCCTGCCATCGAGGTACCCCCGCCGCGAGTCGTCATCGGCACTGCCAATGCCGAACATAGGCGCACGACTGTTCGTACGTCATCGACACTTTTGGGGAAAGCCACGGCGGCGGGTCTTACCCGATAATTCGATGCATCGTAGGAGTACTCAGACAGCCTTCGCGAAGAGTCGTCCACCTCCACGCCGTGATGCTCCAACCGGGCGAGCAACTGCCTCAGAGCCGTGTCGCCGTTGTCACCATGGGGCATGGTTGCGTTCTCCATTCGTAGGTTTCGGGAAGAAGTGTAAGCAGCCGCGGTATGCCCTGGATTGTGCCAAAACAGAACGGGCACAGCGGACGAATCCGCTGTGCCCGCTTGACTGATCTCGCTGCTTACTTCAAGAACTCGGAAAGGTTGTCCTTGGTGATGAGCGTGAATGGCAGCGTGTAGCGGTTCTCCACATTGCCGCCCTTGAGGAAGTCAGTGACAACTTCAACTGCCTTGACGCCCTGTCCAGCAGAGTCCTGTCGGACGGTAGCCGACATTGTCCCGGCTTTGATGTCCTGCATGGCTGGTTCAGTACCGTCGACGCCGACTACGGCCTTGAACTCGGCAGTTCGTCCCGCGTCAGCGATAGCGGAGGCTGCACCGATGGCCATTTCGTCATTGTTGGCCACTACGGCGTCGATCTGGCCGGCGCTAAAGCGCTGAAGCGTGTCTTCCATGTTGCGCTTGGCGTCGTCACGGCTTCCCTTCGCCTGGAATTCAGCCACGATCTTGAAGTTCTTGTTGATCTTGCTGTCGAAGCCGTTCTTGCGGCGATCGGTCCAGGAGGCACCGTAGGTGCCCGCGGCGAACACAATGTTGCCGCCCTCCGGAAGAGCCTTGTTCAGGTACTCAGCCTGCATTTCACCGGCCACGGTGTCATCCACACCGATGTAGCTCTTGTATCCAACGTCCGAACCTTCGGCGAACTCGGTGGACAAAATGAACAGCGGTATGTTGGCCGCGATGACACGCTTCGCTGCGTTCTGGCTGGCCTCGCCATCCAAAGGCTGCATGATGACGGCGTCTACCTGACGGGTGAGAAGATCTTCAACCTGGTTGAGCTCACTTCCTACGTCCTTCTTGGAGTCGGTGRTGTTGAGCTTGACGCCCTTTTCATCGGCAGTCTTCTTCATGGCGTCCGTCATGTGCGCCAGGTCCGGGTCCTGAAGGTCAAGAACCACAACGCCAATGTTGTAGGACTTGCCTGCAGCCTCCGACGTGCCGGGGGTGCTACTCCCCCCGCAGCCGGTGAGTGTGAGGGCTCCAGCGGCCAGCATAGCGGTGGTTACGGCGAGCTTCTGTCGCATTCCCATGATGGTTCCTTTCAATGGTTCTGATTGCTGAGGAGATTGTTGGTTCTGTGTTCCCCATTGGGTTCGGGGCATTTCGGTTATTGCAGTGGCTAGTCAGACTTCCACCGGTTCAGCAGCACGGCGAGCACCAGGATGATGCCTTGAACTCCTTGCTGGTAGTACGACGAGACCCCCATCAGGTTCATGCCATTCATGACCACGCCCAGCAGGAGGACACCGATGACCGTTCCGCGGATGGTGCCTACGCCACCGAAGAGACTCGTTCCTCCAATGACGACAGCGGCAATCACCTGAAGTTCGTATCCAGTTCCGGCAACCGGCGCCGCGCCGTCCAAGCGCGCAGTGAGAACCAGACCTCCCAGGGCGGCTGTCACGCCACCGATGAGGTAAACGGTGAAGAGCACCCGGCTGGTGGAGATGCCCACTTTCTTGGCGGACTCTTCGTTGCCGCCTACGGCATATACATGCGAACCGAATTTGGTTCGGCTGAGGACAAACTCACAGATAACTGCGGCGATCAAGAAAATAATCACTGGGACAGGAACCGGACCGATGAAACCCGACCCAAGCCATTCAGCTGGTCCGCTCAGCCCGGAAACAACCTGCCCGTCCGTCATGACCAGAACTGCCGTGCGGGCAATGGCCATGGTTGCCAGTGTTGCCAGGAACGGCAGGATGGCTCCCCAGACCACCAACGCTGCGCTCAGGAATCCAACCAGCAGGCCTACTGCGAGGCCTGCAACCAGCGGCAACCAGAAGGCACCACCACTTGCCGGGGCCAGCAAGGCGAAAGTCATACCGGCCAAACCCACAATTGAACCGACAGAAAGGTCAATGCCGGCGGTGATCATAATGAACGTCATCCCGAGGGCGATCAGTCCTATGATGGACGACTGCCGGACCACGTTGACGATGTTGTTCAGGGTCAGGAAGTTTGGCGCAGCAGCCGCGAGGAAGATAAGGATTACCACGAAAAGGATGATGATCCCATAGTCACCAATGAAGCGCTTGACCTTGGTGGCAGTCATTCCCTCTTTAAGGTCAGCGGGTCCGAGCTTTGTCTTGATATTTTCCATGGTGAGACTCATGAGTGGCTCGCATTCGTAGTGCCAGGAGCGGCCATCACATCAACGACGTCCATCGATGAGGTGCTTCCGATCTTGCGGCGGTTGTCGGGGATTCCGGCGCCGTCGTCGATGTAGTCATCCAACGTGCCGTGGGAGATGAGGTGTGCCACCTGTGCTTCGGTAACCTCACCAACCCGGAAGCGACCCACTACTTGGCCTTGGCGCATCACCGCGAAACGATCTGCCACGGCAAATGCCTCATCCAGCCGGTGAGTGATGATGATGACGGCGATGCCGAGATCTTTGAGGCGCTGGGTCACTTCAATGAGCTTGTCCACCTTGGCCACCGACAGGTTTGCCGTGGGCTCATCCATGATGATCAAGCGGGCATCGAATGCCAACGCCCTGCCAATGGCGACGGCCTGACGCTGTCCGCCTGACAATCTCTTGACCTTGAGACGTGGATTGATGGGGATGTCCAAGCGTTCGAGTACCCGTTTGGTTTCGAGTTCCATCTTTTTGCGGTCGATGATCCGCAATAGGGGGCCGAGGATGTTCTTCTGCGGCTCCCGGCCCAGGAAGATGTTGGAACGAACATCAAGGTTGTCCGCCAAGGCGAAGTCCTGGTAGACCATCTCCACGCCCTGATCGCGTGAAGCTGATGGGGTTGGGAACTCAGTCGCTTTGCCGTCCAGTTCGATGGAACCTCGGTCTGGTTGGTACACGCCCGTCAGTACCTTCATGAGCGTAGATTTGCCGGCGGCATTGTCGCCCAGCAGTGCGAAGGTCTCGCCAGGCTGGACATCGATGCTGACGCCGCGCAAGGCGGACACTGCTCCGAATGTCTTGTGTATGTCCTTGAGGGCGACCAGTGGAGGGGTCGCCGGTGGTGCTTCGGTCATCTCATCCTCGTTCGTTAGGGCCATGCGAATGATCCGGTGAAACACTTGAGGCGCGGTCCATCAAACTACGTTGTTTGACCTGCTGATTCGGGATGGTTCTAAAGCCCCGAGCCGCGTGACCTTCGCCACACTGTTTCACTTACTAGAACTTTGACGGATGAGCGTTCCGTGGATGTGTGCCACTTTGGAACACGAGAATGATACGCTTCAATTACTTAACTAAAAATAGCTTCCAGCGAGAATACTGGAAGCTAAAATCAGCTGCTTACGGCCACGCAACGAGGCTGTAGCCGTCGGCTACGTGAAATAGTCGACGCTCACCCACCGAGAGAACCCAGACGATATCCCCGTCGGGAGTCGCGTCGTCAACGTATCCGTCATAGGGAGGCCAACCAGGCCTCTGCAAACGGACAGCGTCGCCAGGCTCCACCTTCTCCCAGAACCCGGCGGGCGGTGTCCAGCTGGCCTGCATTGAGTTCTCTGACTTATGGGCTGCGTTCATGTCCAGCTACCCATCCTTTCCATCGGCACCGCAACTCCAGCGTTCTGACAATTAAAAATGCCCGACCTGGGCCGCAGTTGTCGTTGCGGGAACATCTGCGGCCCAGGGCAGGCGGCCTTGTTTCCTGATTAGCTCAGGTCCACTTCAACGGCAGTGCCGGTTCGGGCGGATTTCTCCGCAGCATCCGCAAGAATCAATGCCGCACGGCCGTCCTCGAACCCGGGACTCCTGGAAGGCAGGCCTCGAACAGCACGGAGGAACTCTGCAACTTCCAGTCGATAGGCCTCTGCATAGCGCTCCAGGAAGAAGTCCTGGTATGGCCCTACGGACTCAACGGATCGAGGACCCCAGTGCCGGACGAGGTTATCGTTCTTATTCCCCACCTGCAGCAGCCCCTTTGACCCGAAGGCTTCGATCCGCTGGTCATAACCGTAGGCTGAGTGGCGCGAATTGATGATCGTCACGAGTTCATCGTTGGATCCCCGCAAGGTGACAACGGTGGAATCGAAATCGCCCGCGTGACGGATGGCGTCGCTGAATACGTTTGCACCCTGCGCTGAAACTTCAACGATATTTGGAATGAAGTATCGTGCCATATCAAGGTCGTGGATGGTCATGTCCCGGAAGATTCCGCCGGACTGGGGAAGATAGGCTGTCGGAGGCTCCCCCGGGTCCCGGCTGGTGATCAGCAGCTGCTCCAGAACTCCTATTTCCTCAGCGGCCACGCGGCGTTTCAGCTCCACGAAATGGCGGTCAAAGCGCTTGTTGAAGCCAAGGGCAACGGGAACGTCTGACAATGCCGCTATCTCCCGAAAAGCGTTCACGCGGGAAATTTCCAGGTCGATCGGTTTCTCACAGAGGACTGGCACTTCCGCCTCGATCGCCTTTGCGACGAGGTCCAAATGAGTCGCCGTGGGAGAGGCCACGATGACAGCATCGATCTCACCTGAAGCGAAGACTTCATCAGGATCGTCGGTCACCCGACCACCGAATTCAGCTGCGGTTTCTTTAGCACCTTCGATGAAAGGATCACAAACCCAAGACAGCGTAGCCTCGTCCAGGGTAGCCAAGCTCATGGCATGTACTTGGCCTATGCGCCCGGTTCCGAACAGGCCGACTCTGATTTGATGCGTCATTGCAGATCTCCAGGTCTATATGGAAGCGGAACCCTTTTTGTTAGTCGATCTTTTGCCGGCCCAAGCGCGCATAAACATCAGGCCGCTTGGAACGCAGGAGGTATGCGTAGACAATCCCGCCGAAGAACAAGGCAAAAGTGAAACTCATGAAGATGGCAGTCATGACTGCCGACCCACCGATAAGTTCCGGGTAATTTGTGATGGCCAAGTAGGTGATGAGCCCCAGGAAAAAGACGCTGACAATCGGAGCCACGATGGTCTTCCAGACCGAATCCGGGTCCACCCGCCGGCGGCGAACGAAATATACAAGCACGGCAAAGCTGGTGATGAACATCAGAAGCAGGACTGCGAAAGTGCCACTCCCGCTTGCTATCGGGTACAAGGCCTCTGGGGCTACCCCAATGACGGTGAAGACGACGGTTGCGACGGCCCACAACAGGCCAATGGCCAATGCCGACATGTAGGGCGACTTATGACGGGGATGCACGCGACCTAGAATCGAGGGCAACGCTCCGTCGGCGGCCAGCGAGAAACTGTACCTGGCGGCGATGTTCTGGATCGAGAGCATTGACGCCAGGATCGAGGTGATGAGCAGGACAATAGCAATATCCGCAAAGATCTTTCCCACCAGCACCGTGGCACCATCGTTGAACAGGTTCACTGTGTTTGCTGCGGCTGCATCCTGGACTTTGTCAGGACCGATGAAGGATGTGTAAGCCCACGCCGCCACAGCGTAAAACAATCCAATGCCCACCACTGCAATGTACGTGGCCCTGGGGATGGTGCGATCCGGGTTCCTGACTTCATCCCGGTAGATGACGGTCGCCTCGAACCCGAAAAAGTTTCCGACGGCGAACAACAACGCCAGCCCCAATCCGGCATCGGTGATCCATGGCATCGAGAAGCCGATCCCCTGTACCGCCTCTGCGGATCCTGTGGAGAAGGCCGCAACGTCGAAGATGATGACAACTGCAGATTCAAGCAGCATCACAACGGTCAGGACCTTTGCCGAGAGGTCAATGCGGTTATAGGCCAAGAGGGTGGTGATGGCGATGATGCCGAGCCCGTACCAATACCAGGGGATGTCGGGCCCGTTCAGTGTGTTGACCACGAAGCTCTGGAGCGTGAGAGCGAAAAGGGACGGTGCGAAGAACCCTATGAAGATGTAGCCAAAGAGCGCCAGCAGTGCTCCCCCGAGGCCCGCAGGTTTACCCAGGCCGGCTGTGACAAATGAATAGAAACCGCCGGGAGCTTCAACGCTGCGGCTCATCTTGACGAAGCCGACTGAGAAGATCAGCAGCATGAGCGTCACCAGAAGGTAGATGCCCGGTGCCGTATGGCCGCTGAAGAGAAGCATCACAGGCAGTGTGCCTGCAACGGTCGTCAGCGGTGATGAAAAAGCGAGAACGTTCATCACGAGCTCGCCTACGCCCATGTTGCCGCTGAGCTTGTGTTCCTGGGTTTGAGCCGGCGTTTTCGTCGTACCTCTTGGTGTGCTTGACATGTAATCCTCGTCGAGAAATTTTGAGTGCTGAATCACAGTACCGACGGGGATCGTGGAAGCACTGTACCAGCTTGGGACACGGGATCCCATGGGATATTCCGGCCTGTTCAGCTCACGAAATATCCCATGGGAAAAGGCTTTATCAGGGCCTTTCGGACGCCATGGCAGAAGCAGACGGATCAAGTTTTTTCAGGTCCACCACATCATTCAAGGGCTCATTGGCCTTCCAGAAACTGAGGTTCCGGGCAAAACAATCCACCACTTTTCCCCGCCACCCGATCAGGTCCCCGGAGGCATGAGGTGAGACCAGGATGTCCCGCCGGCTCCACAGCGGATTAGCAGAATCCAATGGCTCATGCTCAAAGACGTCCAAGGCTGCGCCGCCTAGGCGGCCGGAGTCAAGTGACTCCAGAAGGTCTTGCTCCACCACTACCGCCCCGCGGCCCACATTTACCAAGCGAGCTCCGGGCTGCATTTTCTTGAATCGCGACGAGTTGAACAGGCCGCGGGTTTCTTCTGTGAGCGGCAATGTCAGGACCACGTCATCAGCGATGCCCAGGAGCCGGTCAAGGTCATCAAAACCGGAGATGTGTCCCAGCTGTGCGTCATTCCTCGCAGATCGACCCACAATGTCGACGTCCATTCCGGCAGCACGGAGGAGAAGGACGGTTTCGCGGCCCACCGGTCCCGGCCCCACAACCAAGACCTTCCGGCCCAGCAGTGGCTCGGTTTCGCGGTGCTGCCATGTCCGGGCCTGCTGAAGCTCGATGGTGCGGCGCAAATCCTTGGTAAACATCAGCAACACCCCCAGGACCCACTCAGCGATGGGGCGCTCACACACGCCGCGGGAGTTGCTGACCACAATGTCGCTGTCGATGATCTCCCTGGTCATGAGGCTGTCCACACCGATGCTGGACGTGTGTATCCAGCGCAAATCGCCGGGTCCTACTTCCCGAAGGAGTTTGGTCCGGAAATCGTTCAGGAACAGGACCTCTGTTCCTGGCTGGGCGGCCCGAAACTCATCTGCAGTGCGCACCACCGCGACATCAGCTTCGGCTTCCAACCGTTCAAGCGGAGGCAGCGGCCGGCCCTCCTGAACAATCACCATCACTTTCGGCCGCGACACAGCTTCCCGGGCCTTCCCCTCATCGGCACTCCCCCGGGCGTTCTCGTGTTCGGATGCGTAGCTACTCACCAGCCGCCCTGCCAACCGCTCATGAGGCCATAGGGCAAACGCTGTGGTTCCTCATCGGGAAGGCCCTTGAGGAAGTCGAAGTCACAGCCTTCGTCGGCCTGGTTGACGTGATCGATGAAGAGCCGTCCGTAGCCACGCCGGTATTTCGGTTCGGGGAGCTTGAGTTCGGCAAGTCGGCTCTTGATCTCATCAGCGGGGATATCCAGGTCCAGGCGCTGGTTCTCTACGTCCAGCACAATAGGATCCCCGTCCCGGACTATCGCCAGCGGTCCACCCACCGCCGCCTCAGGCGATACGTGCAACACTGTGGTTCCAAAGGCGGTGCCGCTCATCCTGGCATCGGAAATACGGACAATGTCACGGATGCCGCGCCGCAACAGCCTTTCGGGAATGGGCAGCATGCCCCATTCAGGCATCCCGGGAGCTCCCACGGGCCCGCTGTTTCGCAAGACCAGAACAGAGTCTTCGGTGATGTCCAGCTCGGGATCGTCAATCCTGCGCCCAAGATCATAAATGTCCTCGAACACCACCGCCGATCCCTTGTGCTGCAACAGATCCTTGGATGCCGCGCTTCGCTTGATGACCGCACCGTTGGGTGCCAAGGAGCCGCGGACGACGGCGATGCCTCCGGAGGCATCAAACGGGGCTTCGAGCGTGCTGACCACTACGCCATCGGGTTCGGGGGCCGAGTTGTAACCATTTTCGAGGGACTCACCTGTGACGGTAATGGCGTCCTTGTTCAGGAGCGGCGCCAATTCCTTGAGTACCGTGGAGATGCCGCCCACCTGGAACAGCTGCTGCACCAAGTACTCGCCCGAGGGGCGGACGTTGACAATGCGAGGCGTACGTTGCGAAATCTCATGGAAGCGATCCAGCGGCAACTCGTAACCGACGCGCCTCGCGAGCGCCAAAAGATGCACTACTGCGTTAGTGGAACCACCCACGGCCATCAGGAGGGTGATGGCGTTATCGAACGCCTCTTTCGTCAATATTTCGCTTGGCTTTGGTCCCTGTGACATGGCCATTTCAACTGCCCGGCGTCCTGTGGCTTCGGCAGCTTGGGCACGACGCGCGTCCACGGCCGGGATTGATGCAGTGCCCGGCAAACACATGCCGAGCGCCTCAACCAGCGACGTCATGGTAGAGGCGGTTCCCATTTCGCTGCAGTGTCCAGCAGAGGGCTTGGCAGCCGACTCAAGCTCGTCGAAGTCAGCCTCGGTGATCTTTCCTGCACGCAGCTCATCGGCATACTTCCACGTGTCCGTGCCGACGCCAAGCTGCTTACCACGGAAGTGCGCCGGCTCTTGGGGCCCACCGGTGAGCATGATGGTCGGGACGTCCGCACTCGCAGCACCCATGAGTTGGGCTGGAACGGTCTTGTCGCAGCCGCCCAGGAGCACGATGGCGTCCAACGGGTAGGCGCGGATGGATTCTTCAACGTCCATGGCCATGAGGTTTCGGAACTGCATGGCTGAAGGCTTCATGAGACTCTCGCCCAGGGAAATGGTGGGGAACTCCAGGGGCAGCCCACCGGCCATGAGGACACCGCGCTTGACAGCGTCGGCCAGCAGCTTGAAGTGAATATTGCAGTTGACAAGCTCCGACCACGAGTTCGCGATGCCGATGACCGGTTTGTCCTTGAGTGCGAAGCGGGAGAAGCCCTCAGCCTGAATCGCTGTTCGGTGAACGAATCCCGTGAGGTCGTGGGGTGCAAACCAGCGCGCACTGCGGAGGTCCTTATAGCTCGACTCTTCCATGTCTTTTAGCTCCTTGGGCTTGATCGGTCTTGATAGGTAATTGGTGACGATGCCTACGCGGCCGAGGTACCGCCGTCGAACGCCATGCTGGTTCCGGTCGCAAAGGTTCCGTCGACCGCCAGGAAATAGATGGCTGCTGCCACTTCGTCGGGATCCGCGAGACGGTTCAGCGGCACAGTGCTCTCTTTCAATCTCCGGGCCTCTGTTGGGTCCGGCGCCGCGGCCAGGCCTTCACGCACCATGGGCGTGTCAATCGGTCCCGGGCAAACGGCGTTGACTCGGACCAGTGGCGCCAGTTCCAGTGCCATGGCCCGGGTGAGTCCCACAACGCCTGCTTTCGCCGCGCAGTAGTGAACAAGGCCTGGCACGCCCATGGCGGCGAGATCGGATGCGACGTTGACGATCGAGCCGCCCCCGGACCGTCTCATGTGGAGTGCAGCCTCCCGCGCCACGTAGAAGGTGCCGGACAAGTTTGTTTCCAGCACTTCGTGCCAGCGCCCTTCGGTAAGGTCTTCCAACGCAACATGTCCGGCTACACCCGCAGCGTTGACCACTACGTCCAAGCCACCTAGTGAGTGGATCGCGCCCCGCACGGCGTTCTTGACCTCGCTGGCAGCGGCGACATCGGCAACCACCGTGTGGGCGCCGGCGTCGATATCTTCTGCCACACGCTGCAATTCCTCAGAACGCCGGGCCAGCAACGCGAGCCGGTGACCCCGCTTGCCGAAGAGTCTTGCGGTCGCTTCCCCAACGCCTGAGGTTGCACCAGTGATGAGAACCCGAAGGGGTTCCGTTCGGGTTTGTTGCTCGCGGTCCATCATCGGCGACGGCTCCTCTTGCTTGGCAGTGGCGGACTAGTACGTCCCACTAAAACAGCGCGCAGCTACCCCCAGCTGTCTCACATTGAGACACAGAGCACACGGACAACGTTCCTAGGCTGATCAACAGATGCCGCCGTCAGTCTGCGGCACAGCACCGCGGGACAGCGGTAGAGACTAAGGAGCGCTCTTGGAACAGCAAAACCGCCTTGGGGTTGGCCTGATTTCGGTCGGATGGATGGGGAGACTGCATTCCCGCGCGTATCTGGCGACCAAGCAGTTCTTTCCTGAACTGCCCCGCCATCCAGAACTGGTGATCGCTGCCGACCCGGACGATGCCGGCCGCCATCACGCCGAAGACGCGCTCGGCTACAAGGAAACAGCCACGGACTACCGCAAAGTGCTGGAAAACCCGGACGTGGATGTCGTATCTATCTGCTCACCCAACTTCCTTCACCATGAAATAGCGCTTGCCACCATCGAGGCAGGTAAACACTTCTGGATTGAGAAGCCCATGGGCCGCAGCGCCCAAGAGTCCCGTGAGATTGCCCAAGGGGCTGAGGCCGCTGGCCTCATCACCTCCGTTGGGTTCAACTACCGGCACGCCCCGGCAGTGGCCGAAGCGCGCAGGCTGATCAGGTCCGGAACTCTGGGCAAGATCACCAATGTGCAGATCCGTCTCCTCACCGGATACGCCTCGGATCCAAACCAAGTCTTCACCTGGCGCTATGAGCAGGCACGTGCAGGATCCGGCGTCCTGGGCGACGTACTGAGCCACGGTTTCGACCTCGCCCAGTTCCTGGTGGGTCGCATCACGTCACTGAACGCCGTCACCGAGACATTCATCAAGGACCGGCCGCTCCCCGCTGGCAACTCCTCGAATTCCTTCGACATGGGTCAGGCTTCCGAAGTCACCCGAGAGGTGGAGAACGAGGATTACACGGCCATGCTTGCCCGTTTTGAGGGTGGAGCAATCGGCATGTTCGAATCCACCCGTGTCGCCATCGGCCCACACGCCGAGTACATCATCGAGGTCTACGGCACCGAGGGATCATTGCGTTGGAATTTCGAACGAATGAACCAATTGGAACTCGCCACCGACCGCACTGGCTATCGAACCATCATGACTCCCCCGTCCTTCGGCGAGTTCGGCCGCTTCCAGCCCGGACCCGGCCCCGGCATCGGCTTCAATGACCTCAAGACCATTGAAGCGGCACTCTTCTTGCGTTCGGTGGCCGAAGGGAAACAACTGGGTCCGTCCGCCGCGGATGGCTGGTCAGCCTCCGAACTCGTTGATGCCTCGTTGCGTAGCGCCGGCTCCGGCGACTGGGTCCAGATTCCGGAGGTTTCCGGGAAAACCACCTACCAGGCCTAGGCACAACCTCACTCCACCCGCAATAAAAGGAGGCCGGATCGTCAATGATCCGGCCTCCTCTTGTTGCGTTGTTAATTACTTGGCGAAGCGGAACAACTTCTTGTTGGCGAACTCGAGCATGCCCACCTTGCCCAGTTCCCGTCCATAACCGGACTTCTTGACACCACCGAACGGTACATCGGCTCCGCTGAGGTCGTAGGCGCCAATGAACACCATTCCGACGTCGAGCTGGTTCCCTACCCGCTCGGCACGCTCGTGGTCATCACAAATCACCACGGAACCGAGGCCATACGGCGACGAATTCGCGAGTTTGATGGCTTCCTCATCGCTGCTGACCTTGTAAAGCTGGGCAACCGGTCCGAAGAGCTCTTCACTGTAGACGTCCATGGCAGGAGTGATATTGGTAATCACTGTTGGGGTGAAGACGTTGCCCTGCGGTTCGTTATTGCCCACCAGGATTTCGGCACCTTGATCGATGGCTCCCTGTACCTGCCCCTTCAGGAACTTAGTGGCTGAATCTGAAGACATCGGGCCAAAGTCGCCGTTATCGTACGATTGGCCGGCAATGGCTGCCTTGAACTTTTCGGAGAACTCATCGAAGTGCTTATCCAGCACGACGATTCGCTTCGAGCCGTTGCACGACTGACCGGTGTTGCCCATCCGTCCCATGACAGCTTTTCGCACTGCTTGATCCAGGTCGTCCGTGTCGAGAACAATGAATACGTCGGCACCGCCGAGCTCCAGCACGCACTTTTTCAAGGCACGGCCTGCCTGCTCAGCCACGATTGCGCCTACCTGCTCGGAGCCAGTGAGAGAAACGCCTTGGATGCGGTCGTCCGCGATGATGTCTGAGATCTGCTGATGTGTGGCGAAGAGGTTGACGTAGGCGCCGTCCGGGAAGCCGGCGTCGCGGAACAGCTCTTCAAGTGCCAGAGCAGATTCCGGGCATTGGCTCGCGTGGCGGACTATCACGGTGTTGCCCAGGATGATGTTGGGAATCGCGAAGCGTGCCACCTGATAGTACGGGTAGTTCCACGGCATGATGCCCAGAACTACGCCCAGGCCTTGGTACCGGAAGAACGTCCGCAGACCATCGGCTACCTCAAGGTCCTCGTCGGCCAGCCATTCCTCTGCGTGCTCGGCGAAGGCTGCGGCGATGGAACCGGAGAACTCTGCTTCTCCGGCCGCCTGCGCGAGGGGCTTGCCCATCTCCCGGTTGATGATGGCTGCCAGCTTGTCCTTGCGTTCCACGAAGAGTTCGGCCAGGCGCTTGGCCAAAGCAGCCCGCTCAGCCACTGTGGTGGTGCGTGACCAGTCCTGGTAGGTAGCCTGGGCTGCGGTCAGGCCGGCTTCTACCTCTGCATCTGTGGCCGCTGGGTATTGTGCGTGCTTGGTTCCCGTGGCTGGATCAATAACGGTAAATGCGCTCATGTTGGTACTCCTTTGTCAGTATTTAGGCTGAGTATGGTCCGGTAAATGGGTCAGGCGGGACCGTCGCATGACGGCCCCGCCTGTTGCGCTTAGCGCCGGTCAGGTGCAGTGGTGGCTGCGTAGAAGCGCTGGCGGGCGCGGCCCTCCAAGTGCTTTGCAGTACCCTCCTGGCTGCCCGGACGCTGCGAGGTCATAGGCACTCCCACGTCCCAGAAGGCTCCGCTGCCGGACAGGTAGCGCCAAGGCTCCACCCGAGCGACGATCACTGCGGGGCCGTCCCCTTCCTTGGCCTCCTTGAGCGCATTCTGGAACTCCTCAACGGTGGAGGTGGACCAAGCTGCACATCCCATGCTGGCGGCATTGGCGGCAATGTCGAAGTCCAGAACTGCCCCGTCAAGGCGACCGGACTCAGTGCTGCGTTCCCGATACTGTGTCCCGAACTCGCGCCCGGGGCCACCCTTGGAGACCTGTAGCGGCCAGATGCACTGGTGTCCGCGGTTGTCGATCACAATGGTGATGATCTTTTTGCGTTCCTGTACGGCTGTGACCAGCTCCGTTGGCTGCATGAAGTAGGTGCCGTCACCGATCAAGACGTAGACCTCTCCCGGCGCGTCCCCACGTGCGATCCGGTAGCCGAGGCCGGCCGGAATCTCATGGCCCATGCACGAGTTGGCGTACTCGAAGTGGATTTCGGCGCCGTTGGAAGTATCCCAGGCCTTGTGGATGCCCTCAACCACACCACCGGAGCCCAGGATCAGTGCGTCCTGGTTGGTTGCGGTGCGGTTCAGAACGTCGATGACCTGGGCTTGGCTCATGTTTTCACCGGGGAATGCCTGAAGATCGTGCTTGCGCACCTCAAGGGTGGCCTTCCGAGCGTCCGCGATCTCGCTGCGGTAATCAGCGGAGGTACCGAAGGCAATGGCTGCCAGTCGTTCCCGCAGCGCCGCAAGCGAAAGTTTCGCATCGCCGATGACCGGGAATGAACCCATCTTGTGCGCGTCGAACGAGCCAACGTTGAGGTTGACGAACTTCACGTTGGGGTTCTGGAACAACGAGTGTGAAGCGGTGATGAAGTCCTGGAGGCGTGAACCAACAGTAATGACAACATCAGCGCCATCGGCGATTTCGTTGGCTCCCACCGTTCCGGTCACACCCAGCGCACCCAGATTGAGCTCACTGATGGGGCCGCTGCCCTTGCCTGAATAGGTTTCCGTGACCGGGATTCCGAAGTCGGCGCTGAAGCGTGCCAGTTCGTCCTGGGCCTTCGAGTACCGGACACCACCTCCTGAAATCAGCAGGGGACGCTCGGCGTTCGCGATGATGTCGGCAGCATCGCGGTATTCGTCCTCCACAGCCGGACGACGACGAATGTGCCACACCCGCGGTGTGAAGAAGGACTCCGGGAAGTCGAACTCCGCGCCCTGAATATCTTGCGGCAGACAGACCACGACGGCGCCGGTTTCCACGGGATCGGTAAGGACACGCATGGCCTCAGGAAGGGTGGACAGCAGTTGGGCCGGATGAGTGATGCGGTCGAAATAGCGGCTGACCGGACGGAAGCAGTCGTTGGCGGAGACGTCCCTCTCTACCGGATGCTCAATCTGCTGCAGCACCGGATCACCAAAACGGTTGTTGATGATGTCGGCAGGGAACAGAAGCACGGGGAGGCGGTTGGTGGTTGCCGTCGCGGCCCCGGAAACCATGTTGGTAGACCCCGGCCCTGCGGAAGCCGTGCACGCAAGGGTGGCTGCGCGGTTGGAAGCCTTTGCGAAGCCAATGGCTGCATGGACCATGGACTGCTCATTCTTGCCCTGGTAATGGGGGAAATCTACGCCATACTCGTCGATTCCCTGCGCCAATCCAACGGAATTTCCGTGGCCAAAAATGCCGTACATGCCGGGAACGAGGCGACGACGCTCACCGTCCAATTCGCTGTATTGGACCTGAAGGTATTCAACGATTGCTTGTGCGACAGTGCGGCGGCGGACGGCCTTGTTGTCGACCACGGTGCCGATGTCAGCAGCGGCTGTGCTAGTCATGCGATCTCCTAAATTCGAAGGTGCGTCGGCATTTGCAAACCGATTCGCCCGAACTTCAGGTTTTCACCGTCGGGGGGCCGTGGTGTGTCCCACTTTGATACGCGGCGGGGTTTCCTCCGCGGTAAATCAGTAGAAGGCAGGAAACAGCAGCCGACGGCGGTACGCGTGTACCGCCGTCGGCTGCTGTTTTCTTGGTGACTTTTTAGTCGAAGCGGTAAGGCTCCTGCGGCCCCACAGAAGGCAGTGGACGTGGCCGCTGGCAGGTGCTTTCGATCTCGATGTGGCGGCTCTGCTCCGAGGAGGCCTCGAAGGCGAGCAGGACTTCGAGTACGTGGTAAGCGAAGTCCCCTCCTGTGCGAGGTTCCAAGCCCTTGCGGATGGCATAGCCGAATTCAGCCAAGCCGATGCCCCGGTAGGCGTCGTCCCGATGTGTGATGGGCGTTTCGCGCCAGTCGCCTCCACCCGGAGGAGTCATGTCCAGGGCCAGGTCACCGGGTTCACCGCGTCGCAGCACGGGAGCGCCGGAAAAGTGGTCCGGGTTCGGTGCAGCCAAGGAGCCCCCTGTTCCGTAGACCTCCAAATGCGGCAGATTGTGATTCCAAATGTCCCAACTCACCATGACGGTGGCGGTCGCACCGGACTCGAAGTCGAGAGTGCCGGTGACGTGTGTCGGGGTCTTGATGTGGATGACTTCGCCGTCTTTGCCCGGACGCGGCCGGGTCTCAGATGAACGCGGTGTTGTGGCAGAAACGCGTTTCACGGGACCGAAGAAGTTCACCAGGTTGGTGATCAAGTACGGCCCAATGTCCAGCATGGGGCCGGCGCCGGGGCTGTAGAAGGGGTCAACGTTGGGGTGCCAGTGCTCGTAGCCGCGGCATGCGAAGGATGCGAAAGCGGCTACAGGCTCTCCGATCCAACCGTCATCGATGAGCTTGCGGCTCGTCTGCATGCCGGAGCCAAGGAAGGTGGTGGGGGCGGATCCCACTTTGACGCCTGCCTCCCGGGCGGCATCCAGAATCTGCTGTGCTTCCTCGAGGGAAGTAGCGAACGGCTTTTCCGAGAGGACGTGCTTGCCGGCAGCGATCGCTTGGAGTGTCACAGGTGCGTGGAGCTTGGGTGGAGTGAGGTTCAGGACCAGCTCAACCTCGTCATCGGCCAGAAGCTCATCCGGTGAGAGCGCCTTGGCAACCGAATACTCCGCTGCCCGGGCTTTTACAGCGTCCGGGTTCACGTCGGCGAGTGCCACGACGTTCACGTCCGGGTGGACACCGATCTTGTCCAGGTATTGGTTGAGAACGTTTCCGACGCCGATAATGCCGACTCGAATGGGTTCCATGTGATTCTCCGTCAGTAGTTGGTGAAACCTTCCGGGGCGAGGACTATACCCCGCCCCGGAATCAGTTGCTATGGCTGGTACTTCTAGCTGGCCAGGCGCGATTCGCGCGTCTTGGCCGTTGCTGCTTCGTCAATGCCGCCGTCGGTAATAACGACTCCGTATTGTGCAGCGGCCGCTTCCAGGGAAATCCGTGATTCGCGGTAGTCGTCCAGGACTGCGAGGACGTCGCGTTCCAGCGGGTCACCGTATCCACCGCCTCCAGGGGTGATGGATACGACCTTTTCGCCGGACTTGAGATCGTAGCGACCCACCACGGGGATCTCGCGACGTTCACCGGTAGTGAGATCCTCAACCCAGGTTGACGGCTTGGTACCATCGTGGCCGCCGCGGACCCCCTTCGGCGGGTTGATCTTGCCCTCGATTCCGTACGTCAGCGTGACGCTTTCACCGCGGGGTTCCATGGTCACACGGGTCGCGAGGCCACCTCGTTGCCTTCCTGCTCCCCCGGTATCAGCAACCAGGGTGCGTTCGTGAACCAAGATGGGGTAGCGCTGCTCATCTACCTCGACGCTGTCGTGGTAAAGCAGTGCGCCGCAGACGGGTCGCTGATACGTAGGCCAGCCGTCAACGTAGGGTGTAGCTGGTCCACCGACGCCGCCAACAAGGATCTGGTTGACATAGGCGTTGCCGTTACGTTCGTCTATACCGGAGATGACAGATTTTGCCGGTGCCTGTCCCGCCGCTCCCTCGGCCGTGCCGTAGCCGTCCTCTATTTGGGAGAACGCGGCTTGAACGATGTTGACAACCCGGTCGGCGAGGTTGGTGGTGCCCGATGAGCAGGAGTACGGGTGTTTGGGAACTCCGACGGCGCAGCCGTCCCGGAGCAGAACTTCCACTCGACGGAAGGTGCCTGCGTTGCTCGGAAGGTTCTCCGGGATGCCGGAGAGGATGCCGGCCAAGGCAGCACCTGTAGCCGTGGCCTTTGTGAGGTTCAGGCCATTGGGGAGATTGTCCGGGTTGTCACGCAGGTCAATGACGATCTTGCCCTGTTTGGGCTTCACTTCAACGGTTGCCTGCAGGTGCACGCCGTCCGCGCTGGTTCCGGGGAAGGGATCGTGGACCGAGGAGCCATGGAGGACGTACTCGGGCAGCGTTTCGATCGCAGTCGCGGTGAGGCGTTCCGAGTAGTCGAACCAGGCATCCACGAAGTCCACCAGGTCTTCGACACCAAACTTCTCGGCGAGTTCGTGAATGCGGCGTTCGGCGATGCGCGACGCACCGACCGATGCCAGGTAGTCCCCGTACCACTGGTCAGGCACACGGATGCGGGACCGGCACATACGGATGATGTCGTCGATGTCCTTATGGTCACGCTGAACACGGACACACGGGAAGATCAGTGCACCTTCTTCATACACATCCCGTGCTGTGGCGAAGAAGGTGGTTGGCAGCGAGTTGCCGCAGTCGGCCTGGTGGGCCTTGGTGACTGCCGTGAAGAGGTGACGTCCATGGACGAAGATCGGAACGAGGATCACATGGTCGGCAGCATGCGAGTTGCCCATGTAGGGATCGTTGTGCAGGAATGCGTCACCTTCACGGATGTCGTCGTGCAGCTGCACCATGTCCTCGCCGAGCGGTCCGGCGCCGAAGACGTGCACCGGTACGCCCTCTGCTGCTGCCAGCAGCTGGTTATCAGCGGTCAGAACAGCACACGAAAAGTCGCGGGCAGTGTTGATGACAGAGGAACGGGCGGAACGCAGCAGGCCGTTGGTCATCTCGCGGACAATGCCGTCGAATGCATTAGCGAGGACCGAGAGCTTTACGGGATCGAATTCGCGTGTCATGGTTACGCCTCCTTACGGGTGAGGTAGATATTGGATCGTTCGTCGAGCGTGGCGTTCCACTCCGGTGGCACCACGATGGTGGTTGTGGGCTGGTCGATGACAGCAGGGCCAACGATCTTGTCCCGGGGGGCAAGGGTGACTCCGCGGTATCGCTGGGTGCTGAAACTTTCGCCCCCGAACACAATGGAGTCCGTGCGGTGGACTTCAGTCCCGCGGCCCACTTCGGCTTGATCTTTTGTCAGCTCAGGCCGCGGGATTTCGACCCTGACGCCCCACGTGATGATCTCCACGCGGCTGTCCGGATCGTGCGTGCCGTTGCGGCGATCGTGCTCTTCGTGGAAGGCACGCTCAACGATGCCCGCTGCATCACTGGCGGTATCGGGCGCAGCGTCCAAGTACACACGCAAGTCCCAGGCCTGGCCCGGGTAGCGGGCGTCAACAAAATAGGTGACGCTGGGAGCGGCGCCCACACCATCGAACCTCTTGGCGAATACCTCGGCCTTGCCCGTTAGCTCCTCAACGGCCCGCGAAGCGGAGCCAGCGTCGAAGCTACGGGTGTCGTTGTGCAAGGGCGAGAGGAATTCCGTAGCAATCGGAGCGCGATGCGCGCCGTAGGCCGCGAGCACGCCCGCGGTCGCGGGAATCAGGACGGTATCAGCTTCCAGGAGCACGCCGATGGCGGCCGCCACCATGGCACCTGCACCGCCGCCCGCCACAATCAGGGCACCTCGAGGGTCAACACCCTGTTCCAAGGAAGCTTGGCGGATTGCTGTTGCCATGTGGTTGGCGGATACATCCAAAATGGCCTGTGCCGCCTGCAAGGTGTCCATGTTCAAGGGGCCAGCGATGCGGGTATCGATGGCGCGGATGGCAGCCTCACGGTTCAACGTGAATCCGCCTTCAAATCCGTCAGCGTCAAGGTAACCCAAAGCGACGCAAGCGTCCGTGACGGTGGGTTCCTCGCCACCGCGACCATACGCGGCCGGTCCGGGAGTACTACGGGCACTCTGCGGACCCACACGAAGCAGACCGCCGCCGTCGATCCATGCGATGCTGCCACCGCCGGCGCCAATGCTGGAAACAGCCACCGAGGACAAACCTGTCAGGTGGCCCACAAAGGGCTCTCCCAGCCAGGCTTCCCTGGTGTGGCGAACGACGCCCTGTTCAACCAAGGACACGTCGAACGTGGTGCCACCCATATCGCAGACCACCACAGTGTCGCGCTCGGGAGCAGCGGCCGCACCAACCAGCGGTGCCATGGAAGGGCCGGAGTTCAGCAACAATACCGGGCGGTCCAGGACATCCACGACGTCGAGCACGGCGCCTTCGGAGGTCACTACCAAGAGGTCACCGCCAAACCCATACTCCTGGAGGTCGGAACGCAATTTTCCAAGGTGGTCCGCCATCAGCGGCTTCAGGGAGGCATCAATCGACGCTGCCGAGGAACGGCGGTATTCGCGAATTGTTGGGTTGGCCTCATTGGACAAGGTGTACGGCACATCGGGAAGGATCTCTTGGATGAGTTCCGCAACGCGCTTCTCGTGGGAGTCGTTGATGATCGACCACAGGAAAGAAACGGCCACTGCCTCGATTCCCTGTTCTTTGAAGGAGCCGAGCACTTCGCGCACCTTCGCTTCATCCAGCGGCACCAGGACATCACCCTCGGCGGAAATCCGCTCCGTGATTTCGAAGGTCAAGTGACGCGGGATGTACGGCGGAGGGTAGGCAGCTTTGGAGTCAAAAGCATCCCGGCGTCCGCCTTCGCGAAGCAGGAGGGTGTCGGCGAATCCGTCAGTGGTCAAGAGAGCAGTCTTGGCCACCTTGCCGGTGAGAACTGCGTTGGTAGCGTGCGTTGTGCCGTAAACAATCACGTCTGCATTGCGCAGGACGTCATCACCGCTCCAGCCAACCGACTCGGCAGCCCTGCGGACTGAGGCTTCAAAGCCAGTGAAAACGCGGTCATAGGTGGTTAGGGCCTTGCCGACCGCCATGTCGCCTGTGTTCGAGCCGACCACCACGTCCGTAAACGTGCCACCGGTATCGACGGCGATGCGGTACCTCGCTTCACCTGGTTGTGTCTGTACTTCACTCATGGTCATCTAACTTTCTTAGAGTTGGAGGGGTTAAAGCTGGGGCTTGCCGACGCGGTTACGAAGCAGGCCCACCTTGTCGATCTCGATTTCCACCGTGTCGCCCGGTTCAAGCCAGACTGGAGGATTCCGCTTGGCACCAATGCCTTGTGGTGTGCCTGTGGCGATCACGTCTCCCGGTTCGAGAGTGAGGAAACTCGAAAGGTAGGAGACGATGCGGGCTATGGAGAAGATCTGATGCTCGGTATTCGAGCGCTGCACTTCGATGCCATTGACCCGTGTCGCGATGTCCAGCTTTTGCGGGTCTCCCACTTCATCCAGCGTGACAATGGCGGGACCCCACGGGGTTGAACCGTCCACGGCCTTACCAGCCAGCCACTGAGTCCCGCGGTACTGGAGATCGCGTGCCGTGACATCGTTGAGAGGCGCAAGGGCTGCGACATAATCCAGGGCTTCGTCCTCGGAGACCTCAGCCGCCCGCCGTCCTATGATGACGGCGACTTCTCCTTCGAAATCGAGGTTGTTGCTGACGTGAGCGCCGCCGATTTCGTCCTCGGGGCCAATCATGGTGGAGGCGAATTTGGCGAAGACGTCCGGATACTCGGGGAAAGCACGCCCGGTTTCGGCAACGTGGTCTTTGTAATTGAGTCCAATGCACAGAACCTTGGCCGGATCGGTGATGGGTGTGGTCAACCGGACCTCGTTCAATGCGCCGACCCGGGCCACCGGGTCCTCGGAGGCAAGTGCTGTAATGCCGGAGGAAATGGCAGGGATCCGGTCACCGTAGAGTGACAGGAACTCACGGACGGAAGTCGTGGCTCCGTGGATGGCTTCTGTGGAGCCTTGAAGGAGCAGCTCCAGGTCATAGACGGCATCGTCGAAGAGGACTCCCCCGCGGACGCCCGATTCGTGGTGGTAGGAAACGATCTTCATGGTTACTTCGTGCCTTCCGTTGCCGGGTTCTGGTTTGCCACGGCCAGCACGGCGTCGGCAAGGCGGTCAGCGATGTCCCCCGCAACCTTTTCGTCCATGGGTGTCGACAAGGACAGCAGGTTTGCTGGCGAACCGAGCAAGCCGCGCTCATAAGATGCCCACCACAGCTCGTGTTGAGTCTGCTCGTCAACTTTTTCCGCGCCAGTCGGAACCGCGCGCAGCAGCGAGCCGCGGCCGCGCACTTCCCAGCCGGCGTCGGCGATCTTCGCGTTCACTGTGTCCCGGGTCGTGTCGCCCAGGTGATTCAGCCTTTTTACTTCCTCTTGCGTGAAGAGGCGCAAGGCGACCGACCCCGCGGCCATGCTGACCGGGTTGCCGGAGAATGTTCCGCCATGGGGCAAGCTACCGGGACGGGTCGGATCCACCTCGGCCATCAGTTCAGCCCTGCCGGCAACAGCGCCAACAGGGAAGCCCCCGCCGATCAATTTGCCCGTGGTGAGCAAGTCAGGGGAAACACCATATTCACCGCTGAAGCCGTTGAATCCCAGGCGCAGGCTGATGACCTCGTCGATGATCAGGACGATCCCGTACCGAGTCGCGAGGTCCCTGGCGGTGTGCACGAACTCCTCGGAGATCCGGAGGAGGCCGGCTCTGTTGGGCAACAGGTCCAGAATGATGGCTGCGTAGGAGTCCGGTGCTGCTTCAACTTCCTGGCGCAGGACATCGACGTCGTTAAGGGGCACCGCGGTGACATCGTTGATCACGCCACGGGTTACTCCACGCTGGTAGGCAGGGCCACCCGGGACCAATGCCACGTCGGATGTTCCGTGGTAGCCGCCCTTGGTGACGATGACTCTCTCGCGTCCGGTGCTCGCCCGGGCGATGCGGATTGCGGACATCACGGCCTCGGTGCCGGAGTTGGCGAACCGTACTTGGTCGAGCTCAGGCAGGCGGGAAAGCAGGAGGTCTGCCAGTTCCCACTCGTAGAGGTTGGGGATTCCCCAGCTGGCGCCGGCGGTGAGCGCTTTGGTCGCTGCCTCCGTGATTTCGGGGTGCGCGTTCCCGTGAATCAAGGAGGTGAAGTTGTTGTTCGCGTCGATCAGTTCATGACCACGGTCATCCCAGACCCGGTAGCCCTCGCCCCGGATGGCGTACGGGCTCGGTGCTCCCGTGTAATAGGTCGAGCGGCCGTAACCGCCAGGCAACAGGGGGAATCCGCGAGGCCCCCTGCGCAGATGTGGATCCTCCAAAGGCTGGCTTTGTGTGATGGTTTTCTGGTGTTCTGTTCCCACTTGGTTCTCTCCAGTCTTTTCAGTTCACGAGGTCGATGAGCGGCTGCCCGGTCAGGGCCAAGCGGACACGTTCAACGGCGCCCTCCTGAAGTGCACCTGTGGAGCGGTTGGAACGCCAGGCAATATGGGGCGTCAGGATGGTGTTGGGTGCTGTGCGGAGCGGGTGCTCAGCCCCAAGCGGCTCTTCGGCAAAGGTGTCGATGCCAGCACCTGCAATGTGGCCGGTGGTGAGTGCCTCGGCAAGGGCTGATTCCTCAATGAGACCGCCGCGGGATACGTTGACCACTACTGCGCCCTTGCGCATGCGCGCCAGAACGTCCTTGGAGATCAGGTTTGCGGTATCCGCGGACAGCGGCAGGTGGAGCGAGACGACGTCGGAATTTTCCAGGATGTCGTCCAGGGAGGTCAGCTCCACAAAGCTCTCTGTCACGAACGGGTCGTAGGCCCGGACCCGTGCCCCGACGGCTTGATACATGCGGGCAACGTGTTGACCAATACGGCCCATCCCCAGGACCCCGACCTCGAGTTCGGACAGAACCGGGGTGTCGTAGCCGATGGTCCCGGCCCAACCGAGGTTCTGGATCGATGTGTCACCTGCTGGCAGACGGCGGGCCAATGCCAACCCCATCGCGAACGCGTGCGAGGCCACTTCCTCCGAAGCGGTGCCCGGGACAATGGACACGGGAATGTCCGCTGCAGTGGCTGCGTCAACATCGATGTTGTCGTAGCCAATGCCATACCTGATGACAGCCTTGCATTTGGACATCACCGGGAAGTCCGCGGCTGTGAGTTTCGCGTAGGGGGTGATCATGACGATGTCGGCTTCGGGAAGGCCTTGACGGAAGGCTTCGACGTCGGCCGCCGGGTTGAGTGTGTAACCGAACTCCTTTGCGAGTGCGTGCTCGCGGTCAAGGTTCGGAAAGTGATGGGGGGCCACAAGAATGGTTCCCTGGGCATCGCGGGTCATAGTCGTCGTCCTGTTCGTTGAGTACCCTTTTCATCTGCCGAGCACCCGTTGGAAGGGTGCCGGTGTCCGGGTGATTTCAAGTACAACGCGATATGTGCAGGTTCATCCGTGCCAAATCGAGACACCGGGGTGGGACACTGTCCCATCGGCTACCGTGGGGTGGGCAGGACCAAAAAGCAGCCGGCCACTGGCGGCGGCCGGCTGCTTCCCTACACGGTTTCGGGGTTAGAGGTCGAAGCCTCTACTGCGGAAGTAGTCCATCCGGCGGTAGAGGGTGGAACGGCCAATCTGTAACGTCACTGCCGCGAGGCTCCTGTTACCCGATGCCTCCTGTAGTGCAGTTCGCAGCTCGCTGAGTTCGGCGTCCTCCAGACGGGACAGCCGCCCCTTGGTCAGAACCCGATGGAACCCCTGCGGGAGGTCGTCTACGGTTACTTCTGCTCCACTGGCGCGTTCAACGGCGTTGGACACTACCGCGCGTAGCTGGTCAATGTTTCGAGGCCAGTCAGCATGCGTCAGCGTTGTTAGAAGCCGGCGGGACAACCTTCGGTCCCCCATCTCTTCTGCAATCGCTACCGCAAGCTGCGGAATGTCTTCCCGCCTGTTGCGCAGCGGCTCTACCGAAATTTCCAAGACGTTGAACGCCTCCGAGAGTATCAAGGTGGCATCTGTCGGGTGAGTGATGGTGAACGCAAGCTTGGTAGTGACGTTGCCCCGAAGATTCCGGGCGAGCTCTGCTGCCTCATTCAGTGAAAGTTCGTCGGCATGTTCAACGATCAACGTTGATGGCAGCTCAGTGGATACTCGATGGATCACGTCCCGGAGTTGGTTATTCCGGAGCGAGCCTCCCCTGGCGTCCACCACCACGTGCTGCCCACGAGTGTCGGCAATTCCGCCGGCCAGCCGACGTTTGCCGCTACCCAACTCACCAATGATGACAACGGAACGCTCCTGCTCAACAGCTTTGCGGGCAAGGCTCAAGGTGCGCTTGAACCCCATGCTCGTCCCGTCAACATGCTTCAAGAGTCTGTCTGCGGCATCCGGCAGGGCAGCTTGCGGCTTTACCTCATTGGTATCGGTTGGCGTCGGACGCTCCTTGGTAGGTGAGTGTGGGCGGACCACCACGACTGCCCCGATATTGGCTGCAGATAAGGTCACGGGCGAAACTTCCAGGGTGGAGATCCCGGGTCCCTGAAGCGAGACCTCGCAGTTGAGTTCGCGCCCGGAGGACATGACCGCTTTCGCATACCCGGAGATGACGGAGACGTCGCCGTCCTCCAACGTGGCCGTTGCTGTGGCGTTGAGGAGGGAGTTCTTGCCGTCAAGGGCAACTACTGCCCGGTTGCCGCGGCGTCGGGAGATCCTCAGGTATTCGCTGAGTAGAGCCCGTTCCCTGGATGAGGTCCGCACCTCAATGTCACGCTCGATCCGGGAGGCAACGCCTTCCAGCATCAGCAAAGTGGACGATGGCTCCAAAGAGGTGACCCGGTTGCCGGGCAAAGTCAGTCCGATGACGGCCCGAACTCTATTGTGGAAAGGGTCGCGGACGAGGGAAGCAAAACACCAGTTTCCGCGCATGTCCTCACGGAAGTGCTCCTCCGGTGCGAGCCACACCCCCCGTCCTTCTTCAAGGGCGAGACCTTCACCGTTGCTTCCGCAGCTCTCCTCAAGGAGCGAGTATCCGGCGGGGAAGCCGTCATCCCGCAGGTAGTCCGCTTTGACCAGGACGCCATTGGGCGCTGTCAGGTTGACGTACCCGCCAAGGTCTGCGGCGACCTCGTCCAGTTTCTGCAGGTGTGGGCCCGCTGCCTGGATGGTGTGTTCATCCACGCGACCCTCGTCAAAGAAGCCTCGGTCTGCCACAGCATCAACGCCTGCAGCCCTGCTCCTGTACCAGGAGCGCGCCACGATGGGTCGGATTCCGCTGAGGTCGGCATGGGGCTGCATGAGGAAGAGTTCGCGTAGCCGGTTGATTTGCAGCAGCGGCTCGCGCGGCACCCAAGGGGAAAGTACTTCGGCAGAGGACATGTCAGTTGGTTCTTTCTGCTGGAGCCAGGTATTTAAGAAACGACGGCGGTACCACCGCGGCGGCGGGAGCCAAGCCACGTCCGTACCCGGCCTTGACCCTTGGGGCGGAAGGCTTGCTGCGCTTGCCAGTTGTCGTTGTGAGCCGCATCGTCTTCCAGCGCGCGGGCGCTGATGTAGGCGGCGACCATGCCAGAAAGCCCACTGCCAAAGGTCATGTTGCTTCCTTTGGCCCCCCGGTTCGAATCTTCGACCAACATGATCCGTTCCTCTCTGTTAAGGCGCTGATAGCGGCGAAACCAGCCGTGCTGGTCTTGCCTCTTTCAGGGTAGCTAACTAATGGTCGTTAGCCAAGAGTTTGCGTAAAGTTGGACCATGCTTAATGTGCCACGGCGAGGGACCGCTTCCGAAGGGTCAACCCCCACGACTGTTAGGGTCAAAGCATGAGCAGTTCCTCCTACAAGGCCGCCCGCGATACCTTCGCCCACCGCTTGGAAGAATGGGATTGGGCCGGCCAAGGGGCTTCAAGACGCCACATACTCGAGGCCTTTCTGCAACTAGCTATCGCCAACGGGTTCAGTTCAGTCTCCATGCGGACCATCGCCAACGCCGTCAACATCAAACCGCCGAGCCTCTACTCGCATTTCCCCAACGGCAGGGACGAAATCGTCGCGGAATCACTGCGCTGGCACTTTCACCGTTTCGGCTCGGCACTTCTCGAGGCCGTTGATCACGCTGAATCAGCAGATGACTTCTGGGACGCCATGGTGAGGCTGCATTTCACCAGACAGGTCAGGCTTCCCGAAAGCAATCTGTGGGACCTGCTCGTGGCAACCGACAGGATGGCCTCGATCCTTCCCGCAGACCTGCGGACCCAAGTGGATGACTGGGTTGCACTCCACGAAAACATGTACGCAGCTGCCGCCCGGGACATGGGCCATTCCAAACCAGAGGAACGAGTCGGGATGGTGGTGACCCTTCTGGAGGGTGCTACGCGATGGGCTCCTGGCAACTATAACGACGCGGAACTCGGCATCATGGCCGACAAAGCCGTGCAAGTGTCCCGCATCATTCTTGGGGCCGAACTGCCGGGCGAACCGTAGCGCCCTCCTCCCCCCGGGCAGGAGCATGGATTCGCGTGATCTGAAAGGCACGGAACGCAGGTTCCGCGCCTTTCAGATTTAGCTTCACCTCGGGGCTACGGCGGCTGCCTGGTGCCTACAACCAGTGCCCGACACCCGGGTCTCCCAGGTTCGACTACTGCTGGCTGATTCTGATGACGCACTGAAGGATCTCTTCAATGACGCCCTCATCCATAGCTGTCGACAGCGCAATCAGTCCAGACGTACCCAGAAGCACCCCTTCCCGGTAAGCCTTCCACCACGTAGTAGTCATGTCTGCTGGAAAGATCCTTATGAGCGATCCGAATCCGTTGCACTGAATCCCCGCCTGCAGGAATGCCTCGCGGAGCGCGTCGCCTTTCGCGTTGAGCTTGGTAATGTCATGCTGCTGGAAGTAGTCCAGGGCAACTAATCCGGCATTCATGGTTACAGGATTGGCGCTGAAGGTGCCACCCCATGCAATGGTGCCGGGCAATGCTGGATTGGTAACGTCCATGACGGCGGCTTTCCCGCCAACCGCTCCGACGGGAAACCCGCCTCCGATGACTTTGCCAAGGGTTGTAAGGTCAGGTTCGACCCCGTAAACACCCTGCAAACCTCCAAAGCTTGACCTGAAGGTGATGACCTCATCAATAATGAGCAAGGCATCGTGCAGTTTGGTTTCTTCGCGGACTAATGACACGAATGAATCGTTGGCAGGTTGGAGTCCGGCACGGTTCGGCATCAAGTCAATGAGAACTGCTGCCACATCCCGACCCCGTTCCCGCATAAATGCCTTGAACTGCCATGCGTCTCCGATAGGCATAGTGATTACTGAATCAGCCACGCTCCGTGGTATTCCCGGCATGTTCAAGTCGACAACCGCGTCCGAGGTTCCGTGATAACTTCCGACGAAACGCACAATCACATCTCTGTTCGTATGGGCCCTGGCGATCCGCATTGCGTGCATCACCGCCTCTGTCCCTGAATTGACAAAACGCCACTGCTCGGCTGCCGGCAGTCTCTTACTGAGCTCTTCCGCGAGCCGGATTTCGGACTCGGTCGGCAATCCGAAGGACGTGCCGTGTTCAACTATCTCGTGGACCTTATCGAGCACAGGCCGAAACTTATGGCCGTGGATCAGAGATGTGTAGTTGTTGTTGCAATCGATGACCTTGTGCCCGTCTACGTCGGTTATGCGTGCGCCGTCACCATATGCTGCGTACGGCGCACTAGGCGGGACGAAGAGCGTCGATCGAGTATTCCCGCCGGGAAGAAACTGCAGCGCCTCCCGGAAAAGGCCGGAATTCGTTGACATCTGCACGCCTGCCATTTAGCTGGGCTCCTTTATGGAGACCGTTGGATGAATCCTGGTGCCTCGTGTTTCCCGCGTGGCAAGGGCGGTGATCGCAACGATGAGGCACCCTAGGCCCACGTAGATCTGGATGGACAGAGTTGAGTGGAAGGTGCTGAGCAGCCAGAGGGAGATCGTCGGTGCGAGACTGCCCCCAACGATACCGGAGAGCTGGTATCCAATGGACGCCCCACTGTATCGGTGTTCGGTGTCGAAGAGTTCACAAATCCATGCCGCCTGCACACCGTACATGGCTGAATGGAAGAACAGGCCGAGAACGACCCCTAGGATGATGAATACGCTGCTCTTTGTATCCAGCATGGGGAAGAACGCGAAAATCCAGGCCAAGCAGCCAACTGCGCCGAACACCGTGACCCGTCGACGACCATATTTATCGCTGAGCGCAGCGAAAAACGGATAGGTGAAGATTTGCATGGCTGCAGCAATCAGACTGGCGATCAGACCGATTTCCCGCGGCAGGCCCAGTGTCTGGGCGACGTACGTGAGTGTGAAGGTCACACAGGTGTAGTAGACGATGTCCGCACCGGCTCGAATTCCGACGATCTTGAAGACTTCTCCGGACTGCTTGCGGAATACCTCCACGATGGGTGGGCTCTTTGGCTCTTCGGTACGGGTTTCCTCCAGCGCCAGGAAAGCAGGACTTTCAGTGACCTGCCGGCGGATGTAAATACCGATGAAGACGACCACGATGGAGAGGAGGAACGGCACGCGCCAACCCCAGGCAATGAAGTCCTCATTGCTTTGAATCGACGACATCAGGAACAGAACACCGGTGCTCAAAAGGGTGCCGATGGGCACCCCAACCTGGACAAAACTCGTGAGGAAGCCCCGTCGTGCGTCTGGTGCACGTTCCGCGATCATGAGCGCACCGCCAGCCCATTCGCCGCCCAGGGCCAGGCCTTGGAGCATGCGTGTCACGATGAGAAGGATTGGCGCAAGAAGGCCCACTGCGTCGTAGCTGGGCAGGAGGCCGATAGCAACGGTCGAACCTCCCATGAGGGAGATGGTCACGAGCAGGATGTTCTTGCGGCCGATCCTGTCGCCGAAGTGCCCTGCTATGACCCCGCCCAGTGGGCGGGCTAGGAATCCCATGGCAAAAGTGAGAAAGGCCAAAAGGGTTCCTGTAACAGGGTCAAATGACGGAAAGAACACCTTGTTGAAAACCAATGCTGCTGCGGAACCGTAGAGAAAGAAGTCGTACCACTCCAGTGTGGTGCCAACGAGGCTTCCGATAATGGCTTTCTTGAGGGTTTGCTGCTGCTCCTTGGGGGATAACATGAGATCACTCACTGCATGTCCTATCAGAATGGGTGGGTTGGTGGCAGCTGAAGTTGCAGCCTCAGCTGCCACCTGATTGGGGGGTTAGATCTGGACGAGATCTGCCAAGGCGTCGTCCAGTTCAGCGGGCGCCTCTGAGGAAAGATAGCCATTCTCGATATCTCGGGCTATGGCTTCTTGCGTGCGTTTGGCCGGGTCTCCGTATCCTGCCCCTCCAGGAGTTCGAAGACACACGATGTCTCCTTTCTTGAGTCCGACGTTCTCTCCCTTGCTGACCATGGGGAGAACGACTTTCTTTCCGTCCAGCTGGAACCACGGCGATGAAGGCAGCCCGTTGTTTCCACCGGCACGTCCAACTGGCGGAGTTTTGGACTGGTCCCCCAACAGACTGGCCTGGGCCTGCTCACTCGTAAGTTCGAACTCGAAATGAACGCCGAAACCTCCGCGAGTTTCTCCCAAGCCGGCCGATCCGTCACGCAGCCCGTAGCGGTTGAACCGCACAGGATAGCGCTGCTCCAGGGTCTCTATGGACTGCACCCGGCCTATGCTCATCAGCGAGCAACCATTGGATAGTCCATCTCCTTGAAGGTGTCCGCCGTAACCCCCGCCAAGGAAGACGTACATGACATATTGGCTTCCGTCTTCGTCGGTGCCTCCCATCGAGAGGTTGTTTACTGTCGCGGACGAACCTGCGGGCACCATTTCCGGGACGGCGCTGGCCAATGCGCCCATAACGGCTGTGATGATGCGCTGGCTGGTTTCAGCCGCGCACCCGGCGACAGGGCGTGGCGGCTGAGCGTTGAGGAACACTGTCTCAGGCAGGTTGAAATTCAACGGCGCCATGATGCCGGAGTTAATGGGGATATCCGGGAAGACATGCTTGATGGCAACCAAGGTGCTGGAAATGGTTGCAGCCTTCACGGAGTTCATCGGCCCGGTGCACGGCGCAGAGGAGTGACTGAAATCAATGTCCATCTCGTCGCCGCGGATTGTGAGTCGAGCATCTACCCTCAACGGTTCGTCGGTGATTCCATCGTTGTCCATGATTTCGACGAAGGAGTAGAGGCCATCGGGAATGTCCGAGATATACGACCGCATCTGCGTTTCGCTTCGATCGCGAAGTTGTGCAATGACAGCGTTGACGGTGTCTACGCCGTATTCATCAAGTAGCTCAGTCAGTCGATTGTCACCTACACGAAGCGCTGTGGCCTGCGCGTCGATGTCACCCATGACGTCCTCCGGGATGCGCGAATTGTGCTGTACCAACCGCACAATGTCAGTTTGGAGCACGTCCTCCTTGAACAGCTTCACTGCGGGGATACGCAGTCCTTCCTGGTAGCAGTCGCTTGCAGATGCACCGAAGCCACCCGGCACCCGACCCCCAAGATCGGGCCAGTGTCCTGTGTTCGCTAGGAATGCGAACAATTCCCCTTTGTAGTAGAAGGGGCGAACGAGTTTGGTGTCCATGATGTGCGTTCCGCCAGCAAACGGATCGTTGATGAGATATGTATCCCCAGGTGCCAGCTGCTCAATCTGCTCGATGACCGAGGCCACCGTGTACTGCATGGTTCCCACAAAGATCGGAAGACCTCGGAGGCCTTGCACGATCATGCTTCCGTCAGTTGCCGAGTAGATTCCATCGGCGCGATCCCAAGCGTCCGAGATGACAGGAGAGAACGCCATCCGTTCGAAGACCGTATCCATTTCATCCGCAATCTGTTCCAGCCTGCCACGGATGACGGCAAGGGTCAGAGGGTCAATTTCGTGAGTCATGCTGCTACCTCAACTACGAGACTTCCGTTGGTTTGGACAATCGCGACGCTACGGGGAGGCAGGATTGTCGTAGTGTCCGTTTGATTAATCACGGCAGGTCCTTCGATGGCCTGGCCAGCGACGAATGATTCGCGCCTTAACACCGGCACTTCATGTTCGCCGTCGTCGAATATCACCGTCCTGGAGCTTTCGACGCCTAGGACCGGCCGCGGCGCTTCGAAGTCGACGTCATTCCGCAGTCCTGTAACTACCGTCCGCAGGGAAACCAGGTTTATTGCGCCACTTCGTTGCCGGCTCCCGAAGGTCTCCGCGTACTTTGCACGGAACGCCTCAGTCAGGGCTTCCGGCGACCACCCGTCTTCCTGGGCGCCAAGCGGGACGTCGATCGTGTACATCTGCTTGGCGTAACTCAACACTGCAATGTGGTGAACTTCGATGTCACTGTTCTCGAAGCCCTCGGAGTGAAGTTTGCCTTCTCCTTCCTGTCGGTGCCCGACAAGAACGGTCCGCAGGTAGTCGGGGGAACAGTTGTCGACGTCCGAGGTGATGGCCGTCATGAAGTCGTACTTGATATCCCCCATCAGGCACCCGAACGCGCTGAGCGCTCCTGGGTGGGGAGGAATGATGACTTTGGTGGCCCCGATGGACCGGGCGAGTTCGGCTATGTGCAACGGCCCCGCTCCCCCGAATCCGACGAGCGAAAATCTTCTCGGATCATGCCCCTTGTCAACGCTAACCATACGTATGGCGTTAGCCATCATTTCGTTGGCAATGCGGACAATGGCCAACGCGGCGTCGGGAACGCTGAGACCGAGCGGAATGGCAATGTCGTTTTCAATGGCAATCCATGCCGCCTCGTAATCGAGCTGGAACCCATCCTGGGTTCCTAGCGTCTGACTCGCAGCGATTCGGCCCAGAACCATGTTCGCATCGCTGATGGTCGGCCGAGTCCCACCACGGCCGTAACACGCGGGGCCCGGGAACGACCCTGCGCTCTCCGGACCGACCTGAAGAATTCCCGCCCTATCGATACTGGCAATCGATCCGCCGCCGGCACCGATCGTTTTGATGTCGATCATCGGCAGCTTCAGGGGCAGTCCATACTCAATCTCGCTCTCACTGGTTACAGACGGAAGAGCCCCGGGAATGAGTGCGACGTCGAAGCTTGTGCCACCCATATCGCAGGAAATCACATCAGGGAGGCCAGCGGCCTTTCCAAAGTGTGCCGCGGCAACGGTGCCGGCCGCAGGACCGGAAAGCAGCGTACGGACGGCGTATTTGCCAGCCTGATTGGCTGGGATGACGCCTCCGTTGGACTGCATAACCAAGACGTCGTGATTGAACCCTTCTGCCCGCATACGGTCCTGGACAGTCCCTAGGTAGAGGGACATCTGTTTGGTTACGAACGCATTGATTGCGGTGGTACTCGCCCTCTCATACTCACCTAGCTGTGGCGAAATTTCGAAGGAGACGGATACAGCCATTTCCGGCATTTCCTGCCGTAGGAAATCCGCAACTTTCAGCTCGTGGACGCTGTTCGCGTAGCTGTTGATCAGGCATACCGCCACGGACTCGATCCCGTCCTCGCGAAGGACGTTCACCAGCTCCCGGAGCGCGGCCTCTGACAGCGGGGTGATAACTTCACCGTCGGATCCAATACGTTCGTCGAGTTCGTAGGACCGTGATCGGGGCACCAGCGGCGTGTATTGGCCGGTGAGGCCGTAGGTTGTCGGCCGGTCCCGGCGTCGCAACTCCAAAACGTCCCTAAAACCTCGTGTGGTGACGAGAGCTGTACGCGCTCCTTTACGTTCGAGCACAGCATTGGTGGCCACTGTTGTCCCATGGAGCAGGGCGTCCAACTCTGAGAGCGGCACACCAAATTGGTTCAGGCCGTTGAGAAGCCCGTCTGCCTGCATGGAAGGTGTGGAAAAGACCTTAGCAAGGCGCAGCTTGCGCTTGTCTTCTTCGTATAGCAGCACGTCGGTGAACGTGCCGCCGACATCTATTCCGGCGACGAAAGTCATCGGGTTCCTTTCAATTATTGGGAGGCTGGGGTTAGACTCCTTGGCCGCGCTTCCCGTGAATCAGGGACATGGAATGCGCGGTGGACAGTAGCGGTTCAGTCCACGAATCGATATCGAATCGGCTAGACGGACCTGCGATGCTCAACGCCGCAACAAGTTCCCCAGAAGCGTTCCGGACACCTGTCGCGACACCATTGATGCCATCGGCGTATTCGCCAACGTTTGAGGCGTAGTTACGGCTCCTGATCTCTTCGAATTGCCCGATCAAGGCGGCCGTTGTGCGCAGTTGCCCGGACGAAACGCCTTGAGGGAGCTCCTTGTCGGGGTAGAGCGAGTTGACCTCGTCCAGTGGCATGTGTGCCAGGAAGTACTTCCCTGATGCGCAAGCGAAGAGCGGCATTCGGGTTCCAATGCGAATCTCGGCCCTGAGGATCTGTCGACTTTCAAATCTTTGAACCATGACCGCATGGCGACCATGCAGAAGGGCCAGCGAAACCGATTCACCCGAAGTGTCGGCCAGCTCCCGCATCGGGCGGGCAATCGCTCCCCCGAATCGAACGTTCTCGGGAACCGCTGAACCAACTTCGAAGGCAGTAATGCCCAGCCCGTAGTTGCCAGAGGACAGCTTTTGTACGAAACCTTGCTCCACCAAAGTGGAAAGGAGAACGTGTGCGCTGCTTTTTCCGATCTTGCAAGCTTCCGCAACGTCGCTGAGCCGGAAGCCTCCTGGGCGTGTTGATAGCAGGCGAAGGATCCTCAACGCCGTGCTGACAGTGCTTGAAATCCTGGGTGCGGAGTTCATAATATGCGAACACCTTTCGTAAGTTCTGAAAGAGGATAGGGATGGATGTGATGTGCGTCAACTGTTCTGGCGTAACAACTACAGGACATGCCACCCGCGACCATCCCGCCTCACCACCTGGCTGACAGGATGCTCGACCGGTCTGAGCCCAAGAGGATTCTTTAGCGGACCGTAGCACTAGCCCGCCAACGTTGTTCGGGGCTGCTGCACGGCTAGGTGACATCTGCTTTGACTAGTCGATCGGGCTGGGCTGGAAGGATGTTGACCATGCCCACGGCTTATGTGGCGGAGTTCCGCCAGGATGTTATTGATGTCGCCCGCAAGGGCGAAGCGCCTCTGGCGCAGATTGCAAAGGATTTCGGGCTGTCAGTCACGACGCTCAAGGGTTGGATTGCCATTGCCGAACGTAAAGAATCCGGAGCCGGACCTGCCGGCGGTGATTCGGCCGAGATGCGGGAGCTGAAGAAACGCAACCGTCTGTTGGAGCAGGAGAATGAGATTCTGCGCCGGGCGGCTGCCTATTTGGCCAGGAACATCAACCCAAAATGACTCTTCTATGGGTTGTGTCAAGCCATGATGGTTTGGAGTTGGCGGAAGATGGAGCGGCAGACGTAGCGTTTGAGGTTCCGGCGGATCTCGCGGTTTGTTTTGCCCGTTGCCCGGCTGCGGGCGAAGTAGTTCTTGGTTTCGGTGTCGAAGCTCATGCGGGTGCGGACGATGACGTCGAAGGCCCGGTTGAGCTGGCGGTCGCCCGAGCGGTTGAGCCGGTGTCTGGTGGTGTTGCCGGAGGAGGCCGGTCGTGGCGCAACACCTCCGAGGGCGGCGAAGGCTGCTTCTGAACGGATGCGGCCGTGGTGGGAGTAGGCGCAGATGATGATCGCTCCTGCTACGGGCCCGACTCCGGGGGTGGTTTGCAGTCAAGGGGCCAGGTCTTCGGTGAGTTGGGCCAAGGCTTTGTGATTTTCGGCGAGTTGGATCGTGATGTCGTTGATGGCCAGTGCCAGGCGTTTGCCTTCGGCGCGGGCGACTCGAAGCATGAGGTCCACGACGTTTGAGCTGCGCCAGGCCGCGATGGCGGTGATCTGCGCGTCCCGCAGGGATGACCGGGCGTCGACCCCGAGATCTGCGCCGCGGAGCAGGGCGGTGAGGGCGTTGCGGTTCGCGGTGTGTTGGTGATCGAGCAGGGACCGGGAAGCGAACAGAATCCTGATCGCGGCCCTAGTGCCTGCAGCACGCGGTTCTGTCACCTGATCGCGGGGTCGCCCCAGAACTGAACGGGCTGCAGCTTCGGCATCGATCGGATCCGATTTGCCGGTCAGTGCCCGTGATGACCGGGTAGGAGGCCTGACCTTGCCACCCTCGATGTCAGCGGCAAGCAGGGCCTACGTGAGCCGGGCACCGTAGGAGGACGTGCCCTCAACAGCAGCGAAGACCCTCTCCCCGCCTGCACGCCGCCGGATCCAGTTGACCGCACGGTCCATTCCCTTGGACGTGGTCGGGAACGCGGCGGTGTCGACCACTGCCCCGGTGGGGGCATGAACAACGGTGAAAGTGTGGGTGCGGACATGGGTGTCGACCTCGACGACGAACTCGAACTCCTCAGCGATGATCGTCATAGTGCTTTCTCCTTAAATTTGAACCGGAGAGGTGACAGGAGCCCGCCTGGGTCGCTTGGAGACGCATCTGTAACGAGTCACACCCAAGTGGTGGACAGTCTTCTGATCAGGTCATCCGCGCGGGCAGGCCTGTGCCCGGAGAATGGTGCGGACGAGTCATTTTCAAGACACCGCTGAGCGGGTCGGATATACCCTGAGTCACACGCCGTCCTCCGGGACCAGCCTGCCAGCCAACCTCGGGCCGGCTACTGACCATTACAGATCTACCCGCTGGTCACGGACCTTGCCGTCAACGGTGTTCCAGTGGCGGTGACCTGCAGGGTGTTGAAGTTCAGCAAGCAAGGCTATTACCGGTGGAAAGCGAACCCGGTGACGGAACGGGACTGGGTAGATGCGCACCTGGTCAACGCCGCCTTGGAGATCCATGCCGACGACCCGGCATTCGGGTACCGTTTTATCGCCGATGAACTTCCAGAGAAGGGCATCTTGGCGGGTGAGAAAGGGGTCCAGCGCTTGTGCAGGGCCCACGGAATCTGGTCGGTGTTTTCGAAGAAGCGGGGCCTGAACCGCAGGCCCGGGCCGCCGGTTCATGACGATCTGGTGGAGCGGGACTTTACCGCCGCGGCACCGAACGAGCTGTGACTGACAGACATCACCGAGCACCCCACGGCCGAGGGCAAGCTCTATCTCTGCGCGGTGAAGGACGTCTATTCCGGGAGGATCGTCGGGTATTCGATGGATTCGCGGATGAAGTCCTCGCTGGCCGTGGCCGCACTGGAGAACGCGGTGCGGGCGCGCCGCCCGGCAGGGAGAGTGGTGCACTCGGATCAAGGGTACCAGAACCTACCACCGCCGGCGCCGGCAAAGACGGCTGGGAAGCCCCGCCGATCGAATATGGAACAATCAACCGGACCGCGCTCACAGCGGCCTAAGACCCCGAGTCACCAAAAGCCGGGGCAGTCCCGAATATTCCTTCTTTGAACTCGGTTGGAAATCTGCTCGAACGCCCCCGGCGCACCCACAAGCTTCCTAGATGGCTCCTTGTGAAGCGTCTCCAGCCGGAACCGCCTTGAGGCGGGTAACGATCGGATCGGAGGCGAGGAATGGCTGGAGTCGACGGACCAGATTCGCTACCGGCTCCGCAGCAAGGTGCGCCTCTAGGAGCTCTTCGGATTCCCATTTTTCGATCAGCACGATGGCATCTTCACCCTCATGAAGGGCGAAGATGCCACATCCAGCCTCGGCGTGGATTTCTGGCACTGATTCACGGATGGCACTGAGCAGGCTTTGTTCGCTTCCCGCTTTGGCTTCAAAGGTGGCAAGTAGAACTACTGACATTATTTTCTCCTTTGGATGTCTGCTAACAGTCGTTAGTTAGCTGAGACTGTACCAGCGCATGGCGACAACCGGGGCGCCTTTCCGGATTTCGCAAAAGAGCTATGCACTCTCAACTTTTTTTGCTACATTGCTGCCTAACGTTAGTTAGCTCACGCTGCTGCGTTAGATACATCACGGAGGGTGAGCGGCGCGGCCAGCCAGTAGGTGCGGCCGAACCGGGCTCCCATAAGCAGGAAGAGCTTCACATGTCATCCACAAATAGCAGCGCCGGCAATCAAGCTGACGCTATCGTCGTAGGCGGTGGCCTGTCTGGCATGGCCGCCGCCTATACGATGGCGCGGGGGGGACTTCGGGTCACTGTGTTGGAAGCGAAGGACCGCGTCGGCGGTCGTACGCATTCCGATGCGAATACGCCGGGAGGTCCCTTGGACTTTGGTGGCATGTTGATCGGAACGACGCATCACCGATCCCGGCTTCTCGGGGAGACTTTGGGGCTGTCATGGGTTCCGGCACGGCCCTCGGGCAGCATGACATACCGGGCTGACGGCCAGGTTGTCAGGGCTCCCGATGGAGGATACCCGGATTCGGTGGCTGGTTCGACCGCTTTGGACGCGGAGCTGACCAGGGTAAACGGGCTCTTCGACGAATTGGCGGAAACCGTGGGACCCGAGGGCCCGTGGGCGGGTCCCGAGCATGTAGCCCTGGACGCGATTACCGTTCAGTCGTGGCTTGAGGAGAATGTTTCCGATGAGGTTGCCCGGCGCATCGTCAGGACAGATCTGAACATTATCGTCGGCGCTGACACGACCGAGATGTCCATGCTGTTCTGGGCACAGTATGTTGCTAAGTGCGAAGGGATGCGCGCCCTGCAGGTTACAGCCAACGACGCGCTCTGGCTTGGCGGGTCGCAGCAGATTTCCCAGCGGATTGCCGAGCTTGACGGGATAACGGTCATCACAGACGCCCCCGTCTATTCGGTAACGTACACAAACGACGGTGTCATCGTTGAGTCGGCTCGCGGGCAGTTTACTGCACCGGCAGCAATCATTGCGGTCCCGCCGTCGGCTGCCAACACAATCCAGTTCACTCCAGAGTTGCCGCTGGCCCGTCGTCAGCTCCAGGCGCGCGCTCCCATGGGGCGGGAGTCAAAGGTACAGGTCCGGTACAGCCGTGCTTTCTGGCGGGATGCTGGCCTCTCCGGCGAGGTCTTCGATCTGGATCTCGGCTATCTCTCCCTTGACGTCACGCGTCCCGGAGACGAATGGGCAACCATCGTGGCATTTATCGGAGGCAAGGACTACGACGCATGGTTCGCTTTGGGAACTGAAGCACGTAAGAAGGCAGTGCTTGATTCCCTTGAGGCCGTCCTTGGCCGAGAAGCTGCTGACGTGCTCGGTTACCACGAGACGGACTGGCCGAGCGTGCCTTACACCATGGGGGCGCCGGTTACCGTGATGCCTCCGGGTCTGCTGAGCAGGGTTGGTGATGCATTGAACGCGCCGGTAGGGCCCCTGCGGTTCGCCGGCACTGAGGCAGCCTCAATGTGGACTGGCTACATGGAAGGCGCCGTCCGCGCCGGAGAAGCAGCAGCCCACAGCATTTTGAAAACAAGCAAACCACTCACGGCAGGAGCAGCCTAAATGGCAGCAGAACAGTCCACCACACATCAAACCGCAGAGATCACCTACCTCATACCGGAGGGTATGGGCGAAGTCGGGGAAACCTACGGCCTGGCACCCGGTGTGCGCAGCGGAGACCTCATCTTTGTCTCCGGCCAGCTCGGAATCGACGAAACGGGAGCAATCCCGGCCGACGGAGCCCGCCAGGCAGAACTGGCAATCATCGCAGTAGAGCGCGTCCTGGCCGAGGCCGGGGCAACCCTGCGAGACATCGTTCAACTCCAGACATTCCACAAAGGAGCCATGGCAGCAACCAACGAATGGTTCCTTCCGGTCAAGTCACGCTATTTCCCTGCCCCCTACCCTTCGTGGACGGGCTTTGGGGTTGCGGACCTCGGCGGGGATGGTGCCCTGATCGAAATCGGCGCCATCGCACGCGTTCCCTCCTGATCCTGTCGGGCCGCCCAGCCCTGATAACGGGCGGCCCGACCGGCAGGGCCCCTAAGGGTCCCTTCTCCTTCTGGTGCCAGTCTGGGGCGGCTCCAGGTCTTATATATTGATTCGCATCAACAAAGAGGCAAATAAAATGAGGAATGACTCCCCCACTTCAGCACCGGAATCCGCGAAACCACAGACCGCGGACCGACTCTCCGGAAATCTCGGCACGCCCTCACTCGTTCTGAGTGTTCTCGCATTCTCCGCCCCAATCGTGACCGTCTCCGGCTTTATTGCCTTTACGATCATCTTCGGCGGAATTACGTCCCCTGTAGGCTTCCTGACCGCTACGGTTGCCTTGACTATTTTCGCAGTCGGTTTCACGACCATGACCAAACACATCCCCCGCCCTGGGGCGTTCTATGCATACGTCAGTACGGGCTTGGGCAAGATCGTGGGATTGGGGGGCGCTTACTTGGCCATCGTCTCCTATGCAGTGATTCTTACCGGCCTGTATTGCTTTACGGGTATCACGGTCGCTTCTTTGATTCAGAGCTTTGGTGGCCCGGAAACGCAGTGGTGGCTTTGGTCCTTTGCCGCCTTCGCTCTAGTCAGCGCCCTGGGCTACTTCCACATCGAACTCTCAGCGAAGGTGCTGAGCGTAGTTATGATCCTCGAAGTGGGCTTGGTCATGATTTTCAACATCGCAACTCTGTCGCAAGGCGGCGCTGAAGGCCTTTCTGCAGCACCGTTCAATCCAGTGCAGTTCTTCTCCAGTGATGAGGTCGGCGTAGCCCTCCTGTTTGCATTCCTGACGTTCATCGGGTTCGAAGCGACAGCGATGTACCGGGACGAGGTCAAGAACCCCAACAAAACGGTGCCTAAGGCGACTTACCTGGCCGTCATCCTCGTTGGGCTCCTTTACGCCCTCTCGTCCTACTCGCTCGTCAGCGCCTACGGTTCAGCCGCCGTCGATACCGCTACCAACAACTCCACAGGGATGTTCAACGATGCACTCGAGCGTTTCGTTATGCCGGGCTTTGCCAACGTTTCATTGGTCCTGATTGCTTCTTCCTGTGTTGCTGCTTTGATCTCCACGCACAATGTCATTGCAAGGTACCTTTTCAACATCGCATCCGACGGGGCACTTCCGCCCTACCTCTCACGAGTCCACAAGCAACATCACTCACCTCACCTTGCGTCCATCACCCTTTCGTCGGCAGTCGCACTGGCTCTTGCTGGCATTGCTGCCTCTGGCACCGATCCGGCCCTGCTGTTCGGGATGATGTCCGGTCTCGGCTCCACAGGAGTCCTGGTCCTCATGGCCCTGGTCAGCGTCGCGATCGCAGCCTTCTTCTTCCGCGTGGGAGTTCCTGCCAGCGAAAACGTCTGGAAAGTCTTCGTCGCTCCCATCGTGTCCGCTTTGGCACTCGCAGCCGTGGTCATCTTCGCCATCATGAAGTTCGAACTCGTCGCTGGAGGGGAACCGGGCCAGAACATCGGGCTGCTTCTCATCCCGGGAGCAAGCCTGGTGCTGGGTATTCTCGTCGCCATCTACCTGCGGTCAGCAAAGCCACAGATCTACCGCCGGCTTGGACGGCAGGAGACAAGCGAAGCCGACCTGTCCTAAGCACCAACCGGGCGAGGGCGGACCTTCAGGGGTGCGTCCTCGCTCGTAAAACCCTCTGCCCGTTCCATGAGGGGCAGCCCAGCGAGCGGCAGGATGAGTCGGTTGGAATTACCATAAGTAGACGGTCCTTCCGGCACCTCGTGTCGATTCAGGGCCGGGAACTTATAGATTCAGGAGAAAAATGTCTGACACGGCGCAACGGGTGCGGGCCCTCGACGTTCTCCGGACGGAGATTGCCACTTTCGACTGGTCAAAGCTGACGGACGGGAAACGGCTTATCCTGGACGCGTTCCTGCGAATCGTCACAACGGACGGTTATGCTGCAGTGACGATGCGTGGACTTGCCAGACACGTGAACATGAAAGCCGGGAGTCTCTACAGTCACTTTCCCGGCGGTCGGGATGAGGTCGTTGACACAGCCCTCCGGTGGCATTTCCATCAGTTTGCCAAAGGAACCATCGAAGCCGTTGAGTCCGCCGCGGGTGCCCCAGAATTCTGGACGACTCTCGTCGACCAGCAGGTCCGCCGACAGCTTCAGACCCCCGAAAATGACATGTTTGACCTGATATTGGCCACTGACCGGATCAGCCAGTTCCTTCCGACAGAAACCCGACAGGACATCAACCATCTCGTTGATCTGAATGCTGCATTGTTCAAAGGCGCGGCCCTCGACATGGGGTACCAGGGCGAGGTTGATCTGGCCGTGTCAATAGTGATCGCCATTCTCGACGCAGTCCACTCCTGGAGCCATTGGAACGGGGACCCGGATGACGTGGCCCGCATCTCTGATGCTGCGATACGCACGTCCTTGTCTACTCTTGAAGCGCACCTCCTAATCGACGTCACGAAATAGGTTCCAGTACCCAATAGGGCCGCCCCTGAGACGCTAATATCTCGGGGGCGGCCCTTGCGCTGAACTCTCAAATAACAGAATCAACTATTGCCTTCTGCGCGACGTGCGTCGCCACTTCCTTGGCCACCTCCATATGTAGGGGATGAGCCATGTACTCGGTCAGGGCGGCTTCTGATTCGTGGTGGGACACCAGAACCAAGTCCCAATGGGTTTGGTCCCTGCCCAGATCGGGGCGGACCTGAAGACCGAGCAATCCCGGTATTTGGTCGCTGTCCAGTTTTCGTAGTTCGGCCTGGGCAAGCTTCGATTGCCGCAGCTTGCCTTCGGCATTGTCCGCAGTGAAGCGGAAAGCTACTACATGCTGAATTATCATTTCTTCCCTAAAACTTGGTGATGGCGTGTTAGCCCGGGTTCCGGCCTGGCGGTGCCGTTTTGTGCTCGGCACATGCTGCTGCGGGGGTAGCGCGAACGGGAGCGCCCCCCGGCAGACTGTGAAGCCTGACAGGAGGCGCGATCCCATGCGGATGCAAAAGTGTCAGTCGCGGTAATCAAGTTCGATGTCGGCGACTACCTGATCCTGAAGGTTGACCACGATATTGTCCGGCTGCCGTGTGGTGAGCCAGATCAGTTCCTTGCTGCGGCTGGCGTTTCCTTCGATGTGGGGCAGGTGCGGAGGAACGAAAATGAAGTCTCCCTCGTCGGCGTAGACGACTTCTTTGAAGTTTTCGCCGAAGCGCAGGAAGGCACTGCCCTGAAGCACGTACCCGCCGGTTTCTGCAATGCCGTGGTGGTGCGGATCCGATGCCTCACCGACGGCGGTGTACACCTTGCCGAACCAAAGATGTTCCACTTCGGTGTTCCGGGGCGTGACGCCGGCGAAGCGCCGGGCCTGTGATGTTTGGTCCTGGTCCAGGTATGGAAGGGCATCTGCCTTCGTTACGCTGGGGCGCTTATACTCGATGCGCTGTTCGGTCATTTTGCCTTTATTCCTTTCGTGGTGTCCGCTGCAAGCGGACGATTCGGATCGCCCGGATGTGGTAGCCGGCCTAAGTGCTTGGCTGGTTGTTACCAATGTGGATCGTGTTGCATAGCTCGCCAATGCCTTCGATGCGTGTCCGAAGGACATCGCCCGTTTGGAGGAAGCGCGGGGGCTTCTGGACGAATCCGACGCCTCCGGGGGTGCCGGTCGCGATGATGTCCCCAGGTTCCAAGGTCAGGAACTGGCTGATATAGAGCACGAGTTCGGTGACGCTGAAAATCAGATCCGACGTGGTGCCGGACTGTTGAACCTGGTCATTGACCAAGGTTTCGACCCGCATCCCGCCTTCCGGGTCGACTTCGTCGGCTGTGACCATCACCGGCCCTAAGGGTGTGGAACGATCAAAGTTTTTGCCCTGGAACCACTCCGAGGTGCGGCGCTGCCAGTCCCTGATGCTCAGGTCATTGAGCACCGTATAGCCCGCGACCGCTTCACGGGCCTGCTTTACGTTGGCGTGAACGGTCCGCGTGCCGATGACGACGGCGAGTTCCGCTTCCCAGTCCACTTCGGTACTGAGCCCCGGAAGGTGTATATCTGACCGTGGGCCGGTCAAAGCTGTAGACACCTTGCTGAACAGTGTCGGAACCTTTGGAGCGGTCTTGCCGACTTCTGCGGCGTGATCGAAATAGTTCAGTCCCACGCAGATGGCTTTTCCCGGGTGGGTGACCGGTGCCAGCAGATCATGCTCCGCTGGCGCTTCGCCCTCCTTTGACGGAAGCTGGGCCCAGTCAGAGGTTTTAAGGAGCGCACCAACGTCAGTGACGTCGTAGTAGAAAGTTCTGGAGCCGTCTTGCCGGAAGGCGCGGCTCTGCTCTCCGTGTCGGACGGTGCCCAGCTTCATGAGGACTTCTCCTAAACCAGCGTCATTCCGCCGTCGATCATGATGCACTGGGCCGTCATGTAATCGGAGTCAACCGAGGCCAGGAACAATGCCGTGCCCACGATGTCTTTCGGGTACGCTTTCCGTCCGCGGATGATGCCCTTTTCGAACTCATTCAAAGCAGTGCCACGCTTTTCGATGTCCCCGATCGCATACAGGTCCTCGTCGAGCTTGTCCCACAAGGGTGTAGCCACCACGCCAGGGGCGAAGGCGTTGACAGTGATCTCGTGCTTGGCCAAGGCTTTTGCCCCTGACTGGGTCAGCGAGATTACGGCTGCTTTTGATGCACTATAGGGTGCAAAGGTGGGGAATCCCTCCCGGCCCGCGATGGAGGAAGTGTTGATGACCTTCCCGCCCTGACCTTGCTCGATCATCTGCTTGGCGGCCTCTTGGGTGCCGATCAGAATGCCCAAAGCGTTGATGTCCAGAACTTTCCGGAAGTTCTCCTCTGTAATGTCCAGGAACTGCATTGGGGCGTTGAATCCTGCGTTGTTGAACCAAACATCGAGTCGGCCGAACTCAGCAACAGCGGTCTGGATGGCCGCTGCCACTTGGGCTCGATTGACAACGTCGGCCACGGCATAAGCCGCCGCCCCGCCGGCATTAACGATGCCTTCGACGGCGGTCTTGGCGGCGTCCTCATTTAGATCAACGATCAGAACCTTCGCGCCTTCGCTGGCGAAGGCTTCACCAAATGCAAGGCCCATGCCGCTGGCACCACCAGTGATTCCAATAACTTTGCCTTCAAGCCTTCCAGCCATGAGAGCCCTTCCTCCTGCGCGTCGCTGCGCTCTTGTCTTCAAACGCTAGAAGTTAGCTAACTAACGTTAGGCAGCAATCTAGCAAAGATCTCAGGAAAAAACAGCCCCTCTCTTCAAAAAGAGCTCAAGGTCAACTGGCCGCATACGGGTTCAATCCCTTTCGTCCTGAGCGGACCGGACGGGCTGCTCATCGGGATCGGTCCCGGGGAGCGGTTTGAGGCTGAGCAAACCTCTGCGCGGTTAGTGACTGAGCTGGCCTGCCACGCACGAGCTTCAGACTTTTGGTCGAGTAGGGCCGTATTTCGAACTGAAACGAGCTTTACACAAGGGTGCTTATCGTCAGACTGGCCGGCTTCGACATGCTCAGCAGACGTTCGCGTGAACTGCAATGTTCCGGAGGCACCACTGGGAGCTGTCATCTGCGTTGGGCCCGCGTCCCGCTTGATTTCGCAGTGCGCTTCCATGACTCGGCCAAGACCTATTGATAGCACTCGGCCGACCGTGGCCGCCGAACTCTCACTTCGGAATGAGCCTGCACATGTAGAACGCTTCCGGATCCGCGTCATGTCGCTACTGACACTCACACGCCTGAGTAGATGAAGGCCCAAGGAGGGAAGAGCCAATGGCCGCAAGCAGCCACGATAAAGATGATTTAAGTGTGGACAATGTCCACACCCCTTTTGGCCTGACAAAACGTCCGCCCGGCAAGTCTCCCTACGCCAGGAACGAGTCGAAACCTAGACCTTTGACGACGAACCTAGAAGTCATGTTGCGCTCGGTCCCCCTCCCCATGAAGAGGTGTAGGACCACCACGACCTACCCGACTAACCAAGAGAGGACAACATAACCCCAGTTCACAGCATGCGGAGGGCCCACCAGCCACGACCCTGAACCCGCTCCCCCACAACCAAACAGGCGACCGGCGGCGCCAGGCACACCCCGCGGCCAGTGTCAGAGGGACATGACCACCAAATTTGTACACACGTTAAAGCAAAAACCCCCTCTGACGAGGGGGTATACCGTGCCCGAGGTGGGACTCGAACGGGATTCCAAAGCTTGGGATCACTGGGAAGTGGCGGAAACATGCGGAATCCGGGCCCAATTCGATGGGTGTACGTGGTGGTCCGAGGCGGAGGGTGTGAACATTGTCCACACTTCCTTTTTGCCCCTGTCGGTGGTTGCCGGATTGCCGCCCATAGCCCCGAAAACGCGACGTACGACGGTGGGGACGCCGGTACACCGGGACTACCGGAACTACCGGAACTACCGATATGAGCGGACCAAGAAGCTTTCATCAGATATTCTCCCTTCACACGTTCATAGCGATTCGACCGACGAGCGAGATGACGTAGCAGAGTGGGTGAGCAAAGGAGATTGCGGAACTGCCAATGTCGAAGTTTCCGCTGCCCAAACTGCCGCGGCGGCCGCGAGAAGGACGAAGAGGCCAGCGACACAAACCACCGGTTTGGATAGGGTCAACGCCGCTGAAGGCATGAGACAGTTGGGCCACTGAGACTCCTACACCAGCAACACCCACAACGACCGCGAAGTGCCGGACGTACCGAGCCTGCCTCTCCGAGGCCGCCCGCTCTCCAAATCGTTCACGCTCTGCTTGGAGGAAGAGAACCGTGGCGGCTTCAGCCTCCGCCTCGCGGAATCAAACCCGGATGAGTTTCTCTCTACACAACGCGTGCAGGCGGCGGGGGCGATGCAGCTGCCCGAACCCCTCGCCAAGCTAGGGATCGCGCTGGGTAATCATCCCGCTAGGGGCGAGCTTATCGACGATATCTAGCAGCTCCCCGGACAGATTCGACACGTCGCGGTAAGCCGCGCGGAGGTAGGCGATTGGCTCAGTCGGCGTACCGCCTACATTTAGTGCGCTCGCTGTCGGGGAGCCGACCACAGCGTCAAAGTGCCTCGGGAGGGTGTCGTTATGCATCGGTCGGTTGCGGAGGTCCTGCAGCGTCGTCAGCCACCCCTTGCTGGTCTCCTTCCTGAAAAGTGCCGCTTTGAGGCGGGACCGGGTTCCAAGAAAATCGCCTGTCAAGCCCTGTTGCGAGAGTCTGCCCAGCAGTTGTCTGAGAAGGGATGGCTTGTACTCCCAGGGAGGGGTTGGCTCTTCCACCTGTAGGTATCTTTCTGCGACCCCAATCAGAGCCGCCGAGGAGGCATCGTAGCCCGCGCACAAAGACGTGAGCGCCCCGTCCAAGGCCATCTCAATTCCAACGTGGCGGTCAAACCCGACCTTTGCTATGGCTGCTTCGAGCGTTTCGATGTACCAGTCGGCCGAGTGCAGCTTGTAGTTCACCCAAGCCCTTGGCCCGGCCCCATCGGCTAGTTCCCCGTAGTGTGGCCCCAGTGGCCAGGGGCGAAGGAAGTCTTCTTGTTCATGCGGTGTCGTCATGTCAGCAGCCTACATTTCGGGCAAGACTGTCTTGGTTTCACCTGGTCGTGGCGGGGCGTGAGCAGGACGGTAGCATGTGTCCTTGGACCCTAGGGCATCTGCCGCGCTCTCGGCCTACGGGAGCCTTGGGGCGGCTATTTCGGCCGTCATCGCCCTGTTCTTCACCGTAGTTGCAGCTATCGCCGGCCATAAGCAGACGAAGCTTCAGAGCCAATAGCCGAGGGCGCAACCCAGCCATACGTATGGGCGGATATTCGGCCGGGCACCCACAAAAGGTGGGCTGTTAACGCTCATAGTCGGAAACTCCAGGCCTCCCGTAGCGACAAACGTGACAGTAAGCTCCGATCTTCCACTCAAATGCCATTCCAAGACGACTTAGGTTACGCTCTTGACATACTAACCCGGGGGCATCCCGTCGCTACCTCCGGACCGTACTCTCGTTTGGAATCTGGCATCGCATGGTAGATCGTGTGCGCCGAAGACCCCAACCGATGCAACCTCACCATCAAAACCTAAGGGCCCCTTCGGGGACCCCGTCCCGATGACCTACACCACCGCGGCCTTCGACGCTCGGGAAGACGTCCTCCTTGCGTGAGTCATTCACCCGCGGGTGCTTGCGTATATGGCGCGGCCTTGTAAAACATGTGAGTTCGAATCATCCGCATCGCTTTACCGCGGCTGTGGGCGCCCACTGCTCGGCGCTATGTTGACGCGCCAACGCTATCGTGTTCCCGACGTAGCCAAACTCCTGCGACAGCTGAGCGAATCATCCGAAGCAGATCTTCAATCCGCCGCTTCCCGCAGTGAGCCATATCACTCGAAATGGTTGCACTTGTTCTAATTTCGGTTTACTGTTCAAACACCGAAGCAGAGCTCGGTACCGTCGCCTCAATGGCCACGGCGGGAATGGCAACGCTGCCCCACACCCTCGGGTCAGCACCATAGTGCGCATGAGTAGCTGGCTCGTACTTCGAACAGTCTCCGTGATCGCCCGAGAGCGCTTTTGGCAGTCAAATAAACTCGAAGGGATTCACTCCGAATGAACACGCGAAAAGCTTTGGCTTTGCTCGCCACTGTCAGTTTAGGAATGACAATGACAGCATTTGCTACCCAGCCGGCCACCGCCACGACTACACCGGATCCGACCTCGCATGCCCTACGCGCGCTGGGGGCCGAGGACGGCATCGGCTCGCTCCGCGAGGAAGCGGCGAAGGCTGGCCTAATCATAGGATCGGGGGCGATCAAGGGCATGACGACAACGGCCGATGGCCGGCCGCCGAACTACCTCGCAGAACCTCTGTTCGCGGAAGTGCTGGCCACGCAATTCAACAGCCTGTCTCCTGAGAATGACTTGAAGTGGGCATTCGTTCAACCCGAGGAAGGCGTCTTCGACTTCGAGGGCCTTGACCGCCTGGCCGCCTTCGGGAAAAAGAACCACATGAAGGTGAAGGGACACGGCCTCATCTCGGGATGCTGCAACCCCGCCTACCTCCAGACCAAGATCAATGATCCAGATGCATTTCGCGCCGCTATGGTGAAGCACTTCAACACAGTAATGAAACGGTACAAGAACAAGATGGACCGGTGGGATGTTGTGTCCGAGGCGCTGGAGACGATGGGTGGTGGACTTCAGCACAACGATTTCTATAACGCCTTGGGCCCGGGCTATATCGCAGAAGCATTCCGCATTGCGCATGCCGCGGACCCGAAGGCGAAACTGTTCCTCAACGAAAACCTGGTGGAGTCGCTCCCCGATAAGCGGCAAGAACTATACGACCTAGTATCGAGCCTTGTTGTTGACGGTGTTCCGATTGACGGCGTGGCTTTGCAGATGCACGAAACGATCGAAGGGCCTCCGCCTGGAGTCATCACCGAGATGACGAACTTTTTCCACGCGAAGGGCTTGGAAGTTTCCATCGCGGAACTGGACGTTCACACGTACGACCCCGACTCACAGGCGCAGATCTACGGCGATGTCGTGACTGAAGCGCTCAACGCAGGCATCAAGGAGATCAGTTTCTGGGGCTTTACCGATAAGCACCTCTATACGTGGCTCCCAGGATCCAAGCCACTCATGTTCGACGAGACCTACAACCCCAAACCGGCGTACTTTGCTGTCCGTGATGCTTTGCGGACCTTTGTCGCGAAGACGACACAGCCCAAGCATCCTAAGGGCAGAGCGTAGGCTCACAGCGAATCGGTATGGTTCTCCCAGCGGCAGGGCTGTACGGCCCCATTGGCAGGATGACTCAATTGGCCCCAGCCTGATTCAAGCGATACTCGTTGTGGTGCGCGGTCGCACCACAACGAGTATCTTGCGCGGCACCCTTCTGCACCGGTCAGCAGGGTGCTGCAACGGCGGCCGATTCGCTGTGACAGCCCCAGATTGTTCCCGATTCCGGATGGAACAAGCGATTGCACCTGCATTCTCTACGGCGCATGCCCACGGCCCTCAATCCACCCGATGCGGCGACCGACTGGGAAAAGGAGTAGCTCGACGGAGGCCTGCCAGCAATTGCATGGACGAGCTACAACGGGATCAGAGTGAACTCTCCCCTTCTGACGGTTATGATGGAGTCGGCTAGTGTTGCGATGTAACTCTGAGTCCGACTGACGCCCTTGTGGTTTGTCTTCACAATGAACTGTCCGCCGTGACGCATGCTGTATCAAGCGCGGCGGCCAGGTGGACATGACCTCATAGGAGCCTCCTCAAGAATCCCATTGCTGTCTTCTCTGACCACCACCCGGCCGGCGTGCCCTTCATGTTCCATCGCACGCAACAGAAGGTCAGGGCAGTTACATCACGGCAAACAACATCCGAAAGTCATCGCTGTTATCGACACGCATGCCGATACCCACCAGGTCGCCGTCATCAATGAAACCGGCCGGCATCTCGGGGACAAGGAGTTCCTTGCTGTCAGTTCCGGCTACCGGCAGATCGTGGAGTACATGACCGGATTTGGCACGGCCCCGTCCATCGGCGTGGAAGGCACGGGCAGTTACGGAGCGGAGCTCGCACGCGTCCTGAGCCGGGAGCACTTCTGGGTCCTGGAAGTGATGCGTCCAAATTGACAAGAACTCCCGCTACGGGAAAGGCCTGATCCATCGGACGCCTATCAGGCTGCGGAAGCTGCACTTGCCAGCAGCAGGGTTTCGACGTTAAAAGCCAGAGAAGGTGCTGTGGAATCACTACGGGTCCTACGCGCTGAACGAATCTCTGCCATGCGGGCAAAGGTCGCAGTGATGGCTCAGATCAACAGCATCCTGGTCTCTGCCCCTAAGCCCATCCGGGCGAAGTACCGCAGATGCTGAACTCAACGCAATCGTCACCATTCACGCCACTATGCTCTCGGACGTTCAGGGCGTTGACACTGACGTCGCAAGTCAGTTGCTGGTAACCGTCCGCGACAACTCCGAACGGGTCACCTCGGAGGCAAGACTGCCTTGGTGCTTCAGCCGGAGAGTTCCACCCTCCGCACTAACTGTATCCGCGGTTCCTGGCGAATGACACGGTCTCTGTCCCAAATTTCCACGTCCAGACCCGGTCCCGAGCTTCCAGTCCTCTACTGGCGGCCAACCAGCGACCGGCAGCATCACAGAACCGATTTCATCTGTCGTCCAATGAACTCGGTCGCGATGCGGGGCGAGATCCTAGAGACTATGTCGAGTCTTGGCGTCTGTCCCCACCAAGACTCGGAAGCTACCTTTCTGTAGGCCCCGGATTATCATTGCGGCAGTTGCTTCAGGTGTGGTTGAGGGAGCTTTTCGTCCCTTGGGGTCGATTGCACTGACTCCTGAGTTCCCGCTGATGTCAGTACTGATGTTTCCTGGGAAAACCGTCGTGACGGCAACGGCCGTTCCTTGAAGTTCCTGGTAAAGGCCCGCACTCAACTGCTTGACGGCTGCCTTTGTCGCTCCATAAAAAGTCTGGCCGGCGAATGGGAGCAAGGCCGAGAGGCTGGATATGTTAACGATTGCCGCAGCGGGCCTCCGCCGCAAGGCAGGCAGGAACGTCTTACACATATTGACTGTTCCCCACAGATTCACGTCCAACACGCGCTCACATTCTTCGAGTGATAGGTCATCCATAGGCAGAAAGCGGTGGATAATACCTGCTACGTTGATGAGACCGTCGACCTGACCGTGAAGTCGCGTGACGTCATCAAATAGCGCAGCGACAGCTTGGCGGTCAGCCACATTTATCACGTGGATGCTTAGTGCCCTTGAACCCGCGGCCTCCGCTTCGTGCCGTTGAGCGCATCACCGTTCAGGTCCACCGCTGCAACTATTGCTCCTTTTCGAAGCAGACCAAGCACCACGTGGCGACCGATACCATTGCCGCCCCCTGTTACAACGAACGTTTTGCCCTTAAGCTGCATGTCTTGGGTCCTTTCCGTAAATAAACAAAATGAGACAGTCCGCTCCGGCGCTTCCACAGGAATGGCCCACTTGAAGTGGCCCCGGCGACGGACCCGTTCTGCGTGAAGAGGTCCAACTGGGTCCAGCCGCTCAGTTGCAGATGGTCGTTGGTATGAGCTTCCCTGACAGCACGGGCGTCAACCGATGAGGTCAAAAGCAGATCCATGGTCAGGTTGAAGAACTGCTTGAGTCCGTTCCCGTATAGCCGATACTGACCAGCTGGGCCCGGGCCATGTCGGCGACGCCTAATTCTGGCCGAAGGCGGCGTCGAAGGCGGTTTGGGAGGCGGGGAAGTCGAATTTCTTGAGGGCGGCGAGGGCTTCGGGGGCGCCGTGGAGGCGGTCCATTCCGGCGTCTTCCCATTCCACGGAGATGGGTCCGTTGTAACCGATGGCGGTCAGGGCGCGGAAGGAGGACTCCCAAGGCACATCGCCGCGTCCGGCGGAGACGAAGTCCCAGCCACGGCGGGGGTCGCCCCAGGGCAGGTGGGAGCCCATGACGGTGTTCCGGCCGGTGGGGCGGAGCTTGGTGTCCTTGCAGTCCACGTGGTAGATCCGGTCCTTGAAGTCCCAGATAAAGGACACGGGGTCGATGCCCTGCCACATGAAGTGGGACGGGTCCCAATTCAGCCCGAACGCCGGCCGGTGGCCGATCGCTTCAAGGGTCCGCACAGTGGTCCAGTAGTCGTAGGCGATCTCACTAGGGTGGACTTCGTGGGCGAAACGGACCCCGCATTCGTCGAAGACGTCCAGGATGGGGTTCCAACGGTCGGCGAAGTCCTGGTAGCCGGCCTCGATGACCTTCTCGGGGACGGGCGGGAACATCGCCACGTACTGCCAGATCGAGGAACCGGTGAACCCGACCACGGTGTCCACCCCGAGCGCCTTGGCGAGGCGGGCGGTGTGTTTCATTTCCTCGGCGGCGCGTTGGCGGACGCCTTCGGGTTCGCCGTCGCCCCAGACGCGGGAACCGACGATTGCTTCGTGGCGGAAGTCGATGGGGTCATCGCACACGGCCTGGCCCTTGAGGTGGTTGGAGATGGCCCAGACCTTGAGGTTGTACTTTTCCAGGATGGCGAGTTTGGAGTCGACGTAGCCGGGTTCGTCCCAGCGCCAGGCGTCCAGGTGGTCCCCGGAAACGGCGATTTCCAGGCCGTCGTAGCCCCAGCCCGAGGCAAGGCGCGCGACTTCCTCGAACGGGAGGTCGGCCCACTGGCCGGTGAACAGGGTGTACGGGCGGGGCATGTCAGGCTCCTTCTGTCGGTGATGCGGGTGAATGGGATGAAACCGGGGTGAGGGTGCTTCGCTTGTTAGCTGAGGTTTCGATGGCGGTAAGGACGCCTTGGATCTGGAGTCCTTCTTCGAACGACGGCGATGGAGCCTCGCCGGAGGTGATGGCAGTCAGGAAGTCCCGGATCTGGTGGGTGAAGGTGTGTTCCCAGCCGATGATGTGTCCCTGCGGCCACCAGGCCTCCAGGTAAGGGTGCTCGGGTTCATTGACCAGGATCCGCCGGAAGCCCTGCTCACGAACAGGCACCGTAGCGTCCAGGAAACCCAATTCGTTCAAGTTCTCAAGGTCGAACGCCAGTGATCCGGTGGAGCCGTAGATTTCAATGCGGAGACTGTTTTTCTGCCCGGTGGCCACCCGTGACGCTTCCACAGAACCACTGATGTCACCCGTCAATTGAAGGGTTGCCCATGCTGCATCATCAACTGTTACTACTTCCCGTCCGTCCGGGCCAGGTCGATCAGCAACGAATGTCCGAAGTGTTCCGGTCACGTCCGTGACAGTTTGCCCGGTGAGATGTTGGATCTGGTCAATGGCATGCGAGGCGATATCGCCCAGGGCGCCGGAGCCCGCGGTCTCTTTGCGCAGCCGCCAGGTCATGGGCGATTCGGCGTCGGAAAGCCAGTCCTGCAAGTACGCGGCGCGGACGTGGCGGACGGTGCCGAGCCGTCCTTCGGCAATGAGTTCGCGGGCCAGCGCCAGTGCAGGGACGCGGCGGTAGTTGAAACCGATCATGGACTGCACGCCCCGGGCCCTGGCTTTCACTGCGGCCGCCGCCATCAACTCGGCCTCCCCAAGGGTGTTCGCAAGTGGCTTCTCCACGAGCACGTGCTTGCCCGCTTCAAGGGCGGCGATGGCGATTTCGGCGTGCATCCAGCCCGGGGCGCAGATATCGACGACATGGATGTCGTCCCGTTCAATCACGGAACGCCAGTCTGTGGCCCATTCGTCCCAGCCATATCTTCCGGCTGCGAAGGCGACCTGGGTGGCGTCCCGGCCAACGAGCAGTTTCTGCGCGAAGGCCGGGACGTCGAAGAAGCTGGCCACGTTCCGCCACGCATTCGAGTGGGCCTTCCCCATGAAGGCGTAGCCAATCGCGGCCACGCCTAATGGGCGGTCGGAAGGCAGGGACGAGTGAGTGGGGGTGGTCATTATTCGAATCCTCGCTGGTTCTAGAGCGTTGCTGTTTCCGGGGCCCAGTCCTCGGGGAGAGCAGCCGAGACGGGTGCGTTGCTGGTGACGTCCACGAACGTGCCCGATTCCACGGATTCGGCGATCGAGACCATGCTGTCCAGCACGTGGTAAGCGAGATCGCCCGTGGCGCGGTGGGCGGTGCCGGCACGCAAGGCGCGGGCCATGTCTAGCACACCCAGGCCGCGGCCGTTGGCCGGACCGGTGGCAGGGATGATCTCCGGTTCTTCCGCGCCCGGACGCCACAGCTTCAGGTCGCCGTCGAAGTAGTTTGGATCCGGCAGGGACAGCGTAGCCTCCGAGCCCGTGATTTCAACGAAGCCCATCCGCAGGCGCGGCGATTCGAAGGAGAACACGCTGTGCGAGGACTGGCCGCCCTCGAACTGCGCCATCGCGGACACGTGCGTGGGGACCTCGACGGCGAATTCCTCGCCGGCTTTGGGGCCGGAACCAATAATGCGGGTCGCCTTCGCCGAGGAGCCGACGGCGGCTACCTTGCGGACCGATCCGAAGGTCTGGATCAGTGCGGTGAGGTAGTACGGGCCCATGTCGAACAGCGGACCGGCGCCGTGTTGGAACAAGAACGCGGGGTTCGGGTGCCAGGACTCGGGGCCGGGGGTCTGGAACGTGGTCATTCCGGTCAGCGGGGTGCCGATGTCGCCGCGTTCGATGATGCGGCGGGCTGTCTGAAGGCCGGCGCCCAGGAACGTGTCCGGGGCGGTGCCCAGGCGGATGCCGGCGGCATCAGCGGCTTTGAGCAGGCCAAGTCCGGACTCGCGGTCCAGTGAGAAGGGCTTCTCGGTCCAGACGTGCTTGCCCGCGTTGACCGCGGCCGTGGCAACCTCGACGTGGGCTGCCGGGATGGTCAGGTTCACGATAATTTCGACGTCGGGACGGTTCAGTGCCAGCTCAGGGGCACCGAATTCGGCGATCCCGTATTCCTTGGCGCGTGCCTCGGCGGCCTCGACGAAGAGGTCCGCGATCACCAGGACCTTCAGGTCAGGGAAGGTGGTGAGGTTGTCCAGGTATGCCTTGCTGATGTTGCCCGCGCCGATGACGGCAACGCCCACCGGGCCTGTACGGGTGGAGGGTGCGAAGCTCATGCTTGTACTCCTTCAGCTGCCTCTGCGTTGGCTGCAGCGGTCAGGTAGTTCAGACTCTCCGTGATGCCTTCGAAAATGTCTCCCGAGTAGTCATCGAACTCAACCACACCGACTTCGAGCGACTTGGCAGCAGCAATGACTTCCAGTACTGGGATGGCGCCCTGGCCCGCAGGCTGCTGGGCCTTGGTATCGGCGTTACCGGGGCCGTCCTTGATGTGGATCAGCTTCACGCGGTCTCCTAGGCGGGCCAGCAATTCAACCGGGTCGTGGCCGCCGACAGCTGCCCAGTAAGCGTCCAATTCCAGGACCAGTTCGGGTTCCAGCAAGGTCTCAAAGTATTCCAACCCGGTCTGGCCTTCGATGGTGGACTCCAGCTCCCACTGATGATTGTGGTAGCCGACTCGAATCCCATACTCGGCGCCCTTCTTGGCTGTTGCGTTCAGCTTGGCTGCGATGGTCTGAATCCCCTTGGCGGTCTGCCAGTCTTCAACAGGCGAATAGGGTTCGATCACTGTGGTGATGCCCAGTTCCTTTGCGGCCACGAAAATCTCGTCCTGGTCCTGGGACAACAGGGGTGCATGGCCGGACGGAGCGGTGAGTCCGTTTTCCTTCAACGCCGCACCGAGCTCCTTGGCGGTGGCCACGAAGTTGTACGGTTCAACCTGCGTGAAGCCGATCTCGGCGACTTTTTTGATGGTTCCAGACAGGTTTTCGGCGATTGCGTCGCGGAGGGTGTACAGCTGGAGGGAGTAAGACATGGGATTCCTTTTAGGTTGTGGATTGAGGTGAAGGACGACTCTTGGCGCCCCGGGTTGTGGGCGGCAATGCATGGTCATGGGCCGTCGCGGCAATGCCGCGTTGGCAGGCAAATCAACAGAATGGTCCGGTGGGGTCATACGAGATCCGGATGTCTGACGCCCTCGATGATGACCTCCGGAACCTCAATCGTCGCGGTCGCTTCGATAACCGCGCTTGAAGATCCAAGCAGTATGGTGATGGCTCCTGCCTCAAGCCCCCGCCGTCCGTCTTGCCACGTGTAGGCGAGCCTGCTGAGCGGTGCAGTGAAGCGAATGACTTCCTCGTGTCCAGGTTCGAGGGTGATCCGCGCAAAGTCGAGAAGCTGACGGACTGGACGTACAACCGACGCGCTTTCGTCCCGAGCATACAACTGAGGAACAGCGGTGCCGACGAGCACGCCAGCATTCCTGACGATGGCGTCAATTTCGAGCCGATCTCCATCCAATCTGACTTTGCCGAGGGACATGTCAAAGGTTGTGTAGGTTAGGCCATGTCCGAAGGGATAGAGCGGGGTGCTGTCTGGAAGATCGGTGTAGCCGTATCGGGTGAGATGGGGATGGTCGTAGCCGCTGCCGATGGGATGTCCATGGAAAAGGGGTATTTGTCCAGCTGAACGTGGGAAGGTGGAAGGCGTGCGGCCACTGGGGTGAATCCGGCCGAAAAGCACGTCGGCGACTGTAGCACCAGCCGCAGGACCAAGGAGCGGTGCGAGGACCACTGCGGCTGAGTGCGCGTGAACATTTTCCAACAGCAGTGGCCGGCCGGATACAACCACCGTGATCACGCGTTTCCCGGCCCTACCAAGCGCGCATATCAGTTCACTCTGGTCGCCGGGAAGGTGTGGGTGGGCAACGGTCCTTCCTTCTCCCGCTGTGTGGTTCCCGAACCAGCCTGTTCTTTCTCCCACGACGGCGACGACGACGTCAGCGTCCTCGACCTCGGAAAGCAGATCGTCGCGGACAAAGGAGTTTTTGTCCGTGAAGCTGCCGTAGTTGTAGTAGACGACGTCAGGATCGATGGCAGCCAGTGCACCGAGAACTGTGGCGGCACTGGGATGGAGCCGTCTGGCGCCTTCCTCAAAGCTCGGCTCGACTCCCGGGAGTCGAGTCTGGAACATGTCCGGCAACACGTCGGGTGAAGCCTCAATCCCGGGTACGTTTCCTGCAAGAATCTCTCTGACGGCAACAGGCATTTCGCCGTCAGCGACGGAGGAATAGGCACCGAAGTGAATACGCAGTTCGTCTGCCGCTGGACCAACGACGGCGATTCTCTGCCGCCCCGGTTGTAACGGCAAAATTCCATCGTTTGCCAACAAAGTAACGGACTGCGCGGCGACCTCGGTTGCCCGCGACTCCGGTTCACTTTCGGTGATGGGACGCTTTCGCTCAGGCGAAACGGTGGGAGCAAAACCAGGGATGAGCCCGAAACGCTGCTTCACCGCGAGGACGTTAAGCACGGCGCGATCAAGTGCTTCCTCGGGGAAAGTGCCGTTCTCGATGAGGGGGCGCAGACCAGAGGTAGTAGCGGCGCTGGGCAACTCCACGTCCATTCCGGCGGTGATCGCTTGCCCAGCAGCATGTCCAGGTGTTGCAGCGGTGAGGTAGCTTGTGAGCAGCATGGAGAACGCCCCGTAATCGCTGACCACAAGTCCCTCGAAACCCAAGTGGCCGCGCAGCAAGTTCTGGAGCAGCCAAGCATTACTAACAGCGGGGACACCGTCGATGTCGTTGTACGAGTTCATCATGATAGACAGGCCCGCTTCGCTAATAGCCCGCCGGAAAGGCTCGGCATAAACATCGATCAACTCACGCTTGCCAAGTTGGGTGGTTGCCTGGTTTAGCCCTCCCAGTGACACTCCGTAGCCCAGGAAGTGCTTTCCCGCTGCCAGCACACCGCTTCGACCATCAACGCCTTGGACGCCCCGAATGAATCCGAGGCCCATCTGGGCGACGAGTTCGGGGTCTTCTCCGTACGTTTCATGGACTCTCCCCCACCTGATGTCTCTTGCCAAGTCAAGAACGGGTGAAAAGAGGAGGTGTATGCCGATCTCGCGGCTCTGGCGTGCAGCTATATCGCCTACAGTCCATGGAACCTGTGGATTCCAACTAGCGGCTTGTCCCCATGAGGTTGCGAATTGAAAACCCTGCGGGTGGACCAATCCACTGATACCCTCAGCGTGCACCAACACACCGATCCCTAATGGTGCCACCTCCTTGGCCGCTTCTTGGAAGCGCACGAGTTCCCGACTCAGCTTGCCAATGTCAGGGGTAAGCTGGCCGCCGAGTGATAGATGGCCGACTCCAGAAGGCCGCACCTTGGTGACCAGTTCCACGTCATATGCGACATTGCCGAGTGCGTCTGAAACGGTGGGATGGGCTGTCATGTCCATTGGAACGATGCCCTGGATTTGACCAATTTTTTGGTCAAGATCCAGGTGCGAGAGGATTTTTCTTAGGTCTGTCATCATTTCTTTTTCGTGAGTGCGGATAACGCCCACTGTTTCGAATGTGGGCGATGAAGAATGCGCAGTCTGGCTTTTCGAGCCCGCGTTTGGGTTCGAGCAGTCAAGTGCAACTTTCAGATGGATTTCGTCGGGACCGAAACCCAGGCGGCCGTTGTGGCAACGGATTGTGTCGCAGCGGCCAAAGGGACTGAGGGATTGGACGCGACGGTCGAACCTTCGAACCTTGGGGAGCGGCCATCATCCTTTAGCGGCTCCTTGCATAACCAGCATCGTGTGGCCTTCCTATGAATACGAAGAACCCCGCAAGCAGCGGCACGACGAAATGAGTAGGCGGATGTCCGTAAGGAACTCGGCCTGCAGGAGTTGCAATTTCGAGGACAGCGTCGGGCTGCTAAGTGTCGGTATGTCCTGTTGGACCCGGTCGAATAGGCGGGCTTAGGGACTTGGTTCAGCCCTTCACACCTGACGAAACGGTGGAACGGATGAAGTAACGCTGTGCAAAGAAGAATATTGACAGCACAGGCAAGATGTACAGCACGGCAGCCGCGGCCTGCACCGTAGGGATCGTATTCCCGTTCGGGTCCTGGTACCACGCAGTAATGGCCACAGAGAGGGTCGTGTGGTCGGTGTCCAAGAGCAGCGCTGGCGCGATGTAGTCTCCCCACGTCCAGGTGAACGACAGGAGGAACGAAGTGATCAGGACCGGGCGGGAGAGGGGAAGAAAGATCTGGACGAAGATTCTGAACCAGCCGGCACCATCCATGATTGCTGCGTCTTCCAGTTCCCGCGGGAGCGATGAGAAGAACTGCCGGAAGAGGAACACCATGTACGGTGATGCACCAAGACCCCACAGGATCCAGGGCCAGTAGGTGTTCACCAACCCGATTTGCGAGAAGAGAACGTAGGTGGGCAGAAGCGTCAGAATCTGCGGAATCATCATGGTTGAGAGCAGGATCAGGAACAGGGCTTTTTTCCCAGGCGCTCTGAGCCGGGCGAAACCAAATCCCACTGTTGCACTGGATATGGTGATCAGAACTGAATACGTCGTGGCGACGAACAGTGAGTTGACCGTGTACCCAAAGAAGTTCATCTGGGTAACAGCATTGACGAAGTTAACCCATTGCGCTTCGTCGGGCAGGACCTGGATCGGCAGCGAAGCCCATTCAGCGGGCGTCTTCAACGCCGCCAACACCAACCACAGGAAGGGGCCGATGAAGAACACCGCCAGAAGCAGAACCAAAATGTAGAGTATCGCCGGTGGCCGCTTGTCACTCCGGGCCTTCTCGGTCTTCCGCACCTTATGGCCCCGTATGACCGCGGGTGTCGGTCCCACGGCTGTTTCGCTCTCAGTCGTGGTCATCGGGTTGCTCCTTCTTGCTCGGATTCGGTGTCAACTTCGTAGTAAACCCATGACTGGCTTGATCGCAGGAAGAGCAACGTCAGGCCGAGAATGATGAGGAAGAACACCCACAGCATCGCCGATCCATAGCCGAAACGGTTGCTGAGGAAGAATTCCTTGTACACCTGGACCATGTACAAGGTGTTGCTGTCCGGCACGCCGTTGACCTTCGAGATCCCAGCCGAGCTTGTCAGGAGCATGGGCTGGATGAAGACCTGCAGTGCCGCAATGACGCTTGTGATCACTTGGAAGAAGAGGATGGGTGAGATCATCGGCACTGTCACGTGCCGGAAGACGGACCACCGGCCCGCTCCGTCAATGGTGGCTGCTTCCTCGAGCTCGGCCGGCACTCCCTGAAGGGCGGCGAGCATGATGATCATGCCTCCACCCAGACCCCAAAGCATAAGGATGACCAGGGCGTAGAAGGCGCTCGGGTCAAGGAGCCACGCGACTGGCTGTATCCCGACGACTCCCAGCAGAGCGTTGAGGATGCCTGAATCCCTGTTGAAGACAAGCTTCCACATGATGGCCATTGCGACCACCGGCACGACTGAGGGCAGGAAGAACAATGTCCTCCACAGTCCCAACGCCCTCAGCCGCCGGTTGATGATGATCGCTAGACCGAGAGATCCGCCGACGGTCAGCGGCACGATGATAGCCGTGAATAGCAACGTCCTAAGCAGCGCCATCAACGCTTCGCCGTCGCTGAACAGTTCGACGTAGTTGTTAAGGCCGACCCATTTGAAGCGTGGGGAACTGCCGTCAAAGTTGGTCAGGCTCACAAGCAGCCCAAACACCATGGGTACCGCTGTAAGCAGCACGAAACCTATTACCCAGGGCCCGACGAATCCGTAAAACGCTTTCTTCGGGTAGCGGGACCACTTGCGTGCCATAGTCCTTAGCCGATCTGTTCTTTGCCCTGCGCGAGGGCTTTGTTTAGGTCATCGGTGAGTGCGCCGCATGCTTGTTCAACGCTCAATTCACCCTTAATGGCTTTCACGAGGTAGCTCTCGATCGTAGTGTTCATCAGGTCCACCGAGATGTAGGGCGAATCAGGCAGCGGCTTCGCGTACTGCAACTCCTTCTGCGTGACCTCGTAAGCCTGCTTTTGGAAGGGAAGATCCTGCGGCAACTTGTCCTTCAGCGACTTCAACCCTGGAAGACCCCATCCACTGGCTGCGCGTGCTTGGGCGGGTGGACCGGCCATGTAATATTCCATGAGCTTCCATGCGGCGTCCTTGTTCTTTGCCTTCGCCGGGATCCACCAGCCCTGGCCGGAGAACGTGGGCGCGACGCGGGTGTCTCCCATCACAGGTGACGGAGCCATGCGGACAGTCTTCAGCGCATCCGGTGCAGCGAAGTTGCCGCCGTACCAGTAGCCATCCTGGCTGATCGCCATGCGCTGCGCCGCAAAGGTTGAGTAGTCGGAGCCGTCTGCAAGCGGGTTCAGGGCCGTAGGCCCGGCTCCGGACTTCCCGAAGTCGACGTACCACTGGAAGGCGCGTTTGGCAGCGGCCGAGGTGAAGTCGACTTTGGTTAGGTCGTCGTTGTACAACTGCCCACCCTGCTGCATGACCATTGCCGATATTGGCTGAGAGAGGGACCAGGCCCATTCGACTCCCAGCCCGAAAGTGGAAGTTGTGGTGCCGTCTTGGACGGTGAGCTTCTTGGCGATCTCCAACAGGTCGTCATAGCTGGTTGCCTCAGTGTCGCTCAGGTATGGGACGCCCGCCTTGTCAAAGAGGGCTGTGTTGTACCAGAGCGTAGAGTCCTGGCTCCAGTCTTTGACAATGCCATAGAGGGGTCCTTCGCCACTCTTTGTACCATTCCAGCGGAAGCTGTCGTTGACGGGTTGAAGGTCACCTTCCTTCAGCACCTCGCTCTTCTCCAGGTATGGAGTAAGGTCCGTGGACAATCCTCGCGCGTTGAAGTTGGCGCTACCCACGGCACCGCCAACCGTGATGTCAGGCGGGTTGCCCGAAGCCAGCATGGTGTTAAGTCGCGTCGCATCGAACAGAACCTGATTGATCTTGATGCCAGGGTTGTTCTTCTCGAAGTCGGCTACCTGCTCTTTGGTGAGATCCTGAGCTCCTACCATGACGGTCAATGTGGTCTCCCCCGCCTGGCCAGCACCGCCACCGCCGGCGGTGCATCCGGCAAGTAAGGCCGTGGCCGCAATAAATGAGCCAGCGACAAAGGTACGCCGCCTGAATGTTGCTGCTTGTGTGTGCATGTCTACCTCCTTGTGACATGGGGTGCCCGGTACTGGGTCACCTTGTGTTCTTGATCACAATACATGAAAACGGAACAGTTGCTACAATTTTATTCATAGGAATGTTCCACCCCGGATTGCCCGGGCACCGTGGCACATCAGTAAGGTCTCTAGCATGAGTGAACAAAAGAACGCCGGCGTGCGTGGTCCGTACGCTAAGTCGGCGCAGCGAGCCAGCGACATCCTCGATGCCGCCGCGACCGTCTTCGCTACACACGGCTACCATGGCGGCTCGTTGCGCGACATCGCGCGTGGGCTCGACGTGAGTCTCACTAGCGTCGTTCATCACTTCGGATCCAAGTACGAGCTCCTGGTCGCAGTGCTCGAGCGGGCCGACACGACAACTCCTGGCAATGAGGAGTTTGACTTCGACGCCGCTTGCGCAGAACGAGGGGTTGTCTCCGCTACGCTGGAGCGGGTCCAGTCAAGCCTCGAGCGGCCTGAATTGTTGCGCCTGTTTGCCATTCTGGCGGCGGAATCCTCGGCGCCCACGCATCCGGCCCATGATTGGTTCGTTGACCGCTATCGTCGCAAAGCGAAAGAACTCTCGGCCGCATTCGCACATGACCAGACCCTAGGTCGGGTCAGTCCCCACCGGGACCCCTCTACCCTTAGCCGCCTGCTCATTGGAACGTGGGACGGAATACAGCTGCAATGGCTCATCGATCCGACCGCCGACATGAACAGATCCATGATGGCGTTCTTTGAGTGGGCTCTGCCGGAGGCGATCAATAACCTTCCCGCCACCGCGGACGGACCTGCGGCCAGGTAGTCCCGTTGGCGCTGTCCGGCGCCCCTTGATGCAGAGGGTCGACACGAGGCCTGGTTGGACGCGCCTCCGCTGCGACCGCTACTTCGGGAAAATGTAGCAGTCATTCTAATTTCATCGTAAGGTAGGCGCTGTCCCCTCTGATGTGGCGACGTTACAGCGTAAGTCTCAACGACGGGATCCTTTATGAAAATCAGAAGAATTACGTCCGATCGTTGCCATCGGCAGATTTTCCGGTTCAACTGACCGTCGGCAGCAGGGCGGCACGGGTGTGATAGGGCCGCCTAGGCTGACGATAAGTGCTTCAAGTTTGCTCGAGGCACGCGCCGTGACTCCCCCGGCGAAGCGAAGGCTGTCGACTTGGCCGGGCTGCTCTCGCGGCACGTCACCGCTTATGTCGAACCGCAAACAACTACTCGGGAGCCGGTCGAAGGAAGTTTTGGGATAGTGAGGATCGATGTTGATCAAGTAGCCCTGTTGCACCTCCATGATTCCGACGCCGATCTGTCGGCAGGTGAGCGCCTGACGTCGTGGGTTCCACGACTTAAACATCCCATGCGGCGAACTCCAAGTGGCACCGCCGCCGTATCGCTCGCTTTCTCTCGGGAATGCCCTCTCATAGATTCCACTGTGGTCGCCGTTTCCTCGCCCGAACGAATCCTCCAGCTGGCTCAGCTGAGCCAGGAGGTCAACCCACAGCAATTCTGGGACCGGGCCGCCGAGTCAGGTTCTGCCCCATCGCCCATCCTCGACCCATCCGTTAGATAGCACTCTTCAGGCTCGCGCTAAGGCCTGGGCCCGTTTGACACCCCTGCCAGTCAGATCCGAACCGATCGAAGACACTCCGCATCCAATCCCCGGACCCTCGGACCGACATTTAGCGCTGGCAAATTAACCCCAACCCTTTCAAGATTCGAGAATGCAATGATCGCCAGGCCAGAGTGGAACAACCCCGCCGTCTTTGAGTGGGGCGGCGAGCCGGCCCACGCCACGCTTATGCCCTACGAGACGCTAGCGCAAGCGGTGCGGGCAAACCGGCTTAAATCCCCATATCGGCTCAGCCTGGACGGGGACTGGAGGTTCAACTGGTCGCCTAATCCGGAATCGAGGCTCATCAACTTCTCCGATGAGAATTTCGACGATTCGGGTTGGAGTAATATTTCAGTTCCGTCGAGCTGGCAGCTGCAGGGCCACGACTTTCCGATTGGAACCAACCTGATCCTGCCTTGGACTGGTGCTAACGGGAAGTGCGAGCAACCGGACCCCACAGGCAACTACCCGTTCGCGCCGACCGCTTACAACCCGGTCGGCCAATACAGGACCTCATTTGAACTCCCACTCGGCTGGGAGGGTCGCCGAACATTCATCCACTTCGATGGCGTGGAATCGTCGTACTTCCTCTGGATCAACGGCCAGCGGATCGGATATCGGGAGGACAGCTACACGTCCGGGGAATTCGATGTCACTGCCTTCCTTAAACCTGGACGCAACCTGGTCACGGTTGAGGTCTATCGCTGGTGCACGGGTTCCTACCTGGAGAACCAAGACAACGTGCGGCTCTCGGGAATCTTCCGCAGCGTCTTCCTGACCTCGCGATCAGAGGTCTTGGTCCGTGACTTCACTGTCCTCACCCACTTGAGCGATTCCCTCCTCGAAGCCGCCCTGGAAGTCACCGCCGATATCCGGGTCTACTCCGGCAAGAGCGCAGGCCTTGATTATCAGCTTCGGGCGCGGCTCTTTGACGGGACAGTGCCCACAGAACCCGAAGTATGGACACAAACCGCGTGCGTGACACTACCGGGGGCTGGCCGCGATGTCTCCATAATAATCTCTGCGCCGTTCCAGCGCCCGCGTTTGTGGTCAGCGGAGCACCCGGACCTCTACACATTGGTACTTGAACTCTGCGCACATGACGGATCCGTAGTGGAACGGGTGTCCACTCGCGTCGGCTTCCGCCGTGTAGAGGTCGTCGACGGCGTCTTCCGAATCAACAGGCGGGCCATTTCAATCCGAGGCGTCAACCGTCATGAGTGGAACCCGCGGACCGGCCGTACTCTGACCACCGATGACATGATCGCTGACATCCGCCTCATGAAGCAGAACAATATCAATGCCGTGCGGACGTCCCATTACCCTAATGATCCGCGCTGGTATGAACTCGCCGATGAGTATGGGTTGTACGTGTTCGACGAAGCCAACAACGAGAGCCACATCAACCGCGTAGACGGGGCGGGCCAGCCCAACATTCCGGGCGACCGTCCGGAACTACGGGCCCCACTCCTCTGGAGAATGCGCAACATGGTGGAGAGGGACAAGAACCATGCCTGCGTGATCGCATGGTCTACCGGCAACGAGTCAGGCGTTGGCTCCAATCTGGAAGCCATGTATAAGTGGGYCAAGGACCGTGATCCAACCCGCCCGGTGAGCTACCAAGACGCGACAGGCTCCGGCTCCGCTGTCGTGCCAACTGGCCTCTCTGACTTCGACGGCGACTTCTACCCTCCCGTCAACGAACTCATCACTCGAGCCAGCCGTGATGAGCGGCCGTACCTGCTCGTCGAGTATGCCTTCAGTCAAGGAAACGCTTCGGGCTACCTCGACGAATACTGGGCAGCCATCCGCGAACACGCCGGCCTGGTCCAAGGAGGTTTCCTCTGGGATTGGGCCGACAAAGGACTTTGGTGGCGCCGTCCAGGACACTCTGGGGAAGAATTCATGTCATACGGCGGCGACTGGGGCGACAACCCAAACGAAGAGAGCGCCCACATGAGCGGTCTCGTCCTCTCAGACCGAACACCGACACCGAAGCTCGCCGAAACTAAACTTGCCTATCAACCGGTAAGCATCGTCGCCACGGACCTGGCCGCCTGGACCGTTACCGTCTCGAATGAGCACCTGTTCACGTCCCTCGACGGATACACATTGAACTGGTCGCTGACCGAAAACGGCCAGACAATTCAGGAAGGGTCGTTTCCAGGGGCTCAGATAATCGTCATGCCCCAAGAATCCACAGAATTCAGGCTGCCATGCACTATGCCTAAGCACCTTCGCCCTGGCGCCGAGTATCGGCTTGACGTTGCATTTACACTCGCCGAAGACACCCCTTGGGCGAGACGTGGGCACGTCATTTCGCGCGCGCAGTTTGATATTCCGGTCCCCGTCCTGGGAGAACTGCAAGTAACGGCCAACGATCTGCCACCCGTGCAGATCATCGACGACGGAAAGCTGGTACAGGTTACCGGAGATCAGTTTGCCGTTTCGATCGCCCGGGACACCGGCCGCATGACATCACTCTGCTACGACGGACGTGAGATGCTCGCGAGCGACCTGCTGCCAAGCTACTGGCGGGCTCCCAACGACCCCGAACTATCCACGCCTGAACTGCGCGTAAATCTCCCCGAGCCGTCACAGCCGTGGCGTGGCGTCGGCGAAAATTGGGCCATCAGCGAGGTAGAGGTCCAGCCCATGCCAGGCGCCGCCCGAGTAACTGTTCGCGGCGGTGTCACCACGCGAGTCCCCTTCCGGCCTAGTCATCAAATCACCACGTCGCCCCAGTCGATCATCTACACCATTTACGGCAACGGCCAGATCGACGTGTTGTCTACTTTCTCGCCCGTAAATAACACACCCAACCCACAAGTCATTGGCACCACACTCGGAATTAAGCCGGAGTTGGACATCATCCATTGGTACGGTCGCGGACCGCTGGAGTCGACCGCAGATCGCCGCGCCTCGGCATTCTTCGGGCGATACTCCGGCTCTGTGGCGGATCAGGTCACCCGCTACAGCCGGCCGCAAGACAGCGGCAACAAGGCGGACACCCGGTGGGCCGCCCTTGTCAACGATGCGGGCTCGGGCCTGCTCTTCGTCGCCGGTGGCCACATGTACTTCAACGCCCAGCCCAACAGCCCAGACGAACTGGCCGACCGCAGACACTGGCACGAGGTCGCTGCATCAGAACGGACGGTCGTTCGCATCGACTCCGCGCAGGAAGGCATGCAAGGAGGCAACTGGGACGTTTTAACCCGCCCGGACAAGTACAGCAACACCGCCGCGAAGGGGCCATACAGCCATCTCTACCGGATCCTGCCGCTTCGCGAAGGAGACGATCCCGCTGCTTCGGCCACCAAGTATGTGGAGACCGATCTGCGGTACGCCCCTCCGGCGGCTCCACATGCAAGTCCAATCGGCAGCGTAGTCTGCCGTGAGTACGGCGCATGAACAGCCGGCCAACCCGAACGCCCCCGGGTCATTGTCGCTTTGTTGTATCCGGCGGACTCGTGGGCGCTCGGGCAGACTCCGGCTCGACGAGTCGAGCCGGCTGGGTTTGAAAGTCGGTCATGTCCGCGCCGATTTCGGCGATGAGCACTTCAGCGATGCGATGGGAGACTCCGGTGTGGTGGTCAAGGCTTCCCTGTCGACCTGAAAGGGTTCCATCGCCTCCTCGATCCGTCCGGTGAGGCTTCGATGGTACGGATGTGGGCACCGATCTGGTCCAGGCGCAGTCTTGCCATGAACGCGTGGTGAGGCTTGAACCTGCCGGCTTTCGAATCATTGGACCATCACGGCGTGACGGCCATGCAGGAGTGCCAAAGAAGCGGATTCCCCTGAGGTGTCGGCCAGCTCCCGCATGGGGCGGGCGATGGCCCCGTCGAAACGGACGTTGTCGGGAACTGCCGAGCCAACCTCGAAAGCGGTGATACCCAAACCGTATTTTCCCGTTGGCAGCTTCTGCACAAATCCTTGCTCCACGAGAGTGCTGAGTAGGACGTGCGCGCTGCTTTTTCCGATCTGGCAGGCTTCGGCAACGTCGCTGAGCCGGAAGCCTCCAAAACGCGGAGGCCGGGTAAGGAAGCCCCATTTCGACCTGCGAGGCGCCTCAATACCCATGACGTACTACAAGGGAGCCCTGAGACGATGCCCGGGTTGCTCCCTTGTAGTATTTGTCTGCTGCTCCTCATTCTCCTCGCCGGGGCTTCGGGAACAACATTTCCGCTAGGAGCTAGCTAAGTTCCTGGCGCGCCGACTCCTTCGCGAGCAGCACTGCAACCAGGCCGATGGCACTGGCAATGCCGCCGACTATGAGAAGAGGATGCCAGGATCCTGCTGTTCCCACGAGGGAGAAGGAGATAAGCGGCGTCAGCCCCGCAATTGCACTTGAGCCTTGAAACCCGACTGAAATGCCGGTGTACCTGACGTTGGAGCTGAAGAGCTCAGCGAGGTAGGCAGCGAGTGGGCCCCATGTGGCGCCCACGAAGACAAGAAGTCCGCCGACAGCAAGCACCAAGGTGAAGAAGGTCGCCTCCGATGTCAGCAGGCTGAAATATATAGGAAGCCACGCCACACAGCCGACAAGTCCAATAGCGAGGACCGGCCTGCGCCCGATGCGGTCCGAAACGTACGCCCAGGAGATCGAAGCAATGATGTAGATTATCTGCGCAGCCGTAATCGACCACAGGATCAGCGAAGCACTCAGATGAATGATGCTTGTGGCGTACGGAGTAATGAACACAAGGCCGAGCTGGTAATAAACGAGGCTGCAGAGGGAAACCCCGAAAGCGCAGAAAAGCTGAACGGCATGAGTCCGGAAGACTGTGACGATGGGCATCTTCTGGATCGTACTGCCACTTTCCTCTTTACTCTTTTCCCGCATTTCCAGGAATGCGGGGGTATCGGCAATTCGGGTGCGGATATACGCCCCGATGAGGAGGAGGAAGGCGCTGATTAGGAATGGAACGCGCCAACCCCAAATCTCGAACTGTTCTCTGTTGAGCGTTCCAGTTATGACTGCCAGGAGCGCAGAAGACAGCAGGAACCCGAGTGAAGCCCCAGCGTTGGCGAAGGCCGAGTAGAAAGCCCGGCGCTTCGACTTTGCTGCATGTTCAAGGATCAGGAGCGCGGCACCCGCGTACTCACCGCCTACAGCGATACCTTGGGCAAAGCGGAGCAGAACCAGCAGGGCCGTGGACCACGCGCCAAGCTGTGAGTAGGTGGGGAGGAACGCCATAAAGACGGTGCTTCCGCCCATCAACCAGATGGTGACGACGAGCATCTTCTTTCGTCCGACGCGGTCACCGAAGTGCCCGAAAAAGATACCGCCTAAGGGCCTAGCGAAGTAGCCAACTGCCAAGGTGCTGAAGCCGAGCAGGACTTCCACGACCGGGTCGCTTGAGGCGAAGAAGAGCTTCCCTAGAATCAGTCCCGACAGGGAGGCGAAGATGAAGAAGTCAAACCACTCAAGGACAGCTCCAAGTGTGCTGGAGAGCACAACTCTCTTGAGTGAGACCGACGCTTCAGTGTGAGTTTGTGTTGGGATGGTCATCTGGTTCCTTTATTGTCGGGGAGGCCTTGAATCAAGAGCGGGCGGGTGTGCTTGGTTGATCGGCACCCTGAATGCGGCTTTTACAGAACCTCTGGGTTCAATTGCTTGCGGAGAGGCTTGCCTGACAACGCACGGCCGATTTCGTCTGCTGAGAGCCTCTTCATGTTGGCTATCGATTGCGTGGAGTAGAAGGCAGCATGCGGAGTCAGTACGGTGTTTTTCGCAGTCCGTAGGGGATGGTCGGCCTCCAGCGGCTCAAATTCGAAAACATCCAGGGCGAGGCCTCCCAAGTGGCCTTCGTTGGCCAAGTGGGCGGCGGCTTTCGTGTCGATGAGGGGTCCTCGGGCTGTGTTGACGACGATCGCCCCAGCTTTGGTTTGCCGGAGTGCCGATTCGCCCAGGATGTGGTGGGTCTGTGGTGTGAGGGGGCAGTGCATTGAGATGACGTCGGCTTCGGCGAGGAGTTTGTTGAGCTCCACGGCCTGGATGTTGATTTCGGCAAGCTTCGTGGGGTCAGCCCGGGGATCCGAGGCAATAATTCTTGCCCCAAAGGCCTGCAGTCGTTCTGCGACGAGCCTTCCGATCTGTCCCGTTCCGATGAGTCCAACTGTGATTTCGCTTATTGCACGAAGGGGTCCCATGTCTCTGGCGAGCATCCATCCTTGACCAGACTCGGTGATGGCGCGGTGATACTGCGGGATTTTCCTGAGCAGCGTGAGGACCAAAGTCACGGTGTGGTCGGCGACGGTGCCGGCGCCGTAGTCGGGTACATTACAGACACGCACACCGAGGCGCGTTGCCGCTTCCAGGTCGACGGTATCGAAACCGACGGCGTACCGGACCACGGTTGCTCGCTGTGCCAGGTTGGCAAGTACGCCTTCTGTGATTGGTGCGTATCCCGCCACGACAACGTCTGCGCCTTTGGTGAGTTCAAGTACTTCGTTTTCGTCGAACGTGTGCGCTTCGATGTACTCGGCTCCATGGTCTTCTGCCATGGTTCTCGCCTCGTGATAGTGCTCGAACTCGTGATCAGTAACAACGACCTTCTTCAACGGCTTTTCTCCATCAACATTCAGGGGAGCCCAACTGGGGCTGGGGCGAAATGAGGTGATTGGAAAACTAGCATGGCAAAACTGGTCAAGATATCCGATAAATCCACAAAACCATATGGGCTTTTTGGCTAAACATACAAAGGAGTTCCTGCGCTGGCGCATCTGGTAACCGTCGGAACGGTATGGTTGTCGCCTGCGTGCTGCTCCTCAAATGTAAGGGAGCTTCAGGCGTCCGGAGGGTGGCAGTTATAGGAGACTGGCTTTCGCTACTTTTGCTACCACCTGCGCTCGTCCGCTTTGAGACAGTTTTCCTTTGTTGTTGGATAGGCGTCCACGGGTTCCAGGAGCTGGTTTTGTAGGTGGCGGCGGCTGTGAATTGTGCTGAGCCGCCGGCCCGGCTGCTGGGTCGGCGGCTATTGTACCAGGATTCGATGTAGTCCATGACGGCGGTCCTAGCAGGGCGCCGTGAACCGTAGCATCGGTGGTGGTAGAACTCGGTTTTCAGGTGCGAGAAAAAGGTCTCGACTACTGCGCTGTCCCAGCAGACTCCGACTTGCCCATGGATTGTGTGACGCCGTTGGTCACGCACCATTGCTGAAATTCCTCGGAGGTGTACTGGGCGTATTCAACCGGCCGAAGCAACCGTTGCTATTGGGACTGAGCTTGGCTGGTCCGCGAAGGCTTCCGCTGGAGTGCGCCGTCTGCAGGGCCGCGGTGCACAGGCAGGCGCGCATGTGTACAGCCATGGACCATCCGATGACCATGCCGGAAAACAGGTCGATGACGGTAGCCAGGTAAAGCCACCCCTCACCGGTGCGCAGTCTCGCGATGTCACCGACCAGGCGGGTCCCGGGCATCCGGGAGGTGAAGTCCCCTTGCTCTGGGCGCCGAGCATGTCGCTCTCGATATGCGCGGTCTTGGCCTGCGGGTCCTGAACCGTTGGTCTTCCGGGCATCGGTTCGGATGGCCAGCAGGCCCTTTTCCCGCGTGATGGCCCCACCATGGGCGCGGAGACTTTGTTCCCGGCCGCGTTTAGCAATTGAGTCATCTGGATCACGGTCGGCTTTCTCAAAAAAAGTCGGTCACCGTGGTCACCAGTTCTTCATGCCGCACCGCCACACGGTGACGGCACCGATCGGCCTGCGCCCCGATAGAACGAGGCCCTGCAAGCCATCCACGCCAGGCACAGCCACGCCACGGAAAGGTTGGCCTTCCCCGTTTCGATGAACTCGTAGAAGTCCTCTACTTTTGCTTCGCGGGAAAGAAGGAGCGGACTTTTCGTAGGAACTCGACCCTTGCCTTCGACCGCTCGTTCTCAGCCAACGCCTTCCGGCGCTCTGCCCATGACGCAGGCCCACGTTCTTCCGRCTGAACCGGCACGGTGCCCTGCTGACTCTTTTCGGTGCCCGTGCAGCCAGTTCCCCATCGTGCTTTCCTTCACCGATCGGTTCGTGGACTAGACAAGCCGCACAGGAACCTCCCGGAAATCAGCATCATATTTTCTTCTCGGCTTCGTCATCTAAGGTGAAGCTCCCATCAAACTGTCTGAGAAAACCGTACGACCGCAACCTACGCATCATTAATAAGTGAGCTCGCTTCGAGAGCGAGCCAGAGCTCGAACGCTCCTCGGTAATCCTTGAGATTCCGGGCTGTCAGCTGCTCAATCCGTTTCAGTCTGTAGCTCAGAGTGTGTTCATGAACGAACAACCGTGCGGCTGTGGGCCTCAACCTGCCATTGTTACGAAAGTACTCCGTGAGCGTGAGCTGCAGGGCGGTCCCGTGGTCGGCATCGTGTTCGATGATGGGCCGCAACGCGCTATCCGCAAGTTGAAGCATCGTCTCGACATCCGGATTTAGCCAGCGCGAAAGCCCCAGCTGTTGCTCGGCTAGCACCAAGCAACCTCCAGGCGATCCTTCGGCGAGGCTTAGGGACCAAACTGCTTGTCGTTGCATTTTGGGCAATGCATCAAGGTCATAAAATTTCGAGCTAGTCCCAATGTCAATACCGAGTGTCTCTGCCAAGTCTCCAAGTTCCTCATCACTGCAATTGATGACTGCAAGTAATGATTTTCGTTTGAGTAACAGATGAGAGATGTCCCGGTCAGCAAACCAGTCTCTAACGCTTGTCTCAGTATCGAGCGTCTCCTGTTGGTGTTCGGCGAAGGCCAGAAATCTCAGTCCATGACTAGGATCCATTCCAAACTCCAGGAACTGCGAACTCATGTCAGGGGCTTGATTCTCATGGTCGAGCGCGATGGCCAACAGCGTGCTGCCCTGCCGGTGAACAGACTCTCGCCGGCGTTGGTCATCGATGGCGTCCAGAGCCACGAGTGAACTCACATGTTGCAGCGCAGCGAGTCCGCCCGGAGGTGTCTCCCTGTCTGTTGTCCCGACAAGATAAGCACTAGCCCTGTTGCCGACGAAAATTGGAAGAACGTAGCCGCCTGGGATGACTCTAAGAGCCTCCGATCCATCAAGGTGTTCCATCGCCAGCTCATCTGGGACCCAGCGCCATTCGCGCAAAAGTGGACGACATGCCGGCGACACTACAGCTAACCGGTAGCCTGAAATCTGCTCCAGCCGAGTGTAAATTTCAACGATGTTTTTGTCGGCGCCATTCCTCAACCGCAGAGTTTCAAAAATCTCCAAGTGACGAGTCAGGCGCCGCTTCGTGGATCGTTCACTGCCGGTAGCAACAAGGTGGGAGAACTCGACGAACGGTATTGTCCTGGGAAGTCGAAGGACGGGAAATGATAGCCTGTCGGCCTCATCAACGAGCTCTGGGGTGAGCTCGGGCCCTTTGATGCTGACCACCAACCCGGCCAATCGATGGTGTGCGAGCCTCGCGACATAGTCAACTTGCCCTTCGGGGTCCTCCGGAATTCCCAGGCCGTTCACGATGAGCAGTTCCCCGCCCTCGCACCACGGACCTGGATCAGGTAGCTCCGAAACGTGTGTCCAGAGGACAGGGTTAGTCTCGCCCTGTCCCCCAGCGACCAATTCCAGCCCGAGATGCGGCATAGCGACAAGATCAGCAACGGTGAAATTGTCACTCATAACTTCCTGCCTGAGCGGAGAGATGGATGGAGGCTGTCATCGAGTCCCCATACGGGGCGACCTGAACGTCAATGTCCTTGTCCGAGAACAGTACATCGAAACAGGGGACCGGACATCACGGAGGTACTTGCTGCACACCTAGCGCTTTTGTAGGCAAGAGGCCATATGACCTGTGCGGCCGCCAACCTGAAGTCAGGTTGGCGGCCTAACGGCGTCAGGTTGGGGCACGCTTCAGCTCTTATGAGACCGACTAGTGTAGGTCTCTGATGCAACACTGACACTTCCGACGCGTCCCTCAACCGGGCGCCACACATATGGGTTCTTATGGGCGTTTTCCTCGTTCATTGAGGTTTCAGTCTGGCGGTGACCGCGAACTGCGATGCTTCTGATGCCTTGAACCTCTTACGCCACTATCTGGTCGAGGTATTCAGACCAACTCACATTAGACAGAGCCGCCAGCCTGCAAGAGGAAAGTGGATATCCGCCCACTCGTCCAGACAGTATCCGGACGACTGGCCGCAGAAAGTTACTCACGACTCATAGCCTGGAACTGCTGTCATGAAAAACAACCGTGCCAAGACCTGTGGCGCGTTTGGCTCGGTAATTGAGCCTTAGCCAACGGCTCCGTCAAATTGGAACGCGCCTATCGGCAGTTTCTTAATTTGCAGTTCCAGACCATAGGTGGCGTTACTAACGGAAGGCGTCCGCATCGCACCACTTTGATGACCTCACCGGCAATGATGATCTTCCCTAACGACCGCAGCTGCTACTCCCCTCACTACCTTCACACCTCTGGCATCCAAGGCCCGTCGGCCGGGAAATCATGCTGAGCGAGCGGGGCGACCACATGAACTGGTGTGAACAGGCAGAGCTCCGGACAGCAACCTAATGACGATGGAAACGGCGAGAATATTATGGACCGGCTCTTAACAGAGCTGCGGTCGCAGTCCTCCGAGCTCGAACGGCTCCATGCCCTCTACGACGAATTGGAAACCAGAAATGGTCTCCTGCACAACGAAGTCCTCCGCCTAAAGCGTGCGCAGAAAACAAACGTCCAAGACCTCGCCCGGGTAGCCGCGGTCTTGCTTCAAATCTCCAGGGCAAAAGGCATCGCCCTCGACCCAGTGACGCTCGACATCCTCCGCCGGCGCGGCTGGCTCCCGGCGAGAAACCGCGCGGGAGCACGGCCATGACGATGTCCATCGCGAGGCTCTCAGTACGGTCAGGGCTCAAGTACCTGTTCAAGTCCACGATGCTGGACGACTTCTCCCCTGCTCCCCCAGACACCGTCAGCTATTACATGAAGACGGGGACGCCCCAAGGTCGGTGGTTGGGCAACGGTCTCCAAGGTATCGCCAGGAAAGCAGGAGATAAGGTCACTGAATCCGATGCACGTTCCATCTTCCAAGACGCAGTCCACCCCGACAGCAAGGAACCGCTAGGGAGACCCCACGGGCAGCAGCGGATCAACCAACAGCCCAGCAATCACAGCGCGACGAAGCACGCCGTCGCCGGCTTCGACCTCACGTTCAGTGTCCCGAAGTCAGTCTCCACGCTGTGGGCGCTCAGCCCACGGGACCTCCAGGAGCAGATCCTGCAGACCCACCATGAAGCCATCGAAGCAACACTGGTCTGGATGGAAGAGCAGGTCATCAACACCAGGTCCGGGCGGAACGGAGTTGCGCACGTCGGCACTAGAGGCGCCATCGCCGCAGCATTCGATCACTGGGAATCCCGCGCTGGCGACCCTCAGCTCCACACCCACCTGGTCATGGCGAATCGAGTACAGCGTGTCACGGACGGCGCATGGGTCACCTTGGACTCCCGCACCCTATACAAAGCAGTCGTCGCCGCCAGCGAACATTACAACGGGTTGCTCTTTGATGCGTTGCACACCAGCCTCTGCACGGAAACCGACATCCGAGCCCCAGCGCAAAACACTCATAACCCAAGCCAGCAACTCACTGGCATCGCTGAAGCCCTTGTCCGCGAATTTTCCAACCGTTCAAGGCTCATCGACATCGAGACCGATCGCTTGGTCCAGCTGTGGACCACGGAACACGGCACTCCTCCAACGGCGACAACCATCGTGAGATTGCGCCAGCAAGCCACTCTCTCGACTCGAACTCCCAAGAATGTCGAGCCGTCCCCGTTACGCACACTGTCCGCACAGTGGCGAGACAGAGCAAAGGCCAAGGGTTTTGATCCCGAATTCGTCGTCGCTTCCACCATTCGGCGCTCCCACTCTCGTCCGTTCCGCGTTGGCGAGTTCACCCCGGACTGGATTGCCGCCGTCGGGCTGGTCACCCGGCAGCGTGTGGCGGCCAAGCGCTCAACCTGGAATCGCTGGAACCTGATCGCCGAGGGTGAGCGTGTGTGCGCTGAGATCCGTTGCTCCTCCCCCGCCGACCGTAACGAGATGATCGATGCCGTGGCAACCGCGGCAGAACGTCAATCCGTGCCACTCAACGAGTACCGATACTGTGTCCCCGCGGATGCCGCTGATGACCTGCGATTCGCCGGACGCAACGTTTTCGACTTCCACGGATCGCGTCTCTACACGGACGAGTCGACGCTTGCGTTTGAGGACGAAGTCATGGCGGCGAAGAACGACGACGGCGGCCCGGCTGTTCCAGTCGATCTCACCTTCCAGACGCTCACCTCATACAGAAACGGCGAAGGGTCACCCCTGCACGATGATCAGCTGACAGCAGCGTCGGAGGTCCTACTGAGCTCCAGCAGGCTCGACGCCATCGTCGGGCCGGCCGGGACTGGAAAGACGACCACCCTTGGCGCGGTCAAAGAAGCATGGGAAGTTGCGTATGGAATGGGCAGCGTTGTTGGTCTGGCGCCGGCTGCTGCGAGCGCCGAGGTTCTTGGCTCGGAGCTGCGGATGGTGACTGAGAACGTTGCTAAGTGGCTGCATGAATCTGTGGGGTCTGGTGCGGCCGAACGGGCAGCGCGATACTTCCACGCGGACGATCGACTCCGTGTGGCAGCGGCCCCCAGCGGCCCAATCGTTGGCCACCTTCAACAAGAGGTCGCTCGGCTATCCGCAGAGCAGTCCCAATGGCGGTTTCAGCCCAATCAGCTGGTGATCATCGATGAAGCGTCTATGGTCTCAACATTCCAGCTCGCAGCACTGGTCCGCCAGGCCACGGAAGCCCGTGCCAAGATCCTCCTCGTAGGCGATCCGGCCCAGCTCGATTCCATCGATGCCGGCGGTGTGCTTGGTTGGCTTGATCGGCAAGGGAAGGCAGCCCGGTTGAGCACGATCTGGCGTTTCAAGGATCCGTGGGAACGGTCAGCCTCCCTCGGGCTGCGTGAGGGACGTCCGTCTGTGCTCGCAGAGTATGAGGACCACGGTCGTATCAGGCATGGCCACTACTCGGACATGGTCGACCGTGCCTACTCCGCGTGGCACTCGGATGTCTTGGCTGGTCGAATTTCGGTCTTGATAGCTCCTGATAACGAGACCGTGCAAATGCTCAATGAACGTGCTCAAGCCGACAGGGTAAGTCTGGGCGATGTGGACGCGGAACGTGCCTTGCTCCTTCGGGACGGGCTTCGAGCCGGTCGTGGCGACATCGTTATCGCCCGTCGGAATGACCGATCCATTCGCGACGATCGAGGTGAGTTCCTTCGCAATGGGACGCTCCTCAAAGTCACGGGATTCGATAGACGCCACGGCGTTCTAAACGCGATACGCAAAGACACCGGAGCTGCCCTACTCTTGCCGAGCAGTTATGTGGAGTCATCCCTGGAGCTGGGCTACGCCACAACGGCCCATCGCAGTCAAGGCCTCACCGTCGACACTGGCCACACCGTCGTGACCCCCGGCCGCCTTACGCGGGAACTGCTGTACGTCAGCATGACGCGGGGCCGGCATTCCAACACGGCCTACGTCAGCGAGAACGACCCGGACGAGGACGAAATCCTGGACCCGACTGCCCGCTCGAGCTGGCGGGTGATCCTTGGCGAGGTCCTTGCTGCCGAAGGTGCGGAGCGAACGGCTCACGAGGTACGGGACTTCGAACGGCAGCACGCCGACAGCCTCGAGCGTCTGAGTCGCGAGTACGACTACTTGGCTCAAATCGCTGCGGGGTTGGATCTCATAAAGGCTATCGACCGTGTAATGCCCGGCTGTTCTGAGGAGATGCGCGAATCTCCAGCTTGGGGCGCCGCCGTCGCTGCCTGGCGACGAGCCAGCAACGTCAATCGCCCCGGAGCCCTGCGGACCTTGAATGAGGCTCTGGGCTCAGAAGCCAATGCACGGGACCTAACCGCAGTAGCCCACGCCCGGCTATGCAGGTTCTGCTCGGCGATGCCCCAAACGCCCCTCGATCCGTTGATTGAGAGGCTGACGATAGACCGACAAGACCTCGCAGAATCGCTGGACCAAGTACGACGGCGGATTGGGAACCGTGCCGAACGCGTCGCCAATGCGGCACTACTTGAGGAGCCTGAGTGGACCACAGAATTGCGCCAGGACATCGGGGTAGGGACAGATCCTTTCGAGTGGGCTGCGTTGATTCGCGAGTTGGCCGTGTATCGAGATCGGTGGGGCCTTAATAGCGCGGCACTCGCCCTTGGTCCGACTCCGGCGGACCGGGAATGGGAACAGCGAGCGCAGTGGGACTTTCTGCAGCGATCAATCGGTCAAGTTGCCACACCACAACCAGCGCTAGAAGATGTCCGCAACGCGTATGAGTTCGACTCCCCAATAAGCCTGACAAGCACTGGATGGCAGCTTTAAACTAGAAGCTGGAGCAAGTATGCAGATGAACCCAGTCCTCAAGCCGACAGTAGCCACACCCGCTCTTATCGTTGCGAGCGCAGTGACGCTGGTGCTTGTTGTGATTTTGACAGTTCTAAGCTTCACGATTTCCGGCACGGCTTGGTTACTGGTCGCCCTCCCGACCCCATCTGTAGTAGTCCTGCTCTTTTGGGCCCAACGTCTCCGTGTCCGACGGCAGTGGCAAACCGAAACCGCAGAACAATGGAAGCGGATCGAAAGCCTGAAGGCGGCTGGCGAGACCACAACCGAGATCACAGTTCTGACTGTAGACGCTCTGCAGCCGACGGGCTCCTGGATCACCACCAGGTGGAATCGCTTCGACCACGTCCAACCAGCATGGCTCGAAGCGCTCCCCGAGCCCATCTGGCCTGGATCCGTTCTGCTGATACGACCAGATCCAGCGCAGGTTCGACCAGGAGCGCCGTGGCCCGAGACATATCGGATCAGTGGCGAGCATGTCCTGGCGTGGGCACCGCTCGCCTAGTTGATGCGATCGCTAACCGCTGCGGTTCAATCACGTCGTACGACTGGCCTATATCCAGAAACCGACGCCAAGAACCTACAGTGGCCGCCCCCTCCACGATTCCTGGTCCACACGCCTAACCTGCCCCGCCGGGAACCACTGAACGTGATAGTCCCGCCTGTCATCCATCCACTCAACCAGCCCAAAGCTCCTCGTATATTTGATCGCCCGACCATAGATCTCCCCCACGCGAACGAGAGGCTGACTACCAGGCTCGAGCTCAATGATCTGGCCGTCGTCAGGTTTCGGGTGGCTGTTGTCGGCGTCTATCTGCGCCAGCATGCGGGCGAAAGCTGTGGAGTCTTGCTTCGGTCTCATAGCAACAAGATTAGAACATATATTCGAATGCGTATTCATGCTGAACAAAGAAGAGCCCACGCCTCAGGAATCGGGACGTGGGCACGGAACGGCGAAGGCAGGTCAGACGGTCATGTCATTCACCGGAGCTCCTCCTAAAGGGGACGTCACCACCGGCCCCTTCGTGGTGACGTTGTACGCAGGCCAGCCAGTCGCCGTCGTCGCTTGTGGACCCGTCGCTTCCACAGCCGCCTCCGGCTCGGCAACTGCCCGCGCCGAGCGTTGATACGTCGCAGTGCCAAAGCGAAGGTCCGGGCCAATGGTGTCAGCGATGATCCGCCGGGCTTCACGTCGTTCCCCGTCTTTGTCGTAAGCACGGAACTCAAGCTCACCCGACACCGTCACAGGGTCACCCTTCTTCAGAGAAGTAGAAGCGTTCTCCGCGAGCATCCGGAACGCAGACACGTTGTGGAAGACCGGTTCGCCGTCTCGCCAGGTGCCATCCGGGTTCTGAATCCGCTGGTTCACGGCAACGCGGAGCTTCGCGTGCGGAGTGCCGGACTCCCCGATGGTCAGTTCGGGATCTGCGACCAGGTTCCCCGCGATAGTGATGGGGATCTTTGTATTCATGATGGTTACCTTCCATAGTCGACGGGCCTCTCCCGACGGACATCTGTGGTTTCAAGGACCAGCAATCTCAGGACCGTTCAATGAAGCATTCGGTCCAGGGACGCCGGCATAGGTCGGACTGGCCACAACCGACGGGTCCGCACTGGCGGCAGCGAACTTCCCTCCGAAACCAGGAGGATCCGAGACCGCCAAGATCCCCTTGGTAGCCCCGGTCACCCGCCCCAGCACCGACTTCGCGATGTCGACGCGCGACGTCGGCACCCGGCCATCCGCGGAATCGTGCTTCAAGTCCCTCTCTGTGCTGATCACAGCGTCGGCCCAGCCAGCCAAATAGGACGCTGACTGCGCCCCACGATCGATGCCGTGGGCCCGCAGGACGGTATAGGCAACTGATTCGGCTTCCACTTCCGCTAGGCCGCGATGATTGGCGCTGCTTCCATACAGTCGTCCCAGACGATCGTTTGGTCCGTGCAAGAGGACGTGACCGAGTTCGTGGGCAAGAACCGCTACCCGCTCCTCGTCGTTCATCCAGGCACCAACTTGAATTCGACGAGCATCAAAGTCGGTATAGCCACTGGTGTAACCGTGTTGAAATCCCGACACCTCAACCCGGAAGCTGTGTTCCTTCGCGACCTCCCGCAGGGAACTCCACAGATCACCCACGTCCGCCCCACCGTGAGCATCCGCGCGAGGCACCAGCAGCGGCGTGCCCTCCGTTTGAGTAACGTCAAAGACAGCCTGCCCGCGCCAACCTGTGATCACGTTCTTCTTGCCTCTGCTGACAGCATCATCAGGTGCAGCCTGATTCGCTGGCAGGAGCTTGCGCTGTCCGTCAGGCAAAATCATTTCCTGCATCGAGGCCGTCCGGGGCGCGATCACCCAAAGCGCATGTTCTCCCCGCAGGACTGTTCGCCCATGCCGGGCCCACTCTTTGTAGCCGGCTACCAGAGTCGGCTCTTGGGTGCCGCGCTGTGCCATCTGCATCATCAGCAGGGCGACGTTACCTCCTGAGTACCGCCACAGGGTTGCGGAAGCGTCAAGCAGAACCTGCCAGCGCATGGGCGAATCAATGGCTTCCTCAAGTGCTGTGTGAAGTCCCCTGGTCAGGTCGGCTATGCGCTCCTCAGGTGACAGGCGAACGTTCGACGGCGGCGCGGCGGCTTCTTCAGCCCCGCTTGCGTCAGCATTCAGTTCAGATTCAGAGGCCACGACAGCCATCCTTCGTGCTTCTAGACGGCCCCAAGTAGGGATCACCTATTCATGTCGAGCAAACGAAGCAACGTCATGACGGGGTCAGCTTCGAGTCTGATGGGTGCCCAGCTTCCAGTCCTCGAAGTCCGGCTCGGCTGGCACGATCCTCATGACCGGTTCCTTGTGACTCTGCAACCCGACGCACCCAGCAGTCCGCGTGTGGGTTCGGAGACGTTCGACGGCGTGTGGCAGCCTCTCGTGGAAAGCCAGTGGCCCGAATCCCGAGTCGTCTGACGTGAAGGATGCCACTTCGGCCCGCTGAAGCGCATAAAGCTCGGCCACGATCTCCGAGTGCCGCCACCAACAATCCGGCACCACCGACGTCGTCAGCTGATACGTTGCAACAAGCCACCGCACCCACCCAAAGAGGCTCTGCCAAACTACCTCTGCCTGCGCCGATGACATGTCCCGCCAACGGTGGGTCAAGCCAGCGTTGCGTGGCGACGGCTGGAACGAGGAACGGAACAGTTCCGCGGTTAGTTCGTCATCCAAGTCGGATACCCGCCCCACCTCGAAGTCAGAGTCATCCGCCTGCGTGCTCATGAATCAGCCTCACTGTCTGCTGCCTGCCTACTCAAATGGCCAGCGGCCAATTCCCGCTCCGTCTCCAGCTTCGACCGTCCCAGCTCAGCGGCGTCCTTGCGCTTATGCCAGTCTCGTAAGTCCAACAGGATGGGACGAGTTCGTCGGCCGAGCATGAGAGCCGTACCAACAGGAAGCCGCCGGATCTCGTCCAAGCGAATAACAGGGCTCTCCCTGATCTGCTCGCCGTCCTGCCGTCCCTGAGACGACCAAGAACGCGTGTTGAGGATGAGGCTCCGTTCCCCCAGCAGTCCCGCCAGCGAGCGCAGATCACGCTCATCCGAGCCGCCACCGAAGATCACCTTGATGATCGCTGAATCCCAGATGGTGGCTGCCTCCTCGATCGACCATCCGCTCCGCGCCTGCGAAAGGGACTGCAGAACCACGAGCGTTGAGATGCCGATACCACCACCATCAGAGAGCACTACAGGCAGGCCGGGCCACGGCGATAGATTCGCTATCTCGTCGAGGATCAGAGAAAGCGGTGGATCGAGTCGGCCTCCAGGTGCGACGAAGGCCAGCTCACGCGCGGCGTTGTCGATGTCGTCAATCAGAGCCGAGAGATAAGGGCCAGCGGCCGCAGCTCCAGAGCGGGTGCCAATAAGGTAGAGAGTCCCCCGTCGCCTGATGAAACTCTTGGGATCAAACTCTTGAGCTTCGTCCTGTGGGTTCAGCGCCGCCAACACCCTAGGAGATGAAAGCGGGGCCACGGCGGCTGAGACCCCAATCCAGGAGTTCGAAGTGTTCCGCGGGTCGTCTTCCAAAATCCCCATCAGATCTGCCTGCCAACCCAACGCTGCACCCGGACGCCCCAGGATATCCAGCGCCTCCCTGGCCAACACCGGACTGGACGACCATCTGCGAAATGCAGCTATTCCCTCCCCTGACAGCGCTGCCGCATGGAGCAGGCACTGGAGCACGATCAGCGAGCGCTTTTGCCATGCAGCATTCTCGCCCTTCATCTCTGTATCTGCGGTGATCACAAGAGCGCGTCGGGTGGCGATATCCGGGTCACCGCAACCACGTACCGGCGACCAGCGCAGCGTCGTTGGCAGACCCGACATGCCCTGAGGATCAAAGACTGTAACCGGCCGCCCATCAGACATCCGCGCTCGCATCGTGACCACGAGGTTGTCAGCTCGCGTTGATGTAGTGACGACAGCGCCGGGCGCATCGAGAATCGCATTGATGACCACGTATAGGCCCTTGCCCGACCGAGGAGCCCCCTGAATGACCATCGACTCTTCGGTGGAAACATGGATAGTCACCCCGCGGGAGCGCCCAAGTGTCCACGAAACATCGTGAATGCTCGGCTTGCTAAGGCCCGGCCGAGTGAATTGTCCACGCTTGCGAACGGCTCTGGCTCCGAAGTCCCGAAGTATCTCTGCCCGGCCAGCTACGCCATCCCTACTCAGGATGTCCTGCCGCAGCCATGCGCCTGACTGTTTCCAGGTTCTCCACGCGAAGGCCGCCGCGAGTGCGAGCCCCGCAAGCAAGGTTAGAACGACGCTCACAACCCACCAGACTGCCGCCATGTCCAAGATGCAGGTTCGGGAGGCACCAACAATCCAGTCCTGGCGGCCCGCAAACAGCCCGGCGCCTGCAGCGGGATTGAAGAACGACGGCGGCCTGCCGCCACAGTGCCCCGCGCCAGCAAGGTGGGCAGCTGCCTGGACCAACAGGCAGAAAGCCATGTAACCCGTCAAAGCCCAGAGTCCCACTGAAACCATGGGAGTGCTGCTACTCGATCTCGCCCTCACAGGTGCATCCGGTCATCGGTGCCAAACACTTCCAGCTCGTCCGTGGTCACTCTGTTGGCAACGATGAATGAGCGGTTCCCAACCTTCCAAAGCCCAACGCCCTTCGGAAGGTTCTCGACGTGCTCGCACTCCGCTTCGGTGAGACCCAGGGCTTCCTTGGTCAGGCGCATGGCGTCATGCTTCTGCCGATAGATGATGCGTGTGTCTGCCTCTGTCAGCAGCCCCAAGGCCTTTTGACGGTGACCGCTAGTGCTGTCCCCGATCTCGTTGAGGTCAGCCACTTTGTGCATGATGAGGAGGTTGGCAATCCCGTAGGTTCGCGCAAGGCGCCATTGCTCGCTCATCTTGGCCAACATGTAGGGATCGGCGAGCATCCGCCAACCCTCGTCATACACCACAAGCCGCTTGCCGCCGTCGGGATTTGTCACTGCCGCCTCCAGCCACGTGGCACTGCAGGCGGCGGCAAGGGACAACGCCTGTTCGGAGGCGCCGATGAGCGCGGACGTATCCATGACCATCATTGGCGCGTCGGCATCGAAGGCCACAGTGGACGGCGCATCAAACATGCCTTCCAAGTCGCCAGATACTGTGCGCCGCAGGGAGTGGCTGACCGATGCGCCGCCGTCCTTGCCAACAAGGGCGAGCGTTTCTGCGGAAGGACTCAACAGGTGGTCAAGCACCATAGGGAGGGTCGGCGTCGAGTTTTCCGCGGTGGTTTCCATCAGAGCCATGTCGAGAGCGGTGTGCTCGACGGGATGCAACGGTGTGCCCTGGCGCATGAGAGACACCAAAGCCACGATCAATTGCCGGCGCCTTTGCCGGACGACAGCCTTCCACTGGGTGTCAGACAGTGAACTAGGCCGGGGACCCGCGTCCAGAGGATTCACACGTGCCGTGCGCCCAGGACCAACGGAAATGACCTTGCCACCCACAGCACGGGCCACCGAGACCCATTCACCCTTGGGATCCGATGCAACGGCCGCTTTCCGTCCCAACGTGATGGAGCGAGCAACCAGCGACTTCCCACACATGGACTTGCCTGTGCCAACCGTGCCAATGACGACGATCGAAGGACCGCTGATGATTCCCTTGTCGTACAAGATCCACGGATCGTAGGAAAAGGCTCCCGAACCAAAGACGTCAGTTCCTATGTACGTTCCCTCGTGGCCAAGTCCTGACTCCGTGATGAACGGGTATGCCGCCGCGAAGGTCATGGTCGAGGCGCGGTGAGGTGCCGGCCGGAGTCTATGCGGTCCCCATAATGACTGCGATTCCCTACTCCCCCAGTCGCCGCCGAGGCGCTCGCGGTCACCGCGCCGTTCCAAGGCTTCGTCAATCCGCTGGCCGAGTTTGCGCTTCTGTGGCAATGACTCAGCAGTTGTCGCCTGTCTGAGACTCTTGCGTTCGGCGCGAGTGCCCGACGGCGTATAGGTCACCTCTTGGTTCTTGAGGCTCATCGCAATCCCCTTCCCAGAGGCAGTCCACCGGCAATGAAAGCTGCCCACTGCTGCCCCGCCAGCAATCGAAGTTCGACGAACGCGCCGGCTGCTGCGGACTCGAGTTCGTGGCGGTGTCGGGCCAGATCCTCCAAGGACATTGCGGTAATCGTCACGAAGGCGGTCGGACGTACATCGCCATGTCCGGCAACGATTTCTTCTTCCCGTTGCGATACTTCTTCTTCCTCGGCTCGCTGCTCCCGCGTCGTGGGTCGGTCGAACCGGGCATTGATCCTGCGACGAGTTTCATGAGCTTCCTGGGCTGATCGGATGTCCCGAAGCGCCTCCAAGGTGGGAACAGCACGAATGACCTGCGTGACGGTGTGCCGGAAGTCGCCGACGTAAACCAGCGGGTGCAGGAAGCCGGGATAAACCTTTTGCCGCGGCCATTCTGCGACCCAGAAAGTCTGGTGGAATCCGGAGTCTGTGCGGAGGTACGTCCAGTGTTCCTCGAGAGCCATTGGACTTGAACTCAGTCGCCGTTGCTTGCTCGGTTGGGAATCCTGCGGCTCACTGTCATTCTTCACCGACCCATGGGAGACCGTTTCAGGATCAAAGGAACCCCTGAATACCTCAAGTAGTCGGGATTCCGAAAGCCACTCGTCCACCCGGACTCCATGAGTTGCCAGGGATGTAGTGATGGCCTGCACCTCCAAGCGCAGAACACGCTCCAGTCCGCCTGTGCCTCCGCCGGATTCCTTGATGCGCCTCCTCGACTTGGCCGTATCCACCACGACGGACAACAAGACGTCGTGGCTCATGGCGGACCCGGCTGCAGCTATCAGGTCCTGATAGGCCAGCTCACCCCACGAATTGCCACCAGGTCGGCCGCCATTTTGCACGATGGTGTGGTCGTAGAAATCCTGAAGGGCGGACGACGGATAGGGAACCGTGTAATCCTGCACGGCGATTCTTGCTATGTCCGATCGCTGGGCCAGCCCGGCCTGCACGCGTGACCAGGCCTGGGCCGCCCAAGCTTTGTCATCGTCGTCGAGGAGAGCGAATGATCTGGTGGTGCAACGCAAGACGACCGTTGCTTCCTTGCCCTGAGGGTCGACGATAAAGCACTCTCCACGGCTAGTCATCTGGAGTTTGAGGCTGCCAAGTCCACCTGGCAGCGCAAGCTTTCCCGCTTTCAGCGCCTTCTCGGGACGGGTGAGGTATCGCGTCTGGCCCAGAATCAAACGCACGAAGAACAGCGTGATAAGGCTGACCCAAATGGGATAAGGGATTCGAGCGTGTTGCAGCACTCCCATCAGCATGAGCAGCAGCCAGATGGGACTCATCGTCGTCAGTCCGACCGGACCTCCTGTTGCAGAGGCGATAATCGCCGTCAGGATACCGAGGGCCAGCAACACGAGCTGGTACCACTTCAACCCAATAAAAATGCCGCGACGCTCATATCGGGGAAATTTGACGGCCTCAAGGGCCCGGGAATCTTCAGTCATGGGGTTTCTCCGGAGGAAGGTGCCCCTCAGAAGCCTTGGGCCTGATGGGCGGCAATTGGGATGTGGGCAGCGCGCTGCCGGGACTTCGCACTTCGGGCTGCCGAGGAGTCCTTGGGCGGTTTGACTTTGGCGGTCCGGCGGCCGGGTTCCGGCCTATCGGCGAGGGCGTCGCAGACGATGCTTGCTTGCTCTGCTCGGTGACGACGACTTCTCCACTCACCACGTTGTCCTGTCTCGCGGTGCTTCCGCGGGCAGGGTTTGCTCCGTACGATGCCGAAGCGTTGTCACCTGAGGTGAGTATCGGCGTCGTGCTTGTCAGGCTGCGCGGTAGGGGCAGTGAAGGTGCCAGCGTGCGCGTGGGCATGTCTCTGCGACTTGAGGGAATTGGTCGCGCTAGTGACGATCTGCCCAACATTGAGGAAATCGTCATGCCACCGAGTTGTCGACTGAACTGCCTGGAGACAACGCTGCTGCTGCGAGCAAGAACGTGGCCGCCGCCGGCCGTTTGAGCTGCGGCTGCGAGTTCGCCACCCGCAAAGCTCACCAGCCTCAGCGCCATCAATGGTGCTCCGCAGGCAAGAACCATGCCAACAGTGCCGGCAGCCAAACCTGCAAAGGACGTCGAATCAGCGAACAGCTTGATCGCCGCTGCAAGAACCGTCGCTGCCAGAGGTTTCGCCAGCAAGAGCGCGACGACGACTTCACACCACCGTCCGGCCCAAGCCTTTGACTTCTCCCAGGGCATCATCATGAGCGCGACCGGCGCGACGGCCGCCAAGACTGCGAGGGCGAACGTCCTGAAGATCATCGAGCACATGAGGATGAACGCCAGGATCCACACGACGATGACGGCCATTACGGTCACAATCGCACCGCCGACGGCTCCGCCTTGGTTGCCAGGCGCGAGGGAGATGACGTTCCATTCCCGCTCGGAGCCTTCCGGCGCTCGTTCGAAACCGAAGAGCCGCATGAAAACGACGTAGGGGTCCGTTCCGATCGATTCCAAGAGAGCGATCGAAGCAGAGTCAGTCACTCGGGTGAGCTGCTGAACCAGATACACCGCCGCAGCAACCAAAGGAACCGCTGCCGCTCCCCCAACCAGCGCCCTGACCAGCCGCCGAGGTTGCTGACTGATCAGTCCAGACAGGAGTTGGAGGATCATCACAACTACCAGCGGAGTCATCATCACGACGACCCACCAATTGGTCAGGCCGCCGATAGCCGCCCACTGCGAATCGTCGACTTCGGAAACGTTGAAGGCCCCAGTGATGAATCCCCACATCCACGAGGCGATGTTCTGAAGGACGTTGGCGAAGATTGAAGTGATGGAACCTTGGACGCCGTCGTTGGCTTGGGAAACCAGTCCGCAGCCCGGCGGCCACCAACCGTTGAGGTCACACTCGATAGGCATGATCGCAAGTGGCTAGAAGCCCAAGGGAAAGGCCGTTTGCGACCACAGTATGTATCCGTTGATGCCGCCAAGGATTGCCGCGACCGGGCCCGTCCACAGCAGGATCACCCCACCGCCCGAGGCCAGCCGCGAGGATTGGCTCAGCTTGCCAGCAAGGAGCATAGCTGCTCCGATGATCGCCACTATCGCTATGACGATGAAGGCGCCGACGAGTATGCCGCCGCCGATTTGCTTGAGGGACTCAAGAAAGGGGAAATTCGCGTTTGGTGTGATCCCAGGATCCACCGCTGCCAGTACCATCTGGTGCTCCATCCAGTCGACTTCCAATGGAATGAGCTGCTTGGGCTCACGACTTCATGGGGGTCGGGGAAGGGGAACGACATGACCGTTGCTCGAGCTAGCATATTCGCCAAAGCGTTGCACTCTCGGACAGTGACTAGACGCGCTAGCACCAAACCAGAGAACGAAGCGCAACATTCGAAATCAATACGTCGCTTGCTGAACACCGGCAACAGTCAGTTGAAATCAACCGCCTCAGTTCAACAGTGTGTGAGGCAGGCCTCCCTTATGAATCCATCTCGAGGGCTTGGTCAAAGGCGACTCCAGGATTACCATCTAGGTCCGCTTCGGACTTAACGAGCAGGCTATCTACCTCCATACGAATGTCATCGTCCAATTGCTCTATGGATAGCAAAGCCTCCACCTCAATCCCTATGAGCTCTCCTCTGTCAGAAAAATTCAACACTTCGGCGTGGTCTTCAACGAGCTTCAATGCGACCGACCGACCAAATCCAACTTCTTGAAGTTCGACCGCTCTTGGGTCAGTTGTTCCATATTCGACTAGGCGAGCAACATTGACGCCGGCCCTATCGACGCCCATAGCGTGGATACTAGACTCATAATAGTTCTGAAGATACGAGATGACTCGGAATCGTAGCCCACCCTCAATATCTAACAGAAGATTCTCAATGACAATATTGATATGCTTTGCAGACGTTGGATCGAAAGGCTCCTTCACGATCCTGCGACCACCCACAAACTCCTCATAAGAGAAATCAACCTCTCGAATGTGATAGTTAATCGAGTTCCGGATAAGTCGATTTAGCTGATCCCCTCGAACCCAGCTCTTCATCAAGAGCGCCCAGTACTTCAAGCGTCGGTCCAGGGCCTTGGGCTTGGAATTTGTACTCACGAGCGAATTTCTCCCGATGGACTCCGTGTCTTGCCAAGCATAAATTCGATTGAGAAGTCGCAGAGCGTCGTGGAAGGTTTCCGTCTCTCCCAAGTCAGCATCTTCGGGAATCAAGGGCTGAGCAGAAGCAGACTTCAGCTCTCGCCATAGGGCCGACTGATACTTTGGGAGTATATCCGGCGAGGATCGGATTAACTCTTCGGGGTAGTCGACGGAATTCACAACAGACTTTAGTAGGTCACTACCGCCGGGAACTTTGTTCAAAAAATTCAAAAGGAGTGGACTGGGTTGCCCTCCTTTTGCGTGCAAAGTAAGTATCGACGCATACTGACGAATCGATTGAAGCTTGTCCGCTGAAGGATTACCAGGAACACGGCGGTTCCTGAGAACATGCTCAATATCGGTGTAATCCTTCTTCCGGTTAGAAGGGGGATCTACCAAAAAACTCGATGCCGAAATCGACTTTAGACTTGGGATCAACTCACGAGCATCAGAATTCCATTTTTTCTCATCATCACGGATACACACCACATTGCCAGAAAAATCATAAGTCAGGCGTCCCGCACGACCAACAAGATTCTCAAAATCAATTGGTGAGAACTTACGAAAACCATGCTTGTCACTCATAATAAATATATTCTTAGCGGGTAAGTTGACACCCTCTAAAAGCGTAGATGTGCACACAATGAACTGAACAGGCGAGTGAGGGTCTGCATAAACGGACTCGATCTTCTCGCGAATCTCCTGCGGCATCTTTCCATGATGATAAGCTACACCATTCTTCAATGTGTCAGCCAAGAAATACTTGGCATGCACAAACTCCTGGACATAGCGAATCAAACCCTGAGTTCTGACGTCCGTCACCGGAGAGAGTAAAGCGGCGAGATCTCTAGCCACCGAGGCCGCTTTCTGCGATCCGTTCACATATATAATCGCCTTGCGCACTCCACTACGTTTGATAATGAAACGCAAGGAGTCATCAGTATCCGGTGGCCCAGCCACCTCCCTAGGAGATCCTTTATAGGCTGAGTAGTGATACTGTTTTTGTCCGACAAAATCGATCAAGTAGCGCTGTTGGGTTACAGTTCTTTCCTTGACGGCCAAGGCTCCATTAGTAGATTTCCCAAAAAGCTCGAGAAAAATCTCAGGATTAGAAATACTAGGAGATGAAAAAATCAACTTGGCCGCAAAGAGACGCGTTACTTCGACAATCGCGTGATAGTAGAGCGAACTGCGGGCATCATTCTCCGCGACTATTTTCTGAGCCTCATCAACGATTAGATAGTCAATCTCGCGTACGGGATTAGATAGATAACGGAGAAGGCGCTCCGGCGTGAAAACAAATACGGTTCGAGAATAACGGTCCCGAATCACGCGTGGCAAAGACGGATAAGTTGCCACGTGAACTTCCGGAACTTCCTTAAAGAGGTTTCGAAGATCCTCTGCTGTCTGTCCAACCAGCGCTTTCGTCGGTACCAGCACTACAACACTTCGCTGATTTAGGTCGTCGTTTCGCACAATATCGTAAAGCGAGTCTTTTATTATGAATGACTTGCCCAGAGAGGTAGGACCCGAGAAGCTGAAGAAGTCAGTCGCCCTCATCTTTGAAACGATCCTGAACTGCGCATCGGTAAGCACAGCGTCGTTACGGCTATTGGAGTGGGCGAGCTCCTTGGCCACGCGCACTGCACCCTTCGAGATGGGTAGCGCGTACTTACTCTCGCCGACTTTGTGCAGCGTTCGCAGACCAGGAAAGTTGCCGAGTTGAATCAGCACAGCTTCCGCGACGCCACGCACGCGTTCGATCTCCGCAGACGATAACGCAGCCATGTCACCATAGTCATTAAGGAATGAGATAACACCATAGGCGAAGGAACGATGTTCGCTTATTGTTGAGTGAGAAAGAACATCGGCGTAGCGAAGAAGATGTCCCAGCTCTTCAGAAGACAAACGGTCTTGCCGTTGGACACCAAGATATCCATCTGTCACTATTCGCTCGATCTTGGTCACCAGGTCTTGAAAGTCCTTACGACCCAGGATGATCTCACCGAGTCCATCGGCCACGGACTTACTTACCATTCTGTTTCGCCTTCTCAGCTAGGCGGTCCATAGTCTTCACACTCGGTGTTCTGCCACTCAGCTCTTCGGCGATTCGCATCCGTACTTCCTGAACTCCCTGGACACCGTCAACGGTTCTTCTCTTCAAAAAGGGAATCGCGTAGATGTAGAAGTGATGCCCCCCTAGACCAAACTTACTTATCTGATTCGCAATGGTTTCGACTTGCTTGGTGATGGCATCTTGAGCCATCCTCTTCAGGTGCGATTCAATTTCCTCATCAAGGTAGTCTTCAAAGGCAATGTCCAAGGCATCGATCTCGTAGCCTAAGAAGACGCCAAAAGCATTAGACTTTTTTACGGCATCTGCTGCACGCGCGGATGGCAACAAGATTTCGGCCAACTTGCTGATTTTCTCCTGATCCGCAATCTCCTGCATGATCTGAGACTCGACCAGCCAATTATCCCATTGAAAAAGGTTTCTCTTTGTTTCGGCCATCGATTTGAACGCCGACTCTATCGCATTCTTTATGCTAGAACCGGGTTTACTCTTTGTGTCACCATACATTTTAGATTCGCCAAATATGAGCTGATAGTTTGACGCGTCTACTTCCAGCAAGTGCACACCATCCGCACCATTCACGTACAGTTCAGGCGAAGTCTTTAGCTCCATCTTGGAAAGAACCTTAGGAGCTCCGAGATGGCCTTCGAGGAAAGCATAAAGAAGAAGTTCTCCTCCTTCGCCTGCATTTTCATCAGGCGTCTTGAACTGTGCTTGAATTTTCTTGCGCATTTCAGGATATCGCGAGATATCGCTTACTAGTTCAGCATACTTTGTACGCGACAGGACGTAGGTGTCGCTATGGTTTAGGAGTTGAGTGTACAACGGTCCAAGTGCGAAATCCCCGTCTTCAATGCGCAGCACATGCAGATGGAGCGATGTTTTTTTCTGGATCTCGAAATCGACAGACTTATAAAAGAGATCCAAAAATCGCTCTGGCTTGAGAATTGTAAGAGGAAGAAGCGGTGAGGACATTTAACGTTCAACCCGATCCGTTGCTTCAACCGTCAGTACACTCCGGATCGTAGATCCGCAAAACCCTAGAACGAAGAACTCTTCCATGCTGCTGACTGGCCCCATCTTTTATTGTCTCTATCTTCGCCAAATATTTGCCTAATGGCACATGTGTCCACGTCGTCCAGCCTTGAATCAGTTCGCCCATGACTCTAAGGTCAGAAGCTCACCCTGACCGCCGCCCAAACTGCCCTGGAGGGACACTGGTCCGCTTTACTTTGTGAAGCCTTGCGGAGGCCATCGCTGCGAGGATGATCACAAAATGACGACGCCATTTGGCCTTCGACGACCCAAGCCGTCAGCTTGGGCGGCTCAGGCCTGTACAAATCGGAGGGCTCACGGGACGCACCCGTGGAGTGCCTGACCACTTATGGTGGCAGCACACGCAGAATTAGTAGATCACGTTTCAGAGTCACCCAAAAATCCCGTCCACGGAACGGGTAATTTTGCACCTCAGTCTAGCTGTCAACGTCGAATTGGTAGGTTCGACTGGCCACTGTTGTCTAGGTTGAGGCGGCGCTTCTCGCCGTCCAACTACACGCGCAAGGTCCAGTCACGGGAAGTGGGTGTTCCTGTTCGGAATTCCAGACGCCCCACAACGTGCGTGATGCAAAGGGTTCGGCCAGCCAACTACAGCTGGTGCAACGAGTCTTCTCTCATCGTCAGTTCAAAACGTCTGCAATAGGTCGAAGTATGCGGTCCCCGGGTTCCAGTCGATTGGATGCAGCAGCGTTCCAGCGGACGGGTTGAGCGCGCTATACATCATCCCGTCGCCCGCATAAATGCCCACATGTCCCCAGTTGTATGGACCTTTGGGATTTTGAACCACGAGGTCTCCGATCTGAGGCTTGTCCGTCATTCGCCCGACTCGCCACTGCTCCACACGAGGTAGTTCGATTCCGACTTGGCGGTAGATCCACTGCACAAATCCCGAACAGTCCCAGGCTTTGAAAGCCGTACCACCCCAGACGTAAGCACCGCCTAAGCCTGCCTGGGTAAAGCGCAGAATATCCTTTCGGATCTGAGACAACCCTTCGGCGGAAACCGAATCTGGCCGAGCACTCTCCCCCGCCCCGCACGCCGGGACCGGGGCGACACCTTGGAGCAGGTCTATGATGGCGGTCGCCTGCGGTTCCCACCGGGCATAAAGCTCCGGAAACGCAGACACCTGGACTGCTTGGGCTGCCTGCCCTTTGCTCATGGCAGACCAGCCCGGCACATCCAGCAGACCTCGAGGACTACCCTGATTCGGTCCGGACGGCCCTCCATAGAATGCCCGTGCGTTGTAGGAAAGGTCCATCAACTCTGCAACGGTTCCCCAGCCAGCCGCTGGCCTCTGCTGTGCCGACCCTACTGAGTCGTGGTCGCTCCCAACCCCGTCATGAGGAAACTGGAATGACGCAGGGACATTCGCGTTGGCGAGCATCCGGAGGGTCGATTCCTGGAGCGACATCATTATGGCGATCACCATCGCCTCCCGAGGAACACTAAGTTGCTTCCCGACGGAAATGTACCCCAGTGCCACAGCAATCTGCCCTGCGGACAGTGCAACGGCTTGTCCATCCGGTCGAGATCCGCTGTTCTCGAGGACGCCCTGTGTGACCGCGCTGCTGCTGGACACACACCCGACAGGTGATTCCGGTTTCTCTCCCGAGAAGGCTAAACCGACGACACTGATGACAACACCCAAGGAAAGCACAATGACGAGAACGACGGCGGTGGCAGCCCGTCTGAGCGTTCGGCGCCTGGCTAGGGCCATCGCCAATGTCGCATGCGGCATCAGTAGACGATCCGGCTAGTCGAGGCATAGAAGCCGACCATTTGGCATCGATCAGGCGGGGCGGTCGCTGCCGGCGGGCAATTAGCTATGACGCTGACCGGCGCTGTGTATGAATTGCTGCTACTGACTGTCTGGTCAACGACCTTGAGTCGAACCGTGCAGACATGAAGTCCCACCCACGGAGCCGGCCGTTCGCGAACCTTCACGAGTTCGTTGTCGCATGCCATGGATTCGAACGTCGCAACCCTGTAGGCACCTTGGCCCGCAAGCGAAGCGAAGGACCCCGCGTTTATGCCCGTTGCCTCAAACTCCTGGACCAGGATGGCCAACGGATTTGATCCGTCAGGGAGGACGAACCACCAACCCCGAATTCGAGCGTACACATCCGAATAGGACGAAATTCGGGTGTCCCAGCTATAGATTGTTACGGCGGCCGCGGAAGCAAGCGCCCGATAATCGGCCGTGGCAGGCGGAGCGGACGCAGGCACCTTAGGGAGTGGAGCTGACCTCGTTGGTTTCGCTGTAGTAGACGGGGAAAGGCTCGGCGGAGAGTTGCGGGTTTGAGACTCTTCGGATGGGACACCCGTCCCATCGGGAGACGGGGACTCCTGCGGTACGACCAGAACGAGAATGAGGGTGCCAAAGATTGCCGTCAGTGCTAAACCAAACACCCAGCGACGAGTTGCTCGCCCACGCCAAAGCGACTTCACCGTGTTTGCCTCCTAGCCTCTTCATGGCTCAGCTCCCCATTGAGCAACATGACTCAACCAGTCGAAATCATGGAACTGCGAATGACCCTCCATGCCGCTTGGTACAGGCGACGGGCCGTGCCGATTTGAACGGCCACATATCGATCAGTGACTTTGAACTCCTCGGCGACCGCGGCGATGGCAACCTGCCGTTCGACGCCGTGATGTTCGGGCAGAACGATTGCATCGGCCACTCCCCGCAGCAGCGGACTCGGCAGACAGCCAACGGCGTGCCGGCATAGACCGGGCATGTCGCGCACAGCTTCAGGATCTACATCCAACGCTTGGCTTACCGTCTTTGCAGTCTGCCGGACCGTGGTGACTGCATTCCAGCGGCGACGGTCTTGCGGCGATGGAGGGGCGAATCGTCGCGGCTCGGTAAGACTGCCCACGGCGAGGCGCCATACCGAAGCTGACACAGCGGCTCGAGTCAACCCAAGAACCATATGCGCCCATTCTTGATCGATGAATTCCTCGGCATCGCGGTAATCACGGGACACGACCAGCACCGTTAGCTGCTGAACAATGTTCAAGCTCTCACTGTTGCCCGGATCCAAAAGTAGCGGCAGCGTCTTGTGGCCGAGTTCCCTGCGGACGTGCGCTGCGCAGACATTCCCGGCGACGCCTTGCACCCAGGCCCCGAACGGAACTCCAGGGATCTGTCGGTAATTTCCGCGTGCCACCCCGTCCCAGACAGCCATCCTGATGTCTTGCATGACATCGTCCACATCACACGAGCGGCCGATCCGAGCCAGGTGCGAGATGACGTAGCGACGCACGGCTTCGACTGCTCCCATCATTTGCTCGACGGAAACTCGCAGGGTCGGTGTCACCGGATTCAGCAGCGAAATGTCCACCGGGGATGGGTTTGAGGTCTCTATTTCAGCGTTGCCCGCCAGGTGTTCCAGGCTCATGGCTCTCACCGCTTCGACTAACGGATTCGAATATCTCCAGCGCCACCAGACGTGGTGACTCAACGCGGCAGTGACGACACTGACCACAACACAAGCTTCTAAAGAATATTGTCGAAGATAATTAAAGTATCGTCAAGACCCACGTTCTTACTTTTTGCATGTTGTTCAGCAAGAATGGAGCCATGCCACGGATCACGCAGCCTCACGACGACGCCTGGTCGCCAGACGTTGAAGGCGCCGTGGCAACGTTCGGGAACCGCTCCCGGAATGAGATTCTGAGGTTCCTGACGGCGAATGGTCCGGCGTCCAGAGGGGACATCGTCGCGGCCGTCAGCGCCGGCGAGCCCAGCGTCGCCAAACACCTCATCGCACTTGAACAGGTCGGCGCCATTGAGGTCGATGTGGAGGCTGGGCGGCGTCACGGCCGCTCTCCCCGCTACTCGGCCAATCCTACCCGCATCAAGGAGTTGCTGGACGCCCATCTCCGGTACGTCTTGGAGGAGTAGCCGCGGCACGCTCCCCGTTCGGGTGCAAGTCGATGTCTTTGTTCAGATACTCGGAGATTGCGCGAAGTGTCTCCGGCGAGACGTCCCCGAGCGTCCTAGCAGCGAATGACTTCACCCGGGCTGCCCTCAGAGACTTCACAAACTCCAACTGCGAGTCGATGCGTTCGGGAAGATCATCTTCGACGCCGTTCAGCAAATAGGAGGGATCGACGTCGAACATCTCGCAGATAGCGCCAAGCAGCTGCGGATCACTGACGAGACGACCTGTCCCGTCCTTCATGTAAAACCATCTGGCCCTGGAGATTTTGACTCCTCGAGCTCGGAGTCCGGCCTCAATCTCCCTGAAAGTGACGGGCGAACCCCTCTCGGCTACAACGACGTCGAGCAGCAGGTTTAGCCGGCGGGCAAGGGTCGCCTGTGGTGACAACTCGCCGTTGCGGCTAGCGTCTTTTGCCGGCATGCTCCACTTGCCTCGTTTCAATAGAAATACTGCTGCGTTGCCATCAGTATTCCGCGAGCGCAGTGACTAAACAATCAACCCACCTTGAATCTAGTCCGCTGCCTACATGAGGCGTATCCTGATGCTGTAGACCCGTCTACAGAAGCAGCCTCCACAATCGTGAGCCGTGGTTTGAATGTCGACATCCATCCTGATGAACCGAACACGGAGCCAAATCCTTCGCTTCCTCATCAGAAGTGGGCCATCAACCCTTGGCGTCTTGGCATCAGGAATTCACGCTTCCCGAGCGACGGTTCGGCGCCATCTCCTCGTCCTTGAGTCGGCTGGTTACGTTCAGGCCTTGGCCGACGAGCGTTACTCCGCTCACGCCTCACTCGTCGAGTGTCAACTCATTGACTTAGCGGCCCAGTACTCAGTGCAAATGCCTCCTACGACTGCGCTCCCGCTTGTTCCGGACTAGAGCCAGCCAGCCGGAGACCGTGAAGCCACTCCTCGACCGATCGCTCCCACTTTTCGGAGTCGACATTCCACTCCAGAGAGTGGCCCACAGATTCAAACTCCACCAATCTGACTAGGTCCGGCCTCAGACTGGCAGCTTTCTTGGATGCTTCGAAGGGTGTTGTATCGTCCCCCTCTCCATGGAGTACGAGGATCGGTTTGTTCAATTCAGTTGCTCGCGCCAGCCAGTCCAGGGAATCGAGGCAGATGGGTTCAGCAAGGCCGGTCACCCATCGGAGGGCCTTGGATCGAAGAATGCTGAAGCCCAGATGCACGAGTGGCCGAGGTAGTCCGGCCGCCTTGGCGTTCGCTGCCAGGGTCGTTCGCCAGTCGAAGACTGGTGCATCGAGAATCATCCCGGCTATTCGCGAGGAGTTCGGCGACAACGCCACTGTTTGAAGGGCGATAGCAGCGCCGAGTGACCATCCAAATAGGACTATGAGTTCAGCGCCATTGGAAATGGCGTAGTTGATGCCGGCCTCCACGTCGCGCCACTCAGTCTGGCCGAGACTGTAACGGCCATCGTACGACGGCGGTGCATCGCCGTCGTTGCGGAACGAGACAACCAGCGACGTCAGTCCTAGACGCCTTGCGACCGGTATGCCGCGAAGCGTGCCGGCTCTTTTACCGCCCATGCCATGGATGTGGACGGCCCATTCGCCGGATGGGTTGACGCCGGCTGGAGGATCGAATTTCCAAGCCGGGGCGACGCCATTCTCAACCGGAATCACAACGTCTTCGTACGGCAGGCCGAGTTGCTCTGGTTTCGAGTAGACGTACCCACTCCAGATACCTGCCTTGGCTTGTTCAAGGTCCCCCGAGTCCACTCGCTCAACTACCCGGACTACTGAGTTTCGGTCAGGGTGGGAGCCAACGACCGGTCCGAGGCATGCGTGGCCCGCCCCCTGCTCAAACCACAGACTGTATCGTCCCGGCGCTCTCGTTTGTTCCGTAGCGGGGAGTTCGATCTCTAGGGATCCGTCCCCGTTGGCGTGCACTGCCCGAACTTCCAGACCCTCACGACGGCTGTGTTTTGGCACTACAACCTGACGAGCGAAGTACGCTGCGCCGGCCACGCCTGCAAGCACCGCCCCTGATGCAGCAAGAACGGCAACCTCTAAAGCCCTAGGACTAATTGCTGTCGGCATCGTCCACCCCTTGGGCCCTCCTGCGTTCGTCGATCACTGCGCGGAGTCTCACCAGGGTATCCGGAGAGATCCCGTGCAACTGACGAGCGGCGAAGTTCCGCACACGTGACTCACGCAGGGTACGAAGAAGTTCCAGCTGAGCGTCTACAAGCTTTGGTACCTCGCCGGCATCGTCCAAGAGGTAGTCACGATCCACTCCAAAGAATTCCGCAAGGTTACGAAGCAGCATGGGATCGGTCGCCAACGAGCTGTCCCCGCTACGCATGTAGGCCCAGCGGGAGCGGGAAAGCGGCGTTCCACGCTGACTCATATGCCGATTGATCTCGGGGTATGTCAACGCCTCCGATCCCTCGGCCTCGTAGAGGTCAAGTAGGAGATTGAGTTTTCGTGCCAATCTGGTCTGTGGGGTCTCGAAGGAACTGGCATCATCCGTCATATCGCCGACTCCCCTTCCGTCGACGAACTGCAACTTGGCGCACGATCGGTCCCGCCAGGTAGTTCTCAGCTGCGTTCAAGACATTGAGGTCATGGATGTCCAAGGAGCTGCCTAACCCGGGCTCTACTAACAGTGCGTCCTGCACTTCAACAAGCATCCTATGGAGTCTTTGGGCATGGTCCTGATGGCTGATCATTTCGGTGTCTCGCACGAGTCGAACGTTTTGCCGTTTCTTTGTTGTGTTCTCCCAGATTTTCGTGAGGTCGCTAACCAGCTCCGCCTCGGTCGCGGATTGATTACGGCGGAGAATTCGACGCGCCACGGGTGGGATGGCCAGACCTACGCACAGGAAAGTCATGGCGGCAACGACCGCCGCATCATAAATGGGCGAGATCGCACGCATAGCATCCAGGCGTCCATGCAAATGCAGAACATCCATGGCCAGCACGAGCAGCACAAGGAGAACGGCAAAACTACAACCAACCCCGATACTCGTAAATGCCATGCGGAAGTAGGGCCTCAACATGTCGCCGCGAAATCGGAAACAGGTAACACCCGCAACGCTAACCACGTAGCCGATGTAAACAAACTGGATCGATGAGTAGAGGGCAGCGGGCCACTGACCACCGTAATCCACCATGAAACGAGTGGAACTGCCTTCGGTAACGACGGCGCTGAAGCTGGCTGCAAGGCACACAATTACCGTGGCCAAGAGAACTAGGCCAGCAGTGTCTCGTCTCTCGACCGTTTCGTCCGGTTTAGCCGCCCGGATGATAGCTGTCGAGAGAAAGTAGATGCCCACGACCATAGATATGTTGGACAACAGGTCCACAAAGTTACGACCGCCCAGGACAGCATCAAAGCCCAAGTAGACCTGATCTATGTTGAGCGTCAGTGCGACTGCAATCGTGATGGCGGCCGTCAGCACGCTGTGATCGCGCCGTCTCCTGAAACCAAGCAACAGGCAAACGACGAGTAGCCAAATCATAGCTGCGGCCACTGTCTGGATCATTCGAAGACCTTCTCGAACGATCGCGGCTCCCTGGCACTGTTCCGTATTGCTGCCGCGAAGAGATCTGCCAGCGATTCCGCAGCGGCTTCCAAGTCGTCAGTGAAGCTGCTCCTGGCCAACACACGAGATACCAGGCCGGTCGGAAGGTTCGGGAAGAGGACCCCTATGTAGTCGGCCGGCACCACAAGTTCGTCATGCCTCAAGACCATGTGCCCCAGCTCGTGAAGGACAAACTGTTGACGGTGGAGTCCGGATGGGCTGATGGCATGCAAGATGATCTCGACATCATCCGTGGACAGCCACAAACCGCAGACTGATCCACCATTCAGTGCTCCGGCAGCTTCAATTTCTATGGGCCGATGCCGGACACCCTCAACCACTTCAACGAGGCGTTCCAGGTTCAAATGAGTAGGAAGCGCTAACGAATCGAAGGCACTCGCTGCGCGTTCCGCCGGCGATTGTCCTGAGGGATATGGGTCGTTGGTCATGACATCCCCAGTGATGCGTTTCCCCTCGGTTCGTGTTGACGTGCGCAAATTGCTGCGCCAGCCGACGAACCCTGTAATTCAATTGAACGCCCGCGCTCTGGACATGTCCAGAGCGGCAAAACGACCTACGCCCCCGAGCTTCGCTGCAGGTGTCGGCATAGGGTTCAGTCAGCACCGCCGAATATCGCGAACATACTTCCAGAAGGCAATTCGGGATGCGCAGCTGCTGTCGTCGGGGCCTCGAAATGTAGTCGCCGCCTCAGTAGCTACCCTCCGCTCAGTTCCTGTTTTCAGAGCGGATAATCCTTAGCCTCGGGCCATGTTTCCTTCCACTCCCGATTCTGAGGGTGGCTCGATAGCCACTGACGGATGTTTATTAGGACTTCATTGACATCGTGCAGGAGGTCCTTCTGCTTTCGTACGAAGGTTTGGTCGGTCACGTTGGTTCGAAGAGCGTGGGCCGGCTTTTGCCGAGCCGCTCGAACTTGGCGTAACGGCCTCAACGCCCACTTGGCAGACTCTGGCGCTACGTGCTTCATCGTCATGAACAACTCAAACCGGCCAAGGGTGCCCAAAGGGTCCCCTTTCTCGTTCGTCCGTGGAACCTTGGCCTTATCAAGCGCTCCGCCATCAATGTTGTCTGACAAGAGCTTGTCGAACGAGTGAATGAAATGGTCCCATTCGCGTTGGTCTGCTCTGAGGATCCAGCCGAAGTCGTCAGGAAGTTCGTGCGACCTGAATAGACGGATGCCCCATACGTTTTCGAACAAGTCGCCAATAGCTTTCAGTTCCTGGGCGAGTCGGGCGAACGGGCCCATGCCGTCCGGCCAGTGACCCATTTGTGACGCGTACCAAACTGGGTGGGGATCAACCCCTTTCTTGGCAACCTGGAAACTCGCCCATCGCTGTTGGTGCTCTGGTGTGAGGTCGTCCAAGTCCCCGTAGAATGCGGCCACGCGTCGAATGATCGGCGAATCCGAGGCCTGTGGGTCGTACTGGCGCATATCGTAGGCAAAGCCGAGATGCAGGAGACCAACCCTGTCTTTCTTCGGCTGGTCTCTGTCTTCGAACGCCTCGTCCGACAGTCCAAAATTAATACCAAAGTCCCCCATGCCGAACCTGAACCGGGCATCGTTTCGGTAACCCTCGAGCACGTCCGCGCTGAAGAACGCCAGTTCGAGCGTGGATCGGCCACGAGCCATTGCCTTAGAAAAGGGAGCATTTTCGAACTTCCCGGGCAATTTCGTCTTTTTTAGTGCTTTTGCCTTGGGATAAAGACAGACCCCGTAATCGTCTTCGGAGAGTTCCCGGAGCTCCTCGATTTGCTCAGCCACCGTCCTTCGCGAAGGCCAGGGACGTATGTGAATATTCAGGTAGTCACTCGGGCCCACGACTTCGACCATGCCGGCCTCAGCCAGTTCGACCGCTCCATCGATCTCTTCGGTTGTGTTCCGAGAAGTACTGACGTGGAGTCCGTTGAAGTCCCGGGATTCCAGATATCGCCGTTTGACCTTCTTCAGCATTCCTCTCGCAGATGCGGAAAGGTCCTCTCCTCCTGTTGGCATCTCGCGCTAGCCGTCTTCTCGCGTCGTTACTCGGTTGGATTCGTCTGCGGGCGCAGGCACCTCCGGCGGGACCGCAGCGGAAGTCACGCCATCGACAGACACGACCACGCACCGGTCCAAAAACTTTGCAAGAATACTGAGCGTCGCTAACTGTTCGAGCCCGTCCTGCTCGGTGAAGTCTGCGGAGACGTGCGTCGCTGGGTTTCGTATCACCATGTTTACACCGGGAGCGAAGCTAAGCAGACCGGACTGCATCGTCTTGACGTCCTGGTCATCAACATCCCCGGGCCAGCGCAGCCGAGGCTTACCTTCCTGGGGATCCGCGGCTGCGAAGGCCTGCTGCCATAGAGACGTGTCACTCGCGTTGTTCCGACCAATGAGCTGCTTCATCTGGCCGCTGACGGCCTCCGCAGAAGCTGCAACCGCTTGACGAAGATGACCGTCGTTCCAAAGACGCTGGGCCGCTGCCCACACGAGAGGATGGAGAAGCGATGGCTCGATGTTCGGAGACGACAGAGCGGCGGCTTTAGCCTGCAGGCCCTCTAAACGACCGGCGGCCTGAAGGCAGCAACTTCGGACCACACCAGCATCCAGCAGCGGCTTCGGTTCGAGCATTCGCTGCCAATTCACGAAGGGGTCCAGGACGCCGGCTCCCTGGACGGTCATCCTGACCTGAGTGACATTGCTGAGATCCATGAGAGCTCCAGCGAGGTGGTTCAGCTGATCAGTGAGCGCCCGCACACGTGCTTTGTCAGCACCGTCCTTCGGCAGCACAGCAGGTGCCATGCCCATGGCGATGCCTCCAAAGCCCGTGTTCTCCACGTGATGTGTCATGAACTCGTCGAACGTGCTCGAGAATTTATCAAGTCGATCCCCCAGAAACTCCAAGTAGTCGCTGTTCGTCCGGCTCTCCATCACTCCCCCTAATTCAGTAAGCATCCGCTGCTCCAGTCACGTCATCGTGGCCGAACACAACGTCAAGTCTGCCGGATACGTGCCCGTTTTCAGAACTGTTGAATCGCCGTGCCGTAAGACGACGACCATGCGGGCATCGCTGCTTCCCGCCTCAACACCCATCGCCAGTCTTCCCATGGTTGGACAGGTTCACGTCAATATCAGGGCGATATTAAGAGGACACTGCCTTGGAGGGCGCCAGCCACCATATTTCTGTGGTGTTCACAAGGCAGAGCCATAATCTGACGCAAAGGGTCCGGGGTTGTCCTCTTCGCGAAGGTAGATTTTGTTAGTCATGTCCTTCACGTTCAAATGCTCCATGAAAACTTCACATTGGATTTCACCTTGGACGGATAGACATGGACCTGGAATTCTTTGAGCCTGCGGAAGCAGCAAGTCTCATGCGATGCAGCGAGGGATGGCTGCGTGACGGCGCAGCCGCGGGACGCTTCCCTCACGCGTGCTGGGGCAAGGGAAAGATCGTCTTTACGTCAGAGCACATCGCAGAGATAGCCAGGCTAAGTGAGATCCTGCCCGGCACACACCGGGCGGCCGCCGCAAGCGGCGACACAACCAGCACCCGGCTCATCGGAACAAGGGCCCGCAATCGCCTCGTTTCCTGAGCACGAACAAACCACGGCATCTCTACCGCATAAACGCAGCCACCGAGCGCTCCGTCGCATCCGCCCCAGCCTGCAGAGCTTCCGGCATGAGGTGCCCATAGACGCCCTCTGTAGTCCTGGTCGAGGCGTGCCCCAACCGACGCGAGATCGTGAAGATAGGGACGCCGTCCTGAATTAGCCAGGAAGCATGCGTGTGCCGTAGATCGTGAATGCGCGGGTTCTTTCGCAAGCCGCGCTCCTGCGCAGCTATGACCGCGGGCATCCAGTAGTGGTGCCAGTACAGCTTGTGAACAATCCGCTCACCTTTGGGTGTTGTGAAAAGCAGGTCACCACCAAGGCGGCCGGCCACCAACGGAATCAACAGGTCCACCAGGGCAGGGTTCAACCCGATGGTCCTCTTGCCAGCGCCTGTCTTCGTCGGACCGATATAGAACTGGTTCTGCCCGTCCCGTTTCCACGCCTTGTTGATCCGGGCAGTGGCCGGTTTTCCCAGGAGATCGATGTCCGCGACGGTGAGCGCCGTCGCTTCACCAAAGCGCGTCCCGGTCATGACTAGGAAGTTCGTGAAATCCCGGTAACGCTCCCCCATGCCCTCCATGATCAACCCGAACTCAGCATGGGTGAGGAACATCATTTCGTCCTCGGCCTTTTCAACGCTGGGCAACTGCACGCCGCGGCAAGGATTGCGGGTGATGTACCCCAGCATCTCCGCAGTGTTCATCGAAGCAGAGATCAGCCCGTGCACGTTCTTGATCGTCTTCGGTGAGCGGCCCTTGGCCATCATCGACTTAACCCAGTAGGCGATCATCCGGTAATCCAATTTGTCGACAGGGACGTGCCCGATGACCTTCTTCACATGAAGATCAAGCATTGTCTGATACGTCTTGACGGTCCCGCTCGACGGCCGGATCAGGAGGTCGATGTGCTCCTGAATGACGTCGCCAACCGTGGGTATCTTCGCCCTGTTGTCCAGAAGCGCCTGCTGGGCGACCTCGAATGATTGGCCGTTCGCATCGAGTAACCGCTTCAGCGTTTCAGCCTCATGCGCGGAGTCGACAGTGATGCCCTGCTGCTTCCGGATCTTGGGGTCGCGCCAGACCACCATGAAGGACGAAGAGCCGTCCTTTTTGACGCGTTTCCGGATACTAGCCACATAAAAATGCTAGTTCCGTGTCAACAGATTTGGGGGTTTTGTCAACAGTCAGGGGCCATATAGGCCCCTGACCTGCGACATTACTGTGCCCGAGGTGGGACTCGAACCCACACACCTTTCGATACCGCATTTTGAGTGCGGCGCGTCTGCCAATTCCGCCACTCGGGCGCGGATTACCGGGAAGTTAATTCTCGCTGACTGCTCTCATGGCTGTGAGCAACGCGATCCTTTCCCAGCACGCGAAACTACTCTACATGCAGATAGGCTGTTTTTCAGAACTGGGCGCGCGAGTGCAACAAAATCATGTGCCGCAGCGGTCCACACTAAGATGGACTAGAACCCGCCGAACCTTTTCAAGGAGATCCCGTGACCGAACAGACGGAGTCCACACCCGCAGCCCAACTGGCCCGACGCGTCGTCGTTGCCGAGGATGAGACCCTCATCCGCTTGGACATTATTGAGATCCTGAAGGGCGAAGGGTACGACGTCGTCGGCGAGGCAGACAACGGCGAGAAGGCCGTACAGTTGGCCGAAGAGCTGAAGCCGGACCTTGTCCTCATGGATGTGAAGATGCCCGTCATGGATGGCATCTCGGCGGCAGAGAAGATCGTCAAGGCCCGCATCGCCCCCGTTGTCCTGTTGACTGCTTTCAGCCAGAAGGAACTCGTGGAGCGTGCCCGCGACGCCGGCGCCATGGCTTACGTTGTGAAGCCGTTTACGCCCGCTGACCTCATCCCCGCCATTGAGATCGCTCTGTCCCGCCACGAGGAGATCAAGGCCCTCGAAAACGAGGTTTCCGATCTCCAGGAGCAGTTCGCCACCCGCAAGCTCGTAGAGCGCGCCAAGAGCCTCCTGACCACCAAGATGGGACTTACGGAGCCGGAGGCTTTCCGCTGGATCCAGAAGACGTCCATGGACCGTCGCCTGAGCATGCGTGAGGTTGCTGAAACGATCATCAACCAGGTCAACTAGCACCAAGCAGTCAACGACGGCGGCCGGTCACCTCATCGAAAGGTGGCCGGCCGCCGTCGTACCCACCCAAGCCAGGAAACAGCAAAGCGGGCCCCACGAACAAAAAGTTGGCAGGACCCGCTTCACTCAAGCCTGAGCCAGGAACCTAGGCCCTGGTCTTGCTTTTCTTTTCAGGCCACGGGCCAACGGGCTCCTTGCGCGACGCGTCCACGGAGGACGTGTCGGCGAGGTCGCCCACCTTGTGGACCTTCAGCGAGTTCGTGGAACCGGCCTGTCCGGGAGGGGAACCGGCAGCGATGACCACCAGGTCACCTTCCTCGACGATCTTCATGTCCAGGAGGCTGCGGTCAACCTGTGCGGTCATTTCGTCGGTGTGGCCAACGGTGGGGACCAGTACCGGCTGGATGCCCCAGGTGAGGGCGAGCTGGTTCCAGACGTGTTCAACCGGCGTGAAAGCGAAGACCGGCTTGACCGGGCGCAGACGCGAGAGGCGACGTGCCGAGTCACCGGACTGGGTGAACGTACAGATGTACTTTGCGTCCAGTTGGTCGGCGATTTCGACGGCGGCACGGGTGATGGCGCCACCGCGGGTCTTGGGCTTGGTGCCCAGCGGGGGGACGCGCTCGAGGCCGTGCTCTTCGGTGGACTCGATGATCCGGGCCATGACCTTGACGGTTTCGATCGGGTACTGACCCACTGAGGTTTCGCCGGACAGCATGACTGCGTCGGCGCCGTCGAGAACTGCGTTTGCGCAGTCAGAAGCCTCGGCACGCGTCGGACGCGGGTTGTCGATCATGGATTCCAGGACCTGAGTTGCCACGATGACCGGCTTGGCCCAGCGGCGTGCCAGTTCAATGGCGCGCTTCTGGACGATCGGCACCTCTTCGAGCGGGAGCTCAACACCGAGGTCACCACGGGCAACCATGATGGCGTCGAACGCATCGATGATTTCGTGGAGCTGGTCCACGGCCTGGGGCTTTTCGATCTTGGCGATCACCGGAACGCGGCGGCCTTCTTCGTCCATGATTTCGTGGACGCGCTTGATGTCGGAGGCATCCCGGACGAAGGACAAGGCAACCAGGTCCACGCCACGCTTGAGGGCCCAACGGAGGTCGTCCTCGTCCTTTTCGCTCAGTGCGGGGACGTTGACGGCAACACCGGGCAGGTTGATGCCCTTGTTGTTGGACACCTTGCCACCGACCGTAACGGTGGCGACAACCTTGACGTCGTCAACTTCGATGGCGCGAAGGGCAACCTTGCCGTCGTCGATCAACAGGGCGTCGCCCACGTTGACGTCTTCGGTGAGGCTCTTAAGCGTAGTGGAGCAGATGTCCTTGGTGCCGGGGACGTCTTCGGTGGTGATGGTGAAGATGTCGCCAACAGCCAGCTCGTGCGGGCCGTCAACAAAGCGGCCAAGACGGATCTTGGGACCCTGGAGGTCAGCCATGATGGCCACGGGCTTGTGCAGTTGCGCCGCAGCCTTGCGGACATTCTCGTAGGTGATGTCATGCACGGAGTAGTCGCCGTGGCTCATGTTCATGCGGGCAACGTCAACGCCGGCTTCCAGCACTGCAAGAGTGTTGTCATAGCTGGAGATTGCCGGACCGAAAGTTGCCACAATTTTCGCGCGTCTCATATACCTACCCTAAGTAGTGTGCTGCTGATTGAGTTAAAGATCATTCCTGCCGGCGCTATAAGACCGCGATTGCCCGGTCGGTGGGGGCGACCGGTGCCGGAAGGATTGTGCTTCCCATGAGGAACTTGTCCACTGCTGCCGCACACGCACGGCCTTCGGCAATGGCCCACACAATCAGGGACTGGCCACGTCCGGCGTCGCCGGCAACAAACACACCCTCGGTGTTCGTCATGTAGTAGCCGTCGCGGGCTACGTTGCCCCGACCGTCGAATTCTGCACTGACCTGCTCGGTGATACCGGCCGGTTCAGCACCGGTGAAGCCGAGGCTCAGGAAGACGAGGTCAGCAGGAATGATCCGCTCCGTCCCGGCCTTCGGGAGGCGCTTGCCATCCACGAACTCCGTCTCGGCAACCTTGACCCCGGTGAGTTTGCCGTTCTCGCCAACAAACTCCACGGTGGAGGCCAGGTACGTACGCTCGCCACCTTCTTCGTGGGCGCTGGCGACCTCGAAGAGCGTGGGGAACGTCGGCCACGGYTGGTGACCTGCACGCTCAAGAGGCGGCTGCTTGCCGATCGCCAGCGTGGTAACAGAAGCCGCCTGGTGACGGTGCGCTGTACCGATGCAGTCCGCGCCGGTATCGCCGCCACCAAGGATGACCACATGCTTGCCACGGGCATCGATGTGATTTTCCGGGCTCTCCCCCGCTACTACGCGGTTGGAAGGAACCAGGTAATCCATGGCAAAGTGAACACCTTCAAGGTCACGGCCCGGAATCGGCAGATCGCGCGGGACGGTTGCACCGGTAGCAATCACGACGGCGTCGTAACGACGGCGCAGCTGTTCCCAGGTCACGTCCGTACCGACTGCGACGCCGGTGCGGAAGCGGGTGCCTTCGGCCTTCATCTGCTCCAGGCGGCGGTCAACCTGTTCCTTCTCCATTTTGAAATCCGGGATGCCGTAGCGAAGCAGGCCGCCGATCTTGTCGTCGCGCTCGTACACGGCGACTGTGTGACCAACGCGGGTCAGCTGCTGTGCAACTGCGAGGCCTGCAGGACCGGACCCCACCACGGCAACCGTCTTGCCAGTGAGGCGCGTCGGCGGAAGGGGGTGGACCCAGTCGTTGTCGAAGGCTTCGTCAATGATGGAAACCTCAACCTGCTTGATGGTCACGGCAGGCTGGTTGATACCCAGCACGCAGGACGCTTCGCAGGGTGCCGGGCACAGACGGCCGGTGAACTCCGGGAAGTTGTTCGTGGCGTGAAGGCGTTCAATCGCTTCCTCACCCTTGTCCCGCCACACGAGGTCGTTCCACTCGGGAATGAGGTTGCCCAGCGGGCAGCCCTGGTGGCAGAACGGTACGCCACAGTCCATGCAGCGGCCTGCCTGGCTCTTCAGGACACCCTTTTCCTGGGCTTCATACACTTCTTTCCAGTCCATGATGCGGACCGGAACGGGACGGCGTGGCTGCGTCTCGCGCTGCCGGACTTTCAGAAATCCGCGTGGATCAGCCACCGGTTACCTCCAGGATTCGAGACCATACTTCTTCGCCGTCGGGGTCAAGGCCCTCTTCGATGGCGTCGAGACGGGTTTGCAGGACTGCGGCGTAGTCGCGCGGCAGTACTTTGGTGATGCGGGCGGCGGTGTCGTCGAAGTTCTCGAGCAGACGGCCGGCCAGGACGGATTCGGTTTCCTCGGCGTGCTTGGTGAGCAGGCCGTGGACGATGTCGCGGTCCTCGGCGTCCAGCTCAAGGAGCTGAAGTTCACCGGAGTCCAGCGCATCCTTGTTGACGCGCTCGTGCTGCAGGTCCAGCACGTAAGCAGTACCACCGGACATGCCGGCACCGAAGTTGCGTCCGGTACGGCCAATGATCAGTGTTTGGCCACCGGTCATGTACTCGCATCCGTGATCGCCAATACCTTCGACGACGGCGGTCGCACCCGAGTTACGCACCAGGAAGCGTTCACCAACCTGGCCGCGCAGGAACATCTCGCCACTCGTTGCGCCGTAGCCGATGACGTTTCCCGCAATGACGTTGCGCTCTGCCTGGAACACGTTGGTGCGGTCCGGGCGGACGATGATACGTCCGCCTGAGAGGCCCTTGCCCACGTAGTCGTTGGAGTCTCCGTACATGCGCAGCGTGATGCCGGCAGGCAGGAAGGCGCCAAGTGACTGGCCGGCGGTGCCGTTGAGCGTGATGTCGATGGTGTCCGTCGCCAGCACATCGGTGCCGAACGTCTTGGTCACCACATGGCCGAGCATCGTGCCCACGGAACGGTCCGTGTTGATGACGTCCAGGGTGATCTTGACGGGCATGCGGTCACTGAGCGCTTCGGCGGCCATGGTGATGAGCCGCTGGTCGAAGTGCTTGTCCAGCTCGTGGTTCTGCGTGGTCATGTTGCGCAGCGGCACGTCGTCGTCAAACTCAAGACCGTGCAGGATCGGATCCAGGTCCAGGCCTTCGGCCTTCCAGTGGTCGATCGCTTCGCGGGTGTCCAGTACTTCAGCGTGGCCGATCGCCTCTTCGAGGCTGCGGAAACCGAGCTCTGCCAGGATTTCGCGGACTTCTTCCGCGAGGAACTCGAAGAAGTTGACCACGAACTCAGGCTTGCCGTTGAACCTCGAACGCAGTTCCGGGTTCTGGGTAGCAACACCAACGGGGCAAGTGTCCAAGTGGCAAACGCGCATCATGATGCAGCCGGAGACAACCAGCGGGGCCGTTGCGAAACCGAACTCTTCGCCACCCAGCAGGGCGGCAATGACAACGTCACGGCCGGTCTTGAGCTGGCCGTCCACCTGGACCACTACGCGGTCGCGGAGGCCATTGAGCATGAGGGTTTGCTGGGTCTCGGCCAGGCCAAGTTCCCACGGCACGCCTGCATGCTTCAGCGAGTTCAGCGGCGAGGCGCCGGTACCGCCGTCGTGACCTGAAACAAGCACGACGTCGGCCTTCGCCTTGGTCACGCCGGAGGCCACAGTGCCGATCCCGACTTCCGAAACCAACTTCACGTGTACACGGGCCGAAGGGTTGGCGCGCTTGGCATCGTAGATGAGCTGCGCGAGGTCTTCGATCGAGTAGATGTCGTGGTGCGGAGGCGGGGAAATGAGTCCGACACCGGGCGTCGAGTGGCGCGTGCGGGCTACCCAGGGGTAGACCTTCTGGGCCATCAACTGGCCACCCTCGCCGGGTTTGGCGCCCTGTGCCATCTTGATTTGGATGTCGTCAGCGTTGGTCAGGTACAGGCTGGTGACACCGAAGCGGCCGGAAGCAATCTGCTTGATGGCAGAGCGGCGCTCCGGATCCAGCAGACGGTCAACGTCTTCGCCACCTTCACCCGTATTGGACTTGGCGCCCAAACGGTTCATGGCGATGGCAAGAGTCTCGTGGGCTTCCTTGGAGATGGAGCCGTAGCTCATGGCGCCGGTGGAGAAACGCTTGACGATGCTGGAGACTGACTCCACTTCCTCAAGCGGCACGGCCGGGCGGACGTCACTCTTGAACTTGAGCAACCCACGCAGGGTCATCAGGTTCTCGGACTGATCGTCAACGCCCTTGGTGTAGGCCTTGAAGATGTCGTAGCGGCGTTCGCGGGTGGCGTGCTGCAGGCGGAACACCGTCTCCGGGTTGAAGAGGTGCGGTTCGCCGTCGCGGCGCCACTGGTATTCGCCGCCGCCGAGCAACGGCTGGTGCGGGTGCTCGATGCCACCCTCCGGGTACGCCATCTGGTGGCGTGCCGAAACTTCCGCGGCAATGACGTCCAGGCCCACGCCACCCAGCTGGGAGTGCGTACCCGAGAAGAATTCGTCAACGAGCTCCTGCGACAGGCCCAGTGCCTCAAAGGTCTGGGCGCCGGTGTACGAAGCAACGGTGGAGATGCCCATCTTGGACATGATCTTCAGGACACCCTTGCCGAGTCCCTTGATGAGGTTGTAAACGCCGTCTTCCGGAGTCACGCCCTCGACGTCGCCGTTGGAGATCAACTGTTCAACCGATTCCATGGCGAGGTACGGGTTCACTGCCGATGCGCCGTAGCCAATAAGCACGGCAACGTGGTGCGTCTCGCGGACGTCGCCGGCCTCAACCACGAGTGCCGTCTTGGTGCGGTTGGCACTGCGGAGCAAGTGGTGGTGGACAGCGCTGACCAGCAGGAGCGACGGAATAGGTGCCCACTGCGCGTTCGAGTCGCGGTCGGACAGCACAACGTACTGCACGCCACGGTTGATCGCGCCGGAAACCTGCTCGCAGATCTCTGTCAGACGGGCACGCAGTGCCGCTTCCCCACCCTCCGGGCGGTAAAGGCCACGTACCTTCATGGCGATGCGATCGCCGTCGGCGTTTTCGATGTTCGAGATCTTGGCGAGTTGATCGTTGTTGATCACGGGGAACGGCAGGGAGATCTGCGGTTGGCGGACCTGCTTGCCATCCAAAAGGTTGCCGTTGGGTCCGATGGCGCACTTCAGTGACGTGACCAGCTCTTCGCGGATGGCGTCCAGCGGCGGGTTGGTGACCTGGGCGAAGGACTGCACGAAGTAGTCGAACAGCAAGCGCGGACGCTTGGACAGTACGGCAACCGGGGTATCGGAACCCATGGCACCCAGGGGCTCAGCGCCCGTGCGGGACATGGGGCCGAGCAGGATCTTCAGTTCTTCAGTGGTGTAACCGAAGGTCCGCTGGCGGATGTTAACCGATGCAGCGGTGTGGCGTACGTGCTCGCGCTCGGGGAGCTCGTTGATGTCGATCAGGTTGTCCTTGAGCCATTCGGCCCACGGGTTGGCTGCAGCGACCTCGGCCTTGACCTCGGCGTCGTCGATGATGCGGCCGGCCTCGGTGTCCACCAGGAACATCTTGCCAGGGGCAACGCGACCCTTCTTGACCACGTTGGAAGGCTCGACCTCGATGACGCCCACTTCCGAGGCGAAAATGATCAGGCCGTCTTCAGTGATCCAGTAGCGTCCGGGACGCAGGCCATTACGGTCCAGCGTTGCGCCCACGAGGTTGCCGTCAGTGAAGGACACAGCGGCGGGACCATCCCACGGCTCCATGAGCAGTGAGTGGTACTCGTAGAAGGCGCGGCGGGCCGGATCCATGGTGGCGTGGTTCTCCCACGCTTCCGGGATCATCATCATGATCGAGTGCGTGATCGGGCGGCCGGAGAGCCAAAGGAGCTCGGCTACTTCGTCGAAGGAAGCAGAGTCCGAGGCACCCGGGGTGCAGATCGGGTACAGCTCTTCGGGGGTGTCGCCCAGCAGCGGGCTTGCCAACTGGGACTGGCGGGCACGCATCCAGTTGCGGTTGCCCTTGACCGTGTTGATTTCGCCGTTGTGGGCGATGGTGCGGAACGGCTGCGCCAGAGGCCACGACGGGAACGTGTTCGTGGAAAAGCGTGAGTGGACAATGGCCAGCTTCGTCTTGAAGCGCTGATCCGAAAGGTCGGGGTAGAACGGCTCCAACTGGGCTGTCGTCAGCATGCCCTTGTACACAATGGTGCGCGAGGACAGCGACGGGAAGTAGACGCCGTACTTGTTCTGGGCCCGCTTGCGGATTCGCCAGGCGCGGGAGTCAAGTTCGTTGCGTTCAAGCTGCTCGCCGGTAGCGGATGCAAAGAAGGGCTGCGAGAAGTACGGCATACAGGCCCGTGCCATGGCGCCCACGAGGTCTGCGACCACGGGAACTTCACGCCAGCCAAGGACCGTGAGGCCCTCATCCGCTGCAAGAGCTTCGATACCGGCCTTGGCCGTAGCTGCTTCGCGCGATTCAGCAGGAAGGAAGGCGGTACCCACCACATACTGGCCCGGACCGGGCAGTTCGAATTCTGTGACGGCCCGGAAGAACTCGTCCGGAACCTGCATGAGCAGGCCCGCACCGTCGCCAGTACCTTCATCGGCGCCCACGGCGCCGCGGTGTTCGAGATTGCGGAGGGCAGTCAGAGCCGCTTCCACGATGTCGTATCCCGGTTCCCCGCGGAGCGTGGCGATAATTGCCAGGCCGCAGGCGTCCTTCTCCTTGTCCGGGTTGTAAAGACCCCGGGCCTCCGGAAGCGCAGCAAAGCGCTTGAATGGAGACATGGCACCCTGCGGTTCGATATTTTCGGACCAACCGGGGTTATGAAGATGGGTCATGGGAGACGTCCTTCCTCGTGATCGTGCGTATGGAAGGGACAACGTTGGCCCCACCTTGCATGCCCTTGTGATGGGCACAACAAAGCGCTAGTTATTGGAATTGTAGGCCAGCCAATCAAACGCAACTAACAGTTACGCAGACCACTGGCCCCGGCTTGACCAGTGAACATCGGTATGCTGCGATCCGGTTTCCGGGGTGCCACGACGCTGTGGACTGGGCCCTACGAGCGGTGACTCTGTTGCCCCTTTGCCGGAAGCGACTACTTGGTGTCGTCAGCTTCCAGCGAGGATCCGGGGGCCTTCCTTGCGGCAGTCGCAGCAGATTCCGATTCCGCCTTGGACGTTGTGTCCTTTGCGGAATCTCCTGCTGCATCCTGCGGCTCGTCAACGTGGCCCGGATCGCTTTGGTTATCTGGGAGATTACCACGGGAACCACTATCCGAGACAGATGGGTCCACATCATGACTGGTGACGCTCGTCACGGAAGCCTCATCTTTGGACGGCGTCGCTTCAGGTTCCCGGCCCGGTAAATAAGGGGTATCCGGCTGCGGCCGTCCTCCCCTGCCCAGAACAAGGAAGATAACCAGCGCCGCAATGAAGACGAAGATACTCGTCCATACATTCAGCCTGGTGGTGATCCCGAAGAGGCTGATTTGCTCGGCGTCGTCAATCCTGAGGGCTTCGATCCACACACGGCCAAGCGTGTAATACATTGCGTAGAGCCAGAACAGGCGTCCGCGGCGGAAGTGGAACTTCCGGTCCAGCAGGAGCAGAATGGCGACCCCCAGAATGTTCCACAGGAATTCATAGAGGAACGTCGGGTGGAAGAGCGTGTCTGCGGGCATACCCGCTGGAAAGTTGGCGTTGGCAGGGTCAATCTGGAGTCCCCACGGCAACGTGGTGGGGGCGCCGAAGAGTTCCTGGTTGAACCAGTTGCCCCAACGGCCGATCGCCTGGGCAAGCAGCAAACCGGGAGCCGCAGCATCCAGGAACGCCGTGAGCTTGACACCTGCCCGACGGCAACCGATCCAGGCACCCACGGCGCCAAGCAGCACGGCACCCCAAATACCGAGGCCGCCCCGCTGTATCTGCGGAATCAGGGAGAGGTCACCTGTGCCGTCGAAGCCAGGACCAAAGTAAGCGTCCGGCGACGAAAACACGTGGTAGAGGCGGCCACCGATGATGCCGAAGGGAATCGCCCAAATAGCGATATCCCACAGGCTGCCTTCCGGGGCTCCGCGGCGCTTCCAACGGGCAGACGTCAGCCAGAGGCCGATGATGATGCCCGCCAGGATACAGAGGGCGTAAGCGTGGATACGCAGCGTCCCCCACGGCAGCGGAATGTCGAAACCGGACCACGATGGGCTCGGGATGCTCAGTGGAACCATTGCCGCTGCGTGGAGGACGGTCTGCATTGGGCTTCGCTGTTTCCTTTTCCTAGGCGTCTGCAGCTGCGCGGCCCAAGCCGGCGCTGAGGTTCTTGGTGAGTTGGCCGACGGCGTCAACGCCGCCGTCGCGGAGGGCCGCCACGAGCGCGGTGCCGACGATCACGCCGTCCGCGTAGGCAGCTATCTCGCGTACATGATCCGGGTTGGAAACACCAAGGCCAACGCAAACGCGTTCCGCGCCAGCAGCATGGGCGCGTGCCACGACGTTTTCGGCGGTGCTGCTGACGGACTGGCGCGTGCCGGTCACGCCCATGATGGAGACGGCATACACAAAGCCACGGCTCGCCTTGACAGTCATATCCATGCGTTCCGGCGTTGACGACGGAGCCACCAGGAAGACCCTGTCCAGTCCGTACTTGTCCGAGGCTGCGAACCATTCACTGGCTTCATCCGGAATAAGGTCCGGAGTAATCAGGCCTGCTCCCCCGGCTTCAGTCAGACGGCGGGAAAACTCATCCACACCCATCCGCATAACCGGGTTCCAGTAGGTCATCACCAACACGGCGGCGTCAGTAGCGGCAGTAATCCCCGCAACGACGTCGAAGACATTGGCGACGCGGAAACCGTTGTTGATCGCTTCCGTGGTTGCAGCCTGGATTACAGGTCCGTCCATCACTGGATCGGAGTAGGGAATACCGATCTCGATGAGGTCCGCACCGTTCCGTGCCAGGGCAATGCCTGCCTCGATGCTGTCCTGGACAGTGGGGTAGCCCGCCGGAAGGTATCCGACAAGGGCTGCCCGGCCTTCAGCCTTGGCACGGTCGATGGCGGCAGCAGATTTGCTGGCGAATTGTTCAGTCATCAGTTCTGGTCCTCGTTTACGTCCACGGCTGCTTCGGAGGTGCGCTCTGCAGGACCTTTGGGCTTACGGGTAGACAGGGTGGTGCCCTTGACGTGACCTTCTTCGTCCAACATGTTGAACCATGCGGCTGCGGTTTCCACGTCCTTGTCCCCGCGACCGGACAGGTTCACGATGACGGAGATCTGGGACGGGTCCTCTTTGCCATCGGTGAGGCGCTTGCCCACCTTGATGGCACCGGCAAGCGCGTGCGCAGACTCGATAGCTGGGATGATCCCCTCGGTCCGGCACAGGAGGCTGAAGGCGTCCATGGCTTCGGTGTCAGTGATGGGCTCGTACGTCACGCGTCCAATGTCCGCGAGGTACGAGTGCTCGGGTCCCACGCTGGGGTAGTCCAGTCCGGCAGAGATCGAGTGGGATTCGATGGTCTGGCCGTCTTCGTCCTGCATCAGGTAGGAACGGGCACCGTGCAGCACACCGGGACGTCCCAGGGAGATTGCTGCAGCGTGACGCCCGGTCTCTACGCCGTCGCCACCTGCCTCAAAGCCGTAGATCTTCACGGATGCGTCGTCCAGGAAGCTGTGGAACAGGCCGATGGCATTGGAGCCACCACCGATGCAGGCACAGATGGCATCGGGCAGCTTGCCAGTCTGGTCCAGGATCTGGGCGCGGGCTTCCTCGCCGATAACTTCGTGGAAGAAACGAACCATGGCGGGGAATGGGTGAGCTCCGGCCGCGGTACCCAGCAGGTAGTGGGTGTTCTCCACGTTTGAAACCCAATCCCGCAGGGCGTCGTTGATGGCGTCCTTGAGGGTCTGCGAACCATTGGTCACGGGAACCACAGTGGCGCCGAGCAGTTGCATGCGTGCCACGTTTAGGGCCTGACGGCGGCAGTCCTCGGCACCCATGTAGACAACACACTCAAGGCCCAGGAGGGCGGCTGCCGTCGCGCTGGCAACGCCGTGCTGGCCTGCGCCGGTTTCGGCAATGACCCGGGTCTTGCCCATGCGCTTGGCCAGGAGGGCTTGCCCCAGGACGTTGTTGATCTTGTGCGAACCGGTGTGGTTGAGGTCCTCACGCTTAAGGAAAATCCTCGCGCCACCAGCGTGCTTGGAGAAGCGCTTGGCCTCAGTGAGCAGTGACGGACGCCCGGAGTAGTTCTTGTTGAGGTCCTTCAACTCCGCGAGGAACTCAGGATCGGCCTTGGCTTTTTCGAACGTGTCCTGGACTTCGTCGAGTGCGGCGATAAGTGACTCGGGCATCCAACGGCCACCGTAGTTACCGAAGTACGGCCCGCTCGCGTTGCGCAGCGAAGTGCCACCTTGCAGGAATGCGTCGGCCGCATTCTCTTCCGAGCTGGCTGTTGGCGCGTCCACCATCAGTCTCACCGTCCTGTTCGAAGTTAGTTCATCGGGTAGTTCCACGTGCCACAAGGCAGCCGCAGGCTCATGCCCGGGCTGCCTCATGGCTGTCGCCTTGTTTCAGGTACTGCCTCAGTTCCTGACGGCGATGGCAGCAGCTCCAGCTGCCTTGAATTCTGTGATGCGTTCGCGCGGGGTTGAGTCGCTGACCAGCGCCTCCCCCACCAAGATGGCATTGGCACCGCTCGCAGCATAGTGTGTGACGTCCTCGGCCGTCCGCACGCCGGACTCCGCCACAATCACTGCCTCAGCCGGAATCAAACCGGCCAGTGAACCGAAAACTGAACGGTCGACGTCGAGCGTCTTCAGGTTGCGGACGTTGATGCCGATGATCTTGGCCTGCGCAGCGACGGCGCGCTCAATTTCCTCTTCGGTATGCGTTTCCACGAGCACGTTCATGCCAAGCTCATGGCTGAGGGCGCTGAAGTGAGCCAGCTCCGAGTCGGACAAGGCCGCAACGATCAGCAGAATAAAGTCCGCACCGTGGGCGCGGGCTTCCCAGATCTGGTACTCGTCCACCGTGAAGTCCTTGCGCAGCAAGGGAATATCGACGGCGGCACGTACGGCATCGAGATCTGCCAGCGATCCGCCGAAACGTCGCTTCTCGGTGAGGACGCTGATAACGGAAGCTCCGCCATGTTCGTACTGCACCGCGAGCGAGGCGGGGTCGTCGATGGGTGCGAGATCGCCCTTGGAGGGGCTCCGACGCTTGATCTCAGCGATGACCTTGAGATCCTCGCGGTTCGAGGAAGGACCACCCAGGGCAGCCCAAGCGTCACGCGCGGGAACTGCACCTGCAACGCGGTCCTTCAGCTCAACGAGGGACACAAGCCGGCGGCGGGCCTCCATGTCCTCCTTGACGCCGACGATGATGTCGTCAAGAACGGTCACGATTAGTGGCCGTTGTTCTGCAGCTTGCTGCCACCCACTCCGTAGCCGGCCTTGCGCATGGCCCAGCCCACGATGAGGCCGGCCACCATGACCACGACACCGCCGATGAAGATGGGGGTGCTGGCAATGACGAAAGCAATGGAGGAAATCAGGGCGCCGACCAGCATCACAATCACGCAGGTCCAGGCAGCCGGGCTGTTACCGTGGCCGATGGCATCAGCGTGGCTGGCCATGGTGGAGGTAGCTTGGTTTGCGGACACTGTGGTTTTGCTCATGTGGAATCTCCTCAGGATGAATACTGCTTACATTCTGCCATTTATTGACGGCGGCCGGGACATCGTCCGACGTCAGGACCGGCCCCGGCGCTTATGTTGCGCCATACCGGCCCGAAAGAGTGCTGGACGGCCTAGGTTGGGTCTTCGCCGCGGGAAAGACTGTCCCAGCTGTCGATCTCGTCCACTGGTCCGTTACCGCGTTCCCTAACAGCAGCGGCATCGTACTTGGTCCGGGATTTCCAATACCGTCCCGCCAGCGGCAAGACCACTGCACAGACGGCAAGCAGGGCACCGGCCACGATTGCCAGCACGGGGAAGACCGTTGTGGCCACGCTCGCCTGACCTCCCGAGATGCCGGTTGCCGCAGCGATGGAACCCTGGGCTGCCCCGAGAGGATCGGACAGGACCGTGGCGGCTGCGAGGATAATCCCAGCAGCAGACAGAGCAAGGAGGGCCGCGATGATCCAGCGGGCGATCCGCCCCGCAATGGAAGCGGCCAACCCACCGGCGAGGGCTACGAGTGCCAGTGCGGTAACGGCCGTGGCTGCCTTGCTGCCTTGAACGTGGAGGTCGCTGTTGGAGGCAGCTGTCGGATCAAGACGGACCTCGATCCAGGTCTGCGTGGTAGTTCCAAAGACAGCGAGTGCCAGGAGTGCCGTTGCAAGAACAAGAGTTGACTTCCGCGCCCAACGCGGCGATGTGGTCGCCGTCGGCCCCTGTGCTTCAGCGGTCATGAGCCGGGCGTCCCGCCGTCGACGATTCCTGCTTCGGGAACGGTCTCCGCAGAAATATTTTGCAACGAACCCGCCGTGTGCACGGCCCGAAGCGGCGCAGCAGCCTTGTTCACGGTTTCAAGGGCTTCCGACGGCTTGTGTGAATCAGCAACAATCCCGCCGCCGGCCTGCACGTAGGCCCGGCCTTCCCGCAGCAACGCAGAACGGATGGCAATCGCCATGTCCATGTCACCGGCAAAGTCCAGGTAACCCACAACGCCACCGTAGATACCACGGCGGTGCGGTTCGAGTTCGTCCAGTAGGCGCAGGGCCCGTGGTTTCGGGGCACCGGAAAGGGTACCTGCGGGGAACGTTGCCTTGAGGACGTCGTAGGCCTTGGCATGCGGAGCCAACTCCCCCACCACAGTGGACACCAAGTGCATGATGTGGCTGAAACGCTCCACCTCCATGAACTGGGTGACGTCAACCGTGCCGGCAACGCAGACCTTTGAGAGGTCGTTACGTGAAAGGTCAACCAGCATGAGGTGCTCTGCACGCTCCTTCTGGTCGGCCAAAAGTTCCGTGGCCAGGGCTTTGTCAGCTTCAACAGTCTTGCCACGGGGACGCGATCCGGCGATGGGGTGCGTAATGACTTCGCCGCCGGTTACCGTCACCAACGCTTCCGGCGAGGAACCCACGATCGAATACTCGCGGCCGTCAGCATCTTCGAGGCTGAAGATGTACATGTACGGGCTCGGGTTGGTGTTGCGCAGTACGCGGTAAACGTCCAGCGGGTCGGCCTTGCACTCCATCTCGAAGCGGCGCGAAATGACCACCTGGAAGACCTCGCCATCAACGATCGCTTCCTTGCCGCGATCGATAGCTTCCAAGTACTTGGCCTCGTCCCAGCGTTCTTGCACGCTCGACGCGAAATCCAGTGCGGCCGGCTCCAGCACCGAGACCGGCTGGGCAACAGGTGTACTGACCTGGTCCAGCAGCGCTTTAACCCGCGCCACGGCGTCGTGCCAGGCGTCATCCACACGCTCGGAACTGTTGTCGAAGTTGATCGCGTTGGCGATCAGGAGGACTGTGCCGTCCACGTTGTCGTGCACTGCCATGTCGGTGACCAGGTTCAGGGCCATCTCGGGCAGCTGGAGGTCGTCTTCCGGCGGTGCCGTCAGCTTCTCCCAATGGCGCACGGCTTCCCAGCCCAGGAAACCAACGAGGCCGGAAGTAAAGGGTGGCAGCCCTTCAAAACGGTCCGTTTCCAGGGCGGCGATGGTGTCACGGACTGCTTCCACCGGGTTGCCAGTCACGGGAACGCCGACGGGCGGCTCGCCAATCCAGTGTGCCTGGCCGTCCTTCGTGGTCAGCGTGGCCCGGGACTTGGCACCAATGAAGGAATAGCGCGACCAGGCACCGCCAACGGCAGCCGACTCAAGGAGGAACGTTCCGGGCTGGCCCTTGGCGAGCTTACGGTACAGCCCGATGGGGGTCTCGGCGTCGGCGAGGACTTTGAGTCGGACAGGGATGACACGGCTGTGGACGGCGAGTTCGCGGAACTCTTCCAGGCCCGGGCTGATGATTCCAAGGTCCTGCATGGCTATTGTTCTCCGCCTTTGGTCTTAGGTGGTGCGTCAGGGAAACTAGGGGGTGCCTTAATCGCGGTGGCCCGTTACGACCGAAAAGTCGCGCCCGTCGAAGCAGGTCCGGGTACCGGTGTGGCAGGCTGCGCCGATCTGGTCCACGCGGACCAGGAGGGCGTCACCGTCGCAGTCAAGGGCGACTGACTTCACGAACTGAACGTGTCCGGAAGTGTCGCCCTTGCGCCAGTATTCCTGGCGGGAGCGCGAGTAGAACGTCACGCGTCCCGTGGTCATAGTGCGACGGAGTGCCTCGTCATCCATCCAGCCCAGCATGAGGACCTCATGGGTATCGTGCTGCTGGATGATGGCGGCTACCAGGCCTGCGGAGTCGCGCTTAAGGGCGCTGGCGATCTCCTGCGGCAGGGCGTCCGCGGGGTCGCTGGAGAGCTCCACGGCAGGAGTTGGACTGGGGGCGGACTGCTCTGACATCAGATCAAGTCTAGTGCCTTTGATGGGAGCCGGATTCTGCGGCGGTTCCACTGCGCAACCTTGCCCTGATCGTGCTAGTTTCACAAGTGATGCATTTCGTCGATCCTTCCCGAGAAGTACTGGCCGAAACCCTGTTGGCGGCCGGACCTGACTCCCCCACGCTCTGCCAAGGGTGGCTCACCCGGGACCTTGCGGCGCACCTCTACCTGCGCGAGCGTAAAGCTGCCGTGGGCATTGGCCTCCTGATCCCCAGCCTCGGTAAGGCTTCGGACAAAGCAACGGCCAAACTTGCTGCAAAGCTGAAGACCACTGACGACTACGCGGAGCTCGTCAAGACGTTCCGCGCAGGACCGCCAGCTCTTTCACCGTTGAAGATCAAGGCACTGGACGAAACGTCTAATCTCATCGAATATTTCGTCCACACTGAGGACATCCGCCGCGCGGGTGACCGTTGGGCGCCCCGGGCCCTCGACGAAGCGTACTCTGACGCCCTGTGGGATGAACTCATCAAGCGGGCCGCTTTCCTTTACCGCGGCGTGGACCTCGGCATCGTTCTGGTGCGGCCCTCCGGCCCCCGCCATGTGGCCAAGCGCGCTCCGGTGTCGGTAGCGATTGTGGGCGAACCCGGCGAATTGCTCATGCATGCGCACGGCCGCACCAGCCAGGCGCTGGTCACCTTCGAAGGCCAGCCGGACGCCGTCGCGCTTTTGCAAACCGCAGACATCGGCCTCTAAGACAAACAACGCGGGGTCACTTTTGGCCCATCATCCTTGCGGAGATGGGCCAAAAGGCTGGAGGGAAATGCGCAGGCTTCCCGGCACCACCGGAGGCGATGATCGGAATGTTGACCGCCCCACGGACAAGGCGGATCAGTTCAAGGTCGAATCCGTCCTTGGTGCCGTCGGCGTCGATCGAGTTCAAAAGGATTTCTCCCACACCCCGGTCCGCGGCTTCCTTGGCCCAGGCGATGGCGTCGATTCCTGTCCCGGTCCGGCCGCCGTGTGTGGTGACTTCAAAACCGGACGACGTCGGGGCGTCGCCTTCGCGGGTACGGCGCGCATCCACGGAGAGCACCAGGACCTGCGAGCCGAAGTGGCGGGTGATTTCGTCGATGACCTCAGGCCGGGCCACGGCAGCGGTGTTGATCGATGCCTTGTCTGCACCGAAGCGCAGGAGTTTATCCACCTCCGCCACGCCACGGACGCCGCCGCCCACAGTCAGCGGGATGAAGACTTCCTCGGCGGTGCGGCGAACGACGTCGAACGTGGTTTCGCGGTTGCCCGATGATGCCGTGACGTCGAGGAACGTGAGTTCATCGGCGCCGCCATTGTCGTAGCGATGCGCCAGTTCCACGGGGTCTCCGGCGTCCCTCAGGCCTTCGAAGTTGACGCCTTTGACCACTCGGCCGGCATCGACGTCGAGGCAGGGAATGACGCGTACGGCTACAGCCATATGCTGCTCCTTAATTCTGCTGTGCGCTGCTGAGGCGGTCCGGTCAGATACGGCAGGCGTGGATGCTGCTGACCAGGATGGCGCGGGCGCCAAGATCGTACAGCTCATCCATGATGCGGTTGGTTTCCTTCTTTGGAACCATGGACCGCACGGCCACCCAATCCGAATCCCGCAGCGGGGAAACGGTGGGTGATTCAAGGCCGGGCGTGAGCGCAGCAGCATCCTCCACCAGATCCTTACGGATGTCGTAGTCCATCAGGACGTACTGCCGCGCCACGAGGACGCCCTGCAGGCGACGGATGAGAACGTCGATTTCCTTGGCAGTGCCGTTCGCGGCCCCACCAGGACCGGTCCGCCTGATCAGCACGGCCTCGGACTTAAGAATGGGATCGCCGAAGATTTCCATCCCGGCTGCCTTGAGGGTGTTGCCCGTCTCGACGACGTCGGCAATGGCGTCGGCGACGCCGAGCCGCACCGATGACTCGACGGCACCGTCCAGTCGGACCACCTTGGCGTTCACGCCGCGATCCGCCAGATAGTCACGAAGGAGACCGTCGTAACTGGTGGCGAGGCGCTTACCTTCGAGCTGTTCGACGCCGGTGAAGTCACCTACGGGGCCGGCGAAACGGAAGGTGGAAGGGGCAAAGCCCAAGGGAAGGAGTTCTTCGGCCTCCACCTTTGCGTCCAGCAGGAGGTCGCGTCCGGTGATTCCGACGTCCAGGGTTCCCTGGCCCACATACACGGCGATGTCGCGGGGGCGCAGGAAGAAGAATTCAATGTCATTGTCGGGATCAACCATGACCAGTTCGCGGGTGTCGCGGCGCTGGCGGTAACCGGCCTCGGACAACATTGCAGAGGCGGCTTCTGACAGGGATCCCTTGTTGGGGACTGCTACACGGAGCATGAGGAGACTTCCTGTTTGGAATGGAGGTTTTCAGGCACTTCGGCCACGCAGCTGGCTTCGCTTGAGGAATGCGAAGTGGCGTGGCTAGAGATGCTTGTAAACGTCTTCCAGGCTGAGGCCCTTGGCGAGCATGAGGACCTGCAGGTGGTACAGCAACTGGGAGATTTCCTCGGCAGCGGCTTCGTCGGATTCGTACTCGGCGGCCATCCAGACTTCGGCGGCCTCTTCGACCACTTTCTTACCGATGCCGTGGATTCCGGAGTCCAGTTCGGCAACCGTGCGCGAGCCTGCCGGGCGGGTCGCTGCTTTCTCACTCAGTTCTGCGAACAGCGTCTCGAAATTCTTCACGCCCTACAGACTACTTGCTTAGGGGCTGGCACCGCTCGTTGGGGCGTTGCATGACGAAGGGGATGTGAGTGAAGACACACCCACATCCCCTTCAACCCATACTGTCCCAGTGTCAGCTGTACTGCTTCAGCGTCACTGCCGTGGCAAGGGCCGCGGTGACTGCCTCGTGTCCCTTGTCTTCGTTGGAGCCCGGGAGGCCTGCGCGATCCAAGCCCTGCTGTTCCGTATCGCAGGTCAGGACACCGAACCCGACCGGAACCCCGGTGCGGACGCTGACGTCGGTGAGTCCCGACGTCGCGGCCTGGCATACGTACTCAAAGTGCGGCGTCCCGCCGCGGATAACAACACCAAGGGCCACGACGGCGTCGAAGTGCGGTGCGAGCCGGGCCGCGGCAACCGGGAGTTCGAAGCTGCCGGGGACGCGCAGAAGGGTGGGCTCGGCGATGCCGGCTTCCTTGGCTGCGCGGAGTGCGCCATCAACCAGTCCATCCATGATCTGGGTGTGCCAGCTGGCTGCCACAATGGCGAGCTTGAGCTGCGAGGTTTCCTCGGGATTGAGGGTGGTGAGGTCGATGGTGGGTGCGCCGTGTCCGCTCATTGTTTGCTGGAATTCCGTTCAGTCTTGTTCGTGGTCAAAGGGGCTTCGGGACGGTGTCTTTCCGTTGCCGACGGTCTCGGTTTCGAGCGTCAGACGGTGATCCATCCGGTCTTTCTTGGTCTGCAAATAGCGAAGGTTCTGTTCGCGCGAAGGAACTTCCGTGGGAACCATTTCCACCACCGAGACGCCAGCCTCGGCCAGGCGATTCTGCTTGTCCGGATTGTTGCTGAGCAACCGGACCTCATGCAGGCCCATCTCGGCCAGGATCTGACCCGCGGCACCGTAGGAGCGTGCGTCTACCGGCAGGCCCAGCTGTTCGTTGGCCTCGACGGTATCGAAACCGGCTTCCTGCAGCGCGTAGGCCTTGATCTTGTTGGCGAGACCAATGCCGCGCCCTTCCTGGCCCCGCAAGTACAGGAGTGTTCCACCCTCAGCGTGGATGAGCTCAAGGGCAAAGGCCAATTGCTCGCCGCAATCGCAACGATAAGATCCGAAGACGTCGCCAGTGAGGCATTCGGAGTGCAGGCGCACCAGTGGGGCGTGGCCATCCTTAGGCGGGTTGGGGGAACTCACGGCAAGGTGTTCCACGCCCGTAACGTGGTCCGTCCAGGCCTGGGCTACAAAGTCCCCAAAGGCTGTGGGCAGCTGGACAATCGGGCCGCCGCTCACCGGGTGGGGTGTGGGCTCGGTGTCGCCGCTGCTGCGCGTTGTCGGTGCGGTCATCGCTTCTCCTCGTCTGCCACTGAAACGTGTGCCGTCTGGGACTCTACCGCGTCGACGTATGCCACCAGATCCTCAATGGAGATGAGGGGGCATCCGTGTTCGGCGGCGAAATCACGCAGACTGTCCAGGCGCATCATTTCACCATCGTCATGTACCAACTCAGCGATCACGCCCACCGGAGCAAGCCCGGCAAGCCGACACAGGTCCACGGCTGCTTCCGTGTGTCCCGGACGTTCACGCACTCCCCCCTTAACCGCCCGAAGCGGGAAAATATGCCCGGGGCGCGTGATCGCCGCTGGAGTGCTCTGCGGATCGGCGAGGATCCTGGCCGTCAATGCGCGGTCCGTAGCCGAGATACCAGTGCTCACTCCGATGGCCGCATCGCAGGAAACAGTGTAGGCAGTACCTTTGGCGTCCTCATTGACTGCCACCATGGGCGGAAGCGCAAGGGCATCTGCACGTTCCGCTTCAAGCGGAACGCAAATGACGCCCGATGAATACCGGATGGTCCACCCCATGAGGGCGGGCGTGGCGTGTTCGGCAGCGAAAATGATGTCGCCTTCATTCTCGCGGTCTTCGTTGTCCACCACGATGACTGCCTGGCCGGCAGCCATCGCCGCGATCGCAGCTTCCACGGGATCCAGGCCTGTACGATCCGTCGCCGTCGAGACCGTCTTGGTCGGGGTACTCATCGCGCAGCCTCCTTGTTTCCAGCTGACTCGCTGGCCGTTTCCACGCTGGACGTTTCCACGCTGGCGCGGTGCGCCGGGGAGCCCTGCGGAGCGAAGGACAGGAGCCTTTCGGTGTACTTCGCAAGCACGTCCACTTCCAGGTTCACCCGCGCACCAACCTGCTTAGCCCCCAGGCCTGTCTCCTCCAGAGTCGTAGGGATGAGCCCTACTTCGAACCAGGGAGCCGCTTCAGCAGCTGCACTCACGGCCGTCACGGTCAGCGAAACACCGTCGACGGCGATCGAACCCTTCTCGGCGATGTATCGTGCCAGCGGGCCAGGGACGCCAAACCTCAAACGGTCCCAGTTGCCCAGGGGCTCACGTTCCAGCAGCTCACCCACGCCGTCAACATGTCCTTGGACCACGTGGCCGTCGAGGCGCCCACCAGCAGGGACGCAGCGCTCAAGGTTCACCGTATCGCCCGCAGCCAACTCGCCGATGGTGGTGCGGACCAGGGTCTCCCCCATGACGTCGACGCTGAAATCCTGCCCGTCAATCTGAGTGGCGGTGAGGCAGACTCCATTGACTGCGATGGATCCTCCCAACGGGAGACCTTCTGTGGTGGTCGGGGCTTTCAGCCGCAGCGTCGCGCTATCATCGCCGTCGCGGTCAATACCCAGGACGGTGCCCTGTTCGGCAACGATTCCGGTAAACATTTAGTGTCCTCCTGTGACGTATTCCGCAGCTTCACTGCGCGGAATGGAATTCGTGGTGGTGCTGGCTGGTGCTGTATTGGTTGCCGATCTCATTGACCGCAAATGCAGCCGAAGGTCGTTGCCCAGGGTCTGTACAGCCCCGCCACCGGCATCGTCCCAGGCCCATTGCTGGGCATCGGCCAAGGTGGTAATGCCGAGGTCGTTCAGAGCGGGCGTTCCGGACCCCAAAAGGGTTGGAGCAAGATAGACGATCAGTTCGTCCACCAAGCCAGCAGCAAGGAACGTACTGAGGATGCTTGAGCCGCCCTCCACCATGACGTGCCTGACGCCTTGGTGGAACAGTTGGCTGAGCGCTTCCGCCGGGTCCCTGCTTTGTAGGTGCACAAAAAGGCCATCGGTTCCGCGTACCGCCGCGTCTTGGGGAACGTCCCTCAAACCCATGACGGCGCGGAGCGGCTGGCGCTGAGCCAGGCTACCGTCGGATGCCCGGGCCGTAAGCCGGGGGTTGTCGATAAGTACCGTGCCTGTGCCCACCAGGATCGCGTCGATGAGTCCCCGCAACGCATGGTTGTCCGCGAGGGACTCAGGACTGGAAATCCATTGGCTGGTACCGTCCACTGCGGCGATGCGGCTGTCCAGCGTCTGGGCAATGTGCAACGTGACGAAGGGACGTTTGGTTGCGACGGTGTCGAACCATTCGCGATTGAGGTCAAACGCCTTGTCGGCGGCGAGCCCGGATTCGACGTCGACTCCCGCTGCTTTCAACGTGCGGGCGCCGCCCGCGGCGGGATCGTGGGGATCGTCGACGGCGTAAATCACCCTGGAGATTCCGGCCTCAATGATGGCCTGTGCGCAGGGACCCGTACGGCCCACGTGGTTGCAAGGCTCCAGGGTGACCACCATGGTCGTTCCTGCAAGGTCCACTCCCTGACGGCGTGCCTCAAGAATGGCATCTGCCTCGGCGTGGGCTGTGCCGGCTCCCCGATGGTAGCCGACGGCGAGTTGTTCGCCCCCGGGGCTGAGCACAACGGCGCCCACCAAGGGGTTGGCTCCACGCGGCCCGCCCAAGGCGGCTGCAAGTGCCACGTCCATGGCCGCTGTCTCGGCGGTACTGAAGAATTTGGGGTTCAGAGTCACGGAGCGACCCCCGCAACAACAGGAGCGGGGCCGGCCGAGGCACGTTCGCGCTTCTCTGCCCGCCACCACACGAAGAATCCGGTCAACGTAAAGAAGCCATAGAAGAGGTACATGACGGCGCTGGCGTAGTATCCGGCGCTGAAGAGGAGTGGGACGCCAACGATGTCCACGGCTACCCAGATGAGCCAGAACTCCGTCCATCCCCGGGCCATACCGTATGTGGCCAGCAGGGAACCTGTGAATGTCCAGGCATCGGCCCACACGGGCGGGTAGGAGCCCAGCGCGTCGAAAAGCGGAGTCAGGGCGGCCGTTCCTGCCACCATTGCCCCGATGAGGCCTATGCGGACCTTGTTGCTGGCCCAGCCCGGAAGGATTGCGCGTCCCTGGGTGCTGGCCTGCCGCCCTTGTTGCCACCGGTACCAACCGTAGACGGCGACGGCTATGAACATGATCTGCCGTGCGGCCTGTCCCCATAGGGTTGCGGGGGCGGCTGCGCCGAAAACGTTGCCGAGGAAGACCGTCAGCAGGAGGATATTCCCCACGATGCCTACAGGCCACGCCCAGACTTTGCGGCGCATTCCGCCGAGGGCGCTGGCGAGCCCAAAGATGTTGCCAAGCACTTCGCGTAAAACAAGCGCAGATCCTCCAACGGGAATCTGTGCTTCGAAGAGCCATCGCAGAAAGTCCATGCCGTTCCTTCCCAGTAAGCCGCGATGGCTCCGGGGGTGTACGACAGCACACTGCGCGGCGTCCCTAAGGACGCACACAGCATGACTGTACGTGCTTCTCCCATCCAGACTTTAACTGTCGGTACCGGAATTCCACCGGTTCAACCGTTTGCCAGCAGCTTCCAATTTCTTGGATTCCAAGGCGCGCGGGTCGCGGACTATAACCGCCGGTTCGGACTTACACCGACCCCGGAGCACGTATGTGTGTTGCTATTCTGCCACAACTGCGAAGATACCTGAGCTATTCCCTGCAATCTTCGTAACATCTGATGACGGTCGTCACGGTTTCGCCGAGCCACCCGCCATTGCGGCCTTGGATCCGGCGGCGCGGAGCCGATCAATTGCCGCCGCGGGGTCTTCGTCCCCGTACACGGCTGAGCCTGCCACGAACACATTCGCGCCTGCCTCAGCGGCGCGGAGGATGGTTTCCTCAGTGATCCCGCCATCCACCTGGATGGCCACGCCGATTCCGGATCCTTCAATTGCTACGCGGGCGCGGCGGATCTTGGGCAAGGTGATATCCAGGAAGGACTGGCCACCAAAGCCCGGTTCAACCGTCATGATCAGGAGCATGTCCAGTTCACTGAGCATGTCAAGATACGGCTCAACGGGAGTGGCAGGCCGCAATGCCATACCCGCTTTTGAACCTCGGGCCCGGAGCTCACGGGCAAGCTTGATAGGCGCCATGGCAGCCTCGGCGTGAAACGTCACCGAGGCAACACCGGCATCCGCGTAGGCAGGTGCCCACCGATCAGCATCCGAAATCATCAGATGCGCATCCAGGGGAACCGGGCTGACAGCTTGGATCCGCTGTACCACCGGCAAGCCAAGTGTCAGGTTGGGAACGAAGTGGTTGTCCATGACGTCCACGTGGACGGCATCGGCATTGCTGATCCGCTGCAGCTCCGCCTCAAGGTTGACGAAGTCTGCGGACAGGATGCTCGGGTTGATACAGCACTGAGACAAGGCAGCCCCTTTGGGTCAGTTGTTTTATCGATTGAGTTCAAGCGAGGGTGGCGGCCTAGGACTTTTTACGGAGCCAGGACTTTTTTTCGGAGCTAGGACTTTTTGCGGATGAGGGCCATGAACATGGCATCCGTGTGGTGAACGTGCGGCCAAAGCTGCGCCGTAAGCTCGTGCCCGGCCCCGAGCCCTCCGGTGAGGCTGACAGCGTCCAGCGCCTGACCGGCGTCGAGCATCTCAAGGTCATCACGCTTTCCCATGACGTCACCCACAACGGCTGTTGTTTCCGCCGGGTGGGGTGAACACGTCACGTACGCCACCACGCCACCGGGCTTGACGGCGTCGATGGCCGACGTCAGCAGTTCACGCTGCAGGGGGCCGAGGTCCGCGATGTCCTTGGGTGCACGGCGCCAGCGCGATTCGGGACGCCTGCGCAGGGCACCGAGACCACTGCAGGGAACGTCCACCAACACCCGGTCAAAGGAGTCGGGCTGTTCGCCGCCAACCTCCCGCCCGTCACCGGTCCGCACCGTCCAGGATTCCGCAGGCACCGCAGACAGCGCCTGCTGGACCAGCTTGGCGCGATGCGGGGCGGGCTCATTGGCCAGCAAGGTGGCGCCTTCGCGGTGAGCCAAAGCGGCAAGCAAGGCAGCTTTGCCTCCCGGACCTGCGCACAAGTCCAGCCAGCGCTCTCCTTCCCGGGCAGGGGCGCCGAGATCGACGCTTGCAACGGCGCGGGCCACGAGTTGGGAGCCAACATCCTGAACACGGGTAGTGCCCTTTCGGACGGACTCGAGCCGGCCAAGGTCGCCTCCGGCCGACAGCGCGGAGTCCTCTACCAGCTCTCCGGCTGTAGCCCCGTTCTCGAAAGCTTCCTCCAGGTTACCCAACCCAGGCAGGGCAACCAGATTAACCACAGGCGCTGCGTTGTCTGCCTCCAGCAGGGCGTCAATCTCGGTTTTGGATCTCCCATGGTTCACCAACGACTGGCGCAATGCGCGGACGATCCATTCCGGGTGCGCGTGCCGCAATGCAGCAATCTTGGTCTCGTCAGTCTCCTGCTCCAGCAGGATGTCCAGCCACTCGGTCATGGTGTGCGCCGTGACTTTACGGAGAACAGCGTTGATGAGCGCAGACGGCCCGGCGCCGATGACCGCGCGGGCCAGGCCCACGGTTTGGTCCAGCGCAGCATGGGCCGGAACACGCATGGAGAGCAGCTGATGCGCGCCGATGCGCAAGGCATCCAGGATCGCGGGGTCAAGTTGCTCGAGGGGGCGGTCAACGCAGCGGGCCAGGATGGCATCGTACGTGCCCTGCCCTCGCAAGGCACCGTAGCTCAACTCGGTGGCAAAACCAGCGTCGCGGCGGTCCAGACGGTGCTCACGGATTCTGGCGGGAAGGACAAGATTCGCGTACGCGTCTTCCGATGCGACGGCACGGAGGACTTCGTAAGCTACGAGGCGCGCAGGATCAGCGCGGCGCGTGCGCTGGGATGGGGCGTTATTGGAGAAGCCCCTCTGGGGTCCCCTGTTTCGTTCCCTGCCCTGGGCATTGCGCTTGCTGTCGCTGCGGCCTCCACGATCAGCGTGTCCGCCACCGTCCCGGCTCCCGCTGTTGTTGGGGCCTCGCCGGCCGGACTCACTCATTCGAATACCACTTTCTCAGGTGCAGCCAAGCCGCGGGCCCAGTCGGCCGACGACATCATTTTTTTGCCGGCGGGTTGAATCCGCCCCAGTTCCACGGCGTGGGAACCAGTCCCTACCAGCACGGACTTTCCATCAACGCGGATGGCTCCAGGAGCAATGTCCTTGACATCGGGTCGGAGTGCGACGGGTTCAAGCTTGATCCTTTGCCCCTCCAACGTTGTCCACGCGCCGGGCTCGGGCGTAACGCCACGCGCCCTTCGATTCAGGGCAAGGGCCGGCTGCTGCCAGTCCAACCGTCCGTCCTCGAGAGACAGCTTGGGGGCCAGGGATACCTCGCCTGTCTGCGGCTGCGGTGCAGCCTGACCGGCGTCGATAGCGGACAGCGTCTGGCTGAGGAGGACGGCGCCACTCAGGGAAAGACGCTCGAGAAGATCGCCAGCAGTGTCATCCGGCCGCACGGTTTCGGTTAGCGTGCCAAACACAGGGCCGGTGTCCAGCCCTTCTTCCAGTTGGAAGGTAGCCGCCCCCGTGACGTCGTCACCCGCGATGATGGAGCGCTGCACGGGAGCCGCACCACGCCACGCGGGAAGAAGCGAGAAGTGGAGATTGACCCAGCCATGCCGGGGACCGCCCAGGGCAGCGCGGGGAACGATTCCCCCATAAGCCACGATGGCGGCTACATCCGGAGCAATTTCAGCAATTCGAGCCGTAGTGTCAGCATCCACCTTGGCAGCGCGAATGATCTCGATGCCGAGTTCCTCCGCTCGGGCGGCAACCGGCGACGGCGTCAGGACCCGTTTGCGTCCTAACGGCGCATCCGGGCGCGTCAGGACTGCCACGACGTCAAAGCCGGCTTTGACCAGGGCGTCCAAGGACGGAACGGCAACGGCCGGGGTTCCTGCAAAGAGAACCCTCACTCGGGAGCCCCGAAACTGCCGGCACCAAAGCTGGAACCAACAGAGCTTGCCCGCTTTGATGTGGTCTGCTCAGTCACAGCGTGGTAGTTCGCGTTTCGGATGGCACGCAGCGCGGCTTTCCGGTCTTCGCCCTCAAGCCTGTCCGTGAAAAGGACGCCGTCGAGGTGATCGGTCTCGTGCTGGAAGCAACGTGCCAGCATACCTTCGGCCTCAACCTCTACCGGATTGCCATTGAGATCCACACCCGTGGCGCGCGTTGCCCGGTGTCGGCGCACGGGGAAACCAAGGCCGGGTATGGAGAGGCAGCCCTCAACTTCGTCAGGCTGGAAATCTTCGCTGTTGTCAAGGATCGGGTTGATGATGTGCCCCTCTACACCGCCAATGCGGTAGGTGAAGACCCGCTTGCTGACGCCCACCTGGGGAGCTGCAAGGCCTGCGCCTTCCACGTCCTCCATGGTTTCCATCATGTCGGCTACCAGCTTGGCGAGCTCCGGACCAAATTCAGTGACGGGATCGGCTACGGTGCGCAACACCGGATCCCCAATGATTCGGATACTCAAAATTGCCATCTGCTGTCAGTCCTCACGATCGTCACACTCTGGTCCGGCTGTTGCGGAGCCTAAGCCAGTTTAGTTGAGTGCAGGCTGCTGCCGTTGTCTCCAGCGCCAGCAGTGGCAGTCGCTGCGCCGGCAGGCACCAGCGACGCCGACTCAAACGACGGTGAAACGAACGACGGCGGTGGGACGGGCATGAGCGCCTGACCGGCCGCAGTAACATCAGCTGACATCTCCCAGACGCGCCTCAGGGCGCAGAACTTCCACCAATGGTGCTTCAGGACATCCGGGTTGGCTCGCTGGGGCCTCACTTCGGTTTCTCCGATGGCGACCGCCAACAACATGGGGTTCTCGCCAAACTTCCATGCCTCCCACTCCCCCGCTACGGGGTCCACGAGGCTCTCTTCCGCTTTCATCCCCGCCACAAGTTGCATCACGACTTTGTCGTCGAGGGCCTTAACAGTGCCATCGCGGGTGGTGCCCTTGGTCTTGTAATCGATCAGGCAGATGCGCCCGTTAATCCGCGCAACGAGGTCCAGGGTGCCGGCATAGCCAACGGTCTTGTTCCAGACAGTGATTTCCGGAGCAAGCGGCTCCACTCTGTACAGTTCCCACCATTCGTCGAAGCGCGCTGCAAAGGCCTGTTCACCGTGGGAGGCAAGCTCATCGCGGCATTCCTGCATCCGGTGCGGACGACCCAGGGCGCGAAGGGCTACCTGCTCACAGTAGTTGTGGACGCGATCGCCCCTTGCCGCAGCTTGGTCCCTGTAGGCCTCAGCAGCTTTGGAGGCCTTATTGACCGCCTGCCGGATCCTTGCCGGGCTGCCAAGCACGGCGGGAAGTTCGGGATCTGCGGCCAAGCTGCTTGCTCCCATATAACTGAACCAACCGTCCAGGGAGTGCGCCTGCTGCCCTATCACCGTGGTGATGGAGGGCACAGAGAATTGCTCTGTTGTGGAGCGGGCGTACATACGTCCGTAGTCGGTAGCGTGGGCAAGAAGTGGAGCAGTCATATAAAGACTCTGACACAGAGCACCGACAGAATTCCCCTCAGCCGCCAGACGTGCCTGTGCATATACCGCCTTCGGTGGACCATTCACCAAAAATCATGGCCGCTTGTTCAAGCGGCAGGCGGGCGAGCTTTGCCGCGAGGATGGGCGACGTTGTGGCCAAGTCCTTCAGGAGTGCCTTGGAGTCTTCAGCTTCTGTTGATCCACTCATGTTGATGCTGTGCACTGGCGGGCATTTTTGTGACGCCGAATGCTCCCCGGAGTCCTGACAACGAAAACCCCGCCTGAAGCTGAGTCCCAGGAATGTCAAGCGATTGATCGATCAGCGGTCGCGCAGTTATGAACTTCGCGATAGGCCCCGGCAGGTGTCCGAATCAGGCTTGCACTCAGTGCTGAACGCACACACCCGGAAAAGGTACTTACTCCCCCTCGACGGCGACGAACCGGAAGAAGGCAAGAAACGGAAGCGCACACAGAACTGCGCCTGCTATCCACCAAGCCATAGCTCCGGCAAAAAGGACCGTACCCAAAAGAACGGTCACCACGACCAGCGCACCAGCGATCGGAGTCAGGCTGTAGGCCCACGGCCGCTTTGACGAAGGGAAGTTTCCTTGCACGACCAGTCCAAGCAAAATAGCCACAGGGATGAAGGCCAGGGCGGAAATCAACTGAAGTCCGCCGGGCGATGAAAAAGCACCCACGACAATGACAACAAAAACTTCCATCAGGGCAAGTGCTAAAGCGACCCAACGGGTTAGTGCGGACGACGAATGACGTACGACAGGCGACGTGCTCATTTGATTTCCCCCTTTTACTGACCATCTCCACTAGTTGAGCCACGTGCCACTTATGACGCTATGCGGCGGCAAGCGACCTTGAAGATTTGCCGCCATCATACCAAGAACGCGCCCTTCAGCTGGTAAGAATCCAAGCAGATTCATTTCCCTATGAACGTATTCCAATAAGAGCTGTACACGCAATGGACCCACCGACAACCTTTCGGTTGTATCAAGCGGTGCGTTCAATTCTGATGCAATTTCCTCGGCCATGTCCACTATTCACGGGCCGTGACCCAATGGAGGAATGGGTGATCATTCGTGAACACACAGGAGCCGTCTTCATCGACGTGCGGCTGCCGGATTCCATTTCCGTAGAAACCTTGCATTCCCGGCGATGCAATTGGTCATCACCGGCTTGGCACCGCGCGATTCCGGCGGCGAATGCAAGTGGGGAAGAGCGCGTGGTTGGCGTTCTTCCCCACTTGGGGTCACTGCGGGGGTCGCGGGTAGCGGCCCCTGCAGTGTTGCTACCAGTTAGTGGTGCTACCGGTTGCGGTGGTGCTGGTGTTAGTTGTTGCTGGTGCGGCGGTTGCGGACGAACATCAGGGCCGCGCCGACGACGAGGAGGGCACCGGCTGCGTAGAGAATGCCGGTTCCCACGCCACCGGTCAGCGGCAGCTGGAAGCCGCTGTTGGAGGGGATGTTCTTCACGCTCAGGTCGATACCGACCGTGGTGCTGGTGGAGTTGATCAGGAAGGACACCGGCTCGGCGAGCAGTTCATAGCCTGCCGGGGCGGTGGTCTCTACCAGGTAGTACGTGCGGTAGTCCGGGGTTCCGGGTGCCACGGCTGCGCCGTTGGCCCAGTCCGAGTACCGCAGGCCCGAGATCGTCAGGGTGCCGTCAGCAGCGACGGTGAAGACCGTCTGGCCGTTGAGGTCCACCGGGTTGGTCCCGGCTTTGGCGTCGGCTTCGTTGGTGTAGACGGAGAAGGAAGCACCGGCAAGGGCTGCACCGTTCTCGTTGACCTTCTGCAGCGTCATTTCGCCCCACTTGGTCACGACCGGGGGCGTGACGATCGGGCCGCCGGGCTCGCCCGGGGTGGTGGTGAAGCTGGCAGCGTTCGGGTACACGAGGGCTTCGTTTTCGATCTCACCGATGGTGTTGACCTTGGTGTTGACCATGACCTGCACACGGGTGTCGGTATGTGCAGCCAGTTTCGCCCGGCCGGCGGTAGTGAAAACAACTGAGACGGTGTTGGTCGCGGCGTCGAAGCTCACGGTGTAGTCCGTGCCGGCCGTGATGGGCGTGCCGTCAACGAGGGTCGCGGACGCGCCGACGTAGGTCAGCTTCGGGTCCAGGACGTCCACGATCTTGTAGCCATCGATGACGGCTTCGTTCGGGATGTCACCGGTGATGGTGAAGTCGATCTGGTCCCCGAGCTTCACGTCAGGGGCATCCGTGACGGTCTTCTCGGCCCCGGCAACGGAGTTCTTCGGATAGACGTGGACGTCGTAGATCCAGTTGTCCTTGTTATCCGGATCCGTCAACGGCACGGACACCAGGAACGGAGCCGACGGCGTCACACCGGCCGGGTAGTTCGTTTCCGTCACCAGGTACAGGCCCACCGGCAACGCGGTGAAACCGGCGGTCCCGGCAGCATCGGTGGTCTTCGCCTGGGCAGCGCCCAGGGTGTACCCGGCACCGGTGATCGAGCCCGCAGCGTTCGCCGGGGCGAACACGCCCGAGAGGTTATGCGCGGCGTCCCACCCGGCGTTGGTGGACAGGTCGATGGTGTTGACCTGTTGGATCGTGAACTCGATACCGGCCAACGGTGTCAGACCGGTGGTGTCCACGGACGTGCCGTTGTTCGGCAGGCCCGTCGGGGTGGAGGGACGTTCGAACTTGTGGACCGTGATGGAACCGGTCTTGTCCCCATCAACCAGGGGCGCAGCCGAGGCCGGGGCCACGGAGAAGGACATCGCCAACACCGCCCCGGCGATCGTAGCGGCGGCGGTCTTCCAAAGCCGCCCGGTATGGTGATTACTCACTGTGTTTTCCTCTTTCATCGTGATGGTTTTTCATGCTGGTGGTACTCGGTAATGGACATGCACCGCCCCGCCCCGCAACACACGCGGGGCCTGGGGGAACTCTTCTTTAGTACTGACCGGCCCGTGCCGGGTAGTAGTGGACGGGTGTCAGGTAGTGACGGACTCGTTCCGGCGGCGGTTGGCGGCCAGGGTCAGTGAGAGGGCGGCCAGCAGCAGGGCTGATCCGCCGGTGGTGAAGGGCCACCAGCCGATGCCGCCGGACTCGGGCAGCTTCAGGGCCGGCACGTCCCGGACCGTGAGCAGGAAAATCCCGTCCCCGTCGGCGTCCGTGCTGGTCACTACCCCACTACCGGCGCCTTGTCCCTGGGAACCCTGGCCCAGGGTCACGGCACCGGTGGTGGCGAGGGTGAACTTCACCGGTTCGGCGAGCAGGCTGAACCCGGCCGGGGCCTTGGTTTCTGCAAGCCAGTACGTTCCGGGCTGGATTCCTTCGAGTTGGAACCGGCCGGTTTGCCCGGCCACGGCGGTGACGGCCGGGCTGGCCAGGAGGGCGCCGGGGGCGCCGTTGTTGTCCACGTGCACGGCCCAGGTGGAGCCGGCCATCGGAACCCAGGTGCCGCCGGAGGATTCGCCGATCTTCTCGATCAGGACCTTGCCCGGGGTGCGGTGGGTGGTGGTGCAGTCAGGGCCCGGCGCTGCCGAGCCTGGTGCGCAGGTCTGCGGTGGGGTGGTGGTGGCCGTGCCCGTCACCATGTTGACGAGTTGTTTGTTCCAGGCGCCGGTCTTGACCACGACGCTGTATTTCAGGGTGGCTGTCTGCCCGGCGGGCAGGGTGAACGGTGCAGTGTTCAGCAGGGTGGAGGGCGGCACCGGGTTGGCTACCGCTACGGGTGTTCCCGTGCCGATTACCAGGGTCGCGGAGCCGGACACGAATGTAGCGTCGTCCAGGACATCCGCCAGGTTGTCCTTCAGCACGACCCCGGTGATGGTGCCGCTGATACTGGTGGCCGTGACCGTGTACACGATGGTCTGCCCCGGGGTGACGGACCCGTTCGCCGGAACAGAGCCGTTGACTGTGGCGGTCTTTTTGATCTTCCACGCCGGTGGTGCGGTGACCTGCGCGTCATCGACCGCGGTGACGGGCGAGCCCAGGGGCGGGTTCCCGGTGACCTTCGCCGTGTTGGTCAGCAACCCCGTGGTGACATCCGGCGCCGTGACCACATACGTTGCAGTCGCGGTCACGGACTGCCCGGGCAAAAGAATCCCGGGAAGGCCAGGCCAGGCATAGGACAGGGCCGACATCGTGCCGGTTCCGGAGAACTGCGTCTCGGTGATCACGACTCCGGTAAGTATCATGTTGCCCGTGTTTTTCGCCACGAAGGTGTACGTGGCCGTTTCACCGGCCACCAGGGTGGTCTTGTTCACCGTCTTCACCAGCGTGATCGCCGGAGCAGCGGCAGCGATCGTGAAGATGTAATCTTCCACCTCGCCGGAATCGGCCGCACCGATCGGAGACTCGATCTGGGCGGCCGCATAACCGATCCGGAACCGCGCATACGTCGTCCCCGCCGTCACCCCCGCAGGGACCGTCCAGGTAAGTGTCGCGGTCGTGGCGCCGGCCAGGAAGGAGGCGCAGGCCTGCTCGGCCGGGTTGTCGAATTTCCCGTTCTTGTTGAAGTCGATCCACCCACAGGTCCTGCCGGGCTTGCTGGCTGCACTGATCGCCACGGTTGTGGAGTAGCTCGTGGCGCCCTGCGTCATCGGTGCGAGCGTCACGCCGTCGTCCATCAGGTCCTGGGCCGCCGTCGAACCCGCGTTCGAGGAGGTGGTGCCGTTGGCCACAGTCGCGTTGTCCTCAGTGACGTTCGCCCCAAGCGTCACGTCCGACAGAACAGCCCAGGCCGCGTTGCTTTGGTCATAAGTGGCCGGGGCATCACCGAAATCCTGCGGGACGGTCATCGCGATAACGTAGTTGTCCTGGTTGTGGGCCGGATCCTGGACGTCGTTGATGGTGTACGGCGGAAGCGCGCTGGTGGTCTGCACGAAGACCGCGGTGATATTGAAGGTCAGAGAGGTGACGATTCCGTTGATCCGTACAGCCCCACAGGCTGCAGTCGCTTGTGCGTTGACAGGCTGGGGATCGCTCCCTTGGACTGTCGTGTTGCACTGGGTACCCGTGTTGTCGTTGGTAGCCGTAATGGCATTTCCGGTCACACTGAGGTTTCCGCCGGAAAGCTTTGTCATTGTCAACCCCGTGGTTGCGAGATTCAACACGGCATGGAGCTGGGACTGTTTGTCGACAGGTCCTTTCTTGTTTCCGTACGCGTTCACGTTTCCACCGAGGCCAGCGATGTTGAGCACAGGATTCCGCACCGGCTGGCTGAAAGCTATGGTGACAGTCCCCAAGCCGCTACAGGGGCCGGTTGCCGCGCAATTGTTGACTGCGTTGGTTGAGAATTCAACAGCCGGGGTCCCGGTTCCGATGTTTTGTGAGAAATCAGAGGCCACATATCCACGGCTGCCCATAGTTGTCTGCCCCACGAGGTCAGTCAGTCCGGATTGATCATAGGTGGCCGTGAGACCGGATCCCGGCATCGTCAAAATGGCCGCCCCACCGGTGACGTTCGCCTGGTTGGTTGCTACTTCGTAAGCGTGAGCTGGTGCAGTCGGGTGGAGCACCCCCAATAAAAGTGCGCCAAAAACGACCATTAACACGGTAACGAAGGCAGTAATTTTCCCAAGCAGATACTTCAAGGGATTCTCTCCAATGAACAGTGACCGACAGACCCCACAGCCGACGGCCAAACATATGTTGCGGAGACTGACCGATTGCGTCCGGCAAGGTCGGTCTCCAGTCAAAGGAGTGCAGGATAGGAATAGTTCATGTCGCAAAATGCGAAAACTTTTTGAGAGACAGCTCTCGGGCGAGGAGGCGAATCAGTCTGATTGGCGCAAGACAGCCTGAATGCTCTCTAAGTTTGCGATCCATCCAATGTAGTCATCGTCATCTTCCCCGAGCTCCGCCCATGTATCGTGACCGTCAACTTCCGGGTCATCGATGACCGCCTGGATCGCATCCAGCAGCGGAGCGATGCACCGTCGGCGTCGGTTGCCGTTGCGATCCTCTATATTGCCAGGGTCGTTACTTCTCTCATGATCGTTGGCGGGCTCGCTCTCGCCATCTGGATGTACGTGTGGTCCCGGGAGGTGATCGCAAAATACCCTGTCGAGCCTGACAATGACGTAACACGCGGATTCTTCATCGGCATGGCTCGCGGCCTTGGAATAGCAGGACTCTCCGTCGTGGCCCTTATCGGATTAAGCCGCGGAAGGCGCTGGGGCGGCATTGTTGACGTGTTCCAGTGGGTTGTCATTTGGTTGCCCTTCTCATTTGGGCTTCAACAGTTCTCAGCAGATGCCTTGGCGATCTCCACGACCGTATCCCTGGTAGGTGCGCTGGTGGGTATGCTGGCGTTCGTTGCTGCGCCGCGGCCGCCTCCTCAAGGGCGGGCTCGGCATGAGAATTGGACTTGAGACGTCTGAAACGGGTGGCCCACAGCTCTATCCTCCGCAAAATGGCAGGCGTAATCTGAGTGGAATTCACTACCACCCAGCATTGCCCGGCAGAAGGGGACGTCCACGGCATGAGCATTAAACACGAATGGAATCGGCTCGACTCCGAGACCCGAACATGGCTCTTGGAGAATCCGGCGTGCCTCGTTCTGCCCCAAGCCCTATCGAGCAGGATCAGCAACGAAGCATACAAGGACGTCGAGTACGACGTGCACGGGCAGGTTGTACTCACCCGCGATGATCACGACTTCCTTCGGGACAAAGCGGAGGCCGCCGGAACCATCCGCGTTCCGGACACGGAGTACCGATTCTTCGACACAGCGCCCTTACCCGTCATCGGGACACCGTCCTCTGGAAAAGGAAAACATACCCAAGAGTCGGCCAATAAAGGTCGGTAGGAGCAATTACCCAGCTTCCACACTTTGCCTATCCCCCCTGCTCTTCCACGGCAGCAGGGAACAGCCCGGCCCTGCGCGCGCTCGGCGCCGAGGTTCAGGCTGATACAACGGCCAAAGTGAGCGGCCCTGAGGGCTGCAAAGCCACCGCCATCCGCACCAGCGTTACGGAACGGTCGTTTGGAGTAGCCAGAGCATGGCCTCATCGCGAGAGGTGAAGAACCGAGTGGGACACGGGAGTGTCCGCCGTGCCATGGCGAAGTTGGCAATCACTCGACTGACCGGGTTTGAGCCGAGCAGCGCAATTCGTGAAGCGGCGCACTTGACGCTGAAAACGGATCTGGCTTGGCGGGTCACGGCTTGGGTGTTCGCTATGTCGATCAGCATCGGGTACTCGGCACCGGCGGCAAGTTCATTGACCTTTGCCATCGCCGCATGTACGTCAGCAGCCTCCAGAACAGTCCCCGGATGCCACACCAGGTGAAAAACTTCTTCGGCATCGAGTTCCACTGTGCCCTTGCCGCCGTCAACGGTTGTTGGCTTCATTTACTCCCCCAGAGCCTTGTAGAGCTAAGACTAACTGCCTGCTTGAATATGCGCACCGGAACGAACAGACAAAGGCGTGCAATTCGTCGCAAATGCTGCTTGTTAACAGACCCAGACGGTCAGTCTTGTCCGATTTCGTTGGATATGGGCACGGTGGTGTCAGGAAACGGGTGCCTGGAGAAGCCAAGACATCGCCTCATCGCGGGAGGTGAAATACCGAGTGGGACACGGGAGTTTCCGCCGCGCCATGGCGAAGTTTGCAATGACCCGATTGAGTGGGCTTGAGCCAAGCAGGGCAATTCGTGAAGCGGCGCACTTGACGCTGAAAACGGACTTGGCCTGAAGGGTCACTGCTTGAGTGTTGGCTATGTCGATCAGCATCGGGTACTCGGCACCGGCGGCAAGTTCATTGACCTTTGCCATCGCTGCATGTACGTCGTCGGCCTCCAGAACAGTCCCCGGTTGCCACACCAGGTAGAGAATTCCTTGGGCGTCGAGCTCCACTGTGCCCTTGCCGCCGTCGACGGTGATTGGTTTCATCTCTTGCTCCCCCAGAGTCTTGTAGAGCCAAGACTAACTGCCTGTTTAAAGATGCGCACCCAAACGACTGATCAAATTTCGCGGCGCCGGGAAGCTCCTGTGACATGACCTGACCGAGCGCCGGCTCTTGAGCGTCCGGATACCGAAGCGGATACTGGTTGGGTCAACAGGCTTAGGCCGTTGTAAAAATACCGACAAGGATGACGGGGTGTTCGATATGGGAGCTGCAGAAAACGCTGAACTCGTTCGGCGCGGGTACGAGGCCTTCAACACTGGGGATTTGGCGACCCTTGGCGAACTATTCGCGGAGGACGCAGTCTGGTACGCGGCCGGAAGCGGCGTGCTGTCAGGCAAGAAAGAAGGACGCGAAGCAATCCTGGCTTACTTTGGCGAGCTGGGCGCACGCTCACAGGGGTCATTCCAGGCGAACGTCCAGGACATCGTCGGCGGGGAAAACCACACAGTGGGGATCCAGCAAAGCCACGCGGAAAACAACGGGAAGACTTTGGACGTGGCGTCAGCCATCGTGTTCGTGCTCCGCGACGGAAAGGTTGTCGAGGGCCGGGAGTTCTTCGAGGACACCGCCAAGGCGGACGAATTCTGGACCTGAGTTCTGGAATTGTCCAAGCCGGAGAATTGGGAACTCCAGGGGGTAAGGACCCCGATAGTCACAGCCCCAACACTCGATCCTCTTTATGAAGCTTAGTCGGCCAGCACTGCGCCATGGCCGGCTTCCAAAATGCGCATACGGTCATCGGCCGTCGGCCCAAGCTTGACGTGGACCGCTGCGATGAGGGCTTCCACCAACACCGTTGCCGGCACGATGCTGTCGAAGGAACCCGCCGCCTCCACCCGCGCCGGCAGAACGACGTCCGCGACAAATGAAACCGGAGAGAGCCACGGGTCCGTGATGAGGACAATCTTTGCCCCCTTCTCACGGGCTGCCTTTGCCAGGTCAACGGTGTCTTTCTGGTAGCGGCGAAAATCGAAGAAGACGCAGACATCGCGTTTGCTGAGGTCAGCTATGAACGTGGAGTCATTATTAGGATGCTGGGCGTGCACCACGGTGTTGGGTCGCATCAGGCGAAGGTGCAAGTCCAAGTAGGTGGCCAGCAGGTGAGAGAACCTGCCACCGACCGAAGTAATGTCCAGTGACGTATTGCATAGAAGCGCAACGGCACGGTCGAACTCGTGCTCCGGAAGTGAGGCGACCGTGCTCTCGATGCCCTCGACCGCCGTCTCTGCCACTGACTGAGCCAATTCTGGAGCGGCTGAATCAACTCGTATTTTGCCTTGGAGGGTCAGCGGCGATGCCCGCCGCGCCTGCACTTCTTCGCGCAGGGCATCCTGGAAGTCCCGGTACTTGTTGAAGCCCAATCTGCTGACGAACCTGAGCACCGTGGGGGCACTGACATTTCCTTTCTTGGCAAATTCAATGGTGGACTCAAGCCCTGCCGTCGGGTAGTTGGCGAGGAAAACGCGGGACAGCTTGTGCTCTGCCGGGGAAAGCGAACCCTGAATTTGACGGATTCGGTCCGCCAGGGTCAACCGGGCAGATTGGTTCTCAGACTGTTCAAATCGTCCGGACTCCGTCATGGCGTTCCTTTCTTGCATAGACGGCAAAGCTGGAAGTTAGTGTGAACTCCCCGCTTTTATCCCCATTCAATCAGGAAACCCAGAACGGGTTGACCGGTGCCTGCCGTCAGCTTGTTGGGGCAGCGACCAAGGGCAGGTCATGGACGGGCAGTAACGTCCTGGCGGCGCCAACGTATCCAGCCAGGAGCGCATGAGCTACATCATGGACGTGAGAGTCATGGGGCACGAAAGTGCTTGAGTGCAACCGTTCCCCGGTTCCGCTGGTACCCACGAACATCATCAATGAAGGCATTCTTTCCGAAAAATACGAAAAATCGTCGGAGCCTGCCGACCTGAGATTGCTGTCCACTTCCAAGCCCAGAGCCAGCAGTAGAGGAGCAGTCGCCTTAACGATGTGCGCATCATTTTCCAGGACGGGTTCGCCTTCGGTGACGCTGACTTCGCCGCTGCAGCCGTGCGCAGCGGCAATCAGGTGGACTGTCTCGGCAAGACGCCGCAGCACTTCCTCCCTCACTGGCGTGGCCATGGTGCGGACAGTTCCCCGGGCAGCGGCAGTACCCGGTATGACATTGGCCGCGGTACCAGCCTGAAGGGTAGCAATGGTGAGAACGACCGAATCCATGGGATCCACGTTCCGGCTCACGATGTTTTGCAAAGAGACCACAACGTGGGATAGCGCCAGGACAGGATCCGCTGCAATGTGCGGGTAGGCAGCGTGTCCACCCCTACCGTGAACGTTGATGATGAACTCGTCCGATGAGGCATTCACGGCCCCCGGTGTGCACGCCACTGTCCCTCCGGGTAGCAGCGGCTGAACATGGGCCGCGACTGTGGCACTCACCTCTTGCTCCGTCAGTATCCCTGTTGCGCAGATGTCCTTTGCCCCGGACGGGTACGTTTCTTCCCTGGGTTGCAAGACCAGTGCCATGGGAGCTGCGCCCGGTGTTGAGTGGACAGCCCTGGCCAAGGCAACGACGGCAGCCAGATGGATATCATGGCCACAAGCGTGCATGACACCCGGCCTTTGGGAAGCCCAATCGACTTCGGAATCTTCCAACGCCGGCAGCGCATCCAGCTCAGCCCGGATAGCAATCGCCTTGCCGGGCCCGCCAATTCGCAGTACTGCCCCTGTTCCGGCCACAAACCTGGTTTGCAGGTCGCCAGGCAAGGCATTCAAGACCAGATCAAGGGTCGGTCCCTCGGAACCGGACAAATCCGGCATGCTGTGCAATTTGTGGCGCAGTTCTATTGCACGCGGAATTTCCTGGTCAATGCGTCTCCTGAGCACTTCAAACAGTTCAGAGTTCACTTCTCCCCCAGCTCATAGACGCGCACCGCGTTATCCCTTCCGACCATGTGAACCACTCGAATGGCATCCTCCTCAGCCCAGTCCCCGTCGCGAACCCAAGCCCCCAGGACCTTGCCCATTCCTTCGCGCCATAGTCGCGCCCCGAGGTAATGGAGTTCCGGAGGCCCCCATGCATCCGTTGAAAACAGGATTTTGGAGAACGGTGCCAATTCGAAAGACTCTTTGATCAGTTCCAGAGACTGAACGCCTGTGTAGTTGGTCCCGAGCCCAACATCGAAGTAGACGTGTGGAAATACCTGCGCAAGATAGCCTGCGTGACGATGGAACGGGTAGCAGTGGAGAAGGAGTACATCCACCTTCAATGATTCAATCAGCTTCAACCAGGGAACCAGCAGCAACGGGTCGCAGGCCTCCAGACGCAAGTCGGGATCGCCGTATCCAGTGTGCATTTGAATGGGCAGGCCACGGTCGACACCCGACCAGAGAAAGAAGCGCAAAAGCACAGGATCCGAAACACGGAGCGAGTAGCCCGCTGCTACCAGACGGAGCCAGGACGCAGCCGCTTTCACTACTTCTTCTTTGGAGGGCCTGATTGGATCAAAGTCGAACCCGTGTCGGTAGGCGATGATGCTCTTGACTCCGACCGCGTTCTCCGTTGCCAAGGCTAGTCGGGCCGTATAGGCGTTAGCGAAATCGGCGGCTGATACGCCTTCCCACGCCAAAGATTCAGCTACGGATTCGAGTCTGACAACCTCACCTACCGCGGCTGAGCTGATGCGCTCCATCCCCGAAAGGCCGTGGATTTGATCACCGCGATATCCAGTCTCGACCAGGAAATGACCTATCCCCGCAGACTTGAGCAGGCGAGAGGTTACTTCCGACGTCCCGAGCCCCATACGCCGTTCAAAGTACTCGTCGGCACTCGCATGTGCAGGAAGGCCCAGCAACGGCGCACACCAACGACGAATCGCGAATCCCAACTGCGAATCGAATTGCGTCATCCATTCAGGAATGGGCCTGTCCGACTCCGTCAGCAGTTCCTCCAGCGAGGATCGGTCAACGTCGTCCTTCAACGCTCCATGGACATGGTGGTCCACCAAGGGGATTTCCTCGATGGTGGACAGGAGATGTTCTACGGAATTAGTAGACATCAGATACCGCTTTGACTCGGCCAGCATCGTCGAGTGTGGCCACATGGGCGAGCTCATGCCGCTTGACCGCCAAATACGTTGCCAACAAATCAGGATGGAACCACGACGTCACGCTCTGGTCCTTTTCCAACGCCAGGAGTGCGTCCTCGAGTGTACGAGGCAGTCGAGGTACGTCGTTCACTTCAGCCGGGTCTGCCCTCTCCGGGAAAATGTCTGGTTCGGGGTACTCGTCGCCGCCTACGATTCCGGCAAGACCGGCCCGGAGGAGGACACCAAGCGTGAGCCACGGGTTGGCAGTTGCATCCGCTGCCCTGTACTCAAGATTGAACTGGTGGTCCGGAGCAGATCCACCTGCCGAACTGGTCGGGCAGATTCGTAGAAGAGCCTCCCTGTTTCGTTCCGCCAGGAATATTCCCCCTACACTCCATCGATCCGGCGCCAGGCGCATGAAGGAAACCGGGCTTGGCGCTGTCCAGGCCGTCAGCGCTTCGGCGTGACGCAGGATTCCTGCGCTGAATCTTGATCCAACTTCGGATAGGCGCCCCGGACGGGCGGCGTCGAACAGAACCGGAGTACCGCCGTCGTCGACCAAACTAATGTGGACATGGACGCCGGTACCGGTACCGTTTGGTTCCTGAAGCGGTGCGAAGGAAGCTCTGAGGCCGCGTCGGATTGCCAAATCGCGGACCAATTCGCGCACGAGTACCGCCCTGTCTGCTGCAGTGAGGGGGTCGCTCGGTTCCACCGTGATTTCAAACTGGTTCGCCCCGTATTCGGGCAACCAGTTCTCGGGTGCGAGACCACAATCCGTCAAGAGACGCAGCAGGTCCATTCCGAACGGATCGGCGTCCAGGTGCCTGCGCAAGGAAAACGGAGCCGATTGAGGCAGGCCCTCCACAACGAACTCGTGTTCGAACGTGGCGATAACGCGCAGGCCCGTTTGCTCTCGAAAGTCGCTGATGGCCCGGCGCAGGAAGGTCCTGGGACAGCAATCCCAGTCGGTTCCGTCAGGTTGTGTTTGGTCGGCGAGCAGAATCCTGAGTCCGGCCTCTTTGGGGCCATCGGCCACGGTGATTTCCGTGGCCTCGTCCGGCATAAGGCGCAGGTCGCCGGTTGAACCGAAGGCGCTGCCCGGCGCAATGCTGCCGAAAGCCGAAATGCCAAGGTTGGCCGGCACCCAGCCCAGTCCGGAGCGAAGGACAGAGCTGTAGGCTTCGCCGGGTGCGCCTCGTCCTTTGACCTGACCAGCGAGATCGCAGGTAGCAACGAAGATATCGGGGGTGTTCACGGGCGCCTCCGGGCGGTCGTGGGTGGATTGATGTTGGATTCAGTACCCGAGACGCCGCAATAGTCCATTGCAGATAGGGCGTACGTCTTTACTGCCGTAATGATCTGGTGGATTGGCACATACTCGTTTTCCGCGTGCGCGGTTCGGCCAACCCCAGGACCGTAAACGAGCCCGTCGATGCCTTGGGCATGCATCCATGTGAGATCGCAGACACCGAGGAACCCCTCTTGTTCAGGAGGGGTGGCCAAGCCAAACCCGCCGACTGAATCACTGTGGGCCTTCATGACCGCGGGGATAAGTTCATGGCTGGCCGGCGCGGTGTACGGCGGCCACAGGAGCTTCCAGTCGAATTCGGGTCGGTGGGCGCTCAGCCAGGCATCGTTGGCACAAGCTTGACGCACGGTTCGTTCGATCTCGTCGATGACTTCGTCGTTGCTTCGCTCAGGATGATGGTAGACGCAGTATTCGACTGTGAGCGTGTCGGCGAGGAAGAACGGGACCAGGACGCCCTCCGGGTTTCCACGGATCACCCCGGGCAAGAGATTGAAGTAGCCCGGCTGGAACAGGGGGTGCCTGTCACGCCGCGCCCAAGTATCTTCCAACTGCCGCAAGGCGTGATAAATGATCCAGAACTTATCGATGGTATTAACGCCCAGAGCTTCGCCGTCAAGGGTTGGATGAATGGTAAGACCCCGCAGTCCGGAGTGCGCAGCTTTGCCGACAAGAGACAGCGAGAACCACAGCAGCCCCGGCGTGGTGGGAACCAGATTGGGGGCTGCGTCCGAGAAGTTCGACGGTTCGCAGACGATTGCGGCATCGGCCCCGTATCCCGCCTGTAAGGCTGCCGTTGTACCCGAGAGGTGGTCACCGATTTCTTCTCCGACGACCGCCTGCAGTACGAGGTCTCCTTTGAGCCGGATTCCTGCGGTGGCTAATGCGATGGCAGCATATGCCGTGGCGACTGTGCCGGCTTTGTTATCCGTAGCTCCCCTGCCATGAACCGCGTCATCGGTAATCAACCCGGAGAACGGCGCGTGATCCCAAAGACCTTCCCGGTTGGGTGGCACAACATCGACGTGCCCGTTGAGCAGCAGCGAGCGGCCACCGCCCGTTCCGGCAATCCGCCCGCAAGCATTGTCCCGGCCTTTCTCAACTGTGACGAGTTCCGTGGAGGCTCCTGCTTCGCGATGAAGATCGTTCATGAGCGCGCTCACCTCACCCTCACCGCCCACAAGCTTCTGGTAGTCCTGACCGGGATACTTGGGGTTTATGCTCGGGATCCTGACTGCGTCGGCGACGGACTGCACGATCCTGGGCGCCAGACGATCCACAGCGTCCAGGACCGCCTTTCGCTGGTTCTGCTCTGCCCGGGCAGTGGCATCAATGGACATGCGTGGTCTCCTCGACTTCCATAGTCCGGCTTGCGGGTTTTTGGAGTGCTCTATGGGCGGATTTGTTCGGGTTTCCTGGAAGTAGCCTCCGCGCTCTGGTCCATACGTCTTCGAAGAGCCCGGAAATGCCGCGTGGAAGGAAAATGAGAACCAGAAGGGTTCCAACGCCGATGATGATCGCACGCACAGGCCCAAGGCCAGTGACTTGGCGGTCGATGACGGTGACTATCAATGCCCCCAGGACCGGACCCCAGATGTGGCCGGTACCGCCGAGGAAGATCATGCTCAAGCCAAGGGTGACGAATCCGAAACTGAAGAGTGTGACGTCCGCAACGCGGAAGTACGCAACATAAAGGGCTCCTGTGACGCCGGCGACTGCTCCGCTGAGGATGAAGGCCAGGAGATGCTGCCTTATGCGGTTCATTCCGCGGCTCACGGCAAGGTTTTCATTGTCGCGCAGCGCGATGAGGCTCTTGCCGAACGGTCTGCTCAGGGCGGTCCGGAGCAGAACCAGGAGCAGGACCACTGCTCCGCCGAGCAACCATAAATAGCCCAATCCCGAGTACTTTGCGAAGGAAAAATCCCCAACGCTCAGGGCAGGTACGCCTGTCAGTCCGCTGGATCCGCCGGTGATTCCGGGAATGGCCAACACCAGGTAGTAGCAGAGCTGCACGAAGACGAAGGTGATAAGTGCGATGTAAATGCCTCGCATGCGTATCACCGGGATATAGGCCAGGGCACCAGCCAGCCCACCGGCAACGGTTGCCAGTATGAGCCCAAGCCATGGATTCATATCCCATGTCACTGTGGCAACGGCCATCGCGTAGCCACCGACCCCGAAGAAGCCAACGTGTGCGAAGTTGAAGATACCGCCGATACCCAGCGTCAGGTTCCAGCTGGCCGCGAGCAGGGCGTAAATGAGCGCTGTCGCGGCCAGCAGGCGTGCAGAGCCGCTGATGACGACATACGGCAGCAAGGCGGCGGCAAGCAAGAGCAACGGCCACGTCGCGAAGCGCTTGAGGGATCCAAGAATGTTCATCACGAACGTCCTTTCACGAGACCTTGGGGGCGGACCAGCATAATGAGGACCAGCACGAGGAATACGGCTACAGGGCTCCATTGCAGACCGAGCCAGTACGTTGTGCCCGCCTCCAACAGGCCTATGGTGAAGGCGCCGACCAAGGTTCCCCACAAAGTCGCCGACCCGCCGAAGACCAGGACGACAAAGGCAGTCAGCAGGGGTTCAAATCCCTTGGTGGGCGTAATGGTGGTGGTCGTTCCGTAGACGAAGGCAGCGGCGCAGGCCAGTATTGACGCCACCGCAAATACGCCGGCGTATATGGCGCTGGCCTGATTCCGACGAGCATTGCCATGTCCCGGTTTTGTTCCACTGCCCGGACGGCCATCCCCCACTTCGTCTTGCGCAGCAACGTAATCAGTCCTACGACTAGAACTAATGCCAGGGCCAGGGCAAGGAGGGTGGAGCTTGCGATTTTTACGTCGCCCAAGGCAAATGTTGAGGTGCTCACGGCCTTTATCTGCTTGTTCTGTGGTCCCCAGATTAGTTGTGCAGCACCTTCGACGGCGTTGGCGATGGCGAGGGTCGAAACCATGACCAAGAGAGTTCCGTTTGCCCTGCTGATGAACGGCCGGACCGCGACGAGGTCCAGGAGCATACCCAGTAAGGCCAGCAAGGGAATCGCAGCCGCGAAAGCGAGAAGTACCGGGAGCCCGACCTTCTCTGAGAACGTCCAGATAAGGTACGCGCCCAGCAGCAGGAGCGCGCCGTGAGCGTAGTTGAAGACCCCCAGCGTGGACCAAATGAGGGACAGTCCGCTTGCCATCAATGAGTACAGTGACCCGAGCACGAGGGCTGAGACGAGGATGGAAAGGAGCGCGTCAGACATGCTTGTCTCCCTCAATGTCGTTGGTAGCGGATGACGGGTGGGAGCCGACGTACATATCCATGACTTCCTCGTGACTGGGCTTGATGTCGGTGGTCCCGCTGGAGACGATCCGCCCGAGCTCCACAAGATGCCACCGGTCCGCGAGTTCGAAAAGGAACTCAATGTCGCCATCGGCGACTATCAGGGATAGGCCCAGTCGGCGGACTTCGTGAAGTGTGTCAAGGATTTCGTACCGGATCTTGGGTGCCAGCCCGAGAGTTGGTTCATCCAGCACCAGAAGCTTGGGCTTGGCCATAAGGCCCATTCCGATGGCCACCATTTGACGTTCGCCTCCGGACAGCGTGCCCACAAGCTGCCCTCGACGTTGCAGGAGCTTGGGAAACAGTCCCTGGACCATTTCAAGAGTCTCTTCCCGCTGGCCCCTGGCTGCCGGGATCCCACCTGCCAAGGCCAGGTTCTCCCTGACGGTGAGCCTGGGAAAGAGCTGATTGCCTTGGGGCACATGCATCATTCCCTGGTTGACTACCTTATGGGCGGGCATCCCGGTGATATCGCTGCCATCGAAGACAATCTGACCCGAAGAGATCCTGCCAAGGCCTGAGATGGCGCGCAGGGCGGTCGTTTTTCCATGACCGTTGGGACCCAACAAGGCCAGGGCTTCACCCGGGGCGACCTCCATGGAAAGTGATCTGACGACAGGCAGGCGTCCATATCCGGCCGCCAGGTCACTGACGCGGAGCAGTGGGCTGGCGGTCTCCTGATCGGCGTTCATGCTGCGGCCTTCCCCAGATATGCCTCCATGACCCGCGGATCCGAAAGAACGGCGTCGGGGGTTCCTTCAACCAGGACTTCGCCGGATGACATGATGACCATCCGTTTGGCCAGATCGCGGATCAGACTGAGTACATGCTCAATGATCAGCAGCGTCAGGCCGCCCTTCTGAAGCTCCCGCAAAAGCAGGATTAGTTCGGCCTGATCTTCATCGTTGAGTCCCCCGGCTGGTTCATCCAGCATCAAGAGCCGCGGCTGTGAGACGAGGGCGCTCGCGATCATTAGCTTCTTTTTTGCCAGCAGTGGTATGTCCGCCGCCGGATCATCTCTGTACTTGGTGATTCCGACTGTCTCCAAGGCAGTTTCCACGTCCCCTTTGGTGCGCCGCCCGCCGAGGTAGTGGTTGGCCACGGCGATGTTGTCCGAAACGCTCAACGACGGGAACAGCTGTTCCGCCTGGAAGGTTCGACGCATTCCCGAACGAGCGATTCTGTGCGCGGGAAGCCTGTCAATCCGCGTACCGTCAAAGAAGATCTCTCCGCCTGTCGGGCCGAACGGCACCCCGGAGATCAGGTTGAAGAGAGTACTTTTTCCCGCACCGTTGGGACCGGCAATTCCCAGGATCTCCCCCTCGTGAACATTCAGCGTGACGTCGTCCAATGCCACGAATCCCCCGAAGTGTCGACTCACCTGCCGTACTTCCAGGAGGTGCCCTGTAGACGTGCCGGGGACTGGTGACTTGGCGATCCTCATTTCATCCACTCGGGCCTCTGGAACTTGCCGTCGGCGAACTCTTCGGGAGCGATGTTCAGGCGTTTGCCGTTTTGGATTTGGTAGTACGTCATCGGGATACCGTCCTTGCCGGCTACCGCCAGATGGGTTGTTGGATCAAAATGGACACGCCCGAGGGTGGTTTGTTTGTCCAGCTTGCCCAGTGCAGCTCCGACTTCGTCTCGTTTGTCGGGATCCCCGACTTCCTTGACGGCGTCGGCCCACAGATGGACCTGTTCGTAGAGGCCATAGCTATAAAGGCTCGGTTCGTTCTGGTATGTCTCCGTAAGCTTCCGGGTAAGGTCTTTGGTTTCGGGCAATGCCGGCAACGGGGCAAACGGCAGGTTGTAAAGCACGCCATCAGCGTTCTTCCCTGCAAGCTCAGTGAACTCCGGGACGCTGGGGGCGTATTGCGAAAACACCAGTGACTTCGTGGGGTTCTGGCGGAATTGGGTGAGGAACTTTGACGCATTTGCAGTCAGGTAGTCGAGGTTGATGATTACAGCCGGATCGACCTGCCGGATTTTGGTGATCTGCGTGGTCCAGTCGTCCACTTCCCCAAACGGAACAGTGTCAGGACCGGTGACTTCCCAGCCTTTTGCCTTGAAGTTCTTGTCCAGACCTGACGCTATGCCATTGGAATATGCATTGTCGCTGGAGATGATGTAGACCCGGCGGTTAGTGAGCGGGAACGTGCCATCGGCGTTCCATGCATCCAATTGTTCAGGAATTCCAGTGCTATACCCCTCGTATGAAGGGGCAAGGGACCAAACACCGGGGTACTTTTCGGGATTCTTGGAAATGATCTCCTGCGTTTGGCCGCTGTTGCCGCTGAGCAGGTACGGAATCCCGGCTTCTGCGAGCTGATCGATTTCGAAGTTCGTCGTGCTGGCGTAACCGGTGACTACGGCGGCAACATCGGGGTCTGAGGTCAGTTGTGTCACAGCGGCCGAGACCGCATCCGACTTCTGGTCCCGTACGTCAAGGGCTTTGAGTTCAACCTTTCGGCCATCGATGCCGCCCTTGGCATTGATTTCGTCGACCGCGAGTCGTGCACCCTGTTCCATGAGCTTGCCATCGGCAGCAGCCACACCTGTGAGTGGGGCCAACAGACCGAGCGTGATGGTCTCTCCGGATGCCCCGGAGTCACCGCCTTCGCCGGTGGGAACGGTACAGCTCACCATCGAGATGGCCATGAGCGTAGCTGCTGAAAGGAGTAGGGAGGAACGTAAGTGGGGCTTGATTGAGGTGGACATAGCGCTCCGTGGGAGATGGGGATTTTGGTCCGGGTTTGGGAGTCATATCTGGATACATTTGGTGGTGGAGTTAGTCCCCTACCCAACCGGGGACAAGGCACCGACAAGACCGAACAGGTCTTTTGGATCGTCGGGATTGGCGACGAGATCGATATCTTCAAAGAACTCGGAACCGTCCACGGAGTCCCGTACATAACGCAGGGCCGAGAAGTCTTCCACGGCAAATCCGACGGAGTCGAAGATGGTGACTTGATCTTCTGATGTACGCCCAGGTGCGGCGCCGAGGAGGACCTTCCAGAATTCGGTAACGGCGAAGTCGGCCGGCATCTGCTGGATTTCACCTTCGATCCGCGTCTGTCCCTCGTACTCGACAAAGACGTCACCCATCTCCAGGATCAACGGATCCAGTTCCGTCTTTCCGGGGCAATCTCCGCCAATCGCATTGAGATGGACGCCAGGAGCAACGTGCTGAACGCTGAGGATCGTGGCTTGGGCTTTGTCTGCCGTGCACGTCGTGATCACGTCGGCGCCCTGAACCGCTTCCAGAGCAGATGCAGCAACATATATTTCGAATCCAAGCGGAACCATGTTGCGGATGAACTTCTTCACTGCGGCAGGATCGGTGTCCCAAACGCGCAGCTTCGCCACGCCCAATGCTGTTCTCATGGCCAGTGCCTGGAATTCTGCCTGGCTGCCGGTTCCAATCATGGCCATGACCCTGGAATCCGGTCGAGCCAGTGCCTTCGCAACCATGGCGGACGTGGCGGCGGTGCGCAGCGCGGTAAGGATCGTCATTTCTGCAAGGAACGTTGGATAGCCGTTCTGGACATCTGCGAGGACGCCGAATGCCGTGACGGTTTGGTAGCCGCGTGCAGGATTGGAAGGGTGCCCGTTCACATATTTGAATCCGTAGGTCTCATGATCGCTGGTGGGCATGAGTTCTATAACGCCGTACGGGGTATGACTCGCTACCCGGGGCGTCTTATCGAACCGCGCCCATCGGCGGAAGTCCTCCTCCATGTAGTGGATCAGATCTTTGATGATCGTCTCCGGACCCTGGGATCTGACCCAGCTGATCATGTTGTGTACATCAACAAAGCGCGTCATCTGCGCTCCCTTCTTGTTGGTGCCGCTCGCGTCCTCGGGAACGGCTGATTCCATGATGCGTTACAAACAAACCAAAGTCACTAGTTTTGAAGAATTTGTTACATTTCTTTCAGAATCTGTCTGTCAGAGACGGGTGTCGCGCTTCCTGGCCAACGACGGCGTGGACGGTCACCTCCAGCTGGCCGGTCACTCACCTCCCGGATCAACGGACACCCGCTGCAACGTGGTGGGTGCTTACTATGTCGCAGCTCGGCAGTACACTGAACTATCGAACATATATTCGAATAAAGGTGTGTTGTGGGCGTGATAGTTGGCCCCCGTGTGATAGATGCGGGACTCTCTCTGGTGAAGGTGTTGCTGGCACCAGTTGCGGTGGCTGCAGGCTACCCCTCGCCGGCCCAGGACTACTTCGACGGGCGGATCGATCTAAACGAACACCTGATCAAGGACGTGACCAGCACCTTTATCGTCAGGGTCACCGGCCAGTCCATGGAGCAGGCCGGAATCAGCGACGGCGACGAGCTGATCGTCGACCGCGCACTGGAACCCAAGGACGGTTCCGTGGTCGTGGCTGTACTTGATGGCGAGCTGACCATCAAGCGGCTGAGGATCACCGCCCACGGTGTCATCCTGCAGGCCGACAACCCGAACTTCCCCGATATCAAGGTTCCAGCGCTCTCGGACCTGACAATCTGGGGCGTCGCCACCAGGTGCCTGCACCATGTGTAAGCGACGCTATTGCGTTAAGCGAGCGATCGGCGGCCGCGATGTCTAAGCCCGCCGTCATGCGCCGCATGCAGGAGATAGCGCACGTGGACGTGAACTGCTTCTACGCCTCAGCCGAGCGTGTCTTTAATCCCGCGTTGGAGGGTAGACCCCTCGTTGTGCTCTCCAATTATGTTCCCCGGAACATAATTGGAGTTCTGTGGCCTGTCTGGTTATGTGGCCTGAGTCCGCGAGACCCGTCGTGGCATGGGAATGCGGTATTTCCCTGAAAGCAATGTGTTTGTCAGGGGAACATATATTGTGCAATCGAAGCAATGTATATGATTGCGAGTCCGTGTCCGGCTCCCCAGGCCACCGATTGCGGCCATTTTGCCGAGGACAGTCTGGATCTTTCCGCTACTTCTCTGCTCTGTCGGTCTTGGTGTTCCAGGCGCAGCGGTTTTAGGCCGTAAATTACGAGCGAAACCGTTAGGGCCGTGAAGGCAGCGTACGCAAGTGCGGGTAGCCCCTGGTAGGACGTCATCGGAGGCAGGGCAAAAGTGATCGCTGCGGCGGTGACAAGGACCGCAAGGTGGACTGCCTCGAAGCCGATCTCGCCCTTTCCGCCCGGTTTGATGGCCATGCGGTGTCGCCCGGCCCAGCTGAGGCCATAGCCCAAGAGGAAGAGATACACATAGATCAAGATGCGTGTCATTTGCAGTGCTTTCGCGCGTAGTTGAATGCATCATAGCCAACGCGCGGAATTTGTCCCGCTCCGAGTCTCAAGGCGCGAATTAGCAGATCCGTGGTACACCCTAATCGAAACAGTTCCGCCATGAGGGAGAGGTGTCCCGTCTCGATTAAGTTGAACCCACATCGCCCCGGAAATGCGCAGTTGGGTCAACTAAAGTGAAACAAGTCTCCCCGGGCCAAGCGGATGTGGCGTGGTGATATTGCATCAGATCACGGCCCTACTGGCCACATAACCATCAGAGGTTTGATAGCCAGTTGAGCAAAGTTTCATCGGATCTCCAGACGGGGATGGGGCGGTGTGCCGCTGAAGCATCGGACGGCTCGGTTGCCCGAAGGGCCTCCATCTTCGTCTTGGTGTTGATTTCTGCGTAGCGGTTGGTGGTTGTCAGGTCAGCGTGCCCGAGCCAATCGCGGATCACGTTGATTTCGACTCCGGATTCAAGGAGGTGCATCGCTGCAGTGTGGCGGAAGACGTGCGGGCTGACCGTCCGGTGTGTGCCAGGGTTATCGAGGTGTCCGGAGAGGCGCCGCACGACCTTGTAGATACCGAAGCGGGTGAGCGCTTCACCGGTTGCTGAACAGAAGACCGGGGAGTCTGGGGCAGGTGGCCGCCCCAGAGAATCCAGCAGTGCAGTGAGAAGTTTCGCGGTCTGATCCCAGAGCGGGCAGGTCCGCCATTTGTCTCCCTTCCCGTGGAGCCGGACGAGGGCCCGGTCGCCGAGTTCGAGGTTTCCGGCGCGCAGTTCCGCGACTTCCTGTGCCCGCGCTCCGGTGTTGTAGAGGAACAGGATGAGGGTGTGATCCCGCTGCGCGAGGCGGCCGGTGGATGGCAGGTGCCGAAGCAGCGACTCCATCTCGTCGCGTTCGAGGAAGTGCGTCTCTGCAGGTGCCACCCGTTTCGTGGGAATGGCTGCCACCCGTTGGCAGGTTTCGAGCATCGTTGGTTCCCGGCTGGCGATGTATTCGAAAAAGGTGTGCAGGGCTGCCAGGCGTTGGTTGCGGGTTCTGGTGTGGTTGTGGCGGTCGTTTTCGAGATAGCGAAGGAAGCCGAGGACGTTCTCGAAGCTCAGGTCCTCAAGGGCTAGTCTGGTGATTTTTGTTCTTTTTTGCTGGGCCACGAAGCACAGTAACAGTCGGATGGTGTCACTGTAGCTGTGCAGTGAAGAAGGGCGGAAGCCCTTGACGGTGGTGAGCTGGTCGATGAAGAAGGAGTGGACCAGTTGTCCCAGTTGTTGTTTTCCGGTCATGGCTTTTTCTCCGACCAGGTGGGTTTGGCGTATGTTTCGAACCTGCGGCTGGCCTCAGACAGGAGTTCCGGGGTGATGGTCAGGTATACAGCTGTCGAGGCGGGACTGACATGGCCCATAAACGTTGAAAGTTGGATGAGCTTCGTCGACGGGTCCAGGCCTTCGCGATACCAGCGCAGCAGGCATCCGACGGCGAAAGAATGACGCAGGCAGTGCAGGCGGGGTGCGCTGGTGCCCTGAGGAACAGGGAACGCCAGCTCTGCGGTGAGTCGGCTGAACGTTTCGCTCACACCGCACGGGTTGAGGCAGCGCCGGCCGTCAAAAGTGAACAACGGAGCCTGCTCGGCTCCTCCTTGCTCGCGGCGGCGCTTGAGTTGGAGCGCGAGCAGCTCCCCGATCCGGGGACCGAAGGGGACCAGTCGGCTCTTGCCGAATTTGCCGCCATGCACGATCAGGAGCTGCCTGGCGGTATCAATATCCTCCAGATGCAGGTTGCAGGCCTCCCCGACTCTGAGTCCGAGACCGTAGCACAAGGCAAAGATGGCGTGGTAGGTCGGGCCACGGCCGGTGGCCCGGGAGTAATCAGGAAGGGCAGCTGCGGCTTTGAGCAGCTGACGGGCCTGGGAGGGGTCAAACAGGAAAGGCAGTCGGCGGTCCGTCTCGCGGCGGTGCTCTCCACGCCAATGAAATGTTGTATCCAGGCGTTGCTGGGCGCGAGCCCAGTCAAGGAAACTTCCGGTTACTCCAGTGAGGTGGTTGAAACTACGTGACCGTTCTCGTGGCCTGGAGGCAACAAACTCATCAAGCAGGCTCGGGGTGAGTTCGGCCAGATCGGTCGCCTCGTGCTGTTCGGCGAAGCCCACGAGCAGGTGCAGCGTAGCTTCCTCGGTCAGGTATTTTCTGCCCAATGCCCGTTTGTAGGCTAGGAAGTCCGCCACGGCGGCAGCCAGGTCCGCGCTCATTTCAGCGCCGCCTCACCGTCACCAAGGGCGACTTCGCGCAGCGCTTCGACCGCGACTTTGGCATAGACCTCGGTGGAACGCGTCGAGCGATGCCCGACGAAGTCGCCGATGGTCTTCAGGGCAAAGTTCGCATCGACGAGGCGCTGCACGGCCGAGTGGCGCAAGGTGTGCGACCCGGGCCGTCGGACGTTGATGCCGGCCTTGAGCAGATAAAAGCGGGCGCAGGAGGAAACCGCGGCCGCGCTGAGCGGCTGGCGGGGCGCCACGGCACGAATGAAGACGTGCCGATCACTAGTTGTTGGCCGCCCATGCTGGAGGTAGTCAACGAGAGCCTCGCCGACCACGGCGGAGAGGGGAAACGCCGTTGAGTGTCCTGCCTTGCGTTCGGGAACCGCCAGACGTTCATGCTTCCAGTCGATGTCATCGAGGGTCAGTGCAGCGACTTCCCGGCCGCGCAGCCCGTAGGTGACCAGCAACAACAAGATGGCATAGTCGCGCCTGCCCGTCTCGGTCCGGCGGTCAACGCTGGCCAGAACCTCATTGACGTCCGCCCAGGAAATGGACCGCGGAATGTCCGATAGCCGGTAAACCTGTGGCCATCCGACAGCCGGACTCAGGTCTCTGGAAAGGAGTCCCTGACGATGTGCGTAGCGCAGGAAAACCTTCAGCGAGCCGGCCTCATCACGCAGTGTGGTTTTTGCCAGCCCGGTCCCGGCGCGCTCCACGAGGAAGGCACTCAGGATCGCCGGGGAGAGCTCCTGCACGGACTTCACACCGATCTGGCGCAGGTAGGTTTCTAAGTGATCCAGGTGGATACGGTAACCGCGTATCGTGAGCGGGCGCAGGCCACGCTCCTGGACAAGATAGTCGAAGAAACCCGGGACAGTGTCGGCGAACGGATGCAGATTCCGGCTCCGACCCGTCGGCTTGTAACCGGCCAAGACCACCGCCAGCATGTGCTCCACCGGGCCCCGGACTTCGTTAGCCATCGACCGAGTCGAGCCCGTGTGCTCGTCGTGAAGCGCTACCCGATGCTCAACGAAGGCGTCCACCTGCGCAGGCAACTCCTCAACGCGAGTGACCCCACGCGCGCCTGCGAACTCACCGAACGCGAAGATCACCGGGACGCGGGACCAGATGTACCGGTCCCTGTACTGGTGCGCGGCAAGCCAATCAACGTACGTCTCAATCTCCGCGCCCATCCATGAGCGTCGGAGCCGATCGACAGTGGACGGCTTGGCGAAATACTCCTCCAACATGGCAACTTCCTTTCTCGTCAAAGAAAATGAAGTAACCACCATCGCCCCAACCAGCGTTATGTGCCACGGAACACCGGTTCAGCCTGCGAACCGGCCGCCAACGCCCATCACGTCGCGGTTGAGGCCACATAACCAGACAGGCCACAGAACTCCAACAACGATGGCTGCGCAGTAACCCGCTCTCCGGAAGCCAAGAAGCTCGGCGTTCCCATTGGTGAGCCGTGGTTCAAGCTCAGGCCCCGGGCCAAGGAATGGGGACTGGTGGCCCTGTCCAGCAATTACGAGTTGTACGGGGACATTTCCGCCCGGGTGATGGAGCTGCTGGGCCGCTACTCAGCCTGGCTGGAGGTGTACTCGATCGATGAGGCGTTCCTAGGCGTCAAAGGCGAGCCCGATGAGCTGCTGGCCCTGGGCCGGACGATAAAAGCCGCCTGTCGGCGCCATGTCGGCGTGCCAGTGTGCGTGGGCACGCCCACCAAGACCCTGGCCAAACTTTGCAACAAATGGGCCAAGAACAACCCCGCCTTCGACGGCGTCTGCCGCTGGGAGTCTGTACCCGTGGATCAGCGCGAAGCGCTGATGGCGAAACTGTCGGTCATTGAAATCTGGGGCGTGGCCACACGGCTGACCAAACGCCTGAACGCGATGGGGATTTTCTCCATCTTGGACCTCACCCAAGCTAATCCTGTGGCGATCCGGGACAAGTTCTCCATCGTAATGATGCGTACCGTGCTGGAGTTGCAGGGAACACCGTGCATTCCCATGGAGGAAGAGCGCATCGGCCGTGACCAGCTGATCTTCTCGAGGTCCTTCTCCACGCCCATCACTACGGCTGCCGGTTTGCGGCAGGTCATGAGCGTCTACGCACAGATGGCCAGTGCCCGCCTGGCCAAACACGACCTGCAAGCCAAAGTGCTCACGGCATTCGCCGCGACTTCGCACTTCAACCCCAACGATAAGTCCTTCCCTACTGTGTGCCTGGCGCTGCCGATGCCCACGGCGGATCCGGTGTTGCTGACCAGGGCAGCCCACGCGCTGCTCCCCCAGGTCCACGAAGGAGTGAAGTATGTTCGCGCCGGCATCATGGTCACCGACCTCCGGCCGACCGGCAATCAGAAGCCCCTGGAACTATTCGAGAACCCGCACGAAGAACGCGGCATCGGGACCCTGCTGGAGGACGTAGCCAAACGCTACGGCCGCGGCGCTATTGGACTGGGCCACGCCGGCATCAAAGGCGGCCCGGACTGGACCATGAAACGCGACATGCTCTCCCCCAGATACACCACCCACTGGGATGAGCTCCCCCTCGTCAAAGCCGCCTGACCGGCAGCTCACGAAATTGAAAGGAACACCATGACCATTGCGCCTGAAACACCCACGACCGGCCATGAAGTCGCTGTACGGTTCAGCCCCGACGGAACACCCCTGGCCATCAGGTACGACGGCCGTATCTGGATGGTCGACCCCGACATCCACACAGCGCACTGGTTCGCCAGGGACGCCTGGTGGGAAAGCCGGGACCGGGCCGCCGCCGACACCGGTGATCTTGTCAGCGTTGAGTACTGGCAGGTCCAGGCCCGACCATCTGGAGCCCATGAACAGCTCCACACGTTCACCCTTCGCCGTGAGCCCCTGGCCACCGTGTGGCAACTCGAATCCATCAGTTAGTGCGAAGTGACATTTACCGCCAGCCCGTCCCGGACCAGCTCTGGGAACGAATCCGGAACGAGTTCAAGCTACCAAGCCTGGAACAGGTCCGTGAGACACGCTGCCCTCAAGAATCAGGACATCTTCGGTCCAAGTTCCGTTGGACGGACGACAACGCCAACAGGACCAATCCCAGGCTGCGCCCGAGGCAGACGGCCAGCACGCTCCATAAATTCATTGGCGTCTGCCAGCGCAGCTTTTAGGCGATCGCTCTTTTGTTCTATCGCGATGACGAAAGGGACATCTACGGTGCGCCAACGATCGAGGATATTGGGAAACATTGATATGAAGTCACCCGCGATGGGTGAGGAATCATTGGCCCCGCGAACGGATACCAAGTAGCCTTGTGTGCTCCCAAACCATTCAAGGTCCGAGATCAGGTCAATTGCTGCATCGAGTCCTGCGGTCCTGTGAGGGTACATAAACTCTGTTTCGAGGTACTGGCAGAGGGCTGTAACGTCCGAAAGTCCCGAGAGGTCAAGTTCGAAAACCATCATGCCGAGTAGACGCGCGTCAGCTTTGAGTTCATCAAGCAGAGAACCATCAACCCCCAGATGAACGGCATACTGTTTGCTGATTTCGTCGATTTTCACGTGCCTACCTGATCTGAACCGGTGGATTTATGTGGACCCAATAATAGATCCGATCTCATCGCTACGACGTCCCTACACCCAGGACCGTTTGGGACGGTGTCATGGGGGGTCGTCATTGGTACTTCCGAAGGATGTACTTACGGTCATTATCTGGATCGCCCGTTTAAATGATCAATTCCCAAGAACCATTCTCCTCAATTATGAACAATTGATTCGACGTACGAAGCTCGATGCTCCTGGCTCGAACATAGGCAGTGCCTACCCCGTTTCCTTACCTTGCAGCTCCGCGACCGATGACTACACTTTCAATTCAGGAAATAGCCATTCTGCAAGCATCCCAACACCATTGGATTGGGCGCTCATGCTCGCTGACCATTCCACTATCGCTTGCATACGCCCGGACAAGTTTGGAGGAACGTAGGGCGCGGCACTAAACGATGGGGTTCATGACATTCCAGCCCTGACCTACCTGGACTCGTGGCATCCAGCCGTAGTCACCGGCTTCCGGATAAAGCCACAGCAAGCCGTCATTATCCCTTGCGAGCACGTCCGGCCTACCGTCACCCGTGAAGTCACCGGGTGCGGTGATGGCGCTCATGACGTTCCAGCCCTGCCCTGACTGGAACCGTGGAAGCCAACCTCCGGAGCCGTCGCCGGGGTACACCCACAGCAGCCCTGCAGAGTCCCTGGCCAGGACATCAGGTTCCTCGTCCGCGTTCAGGTCACCGGCGCCAAGGACCGTCGTCATGCCGTTCCAGCCCTGACCAACCTTGATCCTGGAGAACCAGCCGCCGGTCCCGTCGCCTGGATATAGCCACAGCACACCCCCGGGGTCCCGGGCCAGTACGTCAGGGAAGCCATCGCCGTCGAAGTCCCCAGCACCGAAAAGAGCCGTCATCGACTGCCAGCCTTGCCCGACCTGGACACGTGGAAGCCAGCCGCCATCCCCATCCCCCGGATACAACCAAAACAACCCGGAAGTGTCCCGGGCCAGCACGTCCGCGCGTCCGTCCGTGTTGAAATCACCACCGGCGACGATGGCTGTCATTGGGTCCCATCCCTGGCCGACCCGTTGCGGGGCAAGCCAGCCGCTGGAACCATTCGTGGGGTACAGCCAGAGGGCACCGTTGCCGTCACGGGCCAAAACGTCAGTTCGACCGTCCGAGCTGAAGTCCCGGTTGGAAGGGTCCCGGATGACAGCCACTGCGCCGACCGGCGAGGGGACATAGACAGAGTGTGATACCGGATCCACCACAGGTCGACCAGGGCTGTGGAACGAGACAGCAGAGGACACCGCGCTGCCATGAATTACGGACACCAGGTGGGGACCGGGACTTGTGACGTACGCGGTGTGAGTTGAGGAATCCACCGCAACGTCCCGGGGAAACAACGGAACATCAATCGTGCGCACCACCGTGCCCCCGTTGATTACCACGACTTTCCTGTGGAACTCAGCCGGCACATAGACGTCATGGGTCACCGAATCGACAGCAATCGACCAACCACTGGCCGCCGGGATGGTTTTCGTGACGACGCCATCAACAATGACCGAAACCGCAGCCTTGGAATAGTTCCCTGCATACACTGCGTGCGTGGAGGTGTCCACGGCGATCGACCACACATATCCCTCATCCTTCAAGGCGATCGTGCCAGTGACTTTATCCCCCTCAATGACAGTCACACCCGCCATTCCGTTGGCGATGTAGACCTTTCCGGCACCTGGGTCCAGTGCCAGATCCTGCGACCCCTCAGGAATTGGAATGGTGGCCGTCACCGTTGTCCCGTCGATGACCGCGACAGTGTTGTGTGTTGAGTCGAGCGCGTACAGCGTGTGCGTCAGAGGGTTTACCGACATGGTCCCCGCAACCACGGCAATCTTGCCCACCGGGACGCCGTCCTTCATAACGGAGATAGCTCCATCGGCCCCCACAAAGAGGGTCCGTGTCGTCGGGTCATAGGCAACCGCGTACGCGGAGTCGCCAACCTCGAGCCAGTCGCTCACCTCAGGAGCTGCCACGGCGACGTTACTGCCCCAGGCAGAAGCGACGGAGAAAGAGAGGGTCATAACCAGAGCGATGCCAATACGACCAAGATGCCTAGCCAAAATCATGCGACATCATTCCCCCCAAGGATTTCGCACCGATTCATCCTGCTCAGACAATATGTCCGGACCCGCTTTGCGGCAAGCTGTTTGGACACGCATCGGGGAATTATCAGTGTCTACGCGCGGCAAAGTGATGGTCGGTCCACCAAGGAGACCGCTGCCCGGAAGACAAGGCACGCGATTACGACCATTAACGCAGACGACGCCACAAGCCATGGGGTCGCCCCGCCGCGCTTCATTGCAGTCGTCGTTACCTCTGCTTTATCCGTGCCCTTCCCTTGGTATTGCTTGCGGGCCGATGGACAACTTCTGGTGTAACGGGAGCCCTCATCGGACGCATGTTCACGATGCTTTCCTATTGGCACCCTGAAGAGGTCTACCGCCGCGATAGGAGGGCCCTGCAAAGGATGCGTTCGCGGGCAGCTGAACCCATACCGGCGCGGTCATCGTCGCAAGATCCAGTCCATCGGGTATCCGAGTTCCTCGAGACTTAGAAGCAGTGGTTCGGGAGGGAGCGCAAAGACAAAGAGCTCAAAGTCGCCTCCGCGGATGTGGATCCGCTTAGAGAACAAATCCACGAGTAGTGAAGACCTCGATGACCTGTTCCCAGCGGAATTGCCATGGCCCGAAGATGCGCCCAAGACCGAACCGAAAGCGAAAGTTGAGATCCTCCTGCGTTGCGGTTAGTTCAACGAGCGGCGCACTTGACTGGAGTGTTGGCTATGTCGATCAGCATCGGGTAGTCGGCACCTCCGGCAACCTCGGTGACCTTCGCCATCTCTGCATGTACGACATAGTCCTCAAGGAGGCTCCACGCAGACTCTTTCCTCAGTGTTCAGTGTTTCCGGCGGCGATTCCGGCCTTTGTGCATGTGATCAGCAGTGAGCTGGCCGGATCTGAGGCGTATCTGGCTCGAACGATGCAGACCCTGTCCTCGTCGCGTGTTTCTAACGAGAGCCTGGTCATCGACTCGATGGAACCGCGCGGATTCCCCAGCGTTCCTTTACTAGAGTGTTCTCGCCCTCTTTCGCCATTATGACTGCCTCCAGCAAGTGCACGTTGAATAATCGCAAGGAGGCTTCCTCGACAGTAGCCTCGGGCCATAAAGCACTCCTGTCCGACTCATGCACTTGTATTTGATTCCACAAATCTTCCGGTTCGATCGGCATTGTGAACTGGCGGGAAACGCCTCGGTCATCTGTGAAGACAACTTCGAATTGCCGCTCGGACTCATTGAACGTCGCTTCCAACTCGCTATCGTTCATTTTGGCCAGCAGCGCGACGAGATGTTCGATGGATGTATTCATCAGGTCCGATCTAACTAATGCGCAGGATATGCCGTGATCAGCACGTAGTTACAGAGTCCACGGTGAAGCGTCAATCTGAGCAGTTTCCAAAGGCTCTTACTCTTACGCTAAGGCGCCATGTGTGGCCGTGAGGGTGATGCCTGATCTCTGGAACCAACTTTGGCCCACCTATACGCCGCTACTGCGAAGGCACTCCCAACAACGGGGCCAGTGACAGCAGCCGCCACCCAGCGATCGTATGTCAGCGGAAAAAGCGTGTAATACGTATAAATGAGCGCGCCGGACATCAGCATTACGACGATACCAGCCACCAGAAACCAGACTGTTGGGGGCATCACCTTCGGGAGTCGAAGCAGGACGACGAGCACTGCAGCTGCAACGACCAAGCCCAGAATCACCATGGTAGGTATCTCGAACACGAAAAGATTAAACAAGACCCATGGAACGTACGCGATACTGAAGCGCCCTATGTTGTACGAAGCGCTGAGCCCCACGGCCCCACATGCACCAAGAATCGCGCCCAGGAGGAAAAGTCTCCAATTCAAGCTCTTGGAGCGCCACCAGTTCCCCGGACGTCGACTAACCACCATAGTGCTGCACCTCTTCGAGTTTCACTTTTAGTTTGCTCCACGGGATCTGCGCCTCAAAGGAATGTTGATACCGGTAGCGGGGTAAGTACTGGCGCCACGCCCCACTCACGATCCAGCTGAGCGCCACTAAATATGTCTTGCTTATCCCAGCAGCTTGGATGGGATGATGTCGATTTGGCGCCGGGCGAAAGTGAAGCCTCCGCTGCCGTTGCCCGGGTAGAGCCAAAAGGCACCAGCCCCGTCCTTGGCTATGACATCGCCGTAGCCGTCATAGTCAAAATCGCCGGGAGCAACCATCAAGTCCATGTCCGTCCAGCCCCACCCGATCTGAAGGCGCGGCTTCCACCCTCCAGTCCCGTTGCCTGGGTAAAGCCATAGGTTTCCATTCGTGTCCCTGGCAATGACGTCGGGGACGCCATCGCCGCTGAAGTCGTGGCCGCTGAAGATGGACGTCATGATGTTCCATCCCCAACCAACCTGCGTCCTGCCCGGTATCCAGCCGCCGGTTCCGTCGCCACGGTACGTCCAAAGAGCACCAGAACTGTCTCGGGCCAGAACGTCCGGTGCCCCATCGCCATCCCAATCTCCAGGCGATGTTAGCGCCGTCATGACGTCCCATCCCCACCCGATTTGGGAGATATACGCAGATCCATGCCCCTCCTTCAGCCCTCCACGTACGTGCAGTCCGCCGTCGGCATGCCGATACAGCCAGTCGGCGTAGCCATCACCGTCCCAGTCGCCGGGCAGGAGGAGGGCATCAGCATCCGGAATCACAGTATGGCCGATGGTGAGCAGCTGGGTCTCCCAATTCGGTTTGCCCTCATAGACCCACTGGTCCCCGTTGCCTTCCACAACCAGGAGATCAGAATAGACCACGTCCCAGTCCCACCAGATCTGGATGAAGTTGTGCCACGAGTCGTCGGCACGTGCCGGCGCGGCCACTGCCGGTGCAGCCAGGAAGAAGACTAGAAGAGCGGCAATGGAAAAACTTATGCGACGCACGGTACTCCCCCTCAAACCGTTATCCCCCACGCGCACGAGGGATTTCTTGACCTTATCTGCCGCGAATACGCTGGGCAATGGCCGACGACCAACCGCGACCGGACTTAGTATCGGATAGCTTTGTCTGTGCCATCTGTCTGTCTCTAGGCGCGTTGGACCCCGGACGTCCGGCAGACACACTGAAGGGAGTCCCCCAATGGCCGCAAATGCCGGTGTTGAGGTACTCAAGGGTCTTTACCTGGACGACAGCTATGTGCTGGACATTCGAGCCAGCCGCGGTCTGCTAGCCATCACTGTGGAGTTCGCCCTCGCCCCGGAACATACGTCCTACTCTCCAGCTCTGGCCGGCGAGCAATACTGCTACCGCCAGGGCGTCCTGGTCTTCGAGGGAGTAACCGAACTGAACTGGACCGGACAGCTCACTTCCAGGCCGTCACAAGACCCTGACGGATCGATCGACTATGGCAACATTGACACCCTCGTTATCGACGGGAATCACTACACCCTGGAAGGAGACTTAGGGACGATCGAGCTTCTAGCCGCTTCTATCAGAGTGGCCCTGGTCTCAGACGGCACCACCCGGACACCGCCACAATAGGTATGGCAAGTACAAGTCAACAAGGGGCTCCGCCCGCCCCCGTACCTTGGTAGGCAGTCATGAATTACATCCTCGTGTTGCAATGGCCAGGTCGCACTGAGGCTGGCTATTACGAACTTGTCGCCATGGAAGACCTTCTGCTGGCTGAACTCCCGGAAGCGCATGGATTGGTTGATGGGCACGATTTTGGGTCAGGCGAGATGAATATCTTCATCCATACTGAACGACCGCTGGAAGCGTTCGCGGATGCGATGAGGACGCTGGGTTCTCACTCACGATGGGCCGATGCCCGGGCAGCGTACAGGAGCATTGATTCAGATGATTTTGTCATTCTGTGGCCAAAATCCCTGGAACAATTTGAAGTGTCATGACGATGCAACTAAGTCCCTGGAGGCCGGCAAAGTTGGGTCTGGCTCACAGAGGGCCGCGGAGGTAGTTGCTGTCCGGGCGAGGCTCCAGGACGGGCGAGCAGAAAAATAACGCAGACACGAGCCGCTGTCCTATCACGATTCCATCAGGAGAAATGGTCCCGGGGATGGAAGAAGGGAACTCCCGCCTCACGAAAAATCATGGATGCCAGTTAAGAAGGCCAACGCAGCTGCAATCAGGTGGCAATACTGCATTACGAATTCGCTTGTCTGAGCAACACACAAGCGTGGCAGCTGGCTAATTTCTTGTTGGGATCAGGCAACACAGACCGAGGTGGAAAAATGGCGTACACCCGGTCGGCCACAGGGACACCGCCGAACTACATCCTGCTTATTTGGCGGTGTCCCGCCAAATAAGCACTGTCTCGTGGGCACACCCGAAGCCACTCAGGAACCACCTAAAATGTGAACGCGATAGTAGCCCTGACCGTAGAAGCCCCCGATGGCACGCCGGACCATGTCAGTGCCGGAGGCCAGACATATGACGAAGCCAAAGCAGCCGCCGAGGCACTGATTCCCGAGGGCTTCAAAGTACTCGTCATCCGGACAAGCGAGAGCCGGGATCCGCAGCCGTAGGCACCGCCCCGTACTTTCAGCAACTGATCCAGCGCGAGTCCGCACAGGCCAGAACAGGCGATCGCTGGCCATTTGTTCAAGTTGATGTTGGTAATCCGCACCCATACCGTTGGGGCGGAAGCCCGTCGATCCCCCATCGGCGGGCTTCTTCTATGTCCGCGGGCGGCCTGCCCGACAACGCGACCGTTCGCGGAGAAGGCCAGGATTTTCTCTGGCGTTGCGTGCTTTGGGTGATGTATAAATACGGATCAGAGAGGACGAGTATGTTCTGGAACCAGCGTCTCCTGGCATCAGTTGTAACGTCCGTACTGTCGCTGTGTAGTCTGGCTCTGATTGTGGTCGCGGCGCTCCAACCTGGCGCCGGTCCTCTGGACGCCCTCTGGCTTGGTTTTTCGTTAATGGCGATTTACACGCTTGTACGCGCTTGGCAGCTAGGTAGAAAACAGCGCTCACCGCAGGTGCTTAGTACCAAGCTGTGGAAATGGGTGGTCTTCGTTGCGGCCCTTTTTGGTTCAGGTATTTTCGCGGCTTTTACCATAGGCACTCCCCGAGTTTTTGGCATCAGCGGCATGCTCCTGCTGTTGATTGCCAACCTGATCCCAATGCTTCTTTTCGAGTCTGACCCTAGGCCCGCTCAGCAGACCGATGACGCCAAGCACTGAGACCCTTGGTCAGTGGGACAACTCTTTTTGTGTTCGCGAGCGTCGCATAGGTCCTTGGCCTCGTCGGCACAGTACTTTCAGGTCCGACCAACTAAATCAAAGGATATACACAATGAAGGGGTTGATGCTCACTTTCGGCGCGTTGGGTCTAATAAGCATTGCAATGGTGTTCCTATCTGAACAGCTAAGCGTTCGTATCATCTTCGTCGCTCTATTGGCTGTCTGCGTGGGAGCCATCCTTTGGATGGGCCGCAAGTCCAGAGCGCAGTAGCCTAAACGAGCACCATCAGTTACGCGCAGCAGCGACGACGAGGTCTTCTGACAAGAAAGGAGCTCGCGTGAGGAACCTTTCGAGCAAAGCGACTTGGAACGCTGTCCTCTCGATGTTCGGTCCTTACAACATCGCCAACGTCATCATGCTGATCACGATCATCTTCTTCTGGGTCACACAGCCAAAAATCAATGACGCCTCCACATATTGGTCCATCGCCTTAGTGGGCCTGCTCTTGCTTGCGGCGGCTCTGTTCGTGGTCAAGGGCGCACGGGGACTACGGCGAGTCAACGCGGAGGCAAGGGAGGACCGTCGGCGACACGCAGCAGGTCTTCCCCTGGAACGCGAAGAGCCTGAACCGCCGGAAACGAGATCAGCGGACGGAGATGGTCACTAACCAGCTTTACGCGCCAAATTTGATGCGGGTCCTTTGTTTGGGGCCGCTGGAGGCCTTGTATCAGGTGGTAGGAACGATTGTGACGGTTTTCGTTCTCGTCGAGGTAGCCCGGAATGCTTGGATTTATAGAAGAAGACACAGGAACAGTGGCCAATAACCTGGCTTCGATCAAGGTGGTCAAATGACGTACATGTTCAAAGGCGGCCTGGAGAGACCCGGGAAATTGATAAGGATCCTGGGTCCTTGGGTGCTGCTGATCCTGGATGACTCACACATTGAATTCCGGATGAGGTTTCGTTGGCTAGCGCACTTTGCCGGGCCATGACGTGTTGAACGGTCCGCCATCCGTGAGGTGTACCTGGGCCGTTTGAACCTCATAACGCCGGCGCAGGTGGAGTTCCTCGCAGATGAGAACATGCCCTGGACGTTTCTTGCCCGAACACCACATATCGTGCTTGAAGCCGCAGAGGAGCTTGGCTACCCGGTTCGATATGACGACCGAATGCCATGACGGTGCGTTTACCACCCGTCGGTAGCCTCGCGAAGACACAAAACGAAACCGCCAACTGAAACTGCAAACGAAAGGAGCCTTGACTTGAGCGGAAAATCAAAACGCCTGATACCTATCGGCAAGTTTCCCACTCCACTGGCCATTTTGTTTGCTCTAACAGGGATCTCGGCGTTGTTTACCGACGTACACGAACCCTTCTGGGTGACGTGGAAGATTGTGCTTGTCGTTATCACTCTCGGTTTTGCTGCAGCCAATGTCATCGCCTATGTCGTCCTTTGGTATCGCCAACAACGATCCGCCCGGAAAAGGAGCAACCAATGATCGGCGCGATTCTGATGGGAGCAACGCTTATCGTCATGGGCCTTGTGGGGTATGCCATATCCACCACGCTTGCAAGATGGGGTGCAAACTGGCATTGGACACTCCGAGACGAACAAAAGCCCGCATATGCGAGTAGGAATCGGCAAACGCTTAGGATCGGGGCGATCTGCTTCATGGCGCTGGGTGGTGCACTGATAATCATTGGTCTTCTTACTGCCCTTGTGACCGGTCGCTGGGTGTGGAGCTCTCTGGCCCTTTGATCATCGCCCTTGGTGGACATTGCAAGAGAAGCCAGCCAACTGCGACAAAACCACAAGGAGAAAAAACGATGGCGTCGGGAACGTCAAGGTGCTGGGCGCCATGTTCGGGGCCTGGATTGTCCCGGGCGTTGTCCTAGCCCTCGTCGCTTGGATCTCAGGGCCGTCATGATTGGTCTGCAGCGCCCTGGCGCTCAAGCAAAGTACGCAAGATGAGCCTTTTGCCGGGACGAAGCAATCCGGAGGCCAGCCGCTAGCTCCTGCTCATAAATAGCTCCACGACTTTGCGGCTAACGGCTCCCCGAGAGGCAACATGGATGCCGTTCTCTTTGACCCAAGCCCGCACCTTCTCATTCTCTGGTTGTGGAGAGCGTGGCTTCCGGGCCTGTTTCACGACTCGGGCAGCTGCAGCGCACGGAGCAAGCGCTGAATGTAGCTGCTGTGCATGTACATCGTTGAGGTCGATTTCGTACGAAGTGCCCTCAACGGAAAAGGAAACTGTCTGGTGGGCTTCAGTTCCATCCAGATCGTCGTGCAAGGTGATTATTGTTTTCGTAGCCACCCTCAGACAGTACCTCGCGGAATAGCTGGTTTTGAAGCAAATAAGCGTGAACTGCGGCCTTTTAATTTACGTTAGAAGCGACCTCCTCCACGGCTACAATTCCCCCTACGGCTACAGTGCGTTCCGACTTGCAATCCTGACGCGAAAAGCGCCAATGAATATAACGCGCAAGGACGAAATAGGCTCTTCGACTTATTCACCCGGGCGGCCAAGCTGCTCGTCGCCGGAAGCCACCGAGGCTGGCTCGATCAGTTCAGGTCCGTTGTGGCGCACACTGTTCACACGCGGGCTGACTATCCGTGGCGTCAACGTCGGCTCGGGCAGCGACTTGAGCAAGTGCTGGACAATCGGCTTTATCAGTGAGGTTCGGATCCAACCACTCAGCGAACCTGTCGCGGGGAACAATAACGGGCGACCTGTCGTGGACATGCCCCAGAGCGTCCTGCGTCGTTGTGGTGAGCACCGTGCAGCTGAGCAGCCAACGGTTTGGATCATCCTCTTCCAGCTCCGGGTCCGGCCAGAACTCGTACAGACCCGCGAAGCCTAGCAACGGCTCCTGCTCCGAGAACAAGTAATTGGGAGTCTTCTTGCCATCCTCGGTCTTCTGCCATTCGTAGTAACCCTCGGCCGGATATGGCACGGCGCTTCACTGCCGCGTTGCGGAACGAGGGCTTCTCCAAAATGGTCTCGCTCCGGGCATTGATCAGCTTGGAGCCGATCTTGATGTCCTTCGCCCACGACGGAACAAGGCCCACCGGGCGATCAACAAGTGTCGATCGATCGTGCCCCTCGTCAAGGCGCTCAGCGATGATCGGCACATCCTGTGTTGGCGCCACATTCCAGCTCGGACGCGGAGGAGTGCCTTCGACTTCCTTGGCCTCGAAGTAGCTCAGAAGATCACTGGTTGCCTTGGACATCACGTATCCGCCGCACATAAGCCCATTCTGCCAACAGACTCACCGGAATAGATCCACCACGCCAGCGCTACAGAGTTACTCATCGCGACACGACCGAACCCTCACTCGGTTGTCTCGAGATTGCGGCCGAATGAGTCTCAATGGTTCATGACAGGATTGCTTTGTGATTACCGAGACGATGAATGAGGCGATGCGGCCCCTTCGCGGCATGGCACAGCTTCTTCTGGAGACCAGCCACCTGGAACCCGGAATCCAAGCTGAACTCGACAAGGGCCTGACAATCCGAGACGGGTGCCTGTTCTTTGTCTCCCAACTACACAACATCCGCCAGAACAGCGAGGGTGACTTCGGCGGCCCCACCGGCTTTGAGGGCTACATCAACAAGCTCCCTCTGGACTGGCTTATCGACGGTGCCAATGATTCGCCAGCTTGGCCGGAGTTCGCTGGGACCAGCGACTGGGCGGCTGGTTGTTTGACCCAGGGCATCCTGCTGGGCCACCTGGTCATCGCCGCAGCTGCTGAGCTCACGGACAATCCCATCGATGTCTGGATCCACGTCGACTACGGCCACGACGAGGAGAATCCCTCTGCGTCTTTCCGCTTCGTGACATACCGGGAAGAAGACCTCTGGGCTAGCAACCTGGACGGCTTCGAACAGCCGGTCCTGCGGATGGCTTCCAGGAACAAGATCAAGAGCGTCGGAACATGATTCAATCAGCCGAAGAGTTCGTGAGACTGCGCTCGAGCGAAGACGCCGCGGAGTATCACCGGGCAGCTCATGAAGAGGCTGACGTTTCGGTATGGCTGGACGTCATCGACAAGTACCCTGACATGCGCTTCTGGGTCGCCCACAACAAAACGGTGCCACTGGAAATCCTTGAACTACTCGCGTCAGATCCCGACGTGCGCGTCCGCTCCTTCGTGGCGACAAAAAGAAAGATCAACATTGATCTCCTGCAAAAACTCGCCCTGGACGAAGACGACACCGTCCGGGCCGCAGTCACCCGCCACCGCCGAGCAACCACCGAGCTTATCGAATCACTGCTTGATGACGAGTCCTGGTTCGTCAGGGATGCCGCCAACGAGGCACTGGCCAAGAGGACAATCAGCCGCGGGCTCGCCTGAAATTGACTCGAGACTCAGGCCATGGGGAACGATCCGTCCTTGCCTTCCCTTTGCAAAGGGGCGCGGATGACTGCCCGCCACAAGAGAACGGTTGGGCTGCGATGCCGCTACTAAAGTCCACTAACGAGTCCGGCCAGACATGGGAGGATCCTTCCGAGGATGCCTTGTTCATGTTCATGGAGGACATCGAGCAGGGTGAAGAGGCATTCCTGATCGTGGAGCTACTGGCTGATCCCAGCGGTCAGACCTTCATACAGTCAACCCGCAACGATGACGGAACCTACGTCGTCGAATTCCGTGAAGGAGCCCGAGCCAGCACTTCGGCACGGTAGTGGACGACATGCGCGCCGCCCATGCCCTTATCGCTTCGTGGTCCTTTGGTTTGGACGGCTGGCGCGAGAGTGTGGAATGGACCAAGATTCTGTTCGACGAATAATGGCCAACGTGGAAGGGCAGCTCCGCGGGCATGGCCAATTTTCCATGCGATCCCCATTTTGGGGGTTCCGGTAGTTGATTCACCAAGGCCACAGACTCAGCTCCGGCGCTATCAGTCGCCGCCCATGCTCAGGTAGCAGTTTCGGGCAAGGTCCAGTCAAAGTCGCGGGGACTTAATTGCTCATCGGTCGGACTGAAATCCAAGGTGATGAACTCTCCTGAATCGGGATCTATCTCGCCGCCTACAAACCGAATGCCGGACCAGACGCCCATCACGCAGGAACCCGGATGACGGCGGGCATGATTGACCTCGTTGCGGGTAACGATGACTGACTCACCACGGCTCTGGGTACCTTTTGCCTCAAGATAGATCCGCTCATTGCCTTTGACGGCCAGTGCATCGTACGGATGGTTCAGTCGAGTGTCCGTCACCGTCCATCCTTGTTCGACGTAGAGCCCCATCAACCGGTCCTGGGCAGCGTTCTCGATGACCCGGCGGATCTCGGCGTCCATTTGCTTTCCCTGACCCCGTGCACCGGGCAGGTCGATTCCACCATTGAGCAAGTCAGAAGCAGCTGGGCCTGCAACGGCAGGGTCTGCAGTGTAGAGGATCGAGTTCCGGCTGCCTGCTGGATAGTCCACCTGTGTTCCGATGAGCGCATCGTAGATGGCAGAACCGCCTTCCAGGACACGGCCAAGGAGGGCCTTCTTCGGCACCCTTGAAGTGCTAGGAAGAATCTCGTGATTCGGGTCCAGGAGTTCCGCTACCAGCACGACGCGGCCCTGATAGTTCAGCGCTGCCCAACGATGCTCCGAAATCCTGTCCGCATTCAGGGACCAGTCGCCGCGGTTGTTCTCCCACAAAAGCTCCGGCGTCACGGAGGGATCGTAGCCGTACCACGTCCGTCCCAACGGGTCGTCGCTCTCGGCAGTCTTTCGATCGCTGAGTCTAATGTTAATGACCATGAATTGAGTATCGCCGATCGACGCAGAATCATCGTGGACATCGAATCCCAGCAGCGCAGGATGCAAAGGCTCTCGCTGGAGAAAGCTAAATTTTACAATTGGAACCGTGGTGGATCCTCACCTGTGATCATCTCCGGAGCCGCAACCGTGGCCTGGCGGAACGCTACCCTGATCGGAGCCTGATGGTCATTGCCAGGTGCCCAGGACAACACGACGCGGCCTGCTAGGACTTGAACACCGGCAAGGTCTCCATGTAACACTCCATCTGGGACGATAGCGACGAAGTCGCTGTTCATAATGTCCTCGCCGCCTTGTCCACGAAGCTTTCATGGGCCAAAATTCCCAGTCCCGGCTGTAAGAATCCTGCCGATGGCGGAAACATAAGGGGTATCTGGAAACAAAAGGCCTCAAACGGACGGGGGCGGCGTGATGTTGTTGCAGCGGGAAGCCGAGTTCATCTCTCTTCATGCTGCCCAGCACGAGCGCGTTCTGCACTATGTCCTCCGCCGGGTTGGCGACGTGGAAGTAGCCCGGGAACTCACGGCGGACGTTTTCCGGATTGCATGGCAGCGATCCGAGGATGAGCCCACGACCGACATTGCCTGGCTGTTCGGCGTCGCGAGAAACGTCATAGGCAACGAGTATCGCGGCAGACGGCGAAGGCGAGAGTTGATGCTCAAACTCGCCGACGGTGTCCGCGCCGCCGCCCCATCGGATGGCGAAGTGGAGGCCACGGTTGCCGAAACGCTTGGCAAACTCCGCCCAAGAGACAGGGAGATCCTGATGTTGCATTTCTGGGACAGGCTCTCCACGGCGGAGATCTCGGCTACGCTCGGCTGCACCGAAAACAGCGTAAGCGTGCGCGTTCACAGGGCAAAGCGGGCATTCGCGGCCGCGATGCCCCCAGAACTCCGAACCGGTCATATGGACAAAGCGGGTGATCACTCACATGGACAAGATTGACCAACTCCTGGAATCAGCCAATCCCGTGCGCCCCCCGAACGCGCCGCGGCTTGACCCCCGGGCAGAGCTGCGTGCCGCACTCGATGGTGCGCCCGGCCTACAAGCCAGCGGTTCGGACTTTGTTGGACAAAACAGAAAAGCCCTTCCCCGGAGCAGATACTCTCGCAGGTCCTTCGCTCTTGCCGTGGCCATGGCCGCGTTGACCGTCCTGGTAATAGCCACCATCGCCCTGGTCCAACTGCTGGCCCCGCTGCAGCCCACACCACCGGCAGTCAGCCCATCACCAAGTGTCAGCAGCACCACCGAGATTGGATCGGAGGGGTGGCGGGTGGTGCGCCTATCCACTACACAGGCTGGCTCTGATAAGGGTCCTCAGATTCAATTGGATATTGCGCCCGGATTTACGACAAGCAGCGACGTCCCGAACGAAGGCTACGACTCCCTTTCCATCAAGATCGTCAGGGACACTCCGACGCAGGATGTCCTTGCCCAGATCTACTACGGAAAGGCGCTGCCGCAGCGCGACCCCCACGCCTGTGTCGCCTCTCCGGAGAACTATGTGGAACTGGATAGCACCCCGGTGGATGTACCCGCCAACGCTGCTACGCCCGGAACGGCGTCGCCACGGTTCGTTTACCGGGTTGTGGACGGATCGACATTGAAGCCATCCCTCGGAATCACCTCGCTGCCACCAGGGAATGCAGTCGATTCCTGCACTGAATACCACCACGTGGAATCCTTCCCGGCCGGCACCATGCTGATCGTTTCCGACCACTTCCAATTCAATGGCCTGGCCGCCGGCTGGTTGTCGAGCTCGACAACATCACTAACCCCCAGGTTTGCCTCAATTGACGATGCCCGGGCATACATGGGGACCGATGAATACCTGACGTTCAAGCGGATGCTGACTTCGGTGCGCATCATCGAGCCGAAGTAGGAGCGATGACGATGCCCAGTGCAACGGACTATCAGCGGCTGGCCATCTTCCTCGCCCGCCGGATAGGCGATATGGATTATGCCCAAGTGCTTACGACAGACACTTTCCGCTGGGCCGTGAGCCAGGCACAAGCCGGAATAGAAATCCCCTTCGGAGCCCTGCTTGCCGCATCCGCCCGGTCCGCAGCAATTGCAATTCGAGACAATGACAAAGCAGTCGCCGAACAGGTGTCCATGGCCGGGATCATCGCGGCACTACACCCTGTGGAGCGCGAAGTACTGAGGCTCATTTACTGGGACCAACTCAGCATGGGTGAACTTGCAGACTATCTGGGCTGTTCCATCTCTCATGCGGGAGCGCTTCTGGACAGGGCTTATGGACACGCGGAAGACCGGGCCAAGAATCTCGGATTCTCTATGGAGGACAGCGCCCATGAAACCCCTTGAGCTGCAAATATCCAACGCAGCTCCATCCATCGACGTTGCAGTCCTTCCCGTCAACACGATTCCGCCAGGCACCGTCGATGACGTCGAAACACTCGGGATCGGTTTAGCACCGTCCTGGCGTCGGCCTAGATCCAGTCGGAGAAGGATTAACCAGACCATCCTTATCTTCGCCCTGTCAGCCCTCATTGCCTTAGCGATCCCTGCCGTCCTATCGTCGGCGACAAAGCAGACGGGCAACGACGGCGATGCTGGCCGACCAATAGCCAGCGGCAATTCCGGAGCCGCAACCCACGAAGCCTCACCAGCAAAATGGCGCACCGCCGTCTTGGTCAATCCGTGGGCCGACACCGACACCGCGGCCGAGGCCAGCATCGACCTACCCGCTACATGGAGTGTTCAGCGCCACGAGCCCTCGGCCGAGTACCCGGGACTGCACGTAACCGTATTGGACCAAGACTCGCTGCCTGTCGCCAATCTGTACTTCGGTCCGTTGGCCGATGCCGTTTCGTGCCCGCTCCTGCCGCCGCCCATTGTCCAGCTCCAACATTCGGAAATTTCAACGGGCGCCGAACTCCTGGATCCGACCCTGGCAGCTGCATTCTCCTTTGGATTGACGGCGGAGGCAGAACCCAGGGGTTCCTTCGGGCTCGTGGCTCAAACGACCGCCGACCAAGTCTGCGACAGTCCGTTTGGAGCAACGGTGGGACCTCGGTCCGTCCTCCGCTTCGGCGACCAGCTGGGACTGGGTAATGCCGCTCACCAGTCCAGCTACGCCCGCACTTTTGTGTCGGCGGATGAAGCGCAGCAGTACGTCCGATCCCAGGAATTCGTCACGATCAAACGCCTCATCAGCTCACTAAGGTTCGCATTTCCTGAGGACCGGTCGCGGATGTGGCAACTTCCCCCTCAACGGCGCCCCGTGGGCTGAAGTCAAAGATGGCCGCCCGCGGCACAAAAGAGATCCTGCACATCTCTGCTACGACGACCAATCCCGCCCGTAAGCTTGTCGCGAAAGGGGCCCACGTGAATTCAAAGAGAACCTGCGTCGTCATCGAAGACAATGCTGACATCCGCGACCTCATCGCACTGATCCTCACGGGTGCCGGCTTCGACGTCCATCCCTGCGAAACAGCACATGAAGGCATGACCGCAGTCGAACGGCTGAACCCGGTACTGATCACCCTTGATCTGGGACTGCCCGACATGGACGGTCGCGAAGCCGCCCGCCTGATTTCCGCGGTTTCCCAGGCCCCGATATTGATGATCACAGCTTTCGCTGAACGGGACGATGAACTCCATGGCATTGCCTCCGGCGCCACGGCATACCTGATCAAGCCCTTCCGGCCCCGCCAACTGCGTGAGCTCGCGCTGAAACTCAGCCCCCAGGAACTCACATCCCCGGATCCCTACAGCACCTGAAGGGACGTCTGAGCCAGACCTGCCAGTCGCCCTCCGCTACCCTTCCCGGTTGGCAGACTGCAACTATTTACGACGTCGCGCAGTACTTCGCGGAGGTAGCCGTGACGCAACTGTTCGCTGCATAGGCTGATGCGTGGAATCCGTGCTCCTGGACAAGTTCGACCTCATCCGGGGTGACAATGGCGGCTTCGACTGCATCTACGAAGAGGACTTGTCCAGCTGCGGCTTCACGAGCAAGAGCCTGATCGTCTGAACGCAGATACCCACATTCAGGAACAACATAAAAAGACTCGGAATCCTGCCGCTGGTCGTCGCGAAGTCAAAGACATTGATCACGGTGAACGTCAGCGCGAGGCACGACAACACAAGCGCAGCAATGAGCGGCAGTTTGGACGTGCTACGCCTGGCAGCGATATTCCAAATACCAACTGCAGCCAACGCCATGAAGTAAAAGATGTTGAGGGTTACGAAGACTGCGTGTTCAGACCTATCGCTCTCGGTGAGGGTTGCCAGCCCAGCCCCATACAACGAATACAGCCAAATCATTGCCGCCGCACTGATCACGGCGACAGCAATGAGGCCGATGCCAATGGAAGTACGGGCTTTGCGGTTCTTCTTCGGGTCCTCGTCTGCTGTCGCTGCGGGTAGGTCGCCCGGGCGCGGAATCTGAAGGCTCATACGGGAACTCCTCGGCGTGCAGGAAGCACCCTTTGCACCCCCATCGGAAACAATGTAACAGTGAGCGCGGTCAGATACGGAGCTTCTTCGCGATAGCGATCGATGCGACGCCCTGGGGGTACAACGCAAGAAACCCCCGGAAATCCGGGGGCTTCTTTTGGTGGGCGATACTGGGTTCGAACCAGTGACCTCTTCGGTGTGAACGAAGCGCGCTACCACTGCGCCAATCGCCCGGGTAGAACGTGCATCAACTCGCTGATGCATACAGAAGACTAGCCCACCCTGGCTGGATTGCAAAACGCGCTCAGCCCACCTTTCCAACACCGAATCACAACCGCGGAATTACAACCATGAAACTCCCCGCCAGCCGCGTAAATTCAACGATCCAAGCCCATTAAGAAGCCAAAGCAACCAACCGATTTGGAGTTTCAAGCAACCTCCTATAGAGTTTTTACTCGTCGGAAAGCGACGGAATGCCTACTGGGCAGGCCGGCGTAACGGCACTGCGGACGTAGCTCAGCTGGTAGAGCACCACCTTGCCAAGGTGGATGTCGCGAGTTCGAATCTCGTCGTCCGCTCGCAAGGCACTGTCAAGGCAAGAATTCCTCGGAATCTGCTTACACGGTGGGTTGGCCGAGAGGCGAGGCAGCGGCCTGCAAAGCCGTATACACGGGTTCGAATCCCGTACCCACCTCGGTGAAAACCATGTCTTCCAGCCACGGCTGGATGCATGGGCGATTGGCGCAGCGGTAGCGCGCTTCCCTGACACGGAAGAGGTCACTGGTTCGATCCCAGTATCGCCCACCAGAACAAGGCAACTTGTTTGTTGTTGAAGGCCAGGCATCTGCCAGGCAGACAACATGTGCGGACGTAGCTCAGCTGGTAGAGCACCACCTTGCCAAGGTGGATGTCGCGAGTTCGAATCTCGTCGTCCGCTCTCTTTCATGAGGAACGGATTCCTTCATGAGGACCCGGAAACGGGCGATTGGCGCAGCGGTAGCGCGCTTCCCTGACACGGAAGAGGTCACTGGTTCGATCCCAGTATCGCCCACCAGAACAAGGCAACTTGTTTGTTGTTGAAGGCCAGGCATCTGCCAGGCAGATAACATGTGCGGACGTAGCTCAGCTGGTAGAGCACCACCTTGCCAAGGTGGATGTCGCGAGTTCGAATCTCGTCGTCCGCTCCAACGAAAAAAGGCAGCTCCTCGGAGCTGCTTTTTTTATGCCCGCACTGAGCCTTTATGCCCACACGCGGAGCCACATGCCATTCATTATTTGAAGTAACTGATACACCTAAGAAAAAGTCGCTTTATCTAATGTGATTCGTCTCGCAGAATGTAATGCGAGCTCATCACCGTTCCACGCCAACTGGCAGGAGTACCCCATGAATCAACAGACGGCTTCCCAATCCGTCATGAGGCGCAAGCCCATCGACGACATCGAGGAAGAAAGCAAGCACAGTGGACTCTTCAAGAGTCTTGGCCTCTGGCAACTGACGGCCATCGGCGTCGGCGGCATTATCGGCGTCGGCATCTTCTCGCTGGCCGGCCTTGTAGCCCACGGCGACGCAAACAACCCGGGCGTTGGCCCTGCAGTGCTCGTCTCGTTCCTTATTGCCGGACTCGCTTCCGGCGCCGCAGCTCTGTCCTATGCCGAATTTGCCGGCATGATCCCCAGGGCCGGCTCCGCCTACACCTATGGCTACGTGGCTTTGGGCGAGATCATCGGCTGGTTTATTGGCTGGGATCTCCTGCTTGAATACATTGCCATTGTTGCCGTTGTGGCAATCGGCATCTCCGGCTACTTCGATGCCTTCTTGTCCGGCATCGGAATCCACATGCCCACGTGGATGACATCCACAGCGGATGAAGGCAAGGGCGGCATCATCAACCTTCCGGCGATCCTGGTCTGCCTCTTGGTGACCTGGATCCTGAGCAGGGGAACCAAGGCTTTCGGCCGCTTCGAGTTGGTGGCTGTCGCCATCAAAGTGGTGCTGATCCTGTTCATCATCGGGTTGGGCACTTTCTACATCAACACCGAGAACTTCAATCCGTTCATGCCTAGCGGCTTCGGCCCGGTCTTCTCCGGTGCAGCTACGGTGTTCTTCGCTGTCTTTGGTTACGACGCCATGAGTACAGCCGCGGAAGAAGCCAAGGACGGCAAGAAGCACATGCCCAAGGCGATCGTCCTGTCCCTGATCATCGCCATGCTGCTGTATGTCGCGGCTACGCTCGTCCTCACCGGCATGCAGAACTACAAGGACATCGATCCCAAGGCTGGCTTCGCATCGGCGTTCACCGGGGTGGGTCTGCCTGTCATCGCCACCATCATTTCGGTTTTCGCTGTCCTGTCCATCCTGACGGTCATGCTGACCTTCCTCCTGGGCGTCACCCGCGTATGGTTCTCCATGAGCCGCGACGGCCTGCTGCCGGGCTGGTTCGCCCGTACGGACCGTCACGGCACACCGCAGCGCGTGACGTGGATCGCGGGCATCGCCTCAGCGTTCCTGGCTGGCGTTTTCCCGATCAAGGAAGTGGCAGACCTCACCAACATCGGCATCCTGGCAGCATTCGTTGTGGTTTGCATTTCCGTCATCGTCTTCCGCTACAAGCGGCCCGAGGCCCCCCGCACGTTCCGTTTGCCATGGATGCCGGTAGTTCCTGCGTTCGGCGTGCTGGCCTCCGCGTTCCTGATGTCCCAGTTGCACTGGGAAACCTGGCTGCGTTTTGTCGTCTGGCTCATTGTTGGCTTGGTCATCTATTTCTCCTACGGCCGTAAGCACTCGCTCATGAATCCGGACAGCCCGCGCCACCTTGAGCTGAGTAAGCCCTTGGCATAGCGCGCCTGGAATCCTTGGCACACCCTGAATGTGGTGTTAGGGTCGGACGCGGAGGAGCGAACTGGCTCCGCGAAGGAAGGGAGGTGCCCGTGGGTTTAATTGACGACCTGAAGGGTAAGGCTCAGGGTCTCATTCAGGGCAACGAAGAAGCCATCCAGAATGGCATCGAAAAGGCCGGAGACTTCGTCGACGAAAAGACAGGCGGCAAGTTCGCAGGTCAGGTTGACGCGGTTCAGAATGCCGCTTCCGACTTCGTGGCTACAACAGACGGTGACGCCGCACAGGCTCCCGTCGCGGATGAGCCTAAGCAGCTGTAGCTGCCTGAGCCCGCCGTACCAGATACGTCAAGGGGGCACCGGTCCCGCCGAGAGGCGCCACCGGTGCCCTTGGCGTTTAACGAGTAACCAGCTTCCTGTCCGGTATTTTGGTCCTTATGCCATCAGCCTCTTCCGCAGTCCAGCGCCCTTCCCGCCAGGACACGTTGGGGCCACCCATCACGGCAGGCATCGTCACCGCCCTGGTCGGTTTCACGTCCTCCTTCGCTGTGGTCCTTGCCGGACTCCGGGCTGTGGGAGCCAACCAGACGCAAGCCTCCAGCGGCCTCCTGGCCCTCACGCTGACGTTCGGCCTGGGCATCTTATGGCTGGCGTGGAGGTCGAAAATGCCTGTCACGTTGGCCTGGTCCACCCCAGGTGCGGCGCTCCTCGCCTCGGCAGGAATGGTCGACGGCGGCTGGCCGGCGGCGGTGGGTGCGTTCCTCGTCGTCGGGGTGCTGATCGTCCTGACAGGGTTACTGCCCAGCCTGGGAAACCTCATGGCGAAGATACCCACAGCGCTTGCGCAGGCGATGCTGGCGGGCGTGCTGCTCCCCCTATGCCTGGCACCCTTCAAATCCCTGGGTGAGGCGCCCTTGCTGGTTGGCCCGGTGGCCCTTTGCTGGTTGGTCATGATGAAGTTCGCGGCCCGCTGGGCCGTCCCCGCCTCACTGTTGGTCGCCCTGGCCGTTATCGGCATCCATATCGTGACGAACGGCGTTCAGATTCCCGGGGACGACCTGTTGCCGCGGCTCGAATGGACTACTCCAACATTTACTGTGGAAGCAGCCGTAGGGCTTGCCTTGCCTCTGTTCATTGTCACGATGGCATCGCAGAACATTCCCGGCGTCGCCGTGCTTAAATCCTTTGGCTTCACAACACCTTGGCGGGCATCGATGGTGGTAACCGGAGCCGGAACCATCGCGGGCGCTCCGTTCGGAGGCCACGCCATCAACCTTGCTGCTTTGAGTGCCGCCTTGGCCGCGGGCGAGGAAGCGGGGAAAGATCACGGCAGGCGCTGGATCGCCGCGTTCGTTGCGGGGCTGGCCTACCTGATATTGGCAGCGTTCTCCGCAGCCCTTGTCACAGTGGTGGCTGCTGCACCGGCGGGTTTGCTTGAAGCAGTGGCAGGGCTGGCCTTGCTGGGCACCTTGGCCTCAGCCATTTCTTCCGCATTGGCAGTCGCCGAAGAACGCGTACCGGCGTGCATCACTTTCCTGCTTGCCGCCTCAGGGATCAGCTTCGCCGGAGTAGGTGCCGCCTTCTGGGCATTGGCGGGAGGCATCCTGGTCCGCTGGTTACTGAAAGACCGGGAACCGCTTATGCCTTCACACAAGTAAAGCCGGAACCGAATCAGGCAGGTTCGTGGTTCTGCCCCTCACGGGCAAGAGCCGTAAGCCTGGACACCGCACGGAAGTACTTCTTCATGTACCCGCCCGTCATCATCTCTTCGGTGAAGAGTTTGTCGAAAGGGACGCCGCTGGCAAGAATCGGCACATCTTTGTCATAGAGACGGTCGGCGAGGACCACGAAGCGCAGCGCTACTGCCTGCTCGGTAATCGTCTCGACGTCGCGCCACACCACGGCTTCGATGCCTGAGATCAGCTGGCGGTAGCGGCTGGGGTGAACGCCGGCGAGGTGGTGCACGAGAGTGCCGAAGTCATCCACGGCAACTGTTTGTCCGTCGAACTCGGCATGCATGCGGTGCTTGAGCTCTTCAGTCTTCAACGGTGACGGAGCTGCGGGCAGGCCACGGTGGCGGAAGTCTTCGCCGTCAATCCTGACAACATCAAACTGATCGGCAAGGACCTGGATTTCCCGTTGGAAGTCCACGGCTGCGAAGCGTCCTTCGCCCAAGGAACCCGGCAAGGTGTTGGAGGTTGCGGCCAGCTTTACGCCGGCGTCGGCCAGTTCACGCATCAGGCGGGACATCAGGACAGTATCGCCGGGATCGTCGAGTTCGAACTCGTCAATGCAAACCAGCTTGTAGTTGCTGAGGGCTTCCACGGTTTTGCGGAACGAGAGCGCGCCTACGAGGTTGGTGTATTCAACGAAAGTACCGAAAGCCTTGGGACCTGGAGACCGGTGCCAAAGGGAGGCCAGAAGGTGGGTCTTTCCGACGCCGAAGCCACCGTCAAGGTAAATGCCAGCACGGGTGGCGGGGGCCTTCTTGGCGAACAACTTCTTGAACAGGCCACCGCCGTCATCGGCCCCAACACCGTCAGCGAATGCGGACAGCAGCTTCACCGCATTGGCCTGGCTGGGCTGGGCAGGGTCCGGGCGGTAGCTATCGAACGATACCTCTCCGAATCGCGGAGACGGGTAGAAACCCTTAAGGAGTTCCTCCACGGAGACTGCCGGTGTGCGGGCAGCCAGTTGTTCGATCTGTACCACGGTGGTCCGTTCTTAGAGTATTTGGGTCCCCAGCAAGAATACCGGCATCGGGCGGCCCGAAAACGGTGACGTGACCAAGGCCATGTTTCACCATGTGACCAGCGGGGAAGCATTCGTCGCGGCCCATGGTTAGTGTTGGAGCACGCCGGGCCGGCAACTGATGCAGCTTCCAGGGCCTGGCTCCGCCCGTTGTCAGTGAAAGGCCATCATCATGTCCTACCCCGTTGAAGAAAACGAAAAGTTCGCGTCCTACGCAAACCCTGAACGACTCGTGTCCACGCAGTGGCTTGCCGAAGCACTTGCCGACGGCGCCATCGCCGACGGCAAGCTGGTGGTTGTGGAATCCGATGAGGACGTCCTCCTTTACGAAACCGGCCACATTCCGGGTGCCGTAAAGATCGACTGGCACACGGACCTGAACGATGAAGTAACTCGCGACTACGTCGACGGTGCCGCGTTCGCTGCTTTGGCAGCGTCCAAGGGCATCTCCCGCGACACCACCGTGGTGATCTACGGTGACAAGTCCAACTGGTGGGCTGCCTACGCCCTCTGGGTCTTCACACTGTTCGGACACGAAGATGTCCGCCTGTTGGACGGTGGCCGCGACAAGTGGATCGCTGAAGGCCGCGAATTGACCACGGACGTACCGACGCCGGCCCCGGGCACCTACCCGGAAGTTGAGCGCAACGACGCTCCCATCCGGGCCTTCAAGGAGGACGTCCTGGCTCACCTGGGCAACCCCCTGATCGATGTCCGTTCCCCCGAGGAGTACACGGGCCAGCGCACCCACATGCCCGCGTACCCCGAAGAAGGCGCACTGCGTGGCGGCCACATCCCCACGGCCGCTTCGATTCCGTGGGCCCGCGCTGCTGCTGAGGACGGCACCTACCGTTCCCGTGAGGAACTGGAAGCCCTCTACCTCGGCGAAGCCGGCCTGACGGCGGGCGACGACGTCGTGGCCTACTGCCGCATCGGCGAGCGGTCCAGCCACACTTGGTTCGCGCTTAAGTACCTGCTGGGCTTTGAGACCGTCCGCAACTACGACGGTTCCTGGACCGAATGGGGCAACGCGGTCCGCGTACCCATCGTCAAGGGCGCCGAGCGCGGTTCCGTACCGGCAGCCTTGGTCCGTAACTAGCGATACAACGTAACCAGCAATGCAATCAGCACTGTTGTGCGTAAGCTGGAAGTGATGAGTACCAACACTTTGCCCGCCGCACTGGCGGAAATCGTCGATGACTTCCAGGCACTGACGGAGCCTGACCGCCTGCAACTGCTGCTCGAGTTCTCCCGTGGGCTGCCCGAACTTCCGGAACGCCTCAAGGACCACCCGGAGCTGCTGGAGCAGGTTGTGGAGTGCCAGTCGCCTCTGTTCCTCACGATCGAATCCGAGAAGAACAAGGATGACGGCGAAGGCCCCCGCGCCTACCGGTTGTTTTTCAAAGCTCCTCCGGAGGCTCCCACCACGCGTGGATTCGCCGGGGTACTGCACGAAGGACTCGATGGGTTGACTGCCCAGGAAATTCTGGACGTTCCGGATGACATGCCGGAGTTGCTGGGATTGACCAGGGCTATCACTCCCCTGCGTATGCGCGGCATGACCGCCATGCTGGGCCGTATCAAGCGGAAAGTGGCGGCCGCAAGCCGCTTGGAACGCTGAGCCTTTCGATTAGAGAAGGCTGAGGGGCACCAGAAGGAATGGCCAAGAAGATGGCATCACAGGGAACGCCGGCCACTGCAGCACTCGCTGCGGCCGGCGTTCCCTTCGTGCTGCACCCGTACTCCCATGATCCGTCGGCCTCAAGCTACGGGCTGGAAGCTGCCGAAGTCCTGGGCATCGATCCCAAGCGGGTTTTCAAGACATTGATGGTGGAAGTCGAAGGCAAACTCGCCGTGGGCATCGTCCCCGTTTCAGGAAACCTGGACCTCAAGTCCGTGGCGGCAGCCCTGGGTTCGAAGAAGGCAGCCATGGCCGACCCCAAGGCGGCCGAGCGCAGGACAGGCTATGTCTTGGGCGGAATCTCTCCCTTAGGCCAGCGCCACCCCTCCCCCACTGTCCTGGACGAGTCGGCTTTGTCCTTTGACACCATCCTGGTGTCCGGTGGGCGACGCGGTCTCGACATCGAGCTTGCCCCAGGGGACCTGGTCCGGCTGACCAAAGCAGTGACGGCGCCCATCGGCGCCAAGGGCTAACATCACCCAGGGCTAACGTCACCCAGCCTGCGCGTTACCCTCCGACTGCCCGGCACGTTCTGACAGACCAGCAGCCTCCGACTGCCCGGGATTGTTCCGGGGAGCCAACTGACGCTGCAGCCATGAGCGAACCAGCCGTTCCCATTTCTCCGGGTCAACGTTCCACTCCTTCGTGTGCCGCGCTCCGTGGAATGGTTCGAACGTCACCATGTCCGGGTTCTTTTCCGCAAGGCTCGCAGAAGGCTCAAACGGGACGTAGTCGTCGTCAACACTGTGGATCAGCAGGGTTGGGGTTCGTAGCTCAACGGCCCGTGCTTCCCAGTCCATCGCTTTGAAATCCACGGGAGCGGATAATCCGGTGAGCCTGCGGCCCAGTGGATGTCCGAGCATCAACTGTCCATAACGGCCCACGTTGTAGGGGATCCTGTTCATCTCTGCGTGGTGGGCCATCACGTTGACCCAATTGATCACTGGCGCGTCCAGCACCAAGGCCCGGATCAGGTGCCTGTGCTTGGAGAGATCTGCTGTCTGGAGGCTGATCGCTCCACCCATGGACCAGCCGAACAGGACAACTTCCCGGGCACCGTTTGCCATCGCATATTCGATCGCAGCTTCCACGTCCCGCCACTCCGTGGAGCCCAGGCCGTACCGCCCATCGATCGCCGAGGGCGCAAGTCCATCATTGCGGTACGAAATCAGCAGGCTATCCAGTCCCAACTCCCGGGCGGTCCGAACAGCCCTGAGACCTTCAAGCCTGGTGGCCCCGCGGCCATGAACCATGATCGCCCAGATGGGTGCGTGGGTAGCGGCATCGGCCCGGACAAGCCATGCTGGTGCCTTTCCGACGTCGAGGTCGATCTCTACATCCTCGGCGGCCAGGCCGATGGCCGCGGGATCCGGGTACGTTGCTCCGCTCCACCATCCCCGGCGGGCTTCAGCCAGATTGCCGCTGTAAACCTCTTCGACCTCGCGCAGCACCGTTTGTTCAGCTGGTGAGTAGGACACGATCCTGCCAATCCTGGCAAGGCCTTTACCGCCCTCGAAGAAGAGGCTGAACACGCCGTCGATGGTGGTGTCAGGGGTGGCCGCAAGGATGACCTGCAGTCCCTTGTCGCTGCGGATGACGGCGAGAACCTCCTGGTCCTCATGACGGGCAGCGGGCGTAATGACGCGGCGGGCAAAATACACTGCGAGCGCGGAGGATCCTGCACCGACGAGTCCTGCGAGTGTCCCTCCGGTGAGGATTCCCGCGATGGCCCATTTGGTGCTCAGGGACATTTTCTTCTCTGCAGCGCTGCTTGCTGACCGGGTATTCAATGCCATGGCTCCATTGTCGCCGTTCAGTGGCCGTGGTCCATGCACGTGGAGGGCGCGCGGCGGATTGGTTGCCGGGAATGGCCTGGCGGGAATTGAGTGCCGGAAATCTGCGTCGTCTTGTTCGGCGGGACTACGCTGTAGCCATGAGCGATCCCATCGTCATCCTGACAGAAGAGCCCCTTGGTCCCGACGACCGCGTCAACATCGCCAAATTGGTCGACGGCGGCGACGCACCCTTGGTTGTCCTGGTCCCGGCCAATACCGAGCGACATCTCCTGGTTGATTTCCTGGAGAACCTTTCCATGCTTGATATTGCCAAAGCTTTCCGCGAACTTGGCGGCCAGTCCCCCACCCCGGATGCTGAGCGGGCGGAGGCGTCGGAAACCCTGGCCACTTCGTTGGCTGCGCTCGAAGGTTTGGGCGGCGGTGTCACGGGAGAGATTGTCGACGGCGGTGCCGTGGCCGGCTTGGTATCGAAGGTCCGGGCCTTGGATGCCGCGCAAGCTGTGGTGGTAACGCGTCCGCACGCAATCGCGGATACTTTCCACACGGATTGGGCCAATAAGGCGCAGGACCAGTTGGGGCTTCCCGTTCTTCACTTGTATGCGGGTTCGGGATTTATCGGCGACTCGTGAGCGTTGCATAAGACATGAACACTCCTGAGAACACCAGCAAGACCACGGGCGTGCCCATGGAGAAGTCCGACGCCCAGTGGCGTGATGAGCTAACCCCTGATGAGTACCGAGTGCTGCGTCAGGCCGGTACTGAGCGGCCTTACACCGGCGAGTACTGGGACACTCATACAGAGGGCGTTTATCAGTGCCGCGCTTGTGGCAGTCAGTTGTTCACCAGCCACGAAAAGTTTGATTCCCATTGCGGTTGGCCGTCTTTCTGGGCGCCGTTGGCGGAGGGCACGGTGCGTTACCTGCATGACCGCACTATGGGGATGGACCGGGTGGAAGTCCGGTGCGCGAACTGCGATTCGCATTTGGGTCACGTGTTTGAAGGCGAGGGGTACGGCACTCCCACGGATCAGCGGTTCTGCATTAATTCGATCTCGCTGCGGCTTGTGGAATCGAAAGAGCCAGTTGAGTCCATGGAGCCAGCCGAGTCCGACAAGAAGTAGGCCCTTCCGGGGCGGGCTCGCAAGCGGTGCCCGTCCCGGAACGCACAGCTGCTGCATCTCGAGCACTTTGAAACAACCCTTTGCAACAGTCTTGCTTATACTCAGCCCATTTTTGGATTAGCTAAGCTTTTCGGTTGCTACGCTCACATCAGAAACATGAACGACTTCTGAAAGGACGAGCATCAATGACCATCACTGCCACCGCCGCCCTCCCGCGTGTCACTTCCGACAACATGGAGTGGACTGCCCTCAAGGCCGCTGCCACCGCACTCCAGGGATACCAGGAGCAGGACGGTTCCATTGCGGATACGGCCCTCCACGCAGAAGCCGCACAACTGGTAGCAACGATTTCGGATGCCATCATCGCGTTGGCCCCTCACTTCCCGCACGACGCCCGATACCTTGAACTGTTGGTGGAAGACTTCAGCCGCTGGGTCCAGGGCGGGTTTGGAGTTCCGGATTTCCTGGACTCCCTCCAGGCCTTCCAGCCGCAGGAGCAGCGTGTCGATGGCCTCCAGCATCTGGTGGTCTTCCCGATGTACACCCAGAACGGCAGCACCAATCGGCTGGTCGAAGCTGTCTTGATCGAGGTCATTTGGCCGGAGTTCATTGGCGGACTGGAAGCCGGCGAGTACTCCAACAAGCTCTTCGTTCCCATTCGTTTTGTTGATTTCACGCCGGGCTACGACACCAATTCGGCAGTCCTCTTCCCGGAGACAGTGGCTGTCCGCGAGACACCGACGTTCACGTGGGGCGCCATCTTTGCAGACCGCGAAGCGGCCCGCTTCCGCCGCGTACTCAAAGCTGCGGCTGCCACCACATCACTTGTGCTCCCTGCGGACGCCGCGGAGCTCCTTGAAGACCAGGAACTCACCCAGCGCACTTTCGTCATGTGGGACTTGATCCACGACCGCACGCACATGCGAGGCGACCTTCCCTTTGATCCGTTCATGATCAAGCAGCGCATGCCGTTCTTCCTCTACTCCTTGGAAGAGCTCCGATGCGATCTGACCGCCTTCCGTGAGTCAGTACGCATCGAAAAGGACGAGAATGCCGATCCTGATGCCCGCAAGCACGCCAAGCTCGTGCAGTACGCGGTGATTTTTGACCGGATCTTCCGGTTCGCCATCACCGGCAGCCGCGTCCGGAATTACGACGGCCTTGGTGGCCAGCTCCTGTTCGCGTGGATGCACCAACACCACGTGCTGCACTGGACGGACAGCAAGCTCAGCATCGACTGGGATGAAGCAGCAGACGTAGTTGTGGAGCTCGGTGCCAGGATCGAAGAGCTGTACTGGCGTTCCATCGACCGCCCGAAGGCCTCCCACTGGCTTGCGGCCTATGAACTCATTTCCGGTACAGTGACTCCACACCCGGCGTCGATCTGGGCCAAGGGCCCTGAAGCCCTGCCTTTGAACGGTGCCCCCCGCGGCCTTACCGACCAGGTCCTGGACGATGAGTTCCCGCTGTCCATGTTCTACGAAGCATTGGAGAAGAAAATGCGCCCTGTTATCGAATCCACTACCGGCATCACTGGCGCGACGGCGGCCTGATGAGCCCACTGACAGTCCTGGTGACCGGCGGCAGCAGCGCGTCCGGTGTAGCTGCGGCGCGCGCTTTGGCGGCCGCCGGTCACAGGGTTTTCACCATCGGTTCAGACGATGTCCGCATCAAGGCCGCATCCTTGGAGGCCGGTGATGGCGTAACCCCGCTGGTTTGCGATCTCGCCAGCCTTGATTCTGTTCGCGAACTTGCAGAGACGATTCATCAGCTCGGCGTCGAGCGAATAGACGGCGTCGTCCATCTGGTGGGCGGCTGGCGCAGCGCGACCGGCATCGAGGACCAGTCCGACGACGACTGGGAATCCCTTGAAGAGGGCGCGATTACCACCCTGCGCAACGTCTCGCGCGTTTTCTATCGCCAGTTGGAAGAGTCACCCCATGGCCGCTTTGCCATGGTCTCATCCACCGTCGTGTCTGCACCGACCGCCGCAACGGCCAGCTATGCAGCTGCCAAGGCCGCGGCGGAAGCCTGGACCCTCGCGGTAGCCGACGGTTTCCGGCAGGATCAGTCAGGAAACAAGCAAGCCCCGGCGCCTCAACACAGCGCCGCGGTGATTTTCGTGGTCAAATCCCTCGTCGATGCCGCTATGCGGCGCGCTCACCCGGAGCGGCGCTTCCCCGGCTACACGGACGTCGAAGAACTGGCTGCCTCCGTCGTCGAACTCTTTAGCGAACCGGCGGACACCCTCAACGGCCAGCGCATCCTGCTGGCCAAATAGACTTGAAAGCGTGAATGAACCAGTGACGAGCACAACAGAGGCGCTCCACAGCGCCACCGCCACAACCGGCCACGGCCAACTCCACGACCCCTCGGTTCGAGGCTTTGCTTCGGACAATTATTCCGGAGTCCACCCCGAGGTCCTCGCTGCTCTGGCTTCAGCCAACGGAGGCCACCAGGTCTCCTATGGTGAGGACGTTTACACCGCCCGGCTCCAGGAGGTCCTGGAACAGCAGTTCGGCAGCGGTATCGAAACCTTCCCGGTCTTCAACGGCACAGGCGCCAACGTCCTGTCCCTGCAATCGCTCCTCCCCCGCTGGGGTGCCGTCATTTGCGCATCCACGGCGCACATCAACATGGACGAGAATGGTGCGCCCGAGCGGGTTGGCGGTATCAAGCTGCTGCAGATACCCACCGAAGACGGAAAGCTCACGCCTGCGTTGATCGACCGCGAAGCCTGGGGCTGGGGGGATGAGCACCGCGCTCAGCCCCTGGTTGTCTCCATTACCCAGACCACCGAGTTGGGCACGTGCTACACCCCTGAAGAAGTACGGGCCATCGCCGATCACGCCCATGCCAAGGGCATGAAGTTGCACATGGATGGAGCGCGGCTGGCAAACGCGGCAGCACACCTTGGCGTTCCCCTGCGTACGTTCACGCGCGACGCCGGTGTGGACATCCTGTCGTTCGGCGGCACCAAGAATGGACTGCTTTTTGGTGAAGTCGTGGTTGCCCTCAACCCTGAAGCCGCCGACGGCCTGAAATTCCTTCGCAAAATGAACATGCAGCTGGCTTCGAAGATGCGCTTCATCTCGGCGCAATTCATCGCCTTGCTGGAGGACGGACTGTGGCTACGGTCAGCTGCCCGCGCCAACGCGATGGCAGCACGCCTGCGCTCGGCCATCGAGGGTATCGACGGCGTGGAGCCCACCCAGGCCACACAGTCGAACGGCGTCTTCGCGATTCTGCCCGGCGGAGTCGCCGACCGCCTGCGCTCATCCTTCGCCTTTTACGATTGGGACGCTGCCCGTGGTGAAGTCAGATGGATGTGCTCCTTCGATACCACGGAGGAAGATATCGACGCCTTCGTCGCCGCCATTAAGCGGGAGCTGGCCACCGATTTGGCGGCCGGCTAACAAGTGAACAAGGAATTGTCCGGGGCGGCGAGCCTGCAGGGATTCGCTGCCCCGGACGCATAATCTGCGATGGTGAACGCCCTCGCCCAGGTTCCCTCGGAATTTCTTTCCGCCTTGGGATCGCTACGAAAAGCACAATGCCGCAGCGAACTGCGGTTGGACGAAATCCCTGCGCCCGCCCGTCTGGCACCATACGCTGTGGCCCTTGGAGCGGAAGTCTTCAGCCCGACGGCAGCCACCCGCCAAATTCCGGTCCACGGCCCTGCAGCCAAAGCCTTCGCCGAAAAGCAGAACGCCAGCCCTCCGGATGAAGAGGACGACGAGCTGGCTACCGGCCGTTTCATCCTGCTGTACGACCCCGACGGCTCGGCAGTATGGGAAGGCGAATTCCGGATTGTCACCTATATCCGCGCACAGATGGACGCCGAGATGGGAAATGACACCATGCTGGGTTCCGTCGCGTGGACCTGGCTGGTGGAAGCCCTTGAAAACCATGCTGCCCAGTACCGCGCTGCGGGAGGTACTGCAACAAGGATTCTTTCGGAGAGCTTCGGCACCCTGTCCGATCGCCCCGACACGATAGATATCGAATTGCGTGCCTCCTGGACTCCTGCCACGGCAAATGTGCAAGCGCATCTGGAGGCTTGGTCTGACATGGTTTGTACGTTCGCCGGACTGCCACCCTTGCCGCCGGGCGTTACCGGACTACCCAACAGGAGGCTCAATTGATTGCCCTGAATTCGTCCACAAGGGCCTGCCGCAGCAGGAATCGGTAAGCTTAAGCCACCATGACCCCTGAAAACCTGGATAAAACCACAACCGGCGATCCGGTTGCTGATCCCACCACCCACATCAAAGTTGAAGGCTTCGACAGCCACATCCCTGAAGTCATCGATCTCGATACCCCGCGCGAAGGCGTGCCCCTGGTCATCGATACCTTGGCAGGCCTGGAGCGATGTGCCGCGGCTATTGCGGCCGGAACCGGGCCGGCCGGCGTCGACGCCGAACGCGCTTCCGGATTCCGCTACGGCCAGCGCGCCTTCCTCGTACAAATCCGGCGCGAAGGAGCCGGCACCTGGTTGATTGACCCCGAACCGTTTGACAACCTGAACATCGTCAATGATGCGCTGCGCGGTGTCGAATGGATCCTGCACGCTGCCACCCAGGACCTTCCCTGCCTTTCCGAGCTGGGCATGTGGCCGGACAAACTCTTCGATACCGAACTTGCGGCCCGGCTGGCCGGACTCCCTCGCGTCGGGCTCGCTGCCGTCATCGAACAGCTGCTTGGGTTCGGTCTCGCCAAAGAACATTCCGCCGCAGACTGGTCAACACGGCCGCTGCCGGAGCCTTGGCTGCGCTACGCTGCCCTCGACGTCGAAGTCCTGGCTGAACTGCGCGAAGAACTCATCGAACTTCTTCAGGCCGACGGCAAGCTCGGATTCGCAGAGCAGGAATTCGAGGGAATCCTGGCTGCCGGTATCGCACCCCCAAGGGTGGATCCATGGCGGAAGACATCCGGACTCCACCAGATCCGTGACCGCCGCCAGCTGGCCGCCGTTCGGGAACTGTGGGAGGAGCGGGATCAACTGGCCCGCAAGCGTGACGTCGCTCCCGGACGGCTCATCCCCGATTCCGCCCTCGTCGCAGCAGCCAAGGCGCTTCCCACCACCGTTCCCCAGCTCCTGGCCACCAAAGGCTTCCACGGCAGGTCAGCCCAGCGCGAAGCCCCGAGATGGCTGCGCTGTATTACGACAGCCCGCACGCTCACGGATCTGCCTCCCCTGCACTTGGCCACCAACGCCCCGCCGCCGCCACGCGTATGGGTGGACAGGGATCCGGCAGCTGCCGCACGCCTTGCCACAGCCCGCCCCGCGCTCCAGGAAAAGGCCGACGAACTCAAGCTACCTATCGAGAACCTGCTCACCCCGGACTACCTCCGCCGCGTGGCGTGGCGGCCGCCGTCGGACGTTTCACTGGAATCGATAGCCGATGAGCTACGCACCCTGGGTGCGCGGGAATGGCAAATCTCCTTCGCAGCGCCCATCCTGACTGAGGCATGCTTGAACCCAAAGCCACTCCCCGGCAAGGAGTCCAAGTCGAGGGAAGCGCAGCAATCCAAGGACTCCGACTGATTCATTACCTTGCCTCTGGGCCCGTCACCCGAACTTCGGTTCGAGGTGGCGGGCCTTTTGCGTCCCGGGTCGCGTTTCGGATCCGGAGCACCTTGCATCCTAACCACCTTGCAGCCTATCTACCTTGCACCCTAAGTTACTCACGAGTAACATTGCATTAATGCCAATCGGAGACCGCTCTGCGGAATCCGGCACCATGTCTCAACGAGGAGTTAACACATGAGTCCATCACGCAGTGCTCAGAGGAGCGTCCGCGACGTCGTGTTCGTGGATGGTGTGCGGACACCCTTCGGTAAAGCCGGCGAGAAAGGCATCTACGCGGGTACGCGCGCTGATGACCTCGTCGTAAAGTGCATCCGCGAACTGATGCGCCGCAACCCGTCGTTGCCTGCTGACCGCATTGACGAGGTAGCCATCGCCGCGACAACCCAGACCGGCGATCAAGGCCTCACCATTGGCAGAACGGCGGCCCTTCTGGCAGGCCTTCCCCGCACGGTGCCCGGCTTCGCAATCGACCGCATGTGCGCTGGAGCCATGACAGCAGTGACGACGACGGCGAGTGGCATCGGCTTCGGCGCGTACGACGTCGTCATTGCCGGCGGCGTGGAGCACATGGGCAACCACCCGATGGGGTCCGGCGCTGATCCCAATCCGCGTTTCATGTCAGAGCGGCTCGTGGATCCCGCAGCGCTGAATATGGGCAACACGGCCGAGAATTTGCACGACCGCTTCCCGGCCATCACCAAGGACCGAACGGACGCCTACGCGGCCGCTTCGCAAGCGAAACTGGCCCAAGCATATTCCCGCCAGCAGATCCAGAACGACCTCGTCCCGGTGGCCACTATGAAGCCAGGGCAGGGTTGGGCATTGCACACCGCGGATGAGCCACCCCGTCCAGGAACCACGGTGGAGGATCTTGCCGAACTGCGTACACCCTTCCGGGCCCATGGACGGGTCACGGCGGGCAACGCAGCAGGCTTGAACGACGGCGCCACCGCTGCGGTACTCGCTTCGGCGGAAGCCGCGGCGGAATTGGGCCTGCCCGTGAAGATGCGCTTGGTCTCCTATGCCTTCGCAGGAGTGGAACCGGAAGTCATGGGGATCGGTCCCGTGCCAGCCACGGAAAAGGCCCTCAAAAACGCGGGCCTCGCCATCGAGGACATCGGATTGTTCGAGATCAACGAGGCCTTCGCGGTACAGGTCCTGAGCTTCCTTGATCACTTCGGCATCGCGGATGACGACCCCCGGGTCAACCGCTATGGCGGGGCGATCGCCGTCGGACATCCGCTTGCTTCCTCAGGCGTTCGGTTGATGAACCAACTGGCCCGGCAGTTCCAGGAAGACCCCTCGGTCCGTTATGGCATCACCACCATGTGCATCGGCCTGGGCATGGGTGCCACAGTGATCTGGGAGAACCCGAACCACGCTGACTTCGAATCCTCCGTCCAGACTTCAGGCCAGACCAACACAGAAGGAGCCGCCGCATGAGCGCCACAGAATTCCAGAAGCTCGCCTCCCTCTTCCCCGACGAGATCGTGACGCATTCCTACGTCCAGGACATCCAGCTTGCAGGCGGTGCAGGCACCTTTGCCCTCATCACGCTGGACAACGGACTGGACCATTCCAAACCCACCACGCTGGGTCCCAACACGCTGGTGGAGTTGGGCGAAGTCCTGGATGGACTCACGGAGCGTGCCGCCAAGGGTGAAATCGTCGGGGTCGGCGTGACGGGCAAACCATACTTCCTGGTGGCTGGCGCAGACTTGTCTGCCGTGAAGACCCTCAAGGAACGCGAGCATGGCCTGTGGATGGCCCAGCTTGGACACGCTGTGTACTCCACCCTGGCCAACCTCGGGGTGCCCAGCTTCGCCTTCATTAATGGCCTGGCGCTCGGCGGCGGACTCGAGATCGCCCTGCAATCCACCTACCGGACCGTCTCCACCGGCGCAGGTGCCCTCGCACTGCCTGAGGCGTTTATCGGCCTTGTTCCGGGCTGGGGCGGCGTCTACATTCTCCCCCGCTTGATCGGACCCGAAAACGCCGTCAAGGTAATGATCGAGAACCCGCTCAGCAACAACCGCACACTCACCGGCCCGGAAGCGTTTGAGCTCGGTATTGCCGATGCCATCTTCGAGCCGGCCGACTTCGTGGAGCAGTCCCTGGCATGGGCTGCCCGTGTCATTACCGGCAAAGAAACCCCAGTGCGGAAGAACGCCGTCGACCCTTCGGATGAAGGCGTCGCCAGCCGCTGGGCTGCGGCGGTCTCCGCGGGCCGCGCGTTTGTGGAGGCGAAGACCTCCAATGCCTCACCAGCGCCCGCCAAGGTGCTGGACATCATGGAGGCAAATCGCACCATGAGCCAAGGCGAATCGGCGGAGTTGGAATGTGAGACCCTTGCCGGCCTGATGCAGACGGATGAGTTCCGCTCCACCGTGTACGCTTTCCTGGACCTCGTGCAGAAGCGCTCCAAGCGGCCTGCAGGCGCACCGGACCGGAAGCTGGCCCGCCCGGTCACCAAGGTAGGCGTGGTAGGCGCGGGGCTCATGGCAAGCCAGCTGGCGCTACTTTTCGCCCGCCAGCTCAAGGTGCCGGTCGTCATGACCGACATCGATCAGGCCAGGGTGGACAAGGGCGTCGCTTACGTCCACGCAGAGGTCGACAAATTGCTGGCAAAGAAGCGAATCAAGGCCGACGCCGCCAACCGGACCAAGGCGCTCGTCACCGGTTCGGTGTCCAAGGCAGTCTTCGCTGATGCCGATTTCGTCATCGAGGCCGTGTTTGAAGAGCTGCACATCAAGAAGCAAGTCTTCGCCGAAGTGGAAGAGATCGTCTCCCCCGAGTGCATCCTCGCCACCAACACTTCCTCGCTGTCCGTAACCGCCATGGCCGAGGACCTACGGCACCCGGAGCGGCTGGTGGGCTTCCATTTCTTCAACCCTGTTGCCGTCATGCCGCTCTTGGAAATTGTCAGGGAGCCAAAGACTGACGACGCCGTACTGGCTACTGCTTTTGAGCTCGCCAAGGGCCTGAAGAAGACTGCCGTCCTGGTTAAGGATGCGCCGGCGTTCGTCGTAAACCGCATCCTGCTCCGCCTCATGGGCGAAGTCATCGCCGCTTTCGACGAAGGCACCCCCGCCGAAGTGGCAGACACCGCTTTGCGTCCCATGGGCCTGCCGATGACTCCCTTCACCTTGAGCGCCATGGTGGGACTGCCGGTCGCACAGCATGTGCAGGAGTCCCTCCATAATGCCTTCGGAGACCGTTTCCCCGTTTCACAGAACCTGCAGAAGCTCATCGACAACGGCGTAAAGTCCCTCTGGGTCCCCGGTCCGGATGGAAAGCCAGTCATCCCGGCTGAGACCCTGGCCATCATGTCCTTCGGTAACACTCCCTCCACACGCGAGGAAGTGCTGCGCCGAACCCAGGATGCACTGGCCGAGGAAATCGGACTGATGCTTGAAGAAGGCGTGGTTGCCGGGCCTGAGGACATCGACCTCTGCGTCATCATGGGTGCGGGCTGGCCCATGTTCCTGGGCGGCATCACTCCCTACCTGGACCGCGTTGGCGCCGCTGAACGCGTCAATGGCAAGCGTTTCCTGGCACCCGGCGTCGCCTCCGCCCCGGCCTAAAGCGGCAAGAAAGAGGGCAGTGGCAAGAGCGAAAGCCCGCGCCACTGCCCTTCCTCTTTACGAGCGCTTTTGTGTCTAGAAGAGTGCCACCTTGGGAGCACGCGGGAAGATCTCGTCCAGTTCCTCGCGCTCCTCCTGGCTAGGGACCCAGCACACTGCTTCCGCGTTCTCACGAATCTGCTCCGGACGCGTCGCTCCAGCGATGACACTGCTGACGCCGGGTTGGGCTGCCAACCACGAGAATGCCAGCTGGAGTTCGGTGATGCCCCGTTCCTTGGCGAACTGACCAAAGCGGCCCAGCTGCTGCCAATCGGCATCATGCACCAGATTGGTCCGTGTATGGCTCAGGCGGGAACCCTCGGGGGCATGGCCGGCGGAGTACTTGCCTGTGAGCAGGCCATTGGCCAGGGGGAAATACGGAAGCACACCAAGCGAGAAGGCGCTGGCTGCCGGAATGACCTCGAGCTCGGCCCGGCGGTCCAGCAGATTGTAGTGGTTCTGGGTTGAAATGAAGCGAACCCCTCCAGACTGCCGCCCAACGTACTCGGCTTCGGCGATCTGCCACCCAGCGAAGTTCGAGTGACCGATGTAGCGGACCTTGCCGCTGGTGACCAGGACATCCAACGCTGCAAGGGTTTCCTCAATGGGCGTCTGTGGGTCCGGGGTGTGGAACTGGTAGAGGTCGATCCACTCCGTACCCAGCCTGCGCAGCGAGGCTTCAACCGCCTTGAGGATGTAGCGCCGCGAACCGCGGGCACCAAAGTCGTTGCCATTGGCCCCGTGCATATCCATGCCGAACTTGGTACCGATGACGACGTCGTCGCGATGTCCCTTCAGCGCTTTGCCCAGCATGGCCTCGCTGAGGCCAGGCTCCCGGCCGTAAACATCTGCGACGTCGAAGAACGTCACCCCGGCATCGATCGCGGCGCGGACAACGGCATCCGTGCCTTCCTGCGACTCCGTGGGAGTGTTGGCGCGTCCCAGGTTGTTACAACCCAGCCCTACAGCTGAGACGGTCAGTCCGGAGTGGCCAAGGCGTCGATATTCAGTCATGGAACCCAGCCTATAACGCTCTTCCGGGGACTATGGCCGATGTTAGCGCGAGCCGAAAGTGATGCCGGATTCCTCCATTGCTTCCTCGAGCTGGGCAATGGCTACCGGCCCCATGCCGTGGAGCTTGGAGGCCTTCTGTTCGCCAAACTCAGCCAGCTGTTCCAAAGTTTCGATGCCTTCGTGGGCCAGGGCGCGTTTTGCCGGCGCCGCAAGGCCCTTGGGTAGCGGCGTATGTCCGGGCCAATTGCTCTTGGACGACATGGAACATCCCTCCTGAGTGCGTTAGGTCCTACTTAGAGGGTAAAGCCCACACCTTGCTTGGGCGAGTGCTTCACGCGGAATGCGGTGGGGTCGCTGTGCGGAGCCGCTGCGATGGAGAGCTTGGTGAAATCCAGGTCCTCATTGCGAACGCAGATCTTGATGGCATTGACGGCCTTGTTGACATCCGGGCACAGGCAAAAAACGTTCAGACGCGAGTTTCCGATCTCCGTGCGGTCCACGATTCCCAGTCCTCGCCAAGCCAGTTCGCCCGTGAGCGCGGCCTTTGCCTTGCGCTCAAAGTGACGGTCACGTTCAGTGCCGTCCTTGGTCTTCAGCGCAAACTGTGCAACCACCCAGAACTGCTCGGACTCCGGGATCTCGGCGTATCCATCCTCTTCACACTGGGCAGCGAAAGCCGCCATCAAACCGTCTACCGAAGTGTCGTCGTCAACGTCTGTTTCATCGGTCTTGCTTTGGTGGCCCACAACGCCGTGATTGATCACGAACTGGTGGTCGTCGTCGTCGTACCAGGCTTCACGGAAGTGAAGTACTCCCTCGTCGTCGCGTTTGTATGCGCGGATAATGCCGCTCATGTTCGTCCTTTCCTGAACCACTCTGCACTGGTGTTGCTGGTGCCCTCGACGTCGAATGGAGCCTTCATGGCCTCCACTCCCTCACGAAGGGCTGCGCACTCCGCACGCATGGTTTCCACGATTTCTGCGGGATATCCCATGCCTGCCCTGTGGTCCTCAAACTCATCCTCGTCATCGACGAACACACCGTGAAGGGTGGATCGGATGACGTCCAGGTCCATATCGATCATGTGGAACTCGGTAACGCCTGGCCTGATGGTGTTCCATCCATGACCGGTTGCCAGGTCTACGTAGATCCGGAAGTCACCCGGGTAGGTGTCGTCATAGAAAGTGGCCACGAATTCGCCGGTCCGCGGTACCAGCAGGACTGCATCCGAGGCTGTGTAGAAGGCAGCACCGGGACGAGAACAGAACTCCCCCGCGCCTTGGAAAATCCACCAGCCGTGGATGTCCTCACCCAAGTAGCGGCCGGGTACAACCCAGTGCGCCTTGCCGTTCCACTTCCTGTTTCTCGCCACCACGAGGTCGCCGGGCTGCAGGGAGCCCGGTTCGCGATCGGGACTCACAGCTTGGGCAGACTGCCGGTGGTGGGGTGTTCCTGACCTGGCAGGGGCCGCGCAAAGGGGACCTTTGTCCCCAGGACCTGCGCTACGACGTCGTGGGCTATTTTCTGGGCCGTAAGCCCGACGCGCTCCAGGACCTGGCTCCTGGATCCGTGCACCAGGAACTCAACAGGCAAGCCGACCTCGTTCAAAGCTGTATCAACGCCTGCTGCGCGCATTTCCTGGCGGATGCGTGAACCCACGCCGCCGGCGCGGACGCCGTCTTCGATACAGATGACCAGGCGGTGCCGGGCGGCAAGGGCGATGATTGATCTGCGCACAGGCAGAAGCCAGCGGGGATCGACCACCGTTGAGCTGATTCCCTGGGCGCCAAGACGGCCGGCGACATCCAGGGCGAGCTCGGACATCGCGCCAACACTGATGATGAGGACGTCGTTTTCGGTGGAACCCTCGGGACGGCGTGCCAGGATATCCACGCCGTCGTGGAGCCGCTCAATGGCCTCCACTTCAGAGCCGACGCTGCCCTTGGAGAACCGCACCACGGTGGGGGCGTCATTGATGGCGACCGCCTCGCGCAGTTCTTCCCTGAGCCGGGTGGCGTCGCGCGGAGCGGCTAAATGGAGTCCTGGGACAATCTGGACCATCGCCATGTCCCACATGCCGTGGTGGCTGGGACCGTCCGGTCCTGTAACGCCTGCACGGTCCAGGACAATGGTGACCCCCGCCTTGTGGAGTGCGACATCCATCAAGAGCTGATCGAAAGCACGGTTCAGGAAGGTTGCATAAACCGCCACCACCGGGTGCAGGCCACCGAAGGCCATCCCGGCAGCAGACGTGAGCGCATGCTGTTCGGCGATACCGACGTCGATAACGCGTTCAGGATGGCGCTCCGCAAACTTGTGCAGACCAACGGGTATCAGCATTGCCCCCGTGATGCCGACAACGTCAGGACGCTCATCAGCGATGTCGGCGATTTCCTCGGCGAAGACCGAGGTCCAGGATCTGGCGCCGGGCCTTTCGGTCGGCTCACCTGTCTCTGGATCAATGATTCCCACAGCGTGGAACTGATCGGCCTCGTTGGCAAGGGCGGGAGCATATCCGTGGCCCTTTTCCGTCATGGCATGCACGATCACCGGGCCACCGTAGGCTTTGGCCGTGCTGAGAGCGTGCTCCATGGCTTGGAGGTTGTGTCCGTCCACCGGACCGATGTACTTCATGCCCAGGTCTTCAAACATTCCCTGGGGCGCCCACCAGTCCTTGATGCCCTTTTTCATGGCGTGCAGGCTCTTGTAGGTGAACTGGCCTACCGGACCGCCGTCCTGGAGCTTCTTCTTCCACCAGTCAAGCATCCGCTCATAGGCCGGTGTGGTCCGCAAAGTGTCGATGGTGGGGCGCAGCGATGCCAGGTAGTCGGCAAAACCGCCCACAGTCGGTGCATAGGAGCGGCCGTTGTCATTGACCACAATCACCACGCGGCGCCGCTTATCAGCGGCAATATTATTGATGGCTTCCCAGGTCATGCCACCAGTAAGGGCACCGTCACCTACAACCGCGACGACGAACCGGTCGCCTTCGCCGGTCAACTGCCGGGCGCGGGAAATGCCGTCCGCCCAGGACAAGGACGAGGAAGCGTGGGAGCTTTCGACAATGTCGTGCTCGGACTCGGCGCGGTCCGGGTAACCCGAGAGGCCACCCTGCTGGCGGAGCGTACTGAAGTCCTGACGGCCCGTGAGGAGCTTGTGGACATAGGACTGGTGCCCGGTATCAAAGACAATGCTGTCCCGGGGCGACTCGAAGATGCGATGAACAGCAAGCGTGAGCTCCACGACGCCGAGGTTGGGACCAAGGTGTCCACCGGTAGCGGCTACGTTGGTAATCAGGAAGTCCCTGATCTCGCCGGCCAGCTGTTCCAGCTCTTGGCCGGACAGCTTGGCCAGGTCCTGTGGATCCTTGATGGTTTCCAAGAGTCCCAACGGCCCTCCTTAGGGTGAATGACGTGCTTGTTAACTTTAGCGCGTGCCCGGGGCAGGCGTTTTCGCACCTGCCTATGGATGCATCGTCATCCGAAGACGCAGCAGCCCCGGCTGGTCGGGCGACCAGCCGGGGCTGCCTGGTGTGGAGAATCAGCTGGAAACCAGCCGGTTCGCTACGCTGCGGAGATCTGGCGCAGGACGTACTGCAGGATGCCACCGTTGCGGTAGTAGTCCGCTTCACCCGGGGTATCGATGCGCAGGACAGCGTCGAAGGACTTGGAGGTGCCGTCCTCGGCCGTTGCCGTCACCTTGAGCGTCTTGGGCGTGGTGCCGTTGTTCAGCGCCGTAACGCCTTCAACCGAGAACGTCTCCGTGCCGGTCAGGCCGAGCGTTGCCGCGGACTCGCCAGCGGGGAACTGCAGGGGAAGAACGCCCATGCCGATGAGGTTGGAGCGGTGGATGCGCTCGTAGCTCTCGGCAACGACGGCCTTGACACCCAGGAGCGCAGTGCCCTTGGCTGCCCAGTCACGGGACGATCCGGAACCGTATTCCTTACCTGCAAGGACAACCAGCGGCGTTCCCGCAGCCTGGTAGTTCTGTGCGGCATCGTAAACGTAGGCCTGCGGTGCACCTTCCTGGCTGAAGTCGCGGGTGAAGCCACCCTCGACGCCGTCCAGCAGCTGGTTCTTGATGCGGATGTTGGCGAAGGTACCGCGGATCATGACTTCGTGGTTGCCACGGCGCGAGCCGTAGGAGTTGAAGTCCTTGCGCTCCACGCCATTGGCCAGGAGGTACTGGCCTGCAGGCGTGTCCGACTTGAATGAGCCGGCCGGGGAGATGTGGTCCGTGGTGACGGAATCGCCAAGCTTCAGGAGCACGCGTGCACCTGCAATGTCCTTGACGGGATCCGGCTGCGCCTTCATGCCTTCGAAGTATGGGGGCTTCCGCACGTAGGTGGAGTCCTCGGCCCAGGCGAACGTGTCGCCCGCCGGGGTGTCCAGTGCCTTCCAGCGCTCGTCGCCGTCGAAGACACCCTCGTAACCCTTGGCGAACATAGCCTTGTCGATGGAGGAGTCAATGACTTCCTGCACCTCGATGGGGTTGGGCCAGATGTCCTTCAGGAAGACCTCGTTGCCGTCCGAATCGGTGCCCAGCGCATCGGTGTCGAAGTCGAAGTCCATGGAACCGGCCAGGGCGTAAGCGATAACCAAGGGCGGGGAAGCCAGGTAGTTCATCTTGACGTCCGGGTTGATACGGCCTTCGAAGTTGCGGTTGCCCGAGAGGACAGCCGTCACGGAGAGGTCGTTGGCCTGGATGGCTTCGGAGATCTCCGGCTCCAGAGGGCCGGAGTTGCCGATGCAGGTTGCGCAGCCGTAGCCCACGATGTAGAAGCCGAGCTTCTCCAGGTAAGGGGTCAGGCCGGACTTCTCGTAGTAGTCGGTGACGACCTTCGAGCCCGGAGCCACAGAGGTCTTGACCCACGGCTTGGACGTCAGGCCCTTGTCAACAGCGTTGCGTGCAAGAAGGGCTGCAGCCAACATGACAGACGGGTTGGAGGTGTTGGTGCAGGAAGTGATCGAGGCGATCGATACTGCACCGTGGTCCAACTCAAACTCGCGGCCGTCAGCGGTCTTGATGTGCACCGGAGCGGACGGGCGGCCCTGGGCGCCGTTGGCAGCGGAAGCAACACGTGCCGTCTCCGTGGTGTGCGAATCAGCGTGCGTGAAGGACGGAGCATCCGAAGCCGGGAACGATTCGTCCAATGACTCGTCCACGCTGCCGTCTTCAATGGCGACGTAGTTGTGGATGTCCTTGCGGAACTGCTCCTTGGCATCCGTGAGCTCGATGCGGTCCTGGGGACGCTTCGGGCCGGAGATGGACGGAACAACCGTGGACAGATCCAACTCGAGGAACTCGGAGAAGCGCAGTTCGCGGGAAGGATCGTGCCAGAGGCCCTGTTCCTTGGTGTATGCCTCCACGAGGGCGACATTCTCTTCGGACCGGCCAGTCAGGCGCAGGTATTCCAAGGTGACATCGTCAATCGGGAACATGGCGGCCGTGGAGCCGAACTCCGGGCTCATGTTTCCGATGGTGGCGCGGTTTGCCAGCGGCACAGCGGCAACGCCTTCACCGTAGAACTCCACGAACTTGCCAACAACACCGTGCTTGCGCAGCATTTCGGTGATGGTCAGCACAACATCGGTCGCGGTGGCGCCGGCCGGGATGCTGCCGCTGAGCTTGAAGCCCACGACGCGGGGAATCAGCATGGAGACGGGCTGGCCAAGCATGGCAGCCTCGGCTTCGATGCCGCCGACGCCCCAGCCCAGGATGCCCAGACCGTTGACCATGGTGGTGTGGGAGTCGGTTCCAACGCAGGTGTCCGGGTAGGCACGAAGCACGCCGTCGATCTCACGGGTCATGACCGTACGGGCCAGGTACTCGATGTTGACCTGGTGGACAATGCCGGTTCCCGGGGGGACAACCTTGAAGTCATCAAAGGCCGTCTGGCCCCACCGCAGGAATTGGTAGCGCTCACCATTGCGCTGGTATTCGATCTCCATGTTGCGCTCCAGTGCGCCGGAGTTACCGAAGGCGTCGATCTGGACGGAGTGGTCGATGACCATTTCGGCTGGCGCCAAGGGGTTGACGCGCTTGGGGTCGCCGCCAAGTTCTTTAACAGCCTCGCGCATGGTGGCGAGGTCTACAACGCAGGGTACGCCGGTGAAGTCCTGCATGATGACTCGGGCCGGGGTGAACTGGATCTCCGTGTCGGGCTCCGCATTGGGGTCCCAACCGGCCAGGGCGCGGACGTGGTCAGCCGTTATATTGGCGCCATCCTCAGTCCGCAGGAGGTTTTCAAGCAATACCTTGAGGCTGAACGGAAGGCTGTCTGCGCCCTCTACGGAGTTCAACCGGAAAATTTCATAATCGGTGCCGGCTACATTCAGTACGCCTTTGGAACCGAAGCTGTCCACAGTGCTCATGGCAGGACTCCTCTCGCAACAGTTTCATCTTTGTCGCGTGGTTGGCCGCTAGCCAGTTAGGCGCACCTTACTTAGCCGGGCGGCACTCTCAGTTGGTCAACCCCTATCCCCCGCGGAACTACGCGGAGTGGGGCTGCTATGTGGGACTACTATGCCCATCGTAGTGGCATCGATCGTGTTGAAGCACTGCCGCAGGCAGTTGCACCCAGCGCGGCACCCTCCACGAATCGCCCGCCATCCGGTGGCGCGGCGGGCGATAGACGCCTAACCGGCGGGAACGATGAGGCTGACGGTCTCCAAGTGATGCGTGTGGGGGTACAGGTCGAACGCCCTCAACGACTCCAGGCGCCAACCGCCTTGCTGGAAGTAACCCAGATCACGTGCAAAAGAAGCCGGATCACAGGACACATAGGCAATTGCCCGGGGATGTGAGGCCATGAGTTGGTTGACCACGGCTTTTCCAGCCCCCACGCGCGGCGGGTCCAGGACCAGGGAATCGAAGTTCCGGGGGCGTTGGTGCAATACCCGCTCCACTCGCCCCTGCACGATCTCAACGTGGGATTCTCCATGCAGGTTCTTGCGGGCATCACGGCTGGTGCCAGGCGATCCCTCAACGGACAATACCGAACCCGTGACGCCTACCGCATCAGCCAAGGGTGCCGTAAACAGGCCTGCACCGGCGTAAAGGTCCGCCACCGCAGCACCGGGTTGGAGATACCCTCCACCTGCCAGGTAGCCGGTCACCGCGTTGACCAACGTCTCCGGCGCGTCCTTATGAATCTGCCAGAAGCCTTCGCCCGTCACACGGTATTCATGCCCTGCCGCCGATTCCTGCACCCAGGTCCGTCCCCGAAGCTGCAGTACTTGGCCCTTGCCGGGATCGAAGCTGGCTACGGAAACTTCGTGCGACAACTGCGAAAGGATGCTGTGCAGCCGCTTGGGACTGGTTGTTTCCTCCGGCGCCAGCAACACGAGCGGCCTGGAGCCATTGGCTGGCGCCGCCACTTCTACGCGTGCTATCCCGCTGAGATCAAGGTCCCACAACTTGAGCTCGTTGATTCCGGAGAGCGCCAGTGGCATCTCGCGTATGGGCACCACGACGTCCGAACGGTGGGCATGCATTCCCAGCCGTCCCTTGGATGTGACAGCAAAGCTGGCGCGCGTACGCCAGCCGAGTCCGCCGTCGTCGTTGGCACCCACGCCCTCAACCTCGACCGCGAGGTCCAGGCCCGCGAGTCTCTTGAGTTGCTCGGACAACACTTCGGCCTTCAGGGCACGCTGCCGTTGCAGGGAAATGTGGCCGAGCTCGGCGCCGCCCACGGGTGGATTCCCGTGCTGCCAGGCCGCCAGCGAATCGGCCGGCTTCCAGAAGTGCGGCACGCGGTCCGGCGAGGCTTCCAGGACCTCGACGACGTCGGCACGCCAGAAGCGCGACGAGTCGCCGGAGTCGGTCAATCGGATCCGGACCTTCTCCCCCGGAATGCCATGGCGTACGAAGATGACGCGGCCTTCATGGCGTGCGACGAAATGCCCGCCGTGTGCGACAGGGCCAACGTCAACGGTCAGTTCGGTGCCGGGCGTACCTTGGCCTCCGCTGTTGTCAGTGAGGGGGGAAATGCTGTGGGAGGTCATTGTGTATCCTGCAGTGCCTTTGCTTCTTCGGAGGACTTCAGCTGCCACGGAACGCTGGCAACCATGACTCCAGGTTCAAAGTGGAGCCGCGTCTTGATTCTGAGTGCCGTCTGGTTGTGAACCAACTGCTCCCACCATTTGCCCACGACGTACTCGGGGATGTACACCACGATCAAGTCCCGGGGTGAGTCGCGTCGCATGTTCTTGATGTACTCCATGATGGGAGTCACGGTCTCACGGTAGGGGCTGGCCAGTACGGTGAGCGGTACTGGAATTTCCAGCTTCTCCCAATCCCGCACGGTATGTTCTGTCTCTTCGGAGTTGATGTCCACGGTAATCGCATCCAGTCGCGAGGGCCGCGACGCCCGGGCGTAAGCCAGGGCCCGCAATACAGGTTTGCGGACGTGCGAAACAAGCAGTACGGCGTGGACACGGGTAGGCAGCGCGCGTGGCGATGAATCCTCGTCAACAGCCAATTCCTTGGCAACATTGTCATAGTGCGCCCGGATACTCCACATGATGAGGAACAGCACGAACATTGCCAGAAGTGCGATCCAGGCACCTTGCTCAAATTTGGTGATGAGGACGATGACCAAGACGAGCGCAGTCATGCCGAAACCCACCATGTTGATGGTCCGCGATTTGATGATCCTGCGGCGGACCGACTTGTCCCGTGCCAGTTTCAATTCACGGCCCCAGTGCCGGACCATACCGAGCTGGCTGGCGGTGAAGGAAATGAAGACCCCCACGATGTACAGCTGGATGAGCTTGGTGACATCAGCATTGAACGAAAGGATGAGAACCAGCGCTCCGGCAGCCAAGGCCAGCACGCCGTTGCTGAAGGCCAGCCTGTCGCCACGGGTACGGAGCTGGCGGGGCAGGTAACCGTCCTGCGCCAGGATGGAGCCCAGCACAGGGAAGCCGTTGAACGCGGTGTTGGAAGCGAACACGAGAATGACGCCGGTGGCAGCCACCACTATGTAGAACGGAATGGAACCGGCCCCAAAAATGGTGTCGGCGATCTGGCTGATGGCCGGATTCTGGATATAGCCCTCGGGCAACGGCTTGCCATCAAGGAGGAACTCCTTGGCGGGATCCAGGACAATGTGCACCTTCGTGGCGTTGGCGAGATAAAGGATGCCGGCCAGCATGGCCGCCGCGATCGCGCCGAGCAACAACAAGGTGGTGGCAGCGTTCTTGCTCTTGGGCTTCCGGAAGTTGGGCACGCCGTTGCTGATCGCCTCCACACCCGTCAAGGCAGCAGCACCCGAGGAAAAGGCACGCAGCAACAGGAATGCACCGGCAAGGCCAACGAGGCCTTCGTCGAAGCCGGCCTCGGGCACGATGGTGAAGTTGGCGGACGCCGCCTGGCCCAGTTGTCCCGTAATGGCCTGGAAGATGCCCACGAGGGTCATGCCAATGATGGAGGCCATGAAAATGTAGGTGGGAACGGCGAAGACCGTGCCGGCCTCCTTGATGCCTCGCAGGTTGACCAAGGCGAGAATGATCACGCCCACAGTCGCGATCATCGCCTGTTGGCCGTGCAACGAAGGGATCGCCGTGGTGAGATATGCAGCGGCAGAGGACATCGACACTGCAACGGTCAGGACATAGTCCACGAGGAGCGCAGCAGCAACGGTGAGCCCGGCGTACTTGCCCAGATTGACGTTGGCAATCTCATAGTCCCCTCCGCCCGACGGGTAGGCGTGCACATTCTGCCGGTAAGAGGCCACCACTGTGAGCAACACCACCATCACTGCCAACCCAACAAAGGGGGAGAACGCTACCGCGCTCACACCCGCGAGAGCCAAGGTCAGCAGGATTTCATCCGGTGCGTAGGCCACCGAAGACAGGGCATCCGAGGCGAAGATCGGCAAAGCGATGCGCTTGGGCAAGAGGGTGTGGGATAGGCGGTCATTCCGGACTGGCCGGCCCACCAACACACGCTTCGCAGCATTCAGTATTGTCAACACTTTCGCAAAACTACTCTGAATCCCCAGCGATGTCATGACGGCGGTCTCCGACTTACGTCCAGCGCACCGGTAAAGTCATACGCAGCGACACGGTAAACACACATAAGGAGACACGGTGGCTCACTTCGTGATCATGGGTTGCGGCCGTGTTGGCGCAACCCTGGCACACACTTTGGAAGACGCCGGCCATTCGGTGGCCATCATCGACCAGGACGAGCGGGCGTTCCGTCGGCTTCGCAACACGTTTACCGGCCGCAAGGTCACCGGCGTAGGTTTCGACAGGGACACGCTCAAGCAGGCAGGAGTGGAAGAGGCTTACGCATTCGCCGCTGTTTCAAGTGGTGACAATTCCAACATCCTGGCCACCCGTGTGGCACGGGAGACATTCCATGTTGGACACGTCGTGGCCCGCATCTACGATCCCGGACGCGCAGAAATCTACCAGCGCCTCGGCATTCCCACCGTAGCCGCGGTGCGCTGGAGCGCCGACCAGGTCCTCAGGCGTATCCTTCCGGAGCAGCATCTCGCCGGCGATTACCGGGAGCCATCCGGCAGGCTCGTCCTGGCGGAAGTGGACCTGCACGAGGGATGGATTGGCCATAGCGTGACGTCCATTGAAGCTGCCGCAGGCATCCGTGTCGCTTTCCTGACGCGTTTCGGTGAGGGCCTCCTGCCTCTGCCAGGCACGGCCTATCAGGAGGGCGATACCGTCCACGCAATGTTGAGCCTGGACAGGACTTCGGAGATCAGCCGGGTCCTTGCCAAAGCACCGGCCAAGGAGTCTTAGTGAAAGTTGTCATCGTTGGCGCAGGCAGCGTCGGCTCGTCCATTGCCCGTGAGCTCCTGGCCCACAACCATCAAATCCTGCTCATCGACCTCAAGCCTGAAGTCATTGGCCGCAGCGGCCTTCGGGGTGCGCGCTGGCTGGTGGGCGATGCCTGCGAACTCAGCACACTTCAGGACGCCAAACTTGAGGATGCCGACGTCGTGGTTTCCGCCACCGGTGATGACAAAGTGAACCTCGTGGTGTCCCTGCTGGCCAAGACGGAATTCGCCGTAGGGCGCACTGTTGGGCGTGTCAACAACCCTAAGAACGACTGGATGTTCAATGATTCCTGGGGCGTGGACGTGGCCGTCAACACTCCGCAGCTAATGACTGCCCTGGTTGAGGAAGCCGTGGAAATCGGCGACATCGTCCGGCTGTTGACTTTGCAGACCGGCGTCGCCTCGATCGTGGAATTTACCGTTCCCCACGACTCCCACGTCATTGGGAGCACAGTGGGCGCCATTGAGTGGCCCGAAGACGCCACCTTGGTAGCCATCCTGCGTGATCAGGCACCCATCACCCCAAGCCGTGACGATGTCCTCGATGGTGGCGACGAACTGTTCTTCGTCACCACCATCCAGGCAGAGGACGGACTGCGGGCCCTGTTGTCACCAGCCTCGATGGCGGGCCAAGGACCCCGCGACGGCGATGCCAGCGTTACTGATCAGGCGGAGGACGACGGCTTCGACGGTTGAGGTGCGGGCTTGGTAACAAGCCATGCCACCCAAAGGCCGAGGATGTAAAGCGGTGCACCCATGAGGAGCCGGGTGGTAGCCAACGCCGTCAAGCCTGGCTCACCCAGGAAGTAGAGGGGCACCTGCACCACCAGCCGCAGCGCAAGCACCGCCACAACAATCCACGTGCCAAGCTGGTACGCCCGCAGGCGTTCCGGGTCTTTGCGCCATTCGAGACCCTCGTTGCGGACGAAACCAAACAGCAAGCCGGCGATAGGCCACTTGAGCACTATGGACAGCACCATGCCCGCAATATAGGCAATGTTGGTGAAGAAGCCCAGAACGTAGAAGTCTTCAGCCTTCCCCGTGGTGTTGGCCAACCAAGCAGAAATCCCGACGCCGACCACACCGGCAAGCGCCTGCGTCAACGGGCGCCGTTGGATCAGGCGGACAACGGTGAAGATTGCTGCCGTCGCCAACGCCGCGACCAAGGAAACCGTTAAATCGCGGCTAATGGTGAAGGCCACGAGGAAAACGAGGCCCGGCAGGATACTCTCCGCGATGCCTTGCACTCCCCCGGCAGACTTCAACATGTCCACATGGCCGGCACTGTTGCGCTGAAGCCCCGCTTTTTCTGCATAGCCGGCAGCGAGGTCGGCGACGCCCGGGCTTTGGCTTGCCGGTGTGCTGGCTGCCCCTGTGCCAGTGGTTTCACCCTTGCCGGTCGTAGGCTGCGCCGGATCCTTAGGTTCTGATCCATTGGCCACTGTCATAAGTGCTCCTGACGGGAAAGTATTTCGTAGCGTGGATTGAACATCGCAGGCAGGCCATCCTTATGTGTCACCACGCCGTTCAAGCGCAACTCCGCTCCTGCTTCAATACCTGGTACCCGGTTCCTGCCCAACCAGATGACGCGCAACCGTGCATACGGCCTTTTCACGCCCCCGCCACCCACTGATGGTTGGGAACTGTGCTCCAGCGCGTCCACGACAATCGCCGAAAAGAAGGGTTGCTCACTTGGCGGCTGGTACGTGACAGATTCGATGAATCCAGTGCAGGTGGCCCTGCCGCGGGCAGGGAGATCACGGACGCCGTGTTGCTGGGACTGCTGCCCGGCGGATCCTGGCAAGCCGGGCGTATCAGCCAATCTGGGTGATCTCCGGTCCCCGCTCCGGCTGGTGCAGGGCGGGACCACCTTGCTGTGCAGCGGGATCGGAAGCTTCAGCGGGGGCCTGAGCTGGGGCTTGGGCGGCAGCATCCTTGGGCAGACGCAGCTGCAACAGTTCGCGCGGCGGCATCGGATTGTCGCCGCGTACAACAACCACGCGCCGGAAGAGCTCCTCCAAGCCTGCCGCGGCGTCCCGGTCCAGGGCAGCTTCGCCGCCGAGGACACCACGCAGGAACCACCGGGGACCGTCCACCCCCATGAAGCGGGCGGCCCGGAAACCCCGGCTGCCGTCAGTAGCTTCGGCGGGGAGCTTGGCGACGAGTTCTGTGCCAAACGTTCCAGATACTTCTTCTGTCTCGCCACCCTGGCTTGCTACGGATTGGCCAATCTGCTCGCGGATCTCGTCCCACAGGCCTTCCGAACGCGGAGCGGCGAAGGCCTGGAGCTGCAGGCTTGACCCTGCCAGGTCCATGGTCACTGCCACCACGCGCTGAGTAGCTTCTTCCACTTCCAGCCGCAACTGGAGTCCATCGGCGGGTGCGATCAGCAGTGCGCCGAGATCCACGTATCCGTCGCGATCCTCGATCTCATCGATGTCCCAAGGACCTTTGCCAAGCCGGAAATCACCCTTGGTACCGGACGCGCCGGTTGCAGGGGTTGTTGCCTCAGCCGCGTCGTTTTCCTCGACGGTGCCAGCGGTTTCCAGCCGCTCGGCCTTGGACTTTTTGCCGCGCCCAAAAAGCATTGGGTTGTCTCCTTAGTAGTGGTCTATCCCCAAGTAAACCGCAACCCCGTGGGTTATCAGGCCACCGGTGCGTTGAATCCGCCAGTGGAACCAAAGCCGCCCGTACCGCGGGCGGAGTCGGATAGATCATCAACCATCACGAAGCGCGCGTACTCGACGCGCTGAATCACCATTTGGGCAATTCTATCGCCGCGCTTGAGCTCAATGGCGTGGTTTTGGTCTGTGTTCAGCAGCGTGACGGCGATTTCGCCGCGGTAACCTGCGTCCACAGTTCCGGGTGCGTTGACAACCGTGAGGCCATGCTTGGTCGCGAGGCCGGACCGCGGGTGGATCAGTGCCACAAACCCGTCAGGGAGGGCAATTGAAACGCCCGTAGGAACCAATTTCCGCTCGCCCGGGGCAAGTTTAACGTCCTCGCGGGCCCGGAGGTCCGCGCCAGCATCGCCTGGGTGCGCATAGGACGGCGCTTCCAGTCCGGCGTCGAGCATTTTCAGCTGAACGTCCAAAGTGGGCGTGCCATACGCTGCGGTGGTGTCATTACTGAATACTGCGGTCTCGTTGCTCACAGTGGACCATTCTACGTGGGGCACATCCATGCGGGCACTCCGGGCAGATAGCCGGCCCAAGGGCCGATAAGCTGGACCCATGCCTACGTCTGACCAGTCCGCCCCCATGCCTGCCCGGAATACTCCCTCCGCCTCCGAGGTGTTGTTCACCGAGAAATTATGGCCGACCATCTGGATCTGGGTTGTCGTCGTGGGCCTGTCGAGCGCTGGAATCCTGATGTTCGCGCCCATCAGTGCCGCCGCGGGCGTCATCGCCGCCCTGGTGCTTCTGGCCGTCATGACCACCCTGCTGGTGGTTACAACACCTACCATCACCGTTACGCGGGACAGCCTTCGGGTGGGACGCGCCACTATCGACCGCAAATTCGTCGGCACCGCCGAGGCCTTCAAAAAAGACGAGGCCACCGCCGAACGTGGAACCCGCCTCAACGGCCTTGCCTACATGTGCTTCCGCGGGTGGGTCGATGCCGTGGTGAAAATCGACATCACCGATCCCGCCGATCGAACGCCTTACTGGCTGGTCTCTTCGCGCCACCCGGACGAACTCGTCGCTGCCCTGGGCGCGCGGTAGCCGCTCCCCTTAGGTAGCTCCTGAAGTCGCCGGTACTGCTAGCTCTCGCATTCCGTGCAGTACAGGTGCCCGTCCCTCTCAGTGGCAATCTGGGAGCGGTGCTTCACAAGGAAGCAGTTGTAGCATGTGAATTCGTCAGGCTGTGGTGGCATGACTTGAATCAGGAGCTCTTCGCCGGAGAGGTCTGCTCCCGGGAGCTCGAAGCCATCGGCAAGATCGGTCTCATCGACATCCACCGCGGAGGATTGCTTCCCCGACTGGCGCGTCTTGAGTTCCTCAATCGAGTCCTCGCTGACGTCTTCCTCGGTCTTTCGAGGGGCATCGTAATCCGTGGCCATGGTCCTTCTTCATCCTGTCGTACTTGCTCCGGGTAGGATTCCGGCCTGGCGGATTTCGTGCCCGCCGCCGGTCTAAGGGTGTAACGCCGGACGCCCCGGATTTGTGCCCGATATCGGCCAGATTGTCCTCCCCTGCCCAGCGATTGTCCAGAGGCGGCAAATTGGGCTCGGATGGCTGGGAAGGATCCACCCTGTAATCTGACTCTTTCGCCGGAATATCACGGCACGCCCTTTGTCCTAGTAGGAAAAGGGCAACGGGGGTGGCAGAGTTTCGAATGTCAGTTATGCCATGTGGTGGAGGGTGTTATGCAGGATCTACGGCTGGTAGGCGTCCACGACGACGGCGGGCATCTGCTCCTGAGCGGACCCGGCGGTGCGATGTTCCAGCTTCCGATCGACGAGGCACTTCGTGCCGCGACGAGCCGGACACCCGCCCAGGTCGCTGCGCGGGCGTCAAACACCCCGATTGCCATGTCCCCCAGGGATATCCAGTCCAGAATCCGCAGTGGAGCCACGGCGGCCGAAGTGGCGGAGTTGTCCGGGCTGCCCCTTGCCAACGTGCAACGTTACGAGGGCCCTGTCCTTGCCGAGCGTGAGTACGTTGCGCAGCAGGCCAGAAACATTGAAGTAGCTTCCCCGGCCCCTGGCCATGACATCTACCGCTCTGCCTTTGGCGACAACCCAGCGACGCTCGGCGAAATGGTGGCCCACCGCCTGTCGGCGCACGGCATCGATTCTTCAACGGTTGAATGGGACTCCTGGCGCCGTTCCGATGGTTCCTGGACCGTCGTCGCGCGCTTTGATGCAGTTCCCGGTACGCACGGAAGCATCGGCGAGGAGCCACCGGCGATGTGGACGTTCAGTCCGCAGCGGAAATCCCTGCAGAACGCCAACCGCTGGGCTCAGCAGCTCAGTGAACTGGAGCCCTTGGACGGACCCGTTCCTGCACGCCGGCTTGCCGCCGTCTCGGATCGTCCTTTCGACTTCGAGACCGACGCCGAAACCGCGGCACGCGCGTCTGCGAAGGAATCCGACAGCCTCTTGGAAATGCTCCGCTCACGCCGTGGGCAGCGCCTGGGCGTGGACGAAGACGGCGATGACGCCTTGGCCGTCCTGCTCAGCAACGTTCCGGCCGCCCACCCGCGTTCTGGCGGGGAAGATCAGCAGCCGGCCGAGGAACCCGCCGGGGATCACCCAGAACCGCAAGCTTCCCCTGCGGCTGAGCCAACGCGGAAGGATGGACGTCCGTCCATGCTGTCCCGGCTGAGCCTGGCGCCCCGGAACCATGACGCGGACGACGACGACTCGCTGAAACTCCATGACGGCGTCAGCACGGAGACGCGCGAAATCACCGTTGTGGCAAGCCCATTGCGGCCCGTTACTTCCTTAACCGACCGCAAGCCGGGCGCGGCCAGCGCTCCAGAGCCCAAAGATGCGGATCGAATCGATTCCACGACCAACCAGATGCCACGGGCAGGGCTGGACGAACTGCTTGGCGGAGCCACATCCCCGCAAACACAGACTGATCGTGCTGCCTCGCGTACAGAGACAGCCGCACAGGACAAGGGATCGCTCGAGGCCGCGGACCGGAACACGCACACGGATGCCGAGGCACCGGTAGAGCGCCAGCCCTCGCGTCCAAAACGGTCAAGTATCCCCAGCTGGGACGAGATCGTCTTCGGCGCCCGCGGCGACTAACCTCTGGCGCGGCGACCAGCCCTAGCTACGCGTCAAGCCGGAGCCACTGCCGGAACCGGCTCCCGGCCACAGGCAGGCATCGACGTCGAACGGAAGAGTCGGGTCTCCCCCAGCCATGAGGTTGGCGCCGTGGGCTGTCACACGGCGCATGTAATGGCGTCGGCACAGGGTCTCGTAGCCCACCACGGGTTCATGGCCGCCAGCTTCCCCTGGCGCAATTTGATCGTTCACGCCCGGGACGTTGCTGGCTGTCTGGGGTGCGACATCGCCGACCATGACCTGGTCCCCTTCCACCACCATGATGCCGTCCACCGTTCGGGCATTTTGAGTTGCGCGACGCCCGCACCAGCACAGTGCCTCGACCTGCAGCACCTGTACTTTGTCGGCGAGTTCGATCAGACGTTGGGAGCCGGGAAACAGGGTGGTTCGAAAGTCCGAGGTGATCCCGAACGCGAAGACGTCCACGTCCATCTCATCCACCAGGCGTGCCAACTGCTCCACTTGGGCAGCGGAGTAGAACTGGGCTTCATCGCAGATCAGGTAGTCCACGCGGAGCCCACTGGTCCGGCGTACAACTACTTCATCCCAGAAGTCCGTGTCCGCATGGACTTCAACGGCGTCTGTCTTCAGGCCCAACCTGCTGGAAATCGTCGAATCACCTGCGCGGTCGTTGCAGCTGAACCGTACCCCGCCCCTGCCCCGAGCACGGTGGTTGTAGTCCATTTGCAACGCCAGTGTGGACTTGCCGCAGTCCATGGTGCCAGAGAAGAAGACGAGTTCAGCCACGTTTGCCCTTTTTACCGGCGGCCGGGAAACAAAGGAACGGCACTTCGCGTTCCGCCTTCGTCAAGGAACCATGTTGGCCGACTACTTCCAACGATGCCGGACGGACCCTGCGGGTGTCGTAAAGGGCAAGGGTATCCCTGGCGGCGATCATGACGTCGCCAATGCGCGGCGCCACGTCCGGCTGGACGTCGCCGAACAGCCCTGCGCCTATCGCCTGTTCACGGGTGAAAGCCCAGATGCGTTCGCCAAACCTTGCCCGCCAGGCGGAGATGAGCAACTCGCGGTGCGTGTCCGGGAGGCCGGGCTCAAGGTAAAGATGAACCATTCGGGGTTCCCCTGCAGTGTGGCGGACCCCGGCGACGAGTGAAGCATCAGCTGAGTAGTCAATGCGCTGGGACTCGGGAACGTCCAGCATTCCGTGATCCCCGGTCAGCACGATCGTGGTTCCCGGCGGCAGGGTCGCGGACAATCTCTTGACAGTGGAGTCGAGCTCTTCAAGTTGGTGTTCCCAGCGGTCGGACTGGCAGCCGTAGCGGTGACCTGCTTTGTCCAATTCGTTGACGTAGAAGTACATCAGGGAACGGCCACCGCCGGCCATTGCCTCTGCTGCGGCGGCTGTGCGCGCATGCAGGCTCGTGCCGCCCACGAACCGGCTGCCACGCAAGGCAGCCTGGGTCATCGGGGAATTCCCGAACTGCGGGAGGCTCACAGTAACGACGTCGGCTTCGGCCCCTATGCGTTCGAAGACGGTAGCGTGCGGCTGCCAAAGCGCAGGGTCCACGTGGGCGTCCCAGTTGCCCAGCAGGTTCACTACTTTGTCCTGGGAAGGATCCAGGACGTCATAGCCCACCATGCCGTGCTGCCCGGCGGGAAGCCCTGTTCCCAGGCTGGCCAGGGAAGCTGCCGTGGTGCTGGGAAAAGCGGAATCAATCCAGTTGGGGACATTGCCCTGTCCGCTGGACAGGAGGGAACGCAGGAACGGTGTGTGCGAAGCCTTTTGCTTGAGCAGGCTGCGGCCCAGGCCATCGGCGAGGACCACACAGACACGCGGCGCAGCAGGCAGGTGAAGCTGGTTGGCAAATCCGGGGATGCCCATGCTGGCGGCAGCACTGGTAAAAACTTCGGCGATCGACCTGCTCCCAAAAAGCGGGGGCGAAGGGAGGTCCGGGTCCGGGGCCGGCGCCGTACCGGATGTCGGCTGCATGTGCTCCTGTGCAGTCACCCTCAACGCTGGTGTCCGCGGCTCAAGCGGTTGCTGAAGACCCCCGAACGTGGCCGCGGCGCGGGGATTCCTGTGTGCGGGGTGGGTGTGGGATTTGCCGTGTTCACGGCACGAAGGGCGCGTGCGAAGACCTTCGCATCCTGGACTGCCTGGAGGCCGTCCGCTTCGGCACTGATGCGCAGGACGATATCTTCCTGGGCGATGGTTCCGCTGTAGCCGTGGTCCGCTTCACACTGCGGGTCACCGCAGCTTGCCGGGCCCATATCCAGGCGCTGCCCACCGGACCAGGCGATGGAGACTGTCATTTCCCGCACGGGATCCGACGGCTTGTAGTCCTGGGGCTGGGCGTACATGTAGCTAAGGACCACCGAACGGATCTGTGCAACCGGCACGGACTCCGTGGAAATCTGGGCGACGATTTGTTCCCCGGCTTCATCCAGCTGCTGATCGTCAACGTGGGTGATCACCAGCATGTCTTCCGTCAGCACCAGCACTGTGATGTGGCGGCGAACCTCGGCGCGATCAAAGTGTGTTTCAAGGTGCACGAGGTGTGACAGGCAATCGCGGCCATCCAAGGCGTCATCCACGACGTCGGCCACCAGCCGGGGGTAGAAACCAGCCTGTTGCAGCGCTTGGTCCAGGCTCTGTCCCTGCAAGCTGTGGTTATGGGCGCTGTGGAGCCCGGCATTGGACGGACGGGACTGAGGCGTCGGAGACTGGGTGCTCATTCCCCCATTTTCACAGATCCACTGGGGACTTCCTAACTGTCGGCTTCGCCCCTGGACCGGTCGCTGGCCTACAGGGAGCCCTTAACCACGCATCGCCCTGCGAGCGCTGTCGGTGCGCCGGGCTGCGTTACCTATCCACACATCCGCACCCAGAATCGTTGCACCGGCGGGACCCGCGAGCACAGGGTTGAATTCCACCAGGGCAATTCCGGGGTGGTCATCCTTGAGTTTGGCCAGCCTCGCGGCGATGTCCTCAAGGGCAGGCACGTCCACGGCGGGGAGGCCTTGGTAGCCGAACAGTTTCCTGGAAGCGCGTGGCGAGCGGATGAGGTCGTGCAGGTCTGCGGCAGACAATGGTGGGACCCTGTGTGCCCAATCGTCCAGCAGATTTACTGCGTCCCCTGCCAAGCCGAAAGATACCACTGGACCCAGCAGGGGATCCTCCATGGCCCGGAAGGTGCATGCTTGGCCTACCGGGGCCATTGCCTGAACTTCAAGCGATGGCGAACCGTAAGGTTCCAGCGCCCGCTTCATTTGGACGATGTTCTGCAGCAAGGACTCTGCATCCTGAATGTCCAGCCGGACGCCGCCCAGGTCCAGTCGGTGCCTTAGGGCGGGATCAGTGGTCTTCAGAACCACCGGCCAGCCCACGCGTTCGGCTGCCTCAACGGCTTCCTCAGGTGTGCCGAATCCGATTGTTGGCACCACGGCGATACCGTAGCCGGCCAGTAACTCGGCGGCAGCACCGGCGTCGAGCTTGTGGAGTTTTTCGCCTGTCACACCGGTCAGCATCCTTGCCAGGGATTCCTTGGTCCCTTCGATGTCGCAGCCAGCGGGTTCGACGAAAAGTCCTTGGTCGCGGTCCAGCCATTGGGCGTAGCGAACGATCGCGGCCAGGGCGCCTACGGCGGCACCTGCATTGGAATAGCAGGGCAGTAAAGGACCATCAGAGCTGCCTACCATTCCTTCCAGGGGGATGGAGGGGTCCAGGATGCCGGTGAACACCGCCACCGCGGGTTTGCCGGCCTCGGCCGCGCACTCGGCCAGGACACCAGCCAACGCTTCTACGGTGAGTCCGCGTGCAGGCAGGAGTGCGGCCACGATGGCGTTGACAGATTCGTTAGCGAGGCTTGCCCGCAGGCTCTCCCGGAGCGCTGGAAGGGCGAGTGACATGCCGGCTTCGAGGTCGACGTCCGTTACCATCCGGTTCACATCAAGCCCGAGGGGTCCCGCACTGTCAGCGACGACTTTCGCCAGGGCGACGGAATTGGAGTAGACCGCCACGCCGGGACCGGTGGGCAATGCCTGGGAAGAGACAATCTGGGCGATGTCCATCAATTGCTCAATGGTTCCCACCCTGATGACGCCTGCCTGCCGCATCATTGCATCCACTGCGCCGGCGGGTGCTTGCGTGGTCCGGACTTCATGTCCGGGCGGCAGGCGGAGGCCCGTGACATCGGACTTTGCGACGATCACCGGTTTGCTCCGGGACAACCGGCGGGCAAGCCGGGAGAACTTGCGGGGATTCCCGATTGACTCAAGGTAGAGCCCTACAGCGGAAGTATCGGCGTCGTCCTCCCAGTACTGCATGGCGTCGTTGCCCGAGACGTCCGCGCGGTTCCCGGCGGAGAGAAAAGTGGACAGGCCCAACCTGCGTCGTCGGGCCGCAGCGTAGACGGCTACGCCCACGGCGGCTGACTGGCTGAAGAGGCCCAGACCCCCGCGGGGCGGCATGCTCGGGGCCATGGAGGCGTTGAGGGACACAGCTGGATGAGTGTTCAGTATCCCCAGCGACTCGGGGCCAATCACCCGCATTCCGTTGGCCCGGGCGCGTCGCACCAACTCATGCTGGCGTGCAAGGCCCCTCTCGCCGTCGTCGGCAAATCCGGCGGTTGCCACCACGATGCCCTTGACGCCCGCTGCTGCGCAGTCGTCCACTACTTTGGGCACTTCCTCGTAAGGCACGGCGATGATCGCCAGCTGCACGGGCCCGGGGATCTCCGATAAGCGTGCAAAGGAGATCATTCCGGCGAGCTCGAAGGCTTCGGGGTTGACCGCATAAACCGGGCCCTCAAATCCACCTTCAATGATGTGTTCCAGGAGTTGGTAGCCTACGGTCCCCCACTTGCGGCTGGCACCAATGACAGCAACCGACGACGGCGCCAGGAGGTCGCGCACGCTGCGGGCCTCTGCGCGGTGCTCGCGGGACTCCATGACGGCCCGCGATTTCTCGGTGGGGTCGATATTGAACTCGACGCTCACCACGCCGTCGTCAAACCCGCGCTTGAGGTCATAGCCGGCATCAGCGAAGACCATGAGCATCTTGCGGTTCTCGGGCAGGACCTCGGCAATGAACCGACGAATACCGTTCTCCCGGGCGGCCGCCGCGAGATGCTCCAGGAGGATCGAGCCGATGCCGCGGCCTTGATGGGCGTCCGAAATGTTGAAGGCCACCTCGGCTTCGTCGGGGTCCTCCAGCCGGTCGTAGCGGCCCACGCCCATGATTTCGCCACCGATCGTGATGACGAATGCCACCCGGTTCACATGGTCCACTTCAGTGAAGCGCCGCACTTCTTTTCCGGACAGTTTGGGCTTGAAGGAGAAAAACCGCATGTAGATGGAAGTCTGCGATTGCCCGGCATGGAAGGCCTGCAGGGCGTCTGCGTCCTCGGGGCGGATGGGACGGATGTGGGCCGTCCCGCCGTCGCGCAGGACGACATCGGCCTCCCAATATTCCGGATAAATGCCGACGTCGGGCTGATCCACCATAGGCTTAGCCTAGCTAAAACATCCGCAGTACAACTTTCAAGGATCCACCGACCCCATGGCCCGCAGCCAAACTCCCGCACGCAAAGGCGAGCCTCTCGGCGATTTCACCGAGAACATCGTCGATATCGACGTCACTTCCGAGATGGAGGGCTCCTTCCTGGAGTACGCCTACTCGGTGATCTATTCCCGAGCCCTTCCTGACGCACGTGATGGCCTCAAACCGGTTCAGCGCCGCATCCTCTACATGATGGCGGACATGGGCTTGCGCCCGGACCGGGGCCACGTCAAGAGTGCGCGCGTCGTGGGCGAAGTCATGGGAAAGCTCCACCCCCATGGCGATGCCGCCATCTATGACGCCATGGTGCGCATGGCACAGGACTTCTCCCTCCGCCTGCCGTTGATCGATGGCCACGGCAACTTTGGATCGCTCGACGACGGTCCTGCCGCCCCGCGTTACACGGAGGCGCGCCTGGCGGCCGCTGCGTTGACCATGACGGATCACCTCGACGAAGACGTCGTGGATTTCGTCCCCAACTACGACAACCAGTTGACCCAACCGGACGTCCTCCCGGCAGCGTTTCCCAACCTGTTGGTTAACGGAACTACGGGCATTGCCGTCGGCATGGCAACCAACATGGCTCCGCACAACCTTGTTGAGGTCATTGCGGCCGCACGTCATTTGATCGCTAATCCGGATGCGACGCTGGGCGACATCATGAAGTACGTCCCGGGTCCGGACCTTCCCACCGGTGGCCGCATCGTGGGCCTGGACGGTATCCGCGATGCCTATGCCACGGGCCGCGGTTCCTTCAAGACGCGCGCCAAGGTGGAAGTGGAGCAGTTGTCTGCCCGCCGCACCGGCCTGGTGGTGACCGAGCTGCCTTACATGGTTGGCCCGGAAAAGGTCATCGAAAAGATCAAGGACGCCGTCAACGCCAAGAAGTTGACCGGCATCAGCGATGTCGTGGACCTTACGGACCGCAACCATGGCCTGCGCCTGGTCATCGAGCTGAAGAACGGCTTCAACCCCAACGCCGTGCTTCAGCAGCTGTACCGCTATTCGCCCATGGAAGATTCCTTCGGCATCAACAACGTCACGTTGGTTGACGGCCAGCCGCAGACCCTTGGCCTGCTGGAGCTCCTGCAGGTTTACGTGGACCACCGTCTGAACGTGGTCCGGCGTCGGACGGCTTTCCGGTTGGGCAAGAAGAAGGACCGCCTGCACTTGGTGGAGGGCCTGCTGATCGCGATCGTCGACATCGACGAAGTCATCCAGATCATTCGCTCCTCTGATGAAGCTTCCGCAGCCCGTGAACGGCTGATGTCCATCTACGACCTCACCGAGATCCAGGCCAACTACATCCTGGAACTGCGCCTACGGCAGCTGACCAAGTACTCCCGCCTTGAATTGGAGAAGGAACAGGACGAGCTGCGCCGCGAGATCGAAGCGCTGGAGGCTATCCTTGCCTCCGACGAGCTGCTCCGTGACCTGGTTTCCGGTGAGCTGGCCGAAATCGCCACGAAGTACGGTACGCCCCGACGCACCGTACTCCTGGAGTCCGAGGCAGTTTCGCCCACGGTCGCCGCGGCCCTTGCGGCGGCGGTACCGGGGCCCAAGGGCAAGGCCGCAGCGCTCCCCCTCGAAATCCCGGATGATCCCTGTTGGGCCCTCCTCAGCGTGTCCGGGCAGATCGCGCGGACAACCAACCAGGAACCGCTGGCCGAGGCTGGTCCGCGGGCGAAGCACGACGTCTTCCGTTCGGTGGTGAAGACCACGGCACGTGGCGAGATTGGCGCCGTCACTTCCCTGGGCCGTATGTTGCGCCTACAGGTCATGGACATGCCAGCCCTGCCCCCTGTCGGAGGCCTTCCAAATCTGGCCGGTGGAGTGCCAGCCAAGGATTTCATCACTCTTCTCAAGGGCGAGACACTGGTTGCGTTCGTTCCGTTGGACGCCATCCTTGCGATTGGAACCGTGCAGGGCGTGGTTAAGCGTGTTCAGCCGGAGTACCCGCTGAACCGTGATGACTGGGAAATCATTTCGCTCAAGGACAAGGACACCGTTCTTGCCGTTGAACCCGCCCAGGAGGACGACGTCGAACTCGTCTTCGTCACCAAGCAAGCCCAATTGCTACGGTTCAGTGCGTCAAACGTCCGTCCGCAAGGCCGGACCGCTGGTGGCATGGCAGGCATCAAGCTCGCTGCCGACGACGAAGTCATCCACTTTGGCACCGTGCGCGCAGACGATCCCGCCGCCGTCGTTGTCACTATTGCGGGAACCAATGGCGCTCTGCCGGGCACTGCCCCGGGGACCGCGAAGGTGACTGCCTTCGACGAATACCCGTCCAAGGGGCGGGCCACCGCAGGCGTCCGCGTACACCGCTTCCTCAAGGGCGAAGACACCCTGCTCTTGGCGTGGGCCGGACACGGACCAGCGAAGGCGTCATCGGCCGCCGGAGTGGCCCGCGCACTTCCCCACGAGCACGGCCGCAGGGACGGGTCAGGTGTGCCGCTGTCACAGCCAGTCGAAGCGATCGGTCCGAGCATGGCCTGGAACGCAATGTCTGTGTCCACCGAGTAGGCCAACAGCCAGCAATGGCACAGGGAACAACAGCAGGGCCGGTGGTTTAAGACCACCGGCCCTGCTTGCTGCGTCAGGCGTTTTGGTTGAGGCTCAGTATGTTTCCCTCGGAGTCCAGGAACCAAGCCGCTGCCGTTCCGTCCGGCATCGTTGCAATGCCGTTTTCAGTCTTCAGGCCCGGGAAATCGTAGTCTTCGAACACAACACCCTTCTCGCGGAGTTCCGATACGGTGGCAGCGAGGTCACTGACCATCCAACCGATCTGGGTGTTCTTGGCCGTACCTGCATTGGATGTTTGGTAAATGAAGAATCCGGTCCCGTCCCCGCACCTGTACTGGAGGTTGTCGTCGGCGTCTGGATTTTCTGGTTCGAGTCCGAGTTTCTCGCTGTAATAAGCGCGCGCCCGGGCAATATCCGATGCCGGAAGAACGGCACCCACTTGCTGATCCTTGAGCATGTTTTTCTCTTTCCGACTCTCTCCCCGGAGCGAACTTTACTCCTGGGCGGCAACGAAGTCAGGGGCAAACAGCTGCGGATTTTACGCCTTGCCTGAGATTGCCGGTGGTGACCCTTTAGACTGGCGGCATGCCGATCATCCCTGACGCAAAAGACTGGACATGGGTGCTTTCAAAGCCCTGCCCCGAGTGCGGCTTTGACGCCTCCACCGTGACGCCGTCCACCGTCCCGGGCACCGTGCTGAATATGCTTCCGAGGTGGCGGGCCGTTCTGCGCCGCGAGGACGTCGCCGTACGCCCGAATGACCACACGTGGTCTCCCTTGGAGTATGCATGCCACGTGCGCGATGTCTTCAGCCTCTTCGATAAGAGGCTGAACCTGATGCTGAGTGATGACAACGCCGAATTTGCCAACTGGGACCAGGACCAAGCGGCCATCGACGGCGAATATGGACGCTCGGATCCCCGCATTGTCTCTGACGAGCTGATCGCGGAAGGGGAGCAAATCGCCGAGTCCTTCGCACGGGTGGTGCAGGATGAATGGCAGCGTACAGGGCGGCGAAGCAACGGTTCCGAGTTCACGGTGCTGACGTTCTCGCAATACTTCCTGCACGACGTTGTCCATCACCTCCACGACGTTGACGGCTAAGGCCGCTGGGCTACAGCGTCCTCTCCCACGTCATGCTCCGGTTCACCGGGCTGTATCCCATGCCAAGGTAGAGTGCCAGGGCCCCGGTGGGATTGGCAGAATCGACGTCCAGCGATGCAATGTCCATCCCGGCGGCCGTGAATCGCCGCAGGGCGTCGGCCAGCAGTGCTTGCGCAATTCCCCGCCCCCGGAACGCGCGTCGGACACCAAGCAGTTCGGTATAGCCCTCCTTGAAACCCCGGTCAACCGCTGAAGCCGGATCGTAGCTGGCCAGTTGGTACCCAGCTACCTCGCCTGTGGAAGCATCAATTACCACAGCGCTCCAATCGTGCCGCGCCGTGGGTTCCTCGATGGTGAATCGCCAGGTTTCTTCGTCGCGTGGCTCGCTTCCCCAGTGGTCCCTGAAAGCATCGTTATGGGCCAGACGAACGGCCTCGTGCAGGGACGCGTCAAACGTACAAAGTTCCAATCCCGATTCGAGCCGTGCTGCTGGAGCAGGCTTGGCAGCAGACCCGGACAACGGCCGATGCATTTCGTTGAACCAGCGCACAATGTCATAGCCCCGGGACCGGAACAACGCTGCCTGGTGCTGGTGTTGTTCTTCAGTTCGGATGCGGAGGCGGGGTGGGGCACTGCTGTGCCCGGCAGCCTTGTCCGTGTGGAACCTTCTCCGGGTCTGTGCTTCCTGCCACGCGAGGACTGCTGAACCGATGCCCCTGCGTTGCCAGTCCGGGTCCACGCATCCCATGCCTATGGCCTTGTCCCCCTCGGGGTTCTTTGTGATGCGTCCGTACGCGCGGGCAACCCCATCCCGGTCCAATCCCACAAGCGTGTTGGTCCTGGGATCATTCTTGGTGGACTCCAGGACGTGGACAAGGTCGGCACGCTTTTCGAACCAGACGGGATGCTCGACGGCGGCAGTCCGGGCGATCAATTCCGCCCAGTTGTCCAGGTCCGCAGTTGTGGCGGGCCGCCACTGCAGGCCCGTTTGGCTGGCATCGGGCTGAAACAGGGGTGGAACCTCAGAAGGCATGCCAACAGGCTACTGGGGAGTAGGCACTCTCACCAGCTGAACCACGCCGGGCAGCTCAAGCCTGGCGTCCGCCGGATCGATGTCATCAGGGTTGTGCGTCACCAACACCACCGTGACGTTCCGCAAACCCCGGCGAAGGGTGGCCATCATTTCGCGGGCGGCTTCAGCATCAAGGTGCGCCGTAGGCTCATCCAGCAACAGCACGCTCGCGCCCGTCAGAAGTGTCCTGGCCATGGCAAGACGCTGCCGCTCGCCACCGCTGAGGAAGGCCCCGGCTGATCCAATGCGTGTGTCAAGCCCCTCCGGCAATGTCCCTACCAAAACGTCCAGCCCCACATCCTGCAAGGCCTTGGCCATTTCTTGTTCGTTGGGCCTGCTCCCCGGGGGCCTCGCCAGAAGGAGATTACCCCGGATGGTGGAGTCGAAGAGGTGGGCTTCCTGCGGGCACCACGCCGCTGTCCCCGTGAGCAGTGCCCTTCCTTCCTTCACAGGAAGGAAGCCAAGGAGGACTGAAAGCAGCGTCGATTTGCCGGCTCCCGACGGGCCGGTGACTGCCAGCCAGCGGCCAGGGCCAGCCTCAGCGGTGACTCCGGAGATCACCGACGGGCCACCTGGCCAGGCAGCGGCAACTCCATCCAACTTAAGCCCCGCCTTGCCATCGCGGTCAGGCAAAGGGTGGGTACCGGCGTCGTGTTTTGCGTTGTCCGCATCGATGGGGGCGGACAACGCCCCGGTGACTGCCACGCCGCCCAAGACGTCTGCGAGCGCAGGGCCTTGGCGGACGGCGGAAACCGTTGCCGCAAAAGGTTCCACGAGGGCCAGTTGCATGAGCACAATCACGGCCACAAGGGCAGGCGCGGCGGAACCATCGTGCACCGATTCGGCGCCCAGGAGTGCCGCCCATAGGGCGGCGAGCGAGCAGGCGAGGACGGTGACAGCTTGGCCGAGACCTTCGGCCCAGGCAGAACGCTGCGCCGAAACGGTAGCCGCACGATCTTTGTCGCTGAGTGCGGTCAGGATGCTTCCGGCCACACCGTTGGCGGTTAGTTCGGCGCGGGCATCGAGGGCGGCCGCAACATCGCGGAGCACCACCGAGCGCAGCTGTTGTTCTGCCTTGGCTGCGTTCCGGTCAGCAAGTACGGCAACAAGCGGCGCAACAATGAGTCCCATTACGGTGGCAGAGGCAACGGCGGGCACGGCAACGGGCAACACCATGGCCGTTGCCGCGATGGCCGCAGCGCCCACACCCACGGCAGTCAACGGAGGCAGGGCGACCCTCGGTAGAAGGTCCCTGAGTGTGTCAACGTCGTCCACGATCGAGCCCAGGACGTTACCGCCTTGCAAAAGCCGGCGAAGTGAGAGTGCACGGCGGCTCAGGGTGGCCCAGAGCGCCCCGCGCAGGCGTGTCATCGCAGCAAAGACGGCGTCGTGGGTCAGGAGCCGCTCACAGTAGCGAAGGACGGCCCTGCCGATGCCGAAGAAACGCACGCCGACGATCGCGCCCAGGAGGTAGAGAATGGGTGGCTGCTCGCTGGCCCGGATGATGAGCCACCCTGACAGGCCGGACAGGGCGACTGCGAAAAGCGCGGCCAGGACCCCCACCACGCCTGCTGCCGCGAACTTGGCCTGAACCGGCCGCAGGACCAGCGCGAGCCGTTTCACGTTGGGGAGCCATCCCTGGTTGAGGACTGTGTGAAGGTTTCCGTCCTTTGCGTGCTCAGTTTGACTCGTACCGGCAGCTGTCCGGGTGGACTGGTGCAGATCGGTTGATACGAGGGCCGCGGTAGATGCAGCCCTTCGTTCCGGCAGGTCGGTATGCCGGTTCGCTGCCGTCAAGTGCTCTACCCGGACTACATGGTCGGCGAGCGCACGGGTGGCGGAATCGTGTGCGATCAGGATGACGGTGGCAGAGCCGCGAAGGGACGTGATGGCAGAGCGGACCACGCTGGCTGAGTAGTGGTCCAAATGTGCGGTGGGTTCGTCCAGAAGCAGCACGGTAGCGCCGGACTCCAGCCGCGCCAGGCCCCGGGAAAGCGCAACGCGTCGCAACTCCCCCGGGCTGAGTTCGGCTGGATGCTTGGCCGCAAGGTGATCAGCAGAGACCCTTCGCAGGATGCTCGCGACAGCCTGCGCGGTATCTACGGAGTGCGGCCCGCCAAGGTACAGCTCGATCTCCTCCTGCACGGTGTCGGCCACCATCACGGGGTGTTGCGGTACCCAGGCGACGGTACCCGGTGCCACACCAGTCACGGTGCCGGTCACGGATGCGCCCGGACCCGGGCCGATCAGGCCGGCCAGGACACCCAGCACAGTGCTTTTTCCGGCGCCGCTGTTTCCGTCCAACGCCGTAACCAGGCCTGCCGGAGCGGTAAAATCCAAGCGCTCGACGGCGGGTGCGGGCCGTCCGGTATAAGTCACCGTGAGGCTTCTGACCACGATGTCGGCGAGCCCGGTGCGAGATGTCGGGTTGTCGGTAAGTGGCTGGTTATCGGTAAGACGCTGGTGCGTGGGTGCCTTCAACACGGTATTGGCAGTTTCCAAGGCCGCCCTGCCGTCATCGCTGGCATGGTGGGCGGTACCGAGCTCGCGCAGGGGCAAGTAGCAGTCAGGTGCAAGGATCAGTGCCAAAAGCCCGGCTTCCAGGGCCATGTCTCCGGCAACCAGCCGCACGCCGATGAAGACCGCTACGACAGCGACTGAGATGGTTGCTATGAGTTCCAGGGCTAGAGCCGAGAGGAACGCCGTCCGGAGCGTGACCATGGTCCGGCTGCGGTATTGCTCGGAAATGTCTTCGAGCGCGGCGCGTTGCTCGCTGGCCCGTCCCAAACCCACCAGCACAGGCAGGCCCTTGGCGAGTTCAAGGATGTGCCCGGACAACCTGCGAAGCGTGGTTTGGGCGTCCCTGACGGCGTCTTCCGTGTGGCGGCCAATCAGGATCATGAACAGCGGCACAAGGGGAACGGTCAATACGATGACCACGGCGCTCACCCAGTCGGCAAACAGTATCCGGGCGCCGATGAGCAGCGGAACGGTGACGCAGTTCACCAGGGCCGGCAGGTATTGGGTGTAGTAGTCATCCAGTGCGTCCAGCCCGCGCGTGGCGAGGATCGCGAGCCCGCCGTCGTTAGTGCCCTCAACCGCAGCTGTTCCGCCCTCGGCCAGTGAGCGCTTGAGAAGCTGCGAGCGCAGCTCCTCTTTGACCCCCAGCGCGGCACGGCGCGACGCAACGCCCTGGCCCCATACGGTCAGGGACCGTAGCACCGCTCCGACGGCCCCCCACACCAGCCCGTTGGTCCAATCGGACGGGCTTCCGGCTAAACCGGTCAGTGCACCGGCCACCGCCTGTGCCATCAGTACCAGCGAAAGTGCCTTGAGGGCTGAGAGCAGGCCTACGACGTAGAGGGCGGATCGGGTGGCCGGGCCGGAGGGGAACACGGGCTTCATGACGAGGCTAGGCTCCCGAGTCGGAAGGGCTGGTGTTTTCCTTGCCAACCAACACCTTGGCTGCGATGGCCGGAAGGAAACCGTGGGCTTCGGGAATGTGCGCTGCGCTGACACGGCGCCGGAATACCCAGTAAGTCCAGGCCTGGTAGGCAATAACCAGGGGAAGCCCCACCGCAGCCACAATGCTCATCAGGCCCAGCGTGTAGTCGGAGGAAGAAGCATTGGAAATAGTCAGGCTGAACGCGGGATCTACGGTTGAGGGGATGACCACTGGGAACGCGGCCCCGAAGATCGACGCCGTGGCACAGACCACGAAAGCTCCGATTGCCCCGAACGCCCGGCCCTCGGACCCATTGCGGGCCCACTGCCAGGCCAAAACCACGGACACGACTCCAGCCACCATGATGGCCCAGGTCCAGGCCTTGCCGCTCAGGAACTGCACCGCAACCATCCAGGCGAGCATCGGCAAGACAGCAAACGGCACCAGCCGCACAAACCAGCGGCGGGCACGCAGCCGCACCTCGCCGTCGGTCTTCAACGCCAGGAAGGCCAAGGCGTGAACCAGGGCGAAGGCGACCACACCGAAGCCGCCCAGGAGGGCGTAACCGCTGAACCAGGCAAACGGTCCACCGGTGCGGTCCCCGTTGGCGTTGAGCGGCAAGCCCGTGGTGGTAAGCGCCAGGGCTGCGCCGATACCGAAGGCGGCCACAAAGGATCCAACGGCGATTGCCCAGTCCCAGGTGGTGCGCCAGCGTTCAGTGTCCACCTTGCCCCGGTATTCGAAGGCCACCGCCCGGAAGATCAACGCCACCAAGACGAACAGGAGCGGAAGATAGAGCGCCGAGAACAAGGAGGCGTACCAGAGGGGGAAAGCTGCGAAGGTGGCTCCGGCTGCAGTGAGAAGCCAAACCTCGTTGCCGTCCCAGACGGGGCCGATGGTATTGAGCAGCACGCGCCTGTCCGTGTTGTTCCGCGCAAACAGCTTCATGAGCATGCCTACCCCGAGATCGAAGCCCTCAAGGAAGAGATAGCCGGTCCATAGTACTGCGATGGCCACGAACCAGATGGTTGGCAACAGTTCCATTGTCTATTCCTCTGTTTCTAGTAGGCGAACGCCAGGACGTCGTCGGCTTGGTCGGGGCCGGGTGCGCCGTCGTCGTCGCCTTCCTTGTCCCTGTCACGTTCCTCATCGCCGGCGCGATGCTTGTCCGCGGCGTGGGCAAGCTCAGGCATGGCTGAGGCGACGCCGCCACGGACGTACTTGACCAGGAGCTTGACTTCCACCACCAGCAGGACGGCGTAGATGGCGGTCAGGACAACCAGGGAGGTCATGAGCTCACCGGCACTGACGCCGGGTGAAACGGCAGCGGCGGTGAACATGAAGACCTGGTCAATACCGTTCATGTCGGGATTTGGGGCTACGACAAAGGGTTGCCGGCCCATTTCCGTGAAGATCCAGCCAGCGGCGTTGGCCCCGAACGGTGCCAGGATTCCGAAGACGGCAAGGCGCATGAGCCACTTTGACTCAGGGACGACGCCCTTGCGGGTAACCCATAGGGCCACAAGCGCTGCCAGTGCGGCGACGCCCCCGAAGCCGATCATCATGCGGAAGCCCCAGTAGGTGACTTCCATGACGGGCACGTACTGGATTTCCTGACCGGCGCGGTCGCCATACAGCGGATTGTCCGGCAAGTGCGTGCCGTACTTCTCCTTGTACTCCCCAAGCAGGCTGTTCACGCCCTTCACTTCGGTAGTGAAGTCGCCCTTGGCGAGGAAGGAAAGGATCCCGGGCACTTCGATGACAGCCACGATGTCGTCACAGTTCTTGGCACCCAGGTTGCCGACGCTCAGTACGGAAAAGCCGGTGCCATCGTGGCATGCTGCCTCCGCGGCAGCCATTTTCATGGGCTGCTGCTCGAACATGAGCTTGCCTTGCAGGTCGCCCGTGAGGGCGGTGCCTGCAAAGGAAATCATCGCCACCACGGCGCCGATCCGGAGGGAACGCATCCATACGGTGTAGTCACCCTTGTCGCGGCCCGGGATATCGGCTTCTCCGACAAGCAGCCAGCCGTCCGCACCAAGCACGTCAATGCCGTCATGGCGGCGGCGCCACAAGTGGTACCAGGCGATGCCGAGCAGGAAGGCACCGGCAACACCAAGGGCACCGAAGAGAGTGTGCGGTACGGCAACCAGTGCAGTGTTGTTGGTAAACACTGCCCAAGCGTCCGTCATGACAGGCCGGCCATCCACCATCTCAACGCCCACCGGGTGCTGCATCCATGAGTTGGCCACGATGATGAAGTAGGCGGAGAAGACGGAACCGATCACGGCAATCCACAGGCATGCCAGGTGGACACCCCGCTTAAGTTGCTTCCAGCCAAAGATCCAGAGTCCAAGGAAGGTGGACTCGACGAAGAAGGCGAGAAGGGCTTCGAGGGCAAGCGGTGCGCCAAACACATCACCAACGAACCGGCTGTACTCGCTCCAGGCCATGCCGAACTGGAATTCCTGGACGATGCCGGTTGCCACACCCATGATGAAGTTGATGAGGAAGAGCTTGCCCCAGAACTTGGTCATCCTCAGATACTCGGGCTTTCCCGTGCGGAACCACAGGGTCTGAATGACGGCCACCACCAAGCCCAGGCCGATGGTAAGGGGCACCATCATGAAGTGGTAGACGGTGGTGATCCCGAATTGCCAGCGTGCGATTTCCAAGGCGTCCATGGCTGTCCTTTGTCCGGCGGCCCAAGTGCGGTGTAATTACTTCTACGTCGTGTAGAAAACTTTACTTCTACACAGTGTAGAACAAGTGAGGTAACCACATGCCATTCTTCAAGTGGCGTTACGCACACGCAAGGGTCAAGCGCCGTCCGCGACGCGCCGATAGTTCTACCTCACGTAGAATGAGAGGCTGAAAAGCGGTAGATTTGTGATGGAACGTTGGATCATCGCTCCCGGGTTGCGGCTTTTGCCACCGGGACGCGGAAGGTAGGGAAGTATTGATGGCGAGTCTTGGGGAACTGGAACGGGCAGTGATGGACCTACTCTGGGCAGGCCAGGAGGCTGCAACAGCCAACACCCTGCGTGATCTTCTCGCGCAGGACTCTGAAGCCGGCGACGGCACAGCGGGACACCAGGGCAAGGACCTGGCAGTGACTACGGTCCTGACAGTGCTCTCCAGGCTGGAGAAGAAAGGCCTCGTGGAACGCGAGCGCGGGACCAGGCCACACCGATACCAAGCCGTGTCGAGCCGCGCCGACCACACCGCGGAACTCATGCACGAAGTTCTTGGCTCGGCTCCTGACCGCGAAGCAGTTCTTGCCCGCTTCATTGGCTCCGTCTCCGAAAGTGAAGCCGCTACCCTGCGCAAACTGCTCGGCTACAATTAGCCAGTATGTTCTGGACCTCATACTTCCTGGCGGTCCTGGCATTGATACTGGCGTGGCCGGTACCCGTTTTGCTTTCGCGCGCACAATGGCCCGCCCGCTCCCCTTTCACCGCAATGGTGCTTTGGCAGGCAATTGCCCTCGCAGGTGGCCTGTCCATGATCGGCGCAATGCTGGTCTACGGGCTGGAACCAATCGGTGAGAACCTCATCGCTGGGCTCAGGAGCCTGGCCGGCATGGTTTTCAACAACGAGCCAACCACAGCGCTGGGCTTCTGGCACCTCTTCGCCCTGTCTGCGGCCGCACTCCTAACGGCCCACCTGGTGTTCACCCTGCTCTTGACCTACTACAAAATTGAACGGCAACGCAGGCGACACCGCGAATTGCTCACGCTTCTGGCATCACCCTCGGACGACGGCCCGGGCACCGTAGTGATCAACCACGACTCCCCTGTCGCTTACTGCTTGCCCGGCGGCGCACGTTCGGTGACAGTCTTGTCCGACGGACTCATGGCCGCCCTCGAACCGGCGGAATTGCGCGCAGTGCTCATCCATGAAAACGCGCACTTGTCCCAACGTCACGACCTCCTGCTCTGGGCGTTCGCAGCCTGGCGGCAGGCACTCCCCTGGTTCCCCACCACACGGCTTGCCCAGACGGCCGTGAACTCCCTGATCGAAATGCTGGCTGACGACGTCGCACTCAGGACCGAAAGCAAGGTCACGCTGATCAAGGCCATTGCCATAGTCTCCAGCGGGTCCTCCACGTCAGGGCTGGGAGAACAGTCCGTGAGCGGCGCTGCACCGAATGGCAAGGCTCTTGCCGGCCAGGCACTCAGCCCGCGGGCGCTCAGCGGCGGGGGCGCCGTCGTCGAGGGTGGAAGCATCAGCGCCACCGGCGGGGCAGATTCACCGCGTACGACGGCGTCACGCGTGAGCCGCCTCCTCTCGCCACAGCCGCCACTCGCCAAAGGTCTTCGCGCCCTGGTGCTGGCCACCTCAGCCCTGCTGCTCGCTGTGCCCACGGGGCTCCTTATCGTCCCGGGATTGCTTGGTTAGGTAGAAGGTCAGCGCTGGCGGTGTTGTTACATGGCGGTGTTGTTACATTGAGGGGCGTGAACGACGATAAGTCGCGCTTGAGTGCCGACATCTCCCCCAGCCACCGATGGCCCCTCTATGCAGCCGGCTTCACCACCGCTTTTGGCGCTCATGCCGTAGCCGCCGGACTTGGCGCCGAAAGCGCGGACATCGGTTTGAGCCTGCTTGGCCTGGGTGTGCTGTTGGCCCTGTACGACATCGCGGAGGTCTTCCTCAAGCCGGTCTTCGGGGCCCTCAGCGACCGCATTGGGCCCAAACCCGTGATCATCGGAGGGCTCCTGGCCTTCTCCGCTGCGTCCCTCATCGGGCTGTGGGCCGATCAACCCCTCATGCTGGCCGTAGCCCGTCTGGGCCAAGGCATGGCTGCTTCGGCATTTTCACCAGCATCCTCTGCCAGCGTGGCGAGGTTGGCCGGCAAACACACGGGTCGCTACTTTGGCCGTTACGGCTCGTGGAAGGGCCTCGGCTACGCGCTCGGTCCCCTGTTGGGCGCTGTCGCGATCATCGCAGGCGGTTTCAGCCTGCTCTTCCTCGTCCTCTCCCTATTGGGCTTCGCAGTGGCCGTCTGGGCGGCCATCTCCGTGCCCCGCCTGGCTCCGCTGCCCCGACCCAGATACACCATCGTTGATGTCTGGAAGCAAAGTACCGAGCGATCATTCCTTGGGCCTACCGTGGTGCTGGCGGCCTCGACTGGCGCCCTAGGCGCAGCAGTAGGCTTTCTCCCGGCGCTGGCGGCAAGGGAAGGCCTCGGCACCGCCGGCAGTGTCGCCGTCGTAACGGTACTGGCCTTGGCGTCATCGCTGATCCAGCCGAGGATCGGACGATTGCGGGATCGGGGAGTCCTCGCAGACCGGCCGGGCATGGTGGGTGGTTTGCTGGCCATAACCGTCGGCGTACTCATCGCGGGCCTTCTTCCCGGAGCACTGGCTATGGACGGTGCCAATTCGATATATCGCGCCGTGCCGATCTACTGTGCCGCCGTTTTGATCGGACTGGGAATCGGTACCGCTGCCCCATTGGCCTTCGCGCACTTGGCAGATGCGACTCCCGCCGAACGCCTGGGCCGCACAATGGGTTCGGCCGAACTTGGCCGGGAGCTTGGCGATGCTGGCGGGCCCATGTTGGTGGGCGGGATTGCCTTAGCAGCGGGTCTCCCTTGGGGCTTGGGCGCCCTTGCTCTGGCCGTAGGGGCAGCGGCCTTTGCAGCACCAGCTTCCGCGGCTTCCGGCTCCGTCACAAAAACAGGCCGGAAACTGCGGGTCTGAACCTAGGCGTCGATGCGTTCCCGGTCCAGCGTCGCCGCCCCGGCAATGATGAATTCCTTACGGGGCGCGACGTCAGAACCCATGAGGAGATCGAAAACCTCTTCAGCACGCTGGGCGCTGTCAATCCCGACCTTCCGAAGGGTCCGGTGACGGGGGTCCATGGTGGTCTCGGCGAGCTGCTGTGCGTCCATTTCGCCCAAGCCCTTGTAACGCTGGATGGGCTCCTTGTAACGCTTGCCCTCCTTGGCCAGGTTGGCCAGGAGAACATGCAATTCCGCCTCAGAGTACGTATAGATCATCTCGTTGGCCTTCTGGCCCGGATTGATGACCTCCACGCGATGCAGGGGCGGAACTGCGGCGAACACCCGGCCCGCCTCGACCATGGGCCGCATGTAGCGGAAGAAGAGCGTCAACAGCAGCGTGCGGATGTGCGCGCCGTCGACGTCGGCGTCTGTCATCAGGATGACCTTGCCATAACGTGCTGCATCGAGGTCGAAACTCCGGCCTGAGCCGGCGCCGACAACCTGGATGAGTGCAGCACATTCAGCGTTGGAGAGCATGTCCCCTACCGAAGCCTTCTGGACGTTAAGGATCTTGCCTCGAATAGGAAGCAGGGCCTGGAAATCCGAAGACCGGGCAAGCTTGGCAGTTCCGAGCGCAGAATCACCCTCAACGATGAAGAGCTCGGATCGTGCCACGTCATCAGTGCGGCAGTCGGCAAGCTTGGTGGGCATCGAAGAGGTTTCCAGTGCGTTCTTTCGGCGCTGGGTCTCCTTGTGCACCCTGGCCGAAATTCGCGACTTCATCTCCGCAACGATCTTCTCCAGCAACAGTGCCGACTGTGCTTTGTCATTGCGGTTGGCAGAGGACAACCTGCTCGAAATTTCCTGCTCGACCACCTTGGCAACGATGGCGCGAACAGCGGACGTGCCGAGGATTTCCTTGGTCTGGCCTTCGAACTGTGGCTCGGCCAAGCGGACGGTCAGCACAGCGGTGAGGCCGGCCAGGACGTCGTCCTTCTCGATCTTGTCGTTGCCCGCCTTCAGCTTCCTGGCGTTCGTTTCCACGGCTTTTCGGAACGTCTTCAGCAACGCTGCCTCGAAGCCCGCCTGGTGCGTACCGCCCTTGGGGGTCGCAATGATATTGACGAAGCTACGCATCGTCGTCTCGTAACCGATCCCCCAGCGCAGGGCAATGTCGACTTCGCAGTCGCGTTCGACTTCAGCGATCTTGCTGTGCCCGTTTTCATCAAGGACCGGGACCGTTTCCTTGAACTTCCCCGAACCGTGGAGACGCCACACGTCAGTCACTCCGGAGTCGGCCGCGAGGAACTCCACAAATTCCGAAATGCCGCCGTCGTGGTGGAAGACTTCCTCGTGCACACCGTTTTCACCAGGAGTGCCCGCAAGCTTGCGCTCGTCGCGGACAGTAATCTTCAATCCGGGGACGAGGAACGACGTCTGGCGTGCACGCGAGGCGAGGTCGTCGTACGAGAACTTGGCGTCGGGAGTGAAGATCTGGCGGTCGGCCCAGTAACGCACCCTTGTACCGGTGACTCCGCGTTTAGCCTTGCCAACCACGTCCAACACAGAATCTTCAACGAAAGGCTCGAAGGTCGCGTTGGGGCTGGGTTTGGCGCCGGCATCAATGAAACGTCCGGGCTCACCGCGGCGGAAGGACATCTGGTACGTCTTGCTGCCACGATCGACCTGGACATCCAGGCGGCTCGACAAAGCGTTGACCACGGAGGCACCTACGCCATGGAGGCCACCGGAAGCCGTGTATGAACCGCCGCCGAACTTGCCGCCTGCATGCAGTTTCGTAAAGACAACTTCGACGCCGGAAAGTCCCGTCTTCGGTTCGACGTCTACCGGGATGCCTCTACCGTCGTCATGGATTTCGACCGAATTATCCGCGTGGAGGATGACCTTGATGTCATGCCCGAAGCCGGCCAGGGCCTCATCAACAGCGTTGTCGATGATCTCCCACAGGCAGTGCATAAGGCCACGGGAGTCGGTGGAACCGATGTACATGCCCGGGCGCTTGCGAACGGCTTCCAGGCCCTCCAGGACAGATAGATGCCGGGCGTTGTATTCAGAACTCGGTGCCACTCGCGGTGTGCTCCTTCGGGGTATATCTCAAGGCAAACACTGCCCATCTTAGGCTAGTCTCGGTCCCCCATCGGCACCGGTTGCCACTCCCGGAAACCGGCATTCTACTTCGTTACGTTACGCACATGTGATACGCGGACAGCGAAAGTGATCCATCCTTGCCATGGTTCTGCTCCGAATACTGGTTATATGGATGTACAGAACTACTAAGGAGGCCGACATGACAACAGCAGTTGCAGACCGCACACTGAACGCAGCTGACCGATGCGATCGTTGCGGGGCTCAAGCATATGTCCGCGTTGTACTCGAGTCCTCCGGCGGTGAGCTGCTGTTTTGCGGCCACCACGCACGCGCAGTTGAGGCCACGCTTCGGCCCCTGACCTCCGACTGGCACGACGAGACCGAGCGCCTCAACGAGAAGGCACCCGTTCCTGTCGACTAGACAGGACTGGCGGTAAGGCTGGACACTCTCCTGCCACATCACTTCGAGCAAGAACAGGGCTCCTCCCATCCGGGAGGGGCCCTGTTCCGTTGAATACAGGACGCCCACACAGTAACGACCCGATCGGATACTCCGATCGGGCCGTTACTGTTTGACTGCGGACCTCTTTAGCAGAAGTCGTCCTTCTTTAGTCCAGGTAGTCCCGCAGGACCTGCGAGCGGGACGGGTGCCGCAGCTTGGACATGGTCTTGGATTCGATCTGGCGGATGCGCTCACGCGTAACGCCGTAGACCTTGCCGATTTCGTCTAAAGTCTTAGGCTGGCCATCGGTCAAACCAAAGCGCATTGCTACGACTCCGGCCTCACGCTCGGAGAGCGTGTCCAGAACCGAGTGCAGTTGCTCCTGGAGGAGCGTAAAGCTCACGGCGTCAGCCGGAACAACAGCTTCAGAATCCTCGATGAGGTCACCGAACTCGGAGTCGCCATCCTCACCCAGCGGCGTGTGCAGCGAAATCGGTTCACGGCCGTACTTCTGGACTTCGACGACCTTCTCAGGCGTCATGTCCAGTTCCAGCGCCAATTCTTCAGGCGTGGGTTCACGGCCCAGGTCCTGAAGCATCTGCCGCTGGACGCGGGCGAGCTTGTTGATGACTTCCACCATGTGCACGGGGATGCGGATGGTGCGGGCCTGGTCAGCCATGGCGCGGGTAATGGCCTGACGGATCCACCACGTTGCATATGTGGAGAATTTGAAGCCCTTGGTGTAGTCGAACTTCTCCACAGCGCGGATGAGACCCAGGTTGCCTTCCTGGATGAGGTCCAGGAAGAGCATGCCACGGCCGGTGTAGCGCTTGGCCAAGGAAACAACGAGGCGAAGGTTGGCTTCGAGCAAGTGGTTCTTGGCCCGCTTGCCGTCGTGGATAACGAATTCAAGTTCACGCTTGAGCTTCGGGTCCATGGAACCGTCGTCGGCGTTGATCTTTTCTTCAGCAAACAGGCCGGCTTCGATGCGAAGCGCCAGATCGACTTCCTGCTCAGCGTTCAGCAGGGCGACCTTACCGATTTGCTTCAGGTAGTCCTTCACGGGGTCAGCCGTGGCACCGGCCGACATGACCTGCTGGACAGGGGCGTCGTCGTCATCGGCGTCCGAGTAGACGAATCCGGATCCGGAGGGCGCTGCCTTGTCTTTACCGGTTACGGCGCCGTCCTCGACATCGTCGTCTCCGACTTCAACTTCCTCAGCTGCTGCAGGATCGAAATCTTCGTCCTCGACAGCCACTTCTTCGGTGTCGGTCTCGGAGTCCGAAGACTTGTTCGCGGCTTCGGCCGCGGCCTTGGCGCCGGGCTTGGGTCCACGCTTCTTTGGTGCCGGCTTGTCAGAGGTGCCCTCTGAGGCCTTGGTGGCAACACGTGTCGCCGCGCGCTTTGCCGAAGTGGCCGCATTGTTTTCCTCAGCGGACAGTTCGGCCTGGGCGGCGGGTTCCTTCTCGACGGAAGACGGGGTCACAGAAAACCTTTCTAGCGGCGGTCTGTGGAATCACCATGCGGGCAACACCACTATGACCCTGTCAAGTCCGCGATCAATTTCAAATGCGATCGCCGTCTGCAGAGTCACTATGTACAACTGCCAACGACACCGTAATGTTCCCGGATTCCGGGCTCATTGCGGGCATTCAAACGCGGACCCAACCGGGTCTCGGCATCCATTGTCTCACGGTTTTATGAATCCCACGCTTGATGAAGCGTAATGGCTACTGATGGCTACAGGAGGGATCCTTTGTAGGTTCCCCATGCGGACTCTGGACGGCTGGCCCAGCCGCAGATGCTTCCTTGCCCGAGTATCTCGTCCAGCAATTCGGCGAGCCTGTAGCCAGGGTTGGCTGCTTTGGCGCGCATAAGGCAGGCGTGTGCAGAGGACCCACTCCCCTTGCACCAGGCAATCCAGCCTTGCAAGGTCAAGGCAGCAGCAGCAACTTCCCCCACTTCTCCTTGGACGCACAAGTACGACAGGACACGCTGCAGGGCATCAAGCTGCCCCCAGTCAGGAATGGCCGGTTCAACACCCAGAAGGACGTCAGCATAGGCAAAGATGCTGAGCATCCCGTTTGCTTCGAAGGCCTTCCCAACCCCTTTGTCGGTATCAGCCGGGGGCAATGCCAGCTCGCCGGCGTCGAACGGAAGTGGCTCGGAGTCGTCGTCGCCACTGCGCAATCCGAACGCTGCTGCCCCTGCCTTCGCGGAACCGGTTCCAGCAGCTGCCATGATCATGACAGCGTCCCGCCATCCGGGGACACCAAGGGTCGACCTGAGAAAACCCGCGACTCGCGGGGTTAGCAAATCCACGGTTTCACTGCCGGGACGGATCCGGGCGTCGTCCAGCACTTGCCGCCACACCTCAAGTACGCCATCAAAGCACCTCCCACTGCGCCATGACGTTCGCATCCGCTTTGCAAAATCTGATTCGGCCTCGGCCACTGCGGGATCGAGGGCACCAGGACGTCCCGGAACGGGCGGAAGTTCCTTGCTCCTTGGGGAAGCTCCGATGGTACTGCCTCGATAGACCATTTCTGCGCTGAGCCTGCTGTTCCGGATTCGTTCTATCGGCAGCCCCGGCACCGGGCAGCACTCCTGGTCTGCGCAGAAGGCGCCACGCCAATACTCAGGACCAACCAACCAGGCGTCCCGGACAGGCAAATCAGCGTGGTCAAGTGTTTCTTGAAGTTCAGCCAGCAGTGGAAGTGTTCTGGTGAGGACCATGCCATCGTCCCAACCGTCGTCGGTGTAGAGGGCAAGGACCACGCCGTCGGCAAGGGTGTCCGCCGTCAAGTAGTGACGCACATGCTCCGCAAAATCAGCAAGCGCGCGGCCCGAAGCCCGGGCAGGCAGGTCAACGCGGAGAGCGGCTCCGAGCAATCTCCCCTGCATCGTGATGGCCACAAGGCTGTCCTCGGGCCAGTAACCCAACAAATGCGGGATGTAACCCAGGATGTCTTCTGGTTGATGAATGCTCAGCGTCTCTTTGGTGGTCATGTTTCAAGCTTGGGCAACGCCAATGGTTGAAAACAGGGACCATCGCGCGTATGTGGATAAAGGTGGCTACCTTTGTGCACGTGCCGCTCGCCGGCGCTCGATCCTCTCGCGGTGCTGCCGGACCAAGGTAGCAGCCAGAGGAGGTACGTGGACACCCTGCTCGGCCATCTGCAACCGCACCTTCCGCCGGGTCAGCATAATAAGGACCGTCCCGATGCCCAGCAGGACGAACTGGACGCTGAGGGCTACACGGAACGGATCAAGGCCGTACAGGTCCCCGCCTGAGAATCCGCTCGCGTTCAGGACGTCCAGGACCAGGCCAATGAGGTAGATCGCTACCAAGGCAGCGATGAATCCGCCCACGTTGACGATCCCTGTGGCGGTACCAATACGCTGGGAAGGATTGAATGTCCGCGCGAAGTCGAAGCCAATCATGGAGCCCGGCCCGCCAACTGCCAACACCACCACCAGCAGCACGAGGAGCCAGAGTGGTGCCCGGTCAGGAAGGATGAGCACCGCCGCCCAAGCCAGCGCAGTGGACGCAGTGATGAGCAGGACCATGGCCGAGCGGCGCATTGGGTGTTTGGAGACGAACCGCCCAAATCCAGGCCCCGAGACGATGGCGGTTGCCACGAACAAGGCCATCAAAGCTGAGACCGTCCCGGCATCAAGTCCCTGCGCAGAGAGGAGGAACGGATAACCCCATGTCATCGCAAAGAGGTTGCCGCTGAACTGGACGGTGAAATGGCTCCACAAACCTAGCCGGGTGCCTGGCTGCTTCCAAGCGCGTGACAGGGAAACTCCGGTAGCGCGAAGGCCCTGCCCGGTTTCCCGGGGCGGATGCCCGGGAGGCTGGTCCCGCAACAGCACGAGGACCAGGACGACAGCCAGCACAGACATCGCCGCGAGTGACATGAACGCGGGCGTCCATCCGGCAGAGTGAAGAAGCAAGGCAAAAGGCACCACGCTGAAGAGCTGGCCCAACTGCCCGCACATCCCGGTCAGCTGCGTAACCACGGGCACCCTGACCGGGCTGAACCACAAGGGAACGAGCCGGATGACGGAGATGAATGTCATGGCGTCACCGGCTCCCACCAGGACGCGCCCCATAACCCCTCCAGGGATGCTATCCGCGAAGGCGAGCTGCAACTGCCCCAGTCCCATCAGGATGGCACCACCGGCAATCATGACCCGCGATCCGAATCTGTCCACCAGGACGCCCACCGGAATTTGTAAGCCGGCGTAGACAAGCAACTGCAATACAGTAAAAAAGGAGATCGCCGAAGCACTGGCATGGAAGCGTTCTGTGGCTTCCAAACCCGCGACACCAAACGAGGTTCGCTGTGCTACGGCCACCAGATAAGCAAAGACGCCAATCGTCCAGATGAGCCAGGCGCGGGGAGCAGTCACTCCTCAATTATGCCCGCCACAGTTCAAAGCTGATTTATTGAGGCGAGTCTTTCCGCGCCAGGTACGCCTCCACAGCCGCTCCAATGTCCTCGGCGTTGGGCAGTTCGTCGTTCTCATCGGCGAGCAACGAACGCCGGACGATGCCCTCGGATTTCTCGTCATATCGTGCCTCCAGGTTGGCGACGACGGCTTGCACTTCCTCCGAGGCTTCAATCTGTTCCGCAATCTGGCGGCCTACTTCCCGGCCGGCCTCCCGGAGCCGGTCAGTAGGAAGCATCAGGGACGTTGCCGCTCCGAGGTACTCCAACCCTGCCACCGCTGCCGGAGGATATTCGGCCTCAGCCAGATAGTGGGGCACGTGAATGACGTAGCCGGCCACATGGCGTTCGGCCTCGGTGAGCCGGAGTTCAAGGATGTGGCCAATGGCGGCGGGAACTTCGACCGTTGGCTTCCAACTCGAGATACCTTCGATAAGTTCGGGCCGGTTGCCGTGAACGGTAACTCCCACCGGCCGCGTATGCGGGACGGGCATGGGGATGGAGTGGATCCAAGTCACCAGGTTGACGTCGAGTTTCTCCACTATTCCTACGACGGCACGGGCGAATCGCTCCCACTGCAAGTCAGGTTCGAAGCCGGCGAGCAGCAGGAACGGCTGGCCCAGGCCGTCTGTGAGCTTGTAGAGCGCCAGTCTGGGTGCCTGATAGTCCTGCAAATGGTCTTCAACGAAGCTGATGTGGGGACGCCGCGAGCGGTAGTCGATGAGTTGGTCGGCGTCGAACATGGCCACGAGCTCAGCGTCGAGTTGGTCCAGGAGTTCCGCGTTGATCTGCCTGACCACATGACCGGCATCGGCAAAGCCCGTGAAACCCATGACCATATTCAGCCCCCGCAGTTCCGGGCTGTGGAAAATCTCGATGTTGCTCGCATAGAGCGCCTCGGGGTCCAGGAGGGAGCCGGATATCCGTTCAAACACGGCATGTTCCTTTCGCAGTGGCAAACTTCGGTGCCCCCATGCGCCACTGGTCATGGCGTCGCTGACTCCATGAATGTGGTGTGGGGACTCTGTGTCTCTTTGTACAACGCTGCACCTCCAGTGGGCATTCCTGCCCTTGGTGTGCCGCAGCTCTCATTTAATTGCTGTCAGCAGCCTGCGAGAGACTACGATCGAAACGGGCCGACGTCCTTTTGCGACGCTGGACCTGAAGACCAAGGCCGCCGTCGCAACAGGACGTCGGGCGCGTACCGGGGGCTGGCCCGCCAAACATGCGGCCCCGCCAAGCAATGCAGAGAGAAGTGAGGAAACATCCTCGTGGTCAAGACTACTGACATCATCCTCGGCGTCATCGCCAAGGACCTGAAAAAGTCACCCAGCGACGCACTTGTGATCGGAGTTGCCCAGGGCTCGGACGGACCAGTGCTGCTGGAGAACCCGTTGAGTGCCAAGGCCGCCGAATCCCTTGAGGGATCGCTGAAGCTCCTTGGCGTCTCGGGTGCTCCCGACCAGGCGCACCGCCTTCCGGGTTTGCCGGAAACGGGCTCAGGGATCCTGGTCCTGGCAGGCGTGGGCAAGTTGTCCGAGGACGGCACCATCCCTGAAGAGGCACTGCGCCGGGCGGCCGGATCCGCGGTCAGGCAACTTGCCGGCGTCCCCTCCGTGACGTTGGCGTTCCCGACGGCGTCCGACACCGACGTCGCCGCAATCGCCGAAGGTGCCGCCATGGGCGCCTATTCCTACACCGAACACCGTTCCAGCCAGGACGGGCTCAAGGACCCGGTGGCCAAGGTTCTGATCTTCACCGGCGTTGATGCCAAAGCTGCCCAACCTGCCCTTGACCGGGCAACAGTGCTGGGCAGGGCCGTCAACGCAACGCGTACGCTCGTGAACCAGCCGCCCAGCCACTTGTACCCCGAGTCATTCGCCGAATCTGCCAAGGAACTCGCAAAGGGTCTTCCCGTCAAGGTGACGGTCTGGGACGAAAAGCGCCTGGAAAAGGAAGGTTTTGGCGGCATCCTCGGCGTTGGCAAGGGTTCAACCCGTCAGCCACGCCTGGTCAAGGTCGAATACGCTCCGGCAAAGGCCACCCGGAAGATCGCGCTCGTTGGCAAGGGCATTACCTTCGACACCGGCGGTATCTCCATTAAGCCCGCCCTCGGCATGGGTGACATGAAGAGCGATATGGCGGGCGCCGCCGTCGTTCTTAATACAGTCCTTGCCATCGCCTCGCTCGGCCTGGCCATCAAGGCGACCGCTTGGCTTTGCATTGCTGAGAACATGCCCTCCGGCGCTGCCCAGCGTCCGGCGGACGTCCTTACTGTCTATGGCGGAAAGACAGTCGAAGTCCTGAACACCGACGCCGAGGGCCGCCTTGTCATGGCCGACGGCTTGGTGGCCGCGAGCCTGGAAAAGCCGGACGCAATCATCGACGTCGCGACACTCACTGGCGCCCAGCTGATTGCGCTCGGATTGCGCACGGCAGGAGTGATGGGTTCCGATTCGGTCACGGCCGCATTGAAGTCCGCCGCTGACAGGGCAGGCGAGCTTGTCTGGCCGATGCCGCTGCCCGAGGAACTGCGCCCCAGCCTTGACTCCCAGGTTGCGGACCTTGCCAACATCGGCGAGCGTAACGGCGGAATGATGACAGCAGCCGTCTTCCTGCGTGAATTCGTGGGCAAGAACGGGGACGGTCAGCAGATTCCCTGGGCACACGTCGATATTGCCGGGCCATCGTTCAACAACGGCAGCCCCTACGGCTACACCCCCAAGCAAGGAACGGGATGCACAGTCCGTACCCTGGTGGCCTACGCCGAGGATCTATTGGCGCCCTCCGCGTAAGCAACCCGCTCCACTGCGTTAAACCGGGGTGTGCGGGTAGGGCGGATGGGTCCGTACCGCCCGCACAACCCCGGAATTATGCGGTGTGTAGCGCTGTGTCACAAGAGAACGTGAGTCTGGACACAAGCGCTCCACAAACGCCCGTGGAGGGTGGAGCATGGGTAGGTGGTTCGCTAAGGTGAACTCGATAGTCACAAATGCAAGAGAACTTAGGTGCTGGCATAATCACGGCAGAACAAGTTCCAAGACCAGATGACGCGTTGTCCCGTGTCATCATTCACGCGAGGGAGCGTTTTAGTGGCCGATCAGGCAACTGCGCAAGAATTCGACATCCTGGTACTCGGTGGCGGCAGCGGCGGCTACGCCACAGCCCTGCGAGCCGTACAACTTGGGTTCACCGTTGGCCTTGTAGAGAAGGCAAAGCTCGGTGGAACCTGCCTGCACAACGGCTGTATCCCCACCAAGGCACTCCTGCACTCGGCTGAGCTCGCCGACCACGCACGGGACTCCGCCAAGTACGGCGTGAACGTCACGTTCGATGGCATCGACATGTCGGCTGTGAACGCTTACAAGGACGGTATCGTCGCTGGCAAGTTCAAGGGCCTCCAGGGTCTCATCAAGTCCAAGGGCATCACCGTCATCGAGGGTGAAGGCAAGCTCCAGGGCAACAACACCATCGTCGTCAACGGCACGGCCTACACAGGCAAGAACATTGTCCTTGCAACCGGTTCATACTCGCGCTCCCTTCCAGGCCTGGAAATCGGCGGCAGGGTGATCACCTCGGATGAAGCCCTCACCATGGAATACATCCCCAAGAGCGTCATCGTCCTGGGCGGCGGCGTGATCGGCGTCGAGTTCGCTTCCGTGTGGAAGTCCTTCGGCGTGGACGTCACCATCATCGAAGGGCTGCCCTCCCTGGTTCCCAACGAGGACGCATCGATCGTGAAGAACCTTGAGCGTGCCTTCAAGAAGCGCGGCATCAAGTTCAGCACCGGCGTCTTCTTCCAGGGCGTGGAGCAGAACAACGACGGCGTCAAGGTCACCTTGGTGGACGGCCAGACGTTCGAAGCGGAGCTCCTGCTCGTGGCTGTCGGCCGCGGCCCTGTGACTGCCAACCTGGGCTACGAAGAAGCCGGCATCACCCTTGACCGCGGCTTCGTCATCACCAATGAGCGCCTCCACACAGGCGTTGGCAACATCTACGCAGTGGGCGACATCGTCCCCGGCGTCCAGCTCGCGCACCGCGGCTACCAGCAGGGTATTTTCGTCGCCGAGGAAATCGCCGGCCTGAACCCCGCCATTGTCGAAGACGTCAATATCCCCAAGGTCACGTTCTGCGAGCCTGAGATCGCTACAGTCGGCTACACGGAAAAGGGCGCCAAGGAAAAGTTCGGCGACGACCAAGTCCAGACGCAGGAGTACAACCTGGCTGGCAACGGCAAGAGTTCCATCCTCGGTACCGGTGGCATCGTCAAGGTTGTCCGCCAGAAGGACGGCCCCGTTGTGGGCATTCACATGATCGGTTCACGAATGGGTGAGCAGATCGGTGAAGCGCAGCTCATCGTGAACTGGGAAGCCTACCCGGAAGACGTGGCCCAGCTGGTCCACGCCCACCCCACCCAGAACGAAACCCTGGGCGAAGCCCACCTCGCCCTCGCGGGCAAGCCGCTCCACGGCTAAGTCTTTACCCAAGACAAACGGACAGGGTGCATGCCGCGGAATCTGCCGCATGCACCTTGTCCGGACCAGCAGAATTCATCCGCACAAAAGATCAATAAGGAGAACGGGGACGACATGTCTGAATCCGTTAACTTGCCCGCCCTCGGTGAGAGTGTCACCGAAGGAACCGTCACACGCTGGCTCAAGCAGGTTGGTGACCGGGTAGAGATCGACGAGCCGCTGCTCGAGGTTTCCACCGACAAAGTAGACACCGAAATCCCTTCTCCGATCGCAGGCGTCATCGAAGAAATCCTCGTTGCTGAAGACGAGACAGCAGAGGTTGGCGCCCCCTTGGTACGCATTGGCGACGGCTCCGGCTCCGCCGCACCGCCTGCTGAGGAAGCACCCGCCGCTCAGGAAGCACCCGCTGCTGCCGAGCAGGCTGCTCCCGCCGAAGAGGCTCCCGCCGCCCCGGCTGCTGGGGAAACCCAGGCTGAAGCTCCCGCCGCCTCCGGTGGCGAAGGCCACGAAGTAACCCTGCCCGCCTTGGGCGAGAGCGTTACCGAAGGCACCGTCACCCGCTGGCTCAAGGCTATTGGCGACACCGTGGAGGTGGATGAGCCGCTTCTTGAGGTTTCCACTGACAAGGTCGATACCGAGATTCCTTCCCCGGTTGCAGGCACCTTGCAGGAAATTCGCGTCAACGAAGACGAAACCGCCGAAGTTGGATCGGTTCTGGCTGTTATCGGCTCCGGCGCGGCAGCCCCCGCTCCGGCTCCGGCGCCCGCCGCTCCTGCCGCTGAAGCTCCGGCCGCACCGGCTCCCGCTGCTGCACCCGCAGCCGCCCCCGCACCCGCACCCGCAGCCGCACCGGCACCTGCTGCCGCCCCCGCACCCGCACCGGCACCGGCAACTGCGGCTGCGCCGGCTCCGGCTGCCGCGCCGGCAGAAGCCGGCTCGTCCTCCGAGTCTGGTTACGTCACTCCGCTGGTACGCAAGCTGGCAAACCAGCAGGGCGTGGACATCGCATCCGTGTCCGGCACCGGCGTCGGTGGCCGCATCCGCAAGCAGGATGTCCTTGCCGCTGCCGAAGCCAAGCAAGCCGCCGCAGCAGCGCCGGCCGCGGCTCCTGCTGCCGCTCCTGCCGCCAAGGCTGCGGCACCCGTTGTTGCTTCCTCCCTGCGAGGCACCACGGAGAAGGCTCCGCGTATCCGCCAGGTCATCGCCCGCCGTATGCGCGAGTCGCTGGAAATCTCCACCCAGCTCACCCAGGTGCACGAGGTCGACATGACCAAGATCGCCAAGCTCCGCCTCAAGGCCAAGAACTCGTTCCAGGCCCAGAACGGTGTGAAGCTGACGTTCCTGCCGTTCATCGCCAAAGCTGTGGCGGAGGCACTGAAGCAGCACCCCAAGCTGAACGCTGCCTACGACGAGTCCAAGCAGGAAATCACCTACCACAACGCCGAACACCTCGCCATTGCGGTAGATACCGATAAGGGCCTGCTGGTGCCGGTCATCTCCGACGCCGGCAACCTCAACCTTGCAGGCCTCGCCGGTAAGATCGCCGACGTCGCAGGACGCACCCGCGATGGCAAGATCGGCCCGGATGAGCTGTCCGGTGGCACATTCAGCATCACCAACATCGGTTCAGTTGGCGCCCTGTTCGACACCCCGATCATCAACCAGCCGCAGGTAGGCATCCTGGGCACCGGCGCAATTGTCAAGCGCGCAGTGGTGGTGGCCGACGAAAACGGCGACGACTCGATTGCCATCCGCTCCATGATGTACCTGTCTCTGACGTACGACCACCGCCTGGTGGACGGCGCGGACGCTGGCCGCTTCCTCCAGACCCTCAAGGCCCGCCTTGAGGAAGGTGCTTTCGAAGCAGATCTTGGTCTCTAAGCCCAAGCGTTAGCAGACCCTCCTCACGGAGGGTGCTCTACTCAACCAGGCGGGGCAGGCTCCGGGGAAACCCGGTAGCCTGCCCCGTTTCGTTGTCCCACACCATTTGTCCGCGGCGCTGTTCGTCTACTAAGCGTGGCTTTGCTACAGGACGTAGAACCAACTGGATAAGCTGGGGCCATGAGTATTCTCTTCAACATCCTGCTGTTCTTGCACATCGTCGGCGCAGCCATGATTGTGGGCTACTGGATCGCCACCATCAAGACGCCCACCGTCCACCCCCGCCAGCGGGACGGCGCATTCCTGCAGTTGCTTACAGGCATTGCCATGATGGGCCTCCTGCCCCTCATGCCGGATGCCCATCCCAACTACTTCAAGCTCGGCATCAAATTCGCCATCGGCGTGGCCGTTGCTGTTCTAGCGGTGATCGGCTCCCGCAAGGTCAAGAAGGGCGAACCTGTTTCCACCGGTTTGGCTCACGGCGTTGGTGGACTGGCCCTGGTGAACATCGCCATTGCCACGCTCTGGAACTAAGCGCACGTCGCAGCAGCCGGTCCGCCTTCGCCAGGCGGGTCGGCTGCTTTGTCAACGCAGGTCCGGGGTCACAATCCACTGACAGCGGAATGACAGTGCAGCGCAGCCGGCAAATCCATAGGATTGATCCCGGTGGCATCCGGCGATGGCTGGTTGCCGACACACAAACGACCCCAAGGAGTGGACATGGCAGCAACACGCACCGCACACACGGTTTGGAACGGCAACCTGATCGATGGCGCTGGAAACACGACGCTGGACAGCTCAGGCCTGGGCACGTTCGATGTCACCTGGAAGGCACGCACCGAGCAGTCCGGTGGCAAGACCAGCCCCGAAGAATTGATTGCTGCAGCCCACTCTGCATGCTTCTCCATGGCGTTCAGCCACGCACTTGCCGGCGAGGGATTCACAGCTGAAGAAGTTCAGACCAAGGCCGACGTTACCTTCGTTCCCGGCACAGGCATCACGGGCAGCCACCTGACCATGACCGCGAAGGTTCCGGGCCTGTCCGAAGCGGACTTCCGCCGTATTTCCGAAGACGCAAAGACGGGCTGCCCCGTTTCCGGTGCACTGGCCAGCATCGAAATCACCTTGGATGCCACCCTCGCGCAGTAATACCCTTCAAAGCGCAAAAGAGCCCCGCCACTCCCCTGAGGGGAGCGGCGGGGCTCTTCTGCGCTCACCTGCTGCTAGCCCTCTTGCGGGCGGGCGGGCAACGGCGCTGGCCGCACCTGGCGGTAGCCTTCACGCAACGGCGGGCGGTCAGTAGGTAGCTCCTGGATCATCTCCTTGAGGGCACCAATGCCATACTCGAGTTGCGGATCGCTGCCTGCTGCATAGGCGTGGGGCGGGAAGAGCACCTCGATGTCCGGCTCCACACCACGGTTTTCAACATCCCAGCCGATCCCACCGCCAAACCATGTGGCATAGCGGGGCTGGGTCACGCCGGTACCGTCAGCCAGGGCAAAGCGGTTGTCAATGCCCACCACGCCGCCCCATGTCCGTACCCCAATGACAGGGCCGATGCCCCTCAGTTTGGACACTTGGGTGATGATGTCGCCATCTGATCCGGCAAATTCGTCTGCCAGGATAATCACTGGACCCCGGGGAGCATGGTGGGGATAAGTCCGTGGCTTCTCGCCACGCGGCATACTCCACCCAGTGACCTTCCGGCCAATGAGCTCGGCCACGAGCTGTGAGGTGTGGCCGCCACGGTTACGCCGCACGTCTACGATCAACCCGTCCAGGGCGGTTTCTGTATCGAGGTCACGATGCAACTGGGCCCAACCATTGGCCATCATGTCCGGGATGTGCAGGTAGCCGAATTTATCACCGGATGCCTCACGGACCGTGCGCCGGTTGGCGCGGACCCAGTCCTGATAGCGTAACCGCTCCTCGTCACGGATGGGGACTACGGCAACCCGCCGCTGGGCACCCGCAGCTCCACCATGTCCTTCGCCATTCAAGAGTGTCAATTCAACGGTTCTCCCCGCTGCACCCACCAATTGCATGGCGGGCGTCAGCGCCGCGGAAAGCTCGACGCCGTCAATCGCCAGGAGGACGTCGCCCACCTTGGCATCTGCGCCGGGACGCGTTAAGGGCGAAGTTGCGAGGGGATCGGAAGACTCTCCAGCCAGGATCCTGGCTATCTCCCAGCCTTTGCTGCCGAGCTGCAACTCCGCGCCAAGCCTGCCTTGACCATTACGACCAGGTTCAGTCACAGCGGCCGGCCGCACATAGGCATGAGAGGTCCCCAGTTCGCCATGGATCTCCCACAACAGGTCCACAAGGTCATCATGAGACCCCAGCCGTTCCACGATCGGACGGTAGCGTTTGTAGACGGAGTCCCAGTCCTGGCCAGCCATGTCCGGAGCCCAGAAGAAGTCCCTCTGCAAGCGCCATGCTTCATCGAAGGCCTGGCCCCAGGCAGCCACGGGGTCCAGGATCACGCGGATCCTGTTCAGGTCCACTTTGACCAATTCCCCGGATTCTTCGTCCACCTTGCTGTCTGACGGAACTGACACGATCTGCTTATCAAGGACATAGACAACCGTCTTGCGATCACCAGACAACCGGTAGCTGTCCACAGCAGCGACGAGGGTGGTTTCCTTGCGCTTGGCAAGGTCAAAGCGCACCAGGGAGGGGGCTGTCTTCTTATCCTGCAGAGTGCCCTTCCCTTCGCCGATAACACCGGATAGCTCAGTGTCAAGCCACAGCAGCGCCCCGTCCCCGGCAGCGAGTCCGGAGTAGTTTCCCTGTGGCACGGGAACCGTAATGACGCGGTGTGCAAGGCCTTCGGCATCCACGCGTACAACTGGCGCATCGCCGTCGTCGGGCTTTGCTGTTGTGGGCGGAGCATCCTCAAGGGTGTCCACGGACGGACCGAAAGGAGACGGCGTATCAGCGGCCAGGGCCAGCAGGTACGGCTTGATGGGGCTCGGGAAGGAAAGGTCGAAAGAATGGCCGTCATAGACGGGGTCGAAGCTCCGGTTGGACAGGAAGGCCAGGAATTTCCCATCCGGGGTGAATCTGGGTGATTCATCGCAGAAGCGGCCGTCGGTGGCATCGATAATGTCGGCGTCGGATGCCGAAGGCCGTGCCAGCCGAAGTTTGCTGCGGGAACCGAAGGACGTCACGGGCTCAGACCAGGCAAGCCACTGCGAATCAGCCGACCACGACAACTGATCGACGCTGCCTTCGCCAATACTGACCAAACGAGTCAATGTCCCGGACGTGGTGTCGGCTACGAAAACGTCGCCAAAAGACGTGCCGATGGCGAGCCAACGGCCATCCGGGCTGGCCTCCAGCGCGCTCGTCCTTGTAGGTGCGGAGAAGTCCAGCCGGAGATCGTCCGCTTGATCATCTCCTGTGGATGCGACAGGTATCGCCGTTCCCCCCACTGTGTCTGGTGACGGTTCGGCTTGGGCGGCTTCGTCGGAGGGTGCGGCCGCTTGGACCGTATCCATGGACTGGTTGGCTGGCTGGTTTGCGGTGGAACCTTGTCCCAGGACGTTGGATGCCGAGACCGGCTTGGGGAGTCCATCGGCTTCACTGGAAGCAACGGCAGGTTCCGCCGCCTTCGGCACCTCAACAACTCCGGACAAGCGTGCGGCGATGCGCTTGACGTACAAAGCCTCCACTCCCCCATGGTCAGCCACATAAGCGATACGACCATCCGTCAGCGGACGCGGGAGGCGGGCCCGGACACCCGGCGTCGCTTCGACTACTCGCGAGGGCCCGTCCTTATGGCGGAGCCAATGGATGGTGCCATGTGACTCGACCGCGCTGGCCGTTCCTGCAGTATTCGGAAAAACGTCGCCCAGATGCGCAGACGCTTTCAGCGGGGCGGGGCGCCGCGCCGGTGATGCAGAACCCAGCGTGATCTCCAGCTTCACGGCTTCAGCGTCGGCGTCCAACGAGGGCAGGATCCAGAGTTCACCGGCAGATTCGAAAATAATCCGCTGACCATCGGAACTGGCGTGCCGAACATAGAAATCTTCATGGTCCGTGTGGCGACGCAATCCTGATCCGTCAGGAAGGACGGAGTAGAGGTTTCCGTAGCCTTCGTGGTCTGAGACGAAGGCGATGCGCCCCTGGATCCACAGCGGGTCAGTCAGGTTGCCCTCAATTTCGGGGATCAAGCGCTCGAACTCACCATTGCCGTCTGCGTCGATCCACAACTTGCCGGCGGTGCCGCCACGGTAGCGCTTCCACCAAGCCGGTTCGCGGGAAAGGACGCTCGCCAAGACCACTGGCTTCTCGTCACCGATTTCGGGTCCATACGCAACAGCCTCCACCGGTCCGAAAGGAAGTTCGACGGCGGCACCTCCGTCCAGGGGGAGGCTATAGGCATAGGTGTGGCGGCTCTCGGACTGCTGGAACGCGCTGGTCACCAGGACGTTTCCAGCGGGCGTGAAACCCTTGACCCGGGTTGTGGTGTGTCCAAAGTAGCTCAGCTGCTTGTACCCGCCGCCGTCGACGTCCGCGGTGACAACTTCCGGTGAGGTACCAACAACAGCAGTCCACACCAGCCGCTTGCCATCGGGAGTGAAGCGTGGGTTCCTGGCCGGCATTTGCTGGGAGGAAACACGCCAGGCCCGGCCACCGGAGACGGGGGCGATCCAGATGTCATCTTCGGCCACGAACGTGACCAATTCGCCATGGACATGCGGGAAACGGAGGTAGCTGGAGGAGGTCATTGTTCGATCATAGTCAAGAGGCGCGGTGTCAAGAGGGACCCGCCCCGCGCTTCGCACCTGTTTCTGCCTCATGCTGGGGTCGTGGTGAGATGGGTCATGCGAATCGTGATGTCCGGAGCCTCAGGAATGATTGGGACGGCATTGTCCGAGCAGTTAAAAAGTGCTGGTGACGAGGTCATCCGGCTGGTTCGTCGGCCTGCAAAGACTGACGACGAAAGGACATGGGATCCAGTTGCTGGAGTCCTGGACGAGGCAATCCTGGAAGGCGCAGATGCGGTGGTCAACTTGTCCGGCGCCGGCATCGGCGACCGGCCTTGGACCAAGCACAGAATCAGTGTCATTCGTGACTCACGCCTTCAGCCAACCCGGACACTCACTGCGGCCATGCGTCGCCTGGGCCAGCCGGCATTGTCTTTCGTCAGCCAGTCAGCGTCCGGCTACTACGGCGCCTCCCGGGACGGCGTGCTCCGCGAGGACTCCGGTCCAGGCGCGGGAGTGCTGGGACCGCTCTGCGTTGAATGGGAGCAGACTGCCAGAACCGCTCCAGCCAGCGTGAGGGTAGTGACACCAAGGACCGGAGTGGTGCTCAGCACTTCCGGTGGCGCATTGGGCCCAATGCTTCCACTGCTCAGGCTTGGGCTTGGCGGACCCTTCGGAAACGGGCGACAATACTGGCCGTGGATCACCCTTGCCGACGAAGCCGCTGCACTCGCGTTCCTCCTCAAGTCCGATCTGGAAGGTGCGGTCAATGTGTGCGCCCCGGAAAGCGCGGACGTTAGCGCCATTGTGAGGCGGCTCGCGAAAGCGTTCCATCGTCCTGCCTTCTTACGCGTCCCACGTCCCGTCCTCCGGCTTGTCCTTGGCAAGCTTGCTGACGAGCTCGTCCTGGCAAACCAAAGGATGGAACCAGCCAAGCTTGCCGCCGCCGGTTTTCAGTGGCAACACCCGGGGCTCGATGAAGCCATGGAGTGGCTGACGAGCAAGCATTCCCGCTGAATCGAACCGCATCCCAGACCCACTCACGCCAAAGAACGTCCCATGGCAGTACGGCTAACCGGGACCGAGAATCTCCGAGATGCTCCACTGCCCTGCCAATCTGACAAGGATGAGGCGCAGCTGCTGGCGCTCCCCGGCGGGCTGGGACTTCACCAAGCGATCCGATGCGTCGCGCTCCTCGTAACTTGAGGTCGTTGCGGTCAGGGCAACGACTGCGCGATCAACCTCGTGTGGGCCCAACACCGAAACGCTGTCCAAGGTGGTGGTGAGCCCGGCAAAGCGGATACCGTCAGCTCTTAATTGCTGCTTCAACGTCTCATCTGCCGCATGGGCAGCTGAGCCTGCAGCGTTGACGGTTGCCAGCAATTCAAGACGATCCAGTCCCAGCGCCATGTCGCGCACCGCCGATAACGCGGGCATGGCGATTGCCGGATCCTCAGAGTGCAGCGCGTCCAAGAGTGCGTCCGGAATGGGCTGGGCGGCTTGAGTGGCTTGGGCAGCTTCCGTGACTACGGTCGTCGTCCCTGGATCTACTACGGACGTCAAACCAGACGCGGGTTCCTGGATTCCCAGCCAGATAGCAAACCCAACCGCCCCGACCGACACTCCCGCAGCCACCAGGAACCCCACTCGGATGCTGGAACGTGGCCCACCCTGCGGTTTAGTTCTCCGCTGAGGTTGTCTTGTTCGGGTTCGGCGTTCGGGACGCGGAGTCCTTGCTGTCCGCAAGGGCGGAAGCCGCAACACAGCCCCGGCCAGTGGACTCCTGCTCAGCGGACTCCTGCTCAGTCGACTCCTGCTCAGTCGACTCCTGCGCACTGGACTCCTGCTCAGTGGACTCCTGCGCTGGGGTCGTCCCCCAGCCTGCCGGCGCGTCAGCAACTCCGGAATCACGGAAGAATGGACGGACCCAGCCAGATCCACGGGCTCCGCGGCCGCGCTGCGATAAATCGCTGTTCCCAACTCCCGGGCCGTGGGACGCGCCCGCGGATCGGGATCCAGTCCCGCCTCAAGGGCAGCGGCGAGCCCTTTGGGGACATCGGGAACCAAGAGAGGCAGCGGTGGGCGGTGCTTGGCGATTTCCGGCGCCATGCCTGTCAAGCAATACCAGCCAAGCGCGGCCAGCGAATAGACATCCCGTTCCGGCTGCAAAGCTTCTCCGGCTCCGTCACCCCGCGCGGCAATAGAAGGATCAACGAAGCCGTCCGTGCCGACGTCGAGGCTTTGATTCTCCTCACCCACAACACCCGCCACGCCAAGGTCTGTCACCAGGGGCTTCCCCTGTGCCGTAAACAGGACGTTGCCCGGGGAAATATCCCCATGGGCCGTTCCCTGGGCATGCAGGTAAGCCAAGACCTGGGCAACAGGGGTCAGAATCGTCACCGCTTCACCGATTCCAAGCTTGCGTCGGCCACCCACCAGATTCGCAAGGGAACCTCCTGCGGCAAAGTCCATGACGAGCCCAACACTGCCCGTCCCCACTCCCGGCAGGTCCATCACATCGTGGAGTCGGATAAGGTGCTCGTGCTCGAGCCCGGACAGGATCCGCCCCTCACGCAAGCCATGTTGGGAGTCTGGTCCGGCCGACCCACGGGAATCCTTGCCGGGCCCTCCCATGATGCACTTGATGGCGAAGCGGGCACCGTCCTTGTCCCTGCTGGCAAGCCAGACTGTCGACGAGCCACCGCTACCCAGTAGGCGTAATGGCGTGTATCCCGGAATGTGCGGGACCGAGGGGGCAGGATCGTCAGTAGTTTCCATATCCAAGGTCTACCGGATGATCGGATTTCCCGCAGAAGTTATCCACAGGCAGCACCAGCTTGCGGGGTACGAAAGCCACGCTGACGGATGCGACTGAGAGGTTCACCACAAAATCATGGTGAGTGACCTGCTGGGTCTAAGCTTGAACCCATGACTCTTGAGTTTTCACAACTGGGTCTTGCCCCGGATTTCGTTGACTACGTGCAGGGCTGGGACCTACAGCGCGAGATCCACAACAAAGTTGTTGCCGGCGAGAAAAACAGCACCGTCCTGCTCCTTGAGCACTCCGCCGTCTACACGGCAGGCAAGCTCACCGAAGACCACGAACGCCCCTTTGACGGCACCCCCGTTGTTCCCGTGGATCGTGGTGGCAAGTTAACGTGGCACGGCCCGGGACAACTCATTGCCTATCCGATCCTCAAGCTCAAGAACCGTGCGGGAATCCGGGACTATGTGGAGCGCCTCGAAGCCATCATGATCGCCGTCATGACGGACTATGGAATCCCGGCAGTCACGGTGAAGGGCCGGGCAGGCGTATGGATCCTCGCCGATGACAAGGGACCGGACCGCAAGATTGCCGCGATAGGCATCCGCGTCCTTGAGGGTGTCACCATGCATGGTGTTGCCATCAACTGCAGCAACGACCTCGCGCCCTATGCGCAGATCATCGCGTGCGGAATCACCGACGCCAGCGTCACCACCATGTCGCTGGAGACTGGCCGGACCATCAACCCGGCCGACATCGTTGACCGCTTCGTGGAAGAGTTCCGCAAGCATGAAGAAGCACTCGTTTCCACCCCAGAAGGAGCACTCCAGTGACCCTGGCACCTGAAGGCCGTAAGTTGCTGCGCGTTGAGCAGCGTAACTCGGCTGTCCCGGTTGAACGCAAGCCCGAGTGGATCAAGGCCAAGGTCCAGATGGGCCCGGAGTTCGTCGGGTTGAAGAACCTGGTGAAGAAGGAAGGCCTGCACACGGTTTGTGAAGAGGCCGGCTGCCCGAACATTTTCGAGTGCTGGGAAGACAAGGAAGCGACGTTCCTGATCGGCGGGTCCGAATGCACCCGGCGCTGTGATTTCTGCCAGATCGATACCGGCAAACCCTCCCCGGTGGACATGTTCGAACCCACCAAGGTGGCCCGCTCCGTGCAGGCCATGCAGCTGCGCTACGCCACGGTCACCGGAGTGGCCCGTGATGACCTCGCCGATGAAGGTGTCTGGCTGTACGCCGAAACCGTCCGCAAAATCCACGAACTGAACCCCGGCACCGGGGTGGAGTTGCTGATCCCGGATTTCTCCGGCAAACCCGAACACATCGCGGCGATCTGCGATTCCAAGCCCGAGGTGTTCGCGCACAACGTCGAGACCGTGCCCAGGATCTTCAAGAGGATCCGCCCGGCGTTCCGGTACGAACGCTCCCTGGATGTCATCACCCAGGGCCGGGACCTGGGCATGGTGACCAAGTCCAACCTGATCCTGGGCATGGGCGAAACCCGCGAGGAAATCTCCGAAGCCCTCCGCGATCTTCACGCGGCCGGGTGTGATTTGATCACGATCACCCAGTACCTGCGC